>CANLTN010000017.1:0-88206 GCA_947494035.1 uncultured Pseudovibrio sp. | reverse complement strand
CTGAAAGAAAGTGAACCAGACAAATGTGCTCAAGCTGAGAACCTCTCGATTCAAATCAAACGCAATCCGCTTTAGACTGGTGATTTCTTTAAAGAAGTGCAAATTTTTGAGAGAAAGAGAAGATGGTCGGAGCAGCAGGATTCGAACCTGCGACCCTCTGGTCCCAAACCAGATGCGCTACCAGGCTGCGCTATGCTCCGAACTAATCTTCGGGTCGATAGATGGTCGGAGCAGCAGGATTCGAACCTGCGACCCTCTGGTCCCAAACCAGATGCGCTACCAGGCTGCGCTATGCTCCGATCTATCTTCGTGTTGATGAATGGTCGGAGCAGCAGGATTCGAACCTGCGACCCTCTGGTCCCAAACCAGATGCGCTACCAGGCTGCGCTATGCTCCGATCTCATCAACGTGACGCCCTGCGGCGTCCTGTTGAGGCAGGTATATAGGCAGAGTTTTAAAGCTTGGCAAGCACGTTTTCTAGTTTTTCCCAAATCATGAGGGAAAAATTCCAAAACTGCCTAGCGCTGTTGAAAACTCTGAGATTTCAGAGACTTAAAGAGAGTACATAAGAAAAGAAAATTTTTTTGGTTTTCTGGGAAATGCAACTGTCAAACGAGCAGTAATACCCCCTCGCCCAACTCAGCGCACTGTTCGTAGCATAGTCAGTTGTCGTCAGGCAGAAGCCTGCACTTGAACATGGCTATTGAAGCGACGCTGTTCTGATGAGTGATGGTGGAAAATCAAGTAGTCAATTGAGGGAGGAGCGGAAGAACTGGATTACTGGCTGGAAGCAACAACGAGGCCGCGCTTGGATAGCCATTCATCGGCCCAATTAGCGGACTTGCGGCGTTCCTTTTCCGTGGCAAGGGAGAATGCTTTTTCGTGGAGGGCAACAATCCAGGCGTTGCTCTCACTGCCAGCAACCTGTCGGCGTGCCAGCGTCATCCATTTCAATCCCGTCATGCGGGCAGCTGTCATTTCCTTTGTAAAAAAGAGCAGCTCACCAAATTTGGCCTGTGCGCCTACATGCCCTTTGACAGCGGCCAGTTTCAACCAGCGGGCTGCAAGGCGGCGATCAAAGTCGGGGAGTCTGTTGTCCAGATACATAAGGCCAAGATTATATTGCGCATCAGCGTCGCCAAAATAGGAAGCCGCATACGTAAAGACTTCATGTGCCTTGTGAGGATTTTGCTTTACCGGAGTGTCGCTAATCCCTGTGAGGAAGTAGCGGCCAATCTCAACCAGAGCACTTGCAACAAACGGTGCTGAGTGGGCTTCCGGACCATCGGCGGAGTATTCGCGGACGACTTGAGAGAAGTACCGAAACGCACGAAGATCGTCTTCTGGTACTCCATCACCTTGAGAGTACATTCTGCCCAGCTTCCAGGCGGCCATGGCCTGCCCGTTTTCTGCAGCGTAGCGTAATGGAGAAAGCGCCTTGTCTTTTTCGCCGGAATAATAAGCGCGGGCCCCTTCTTTCAAAGCTTGTTGCGGCGTGACTTTTGCCATCTGATTGACGGCAGCCACCGCGCTCGTGCCTTTGTTGGCATCCAGCGCCTGTGCATTCCCGACAGCAAAAAAGGTAAGAACCGAGGCACAGCCCAGACTTGCAATGAGACGCGTGAACGCACCGCTGTGCGCTACAATACCATCCATAAACAAAGCATTTTTCAAAGTGCCTCACTTGACCGTTGTCGAGGGACGAACGGTTCTGACTTCTTAATCAATTCATGCCAACGCTATGGTTTCAGGCTATGAAAGAGAAAAATGTCAATTTTGTTTCCAAAGAAGACGTTTCTTCAAATTGTCACAAATGATCTTACAAATGCCTAGCTTTTTGTCCGACCAACAAAAACCGTACACAGTTCGGCCAGTTTCAAACATAGACAAGGCAAACTATCCAATTTCCCAGAGGCGAACCAGTGTCAGTTTCCACGATCCTGGTCAGCGCCAATTGTTGTTGCACGCTCGCAACAATCTGCAGCACATGACGCTACTGGCATGTGTATGTCCGGTGTACAGTTTTCACCAAAGGCTCTGAGGTAATCAGAAATGCCATTTGTAATTTCGCCGCGAATGGCGCATATGGCTTCAGATCCCTACTTCTGGTGGGACACGGCACATTCCGGTAAGCGAAAAAGCGTATATCTGGCGCTTACCCACAAGGAACAAGAGTAGAACTCCGGCAGATCTTTGCCCTTTTCTCTCACTCCTGCAAAACTGCCGATTGATTCGAGACTATTTGACCGCAAGACCAAAGAGGTATGATGAGCACGCCTGATGATCTGTTTGCAGATGTTTCTAAAAGCATGGATGAGCTGACGTCCTCTTCTGGCGGCACTGGGAAGAAACAAGCACCAGTAGCAAGCGCACCGACCTCACCTGCAAAACCCTCTTCCGCTGGACGCACAGCTCCTACTGGAGGCGAAGCAGAGTATACCGCTGCCGACATTGAGGTGCTGGAAGGTCTGGAGCCGGTTCGCCGCCGCCCGGGTATGTATATCGGCGGTACGGATGAAAAGGCGCTGCACCATCTGTTTGCTGAAGTGATCGACAACTCCATGGATGAGGCCGTTGCAGGCCACGCCAGTTGGATTGATGTCTCGCTCGGCGATGATGGGTTCCTGACAATTACGGATAACGGGCGCGGTATTCCAATTGACCCGCACCCCAAATACAAAGACAAGTCCGCTCTGGAAGTCATTATGACGACCCTGCACGCTGGCGGTAAGTTTGACAGCAAGGTCTATGAGACCTCTGGCGGCCTGCATGGTGTGGGTATTTCCGTTGTTAATGCGCTCTCTGAAGAGCTGGTGGTTGAGGTTGCACGAAATCGCAAGCTCTATCGCCAAACTTTCCGGCGCGGCCTTGCTGATGGCGGCCTTGAGCTTGTCGGTGACATTCATAACCGCCGCGGCACCATGGTACGCTTCAAGCCGGATGCGCAGATCTTTGGCAAATCGCTGAAGTTCAAGCCTGCCCGGTTGATGAAGATGGCGCGTTCCAAGGCGTATTTGTTCGGCGGTGTTGAGATTCGCTGGCGCTGCGCCAAGTCTCTTGCAGATGAAGCAAATGGCATTCCTGAAAGTGCAACTTTCCACTTCCCTGGCGGACTGAAGGATTATCTGGAAGAAGCGCTCGGCAAGGAGCGCCGTGTGACGGATGAGCTCTTTGCTGGCCGGACGCAGGCGACTGGTAAACACGGGTCAGTGGAATGGGCTGTTGCCTGGTTTGCTGGCGATGGCTTTGTCAATTCTTACTGTAACACAGTTCCGACGCCAGAAGGCGGTACACACGAGACCGGTCTGCGGTACGCATTGCTGCGCGGTTTGAAGGCCTATGGCGAGCTGATTGGTAACAAGAAGGCCTCCATTATTACCGGAGATGACGTACTAACATCAGCAGCTGGCATGCTTTCTGTCTTCGTTCGCGAGCCGGAGTTTGTTGGGCAGACCAAAGACAAGCTGGCGACCAACGAAGCGACACGCATTGCTGAAAATGCGGTTCGTGATGCATTCGATCATTGGCTTACGGCCTCTCCCAACCAAGCCAACAAGCTGCTTGATTGGGTGATTGACCGCGCTGAAGAGCGCTTAAAGCGGCGTCAGGATAAAGACGTTGCCCGCAAGACTGCGGTGCGCCGCCTGCGCCTACCGGGCAAACTAGCCGATTGTTCCACCAGTAAATCCGAAGGCACTGAATTGTTCATCGTGGAGGGCGATTCTGCGGGTGGCTCTGCCAAACAGGCGCGGAACCGGTCTACTCAGGCTGTGCTTCCTCTGCGAGGCAAGATCCTGAATGTGGCCAATGCGGGCCGGGATAAGCTGGTGGCGAACCAGCTGCTTTCTGATCTCATTCAGGCGCTAGGGTGCGGTACGCGCTCCAACTACAGCGATAAGGAACTGCGCTACGAACGCATTGTGATTATGACGGATGCGGATGTGGATGGCGCACACATTGCAGCGCTGCTCATCACCTTCTTTTACAAAGAGATGCCGGATCTGATCAATAATGGGCACCTTTACCTTGCCGTTCCGCCACTTTATCGGATTAGTCAGGGTGGCAAGACGCTTTATGCCCGTGATGATGCACACCGCGAGGAACTCCTGAGAACCAGTTTTAAGAAGAACGGCAAGGTTGAAATTGGCCGCTTCAAAGGGCTGGGTGAAATGCTTCCAGCTCAGCTGAAAGAGACCACGATGGATCCAAAACGTCGTACATTACTCCAAGTGATTATTAGTGAGGATGACGTTATCGAGACACGCAATGCGGTTGAGCAGTTGATGGGTAATAAACCTGAGGCTCGCTTTAACTTCATTCAGGAGCGTGCGGAGTTCGCCACTGATCTAGATATTTAAAAGACCCTTAATTGCGAATAGTTGCTGATTTCTGCGTTGGTTAGAACTCAGCAACCTCGGCATAACTTGAAGGAATATATCGGTTATGCCGCAGAATTCATTGACAACGCTGCTTAGAAATGTAGTGTTCCGCCAAACTGGTTGGAGAACCCTGTAGTTCATACGGATTCCAGCTTCTCTCCACAATTATTGTAAAGAACATGCCATATGTCGTTTTCCACTCTCGGACTTAGTGAGAAAGTTCTCTCCGCTGTAGAAGCCTCTGGTTATACAGAGCCGACTGCCATTCAGGCAGGCGCCATCCCTTACGTTCTCGAGCGTAGAGATGTCCTCGGAATTGCTCAAACTGGGACCGGGAAAACGGCCAGCTTTACGCTGCCGATGATCACTCTTCTGGAAAAAGGCCGCGCGCGCGCCCGGATGCCAAGAACACTTATTCTTGAGCCTACACGTGAGCTTGCTGCGCAGGTTGAGGACAACTTCAACCGCTATGGTGTCAATCACAAGTTGAACGTGGCTCTGCTCATCGGTGGTGTTTCTTTTGCAGACCAGGACCGTAAACTTGAGCGCGGTGCCGATGTTTTGATTGCAACGCCGGGCCGCTTGCTCGATCATTTCGAGCGCGGCAAATTGCTGCTTCAGGGCGTCGATATTCTTGTTATCGATGAAGCTGATCGTATGCTGGACATGGGCTTCATTCCTGATATCGAGCGCATCTGCAAGCTGATACCCTTCACACGTCAGACGCTGTTCTTCTCTGCAACAATGCCAGCCGAAATTCAGCGATTGACCGATACATTTTTGCAGAACCCGGCAAGAGTGGAAGTGGCGAAGGCGTCTATGACTGCTGATACCGTGACGCAATGTATCGTGGCCTCAGACTCAGAAGACTATGATAAGCGCGCGAAACTACGCGAGCTGATCGAAGGCGCTGAGGATCTACAGAACGCGATTGTATTCTGTAACCGTAAACGTGATGTGGCCACGTTGTTCCGCTCCCTTGTGCGTCATGAATTTTCTGTTGGCGCGCTGCATGGTGACATGGATCAGCGCTCTCGTATGGCCATGCTGGACAACTTTAAAAAGGGTAACATCAAGGTTCTTGTTGCCAGTGATGTTGCCGCGCGTGGTCTGGATATTCCAAGCGTAAGTCACGTATTTAACTTTGACCTTCCAATTCACGCAGAAGATTACGTGCACCGGATTGGACGTACTGGACGTGCCGGTCGCGCCGGCACTGCTATCTCCCTTGTGACAGGTAAGGACGAAAAAGCATTGCAAGCGATCAACGAGACGATTGGCAAGGAACTGGAGTGGGCTGGTGAGCCGCTTGACTTCTCCCTCGCTGCTGAAGAGAAAAAATCTCGCCGCCGTTCTTCGCGTACGTCAAAAGACAAAGGTCGTTCTCGCAAGCCTAAGGCTGAAGTGCAGGAAGCCGCAGATCCAGTGGAAGTTGAAACTGTGCCAGCTGGCCTTGAGGAGCAACCTGAAGTTCCAGCGCTTGCAGAACGTCGTCCACACCCTCGCACTCGCGGTACTCGTCGGGCTACGCCGCCTAAAGATGAAGCAATTCTCCGCAACTCAAGCCACATCCCAGCCTTCTTGCTGAGGGCAACACGGTCTAAAGCACAAAGCCGATAGCCAATTTACCAGGGTTAACCACTGGTTAGGTATATCCCATTAAATAAGCTTAAGTTAAATTAGCTTACTATAGATGGGATAGCCTATCTGCGGCGCGGTGATGCAATCATGAGTCAAGAAGACGAGTTCAAGCGTACCATAGTTTATGCAGACAGTGCGCTGGGTTACATCAAGACAAATAGTCTACCAGCGTTTCCGCGCAACTATGAGTTGTGGTATTCGTATGCCTCTGGGTTTAACCGCTCTCTGAACCGGACCATCAATAAGATTCTTGCCCGTGATGGTAAAATCTCTCCCATCGAGACGCAGAAGATCTACAATCGCTTTTTGTCCCCCAACCGTTTAGGCGAACGGATTGATGAGGTTGGCGATAAGATCTCCAAGGAAGTTCGGGAGCTGATTTCCGCACTTGATAAAGGCACGCTGCAAACCACAGAATATGCTGATGAGCTGACGCGCGCACTGGGCGCTCTTGAGAAGGTTACTGATCCGGCTCAACTTTCCAAACTTGTCGTCCACCTTGCGAAGCTAACCACCGAGACAGCCGAGAGCAATCAGGAGCTTCGTGAGCAGCTGGTTGATTCCCGTCAGCAGATTGGCGTTTTGCAGGAAGGTCTGGAAGCGATCCGTTATGAGTCTTTGACTGATGAACTGACGACCCTGAACAACCGTAAGCACTTCGATCAAAGCCTAATTCGGGCAGTCAATGAGGCTGATGAGAGCAACGATCCCCTCTCCTTACTGATTTCCGATATCGACCACTTCAAGCAGTTTAACGACAATTATGGCCACCAGACCGGAGATCAGGTTCTTCGTCTCGTAGCGCTTGCTGTGCAACAAAACGTCAAGAACAGCGATATTGCCTGTCGTTATGGTGGTGAAGAGTTTGGCATTATCCTGCCAAGAACGACTATTGAAGATGCCGAGGTAATTGCGGAGAAGATCCGTAAGAATGTGGTCGCCAAGGAGCTGGTGAAACGCTCCACAGGTGAGAATCTGGGCCGCATCACGATCTCAATCGGAATTTCCACATTCAGGCCGGGCGACAGTGCGGAAAGCATGGTGTCGCGCGCTGACCTTGCGCTTTACGCTGCCAAGAAAGCCGGTCGCAATCTGGTAAGGTCTGAGGAAGAAAGAAAAGTCCCCAGCGTAACGCAGGTTGCTTGAGTTTCGCGACTGTCTCTAAAAGAAAAATGAGTTAAGGACGGCAGATGTAATTGTTGCCGCCTTTTTTTGTCGGCTATCCAATGCGGATGACGCCTTTTCGTTTTGGCGAGCCTCATTCAACTGACTGATCGCTTTTGTAATCCATTGTGTCAGCTGCTCTTCATCCTCAACCACATCCATCGGGACTGAATAGAAGTTGGTCGGGAAATACTCTCCAAAACACTGATGGATATACGGCAGCTGGCCGGTCAGCAGGAAGTCGGCAACATTGCCAGACCCGGCTTTGAGATAGAGAGACTTTTCGCGAACAAGGGCAAACATCTTGCCATTGGAATAGTAGCCGTGACCTCCAAACATGGGACGGCAGCGAACTTTTTCCAGAAATAACGGTCGTTTTTCGGAAAGAAAAAAATCGGATAAAGACATAAATAATCACCAAAACATATAAATATGCGAAAGCTTGCACCACCCTACTTAAGACAAGCAAGAATTTTGCGTACTTCGCCCACTCACAGAACTGTGACGTGGTCATTGGAATGATTATACGTCGAGACCCATCTGCCAGAAATTGGCTTCAAGTCTAGTGGCTTCTCTGAATATTTTCGATAGTCTGGCGTAGCGGGCTTCTGTTGCGTAAAGCGCGCCCAGATCATCGATTTCTTTGACCGCGCTCGCTGCAAGCTCCTGATACTCATCGCTTGAGTATTCTTTGATCCACTCTGCATATGGATTGCTTGGCTCGAGTGCACCATCCTGCTGTGCCAGCTCCGCACCGATCTCACCATAGCCAATTGCACATGGCGCGAGTGCGACTTTCAGGTCGAGGATATCGCCTTTCATTGCGGTATCGAGCACGTAACGAGTGTAGGCAAGGTTGGCTGGTTCTTCGGGTGTTGCCACGATCTCAGCTTCGGAAAGCCCCCAACTCTCACATAGGCGAATATGAAGGCTCATCTCCACTTCCAAAATGCCCTTGGCAGAGGAAAGGCACTTTCGCATCTGGGCGAGATCGGTGGATTTATACATGCCGAGCGCGTAGGCGCGGGCAAATTCGATCAGGAAGAGATAATCTTGGACCAGATACTTTTTAAAAGCTGCAATTGGCAGCGTTCCGCTTCCAAGCCCCTGAACAAACTCATGTTTGGTGTAGGAGTGCCATGTCTCAATATTATCGTTTTTCAATGATTCAAAAAGAGACATGGCCCCACCTATTATTCCCTAAGCCACTCTAAAATGAGCAGTTCTAGTTTTTCTGAGCAAACTTTGAAAGATCAGCTGGCAGCAGTTCTACGGATTCACCGCAGCCGCACGCAGACACTTCATTTGGATTCTTGAAGGTGAAACCAGAGCGAAATTTTGTGCTTTCAAAACCCATCTCGGTTCCGAGCAGATACAGCGTTGCTGCCGGATCGACAAAGACTTTTACGCCTTTATCTTCAACGACATCATCACCAGCTTTTGCTTCGGTCACCAGACCCAGTTCGTATTCCATGCCCGCACAGCCGCCCGTCTTGATGGCGACGCGCAGTCCAATTGGATCTGCATCGCTTGCATCAAGCAGTGTGCGAATGTAATCAGCTGCTTCGTCCGTCAGCGAAAGTACCTGAAAACCTGAGGCCATTTTGCACCCTCCATGGGCATCTCAACACGGTCGAGGTGCCATACATTGTCAGCGCTATGCGAACCTTAGAAGAAGTTCAAGGCAACGCGAGCTTCGTCAGACATTCGGCTTGGATCCCATGGAGGATCGAAGGTCATGTCCACCTGAACCGCGCCAACACCTGGAACGGAACTTACTGCGTTTTCTACCCAGATCGGCATTTCACCAGCAACCGGGCAACCGGGAGCAGTCAATGTCATATCGATTTTGACCGCGCGATCATCTTCAATATCAACCTTGTAGATCAAGCCAAGCTCGTAGATATCAACCGGAATTTCCGGGTCAAATACGGTCTTCATCGCAGCAATGATATCAGCGGTCAAACGCTCCAGCTCTTCAGCGGGAATTGCGGAGCTTTGCTTGATTTCCGGAGTTGTCAAAGGTCCGTCAGAAAACTCGCTTGTTTGTGTGTTGTCTGTCATAGGTCCTAACCAAACATCATCTGCGCTTTACGCAAGGCTTCTACCAGGCGATCAACTTCTTCATGGGTGTTGTACAGGCCAAAACTTGCACGGCATGTACTGGTCACTCCATAGCGCGCCAGCAAAGGTTGTGCACAATGCGTTCCTGCCCGAACTGCAACGCCCTCTCTGTCAATCACCATTGAGATGTCATGGGCGTGTACCCCTTCAATCTCAAAGGAAAAAATCGCCCCCTTATCCTTGGCATTACCAAAGATCTTGAGTGAATTGACTTCCTGTAAACGCTGCGCCGCATAATCACGTAGGGACGCTTCATGCAATGCGATATTTTCGCGCCCTAGACTCTCCATATAGTTAAGCGAGGCGCCCAATCCAATAGCCTGAACGATTGGCGGGGTGCCGGCTTCAAAGCGATGGGGAGCTTCGGCATAGGTAACGAGACACTCAGTCACGTCCTTGATCATCTCACCACCACCCTGGAATGGGCGCAGTTTGTTGAGAAGTTCTTTCTTGCCGTAAAGCGCGCCGATGCCGCTTGGACCGTAGAGCTTATGCCCGGTAATCGCATAGAAATCACAGTCAATATCCTGAACATCGACAGGCATGTGCACTGCACCTTGCGAGCCGTCGATCAGGACTTTTGCACCACGTTCGTGGGCAAGGCGCGTGACTTCCTTCACAGGAACCACAGTTCCGGTGACGTTGGACATCTGCGTAATTGCGACGATTTTGGTACGGTCTGTCAGGAGTTTCTCGAACTCATCCAGCAAGAACGTTCCATCATCTGCAATCGGGGCCCATTTGATGACCGCGCCCTTGCGTTCCCGAAGGAAGTTCCAAGGCACGATGTTGGAATGGTGCTCCAGAATGGAGATGACAATTTCATCACCTTCCTGGATTTCTTCTTCCAGACCATAGGCAACCAGGTTGATTGCCTCCGTGGTTGACTTGGTGAAGACCACTTCATCAACGCTTGGCGCATTCAGGAAGCGGCGCGTGATTTCGCGGGCCGCCTCGAAGTTTTCGGTGGCTGTGTTTGACAGGTAGTGTAAGCCACGGTGTACATTGGCATATTCTTGGGTATAGGCCTTGGTGATTGCATCAATCATTGCCGTTGGCTTTTGGGCCGACGCGCCATTATCCAGATAAACCAACGGCTTGCCATAGACCTTGGTGGAAAGGATCGGAAAATCTTTCCGAACCTTCTCAACGTCGTATGGAGCTGTAAAAGCCGTGTTATCGACCTTGGTCATTCGCTCACCAAATCATCTGCGTGAAGCCACTTGCGGGTCATTGCTTCCAGCAAGTCTACACACTGTTCCTCTTCAAATTCCTCAATAGCTTCAGAAAGGAATGCGAGAACGAGGATTTTGCGTGCTTGTGCTTCAGGAATACCGCGTGCCATGAGGTAGAACAGCAGGTCTTCGTCAATGTCGCCGGTGGTGGAACCGTGGGCGCACTGAACGTCGTCTGCGAAGATCTCCAGCTCAGGTTTGGCATTGATTTCAGCAGTATCGCTCAGGAGAAGCGTTTTGATCATCATTTGACCATCGGTCTTCTGAGCCGCCTGTTTCACAATGATCTTGCCTTGGAAGACTGAGCGGGCTTTGTCGTCGACGACGGCTCGGTAGTATTCGCGGCTTTCACATCCTGGAACGGCGTGGTTCACAAACAGTGTGATATCAGCATGTTGGCTGTCTTTGAGCAGGGATGTTCCGCGCAGACCGGCGTGGGTGCACTCGCCTTTGAACTCAAGGAAGAGCTGCGCGCGGGACAGGGCCGAGCCTTCGTTGTAGATGAAGTGCTGGAAGTTTGTTTCCGCACCCAACTCAACGCTAAGCGTTTCAATATGCTGAGCTTTTGGGCTTTCCACCTGCAGTTTCAGCCAGTGCACATCTGCCTTATCACCAACTTTGACCTCTGTGAGGGCGTTGGATTGATAAGCGGCATTTGCATCACCTTCGAAGCTTTCGATGATGAGCGCTTTTGCGTTATCACCAATCTCGACGGAGGTGCCGGTATAGGAGCTGATGTCGGAACCGTCGGTGTAACGAACGATCTCGATTGGTAGCCCAATCTTTGCATTTGCATCGATCTTGATGCTGATGCCACCCTGAACCAGAGCCTGATTGAGGGACGCCATAGCATCGTCAGTGCCGAGCTGAGCTTCCAAAACACCACTGGTTTCAGCTACGGACAGACCTGCAACTTCCTGATTTGAAGACAGTTTTGGCGCGTAGCGACCGTTTACGATGGCGATGCGGTAGGTCTTCAGCTCACCTGCTCCGTTCAAAGCCTCGGCTTTGGGAGTGGTTTTGGAAGCCAATGCAAATGCATCGTTCATCTTGGAGCGCAGATCAGTATAGTGCCACTCCTCAACGCGGCGATGCGGGATGCCCTTCGCTTTGAAAGCGTCCCACGCCTGCTTGCGTTGATTTGCGTTTTTTTGCGTTGTTTGCGCGAAAATTGCGTCGAACTGAGCGTTCAGGCTCTGCTCTGCGTTAGTCTCTTGAATCTTTGCCGGAGCATTCATCGGTCACCCTCCAGCTCAAGCTGCTTCTTCATCGACGTAATCAGCGTAACCGTTTTTCTCCAGTTCAAGAGCAAGCTCTTTACCACCGGTTTTTACGATCTTGCCTTTGGACAGAACATGCACCACGTCCGGGACGATGTGATCGAGCAAACGCTGGTAGTGCGTGATGACGATCATGGAGCGGTCAGGAGAGCGCAGCTGGTTGACGCCTTCTGAAACAATGCGCAGTGCATCGATGTCCAGACCGGAGTCAGTTTCATCCAGAACGCACAGGCTTGGCTCAAGCAGAGACATCTGGAGGATTTCAGCGCGCTTCTTTTCACCGCCGGAGAAACCAACGTTGAGCGGACGCTTCAGCATGTCCGGCGTCACTTTCAGTTCCTTGGCTTTCTCACGCACAAGCTTCATGAAGTCAGGGGTGGAGATTTCGTCTTCACCGCGTGCTTTGCGCTGTGCGTTCAAAGCGGTCTTCAGGAAAGTCATGGTTGCAACACCCGGAATTTCGATCGGGTACTGGAACGCAAGGAACATACCGGCTGCAGCGCGTTCGTCTGCGCCAAGCTCTTCCCAGTCGACACCATTATAGGTGATGGAGCCCTCGGTGATCTCGTAGTCTTCCTTGCCTGCCAGAACATATGACAGGGTGGACTTACCAGAACCGTTTGGTCCCATGATCGCGTGGATCTCGCCAGGGCGTACGGTCAGATCAATTCCGCGAAGGATTTTGTTGCCATCAACTTCGGCGTGCAGGTTTTTAATCTCAAGCATCTATCGTTCTCGTCTTTTCAATTTTTCAATAGGTACGAGGCAAACGCGAATGACCGCGTTTTAGCCCACACTTCCTTCAAGGCTGATCGAAATCAGTTTTTGTGCCTCAACTGCAAATTCCATTGGCAGTTGCTGGATTACGTCCCGGACAAAACCATTCACGATCAATGCGACAGCTTCTTCTTCATTCAGGCCGCGGGCCTGGCAGTAGAACATCTGATCGTCAGAGATCTTGGAGGTTGTTGCTTCGTGCTCGAACACCGCTGAGGAGTTCTTGCTTTCGATATAAGGGACGGTGTGGGCACCGCACTTATCGCCAATGAGAAGCGAGTCACATTGGGTGAAGTTACGTGCGTTAGATGCCTTGCGATGCGCGGAAACCTGCCCGCGATAGGTGTTTTGGGAAACACCTGCTGAGATACCCTTGGAGATAATCCGGCTGGCCGTGTTCTTGCCCAGATGGATCATCTTGGTTCCACTGTCGATCTGCTGGTGACCATTGGAGATGGCGATGGAGTAGAACTCACCTTGTGAGTTGTCTCCGCGCAGAATGCAGCTCGGGTATTTCCACGTGATTGCAGATCCGGTCTCTACCTGTGTCCAGGAGATCTTGGAGTTCTTTTCGCGGCAATCGCCACGCTTGGTCACGAAGTTGTAAATACCACCCTTGCCTTCAGAGTCGCCTGGGTACCAGTTCTGAACAGTGGAGTATTTGATTTGTGCATCTTCAAGTGCAACGAGTTCAACAACGGCTGCATGCAGCTGGTTTTCGTCGCGCTGAGGTGCTGTACACCCTTCCAGATAAGACACGTAAGAGCCTTTATCTGCAATGATGAGTGTACGTTCGAACTGGCCGGTATTCTGCTCGTTGATACGGAAGTAAGTGGACAGTTCCATTGGGCAACGAACGCCTGGAGGAATGTACACAAACGACCCATCAGAGAACACAGCAGAGTTCAATGTTGCGTAGAAGTTATCGGAGACTGGAACAACAGACCCAAGGTATTTTTGAACCAGCTCTGGATGCTCACGAATTGCTTCGGAGATCGGGCAGAAAATAACGCCTGCCTTGGCCAGTTCTTCCTTAAAGGTTGTTGCTACCGACACACTATCGAAAACAGCATCAACAGCGACGCGGTGTTCCGGTGCGACACCTGCCAAGATTTCCTGCTCGGACAATGGAATGCCGAGTTTCTTGTAGGTCTCCAGAATTTCCGGATCGACCTCGTCAAGAGACTTCAGTCCCTCGCGCTTCTTAGGTGCTGCGTAATAGTGAAGGTCTTCAAAATCGATCTTCGGGTAATCAACTCGCGCCCATGTGGGCTCTTCCATCGTTTTCCAACGACGAAACGCATCCAAACGCCAGTTGAGCATCCATTCCGGTTCTTCTTTTTTCGCCGAAATGTATGCAACGATATCTTCATTGAGCCCTTTGGGAGCAAGCTCACTCTCGATATCGGTTACGAAGCCATATTTATACTGATCGACGTCAATTTCCTTGACCTTGTCAATCGTTTCCTGGACTGCCGCCATGCTTTGTCTCCATACGCGGTTCAAAGCCGCATTGGGTACACTTATTGGACCCTTTTGCCCTACTTAACAGATGCGCCGTTTCAACACAGTGCATCCTTATTTATACGAGGTTGTTGTCCTCGGTTATTTTTAAAACGGCGTTCACCCCTTCTGTGTGGGCTTCATTCGTTTATATATTTTCGTCCAAGCACTTAAAAAGCGCTCGACATCGTCATCGTTGGTTGCCCAACCCAGACTGATCCGGATCGCGCCACGCGCCAATGATTCCGGTACACCCATTGCAAGAAGCACATGGGATGCGCCAACTTTGCCGGAAGAACAAGCGGATCCGGATGAAACAGCTACATCAAACAAGTCGAAGTTGATGAGCGCAGTTTCAGCTGAAATCCCCTCAACTGCGAAACATGTCGTGTTGCCAAGACGGGGAACATCTTCGCCGAAGATGATCGCCTCGGGAGAGGCCTGTTTCAGCCTCTCTTCCATGTGGTCTCGCAGGCGCGAAATCCTAGCACGCTCTGCAGGATCGATTGATTGCGCTGCCGCAACCGCAAACCCTGCAATGCCTGCTGTATTCTCTGTTCCGGCTCTTCTCCACGATTCTTGTCCGCCACCTGTGAGCAGCGGAATGGGGCGAAAGTCGCCTTTGCCGAGGATAAGAGCGCCAACCCCTTGAGGACCTCCGATTTTGTGGGAGGAGATCGACATGGAGTTACAGCCTATCATGGCCATGGAAATTGGCTCTTTGCCTGCCATCTGGACGCCGTCCACATGGAAGATATGACCCAACTCCTCAGTGAGTACGCCAATTTCGCGCAGAGGCTGCAAAACACCGGTCTCACTGTTGGCAGCCATGACGGATACCAAAACTGTTTCGTCGTTTCCCAGTTGCCCAAGCATCACGCGCAGTTCGTCGACCATAACGCGGCCCGCTTCATCAACGGGAATGCTCTGTACGTTCTGGGGTGCAAATCGACCACCGGCAATAACGGAAGGGTGTTCGATTGCGCTCACAAAAACCTGGGTTAAAATATAGGGCTCACCGTTCTTCAGCCACGTCGGCGACAATGCCGTTACGTTTGCTTCTGACGCGCCACTTGTAAAAATGACATTTGCCGGAATTCCATCAACCAGTTCTGCAATTTTGTGCCTTGCATCTTCGATAATGGCTCGGGCTCGGCGTCCACTGGCATGAATAGAGGACGCATTGCCAGCTGCCTTATAGGCTTCCTGAAGCGCTAAAAGAGATTCTTCCCTCAGCGGAGCGCTGGCGTTATAGTCTAAATATGTCAGTTCGCGGTTTATTGTCATAGTTTAACACAGAAAATGGGGTTCTTTAATGCCCTAATTGGGTCTTCACGGAAATGGAAACCTTGATATTTTCCACGGTGCTTACGATAAGGGATAGAGAGTTCCCTTTGAGTTCTTTGAGGTCTATAACGTGAGTGCGCCGAGTTGGATATACCTTTCTCCTATCGAGGTCGATTTTCGGTGTAGCCCTTGAGATTCATCGTAGAATAATTCTAAACTGGTTCTAGTAAACTTGCATCTTATAGTCAAGTTTAATCGATAACAATCCGGTGTACTAGAAAAAACTGGCGGCCATTTGCTGCCAACCAAAACAAGAGGATTTTGCAGTATATGCCTGAGGTGATCTTCAATGGCCCTGCAGGGCGGCTAGAAGGCCGTTTCCATCCAGCTAAAAAACGCAACGCTCCAATTGCATTGGTTTTGCATCTGCACCCGCAGTTTGGCGGTACGATGAACAATCAGATCATCTACCAGATGTATTACATGTTTGCGAAACGCGGCTTTGCCGTTCTGCGCTTCAACTTCCGCGGTGTCGGTCGTTCACAAGGCCAGTTCGATCACGGGCAAGGTGAGCTGTCTGACGCAGCGGCGGCGCTGGATTGGGTACAGACTGTACATCCTGATGCACGCGCATGCTGGATTGCAGGTTTCTCGTTTGGTGCGTGGATCGGCATGCAGCTTTTGATGCGTCGTCCGGAAGTGGAAGGCTTTATCTCTATTGCGCCACCAGCAAACCTTCATGACTTTTCATTCCTTGCCCCCTGCCCGTCTTCTGGGCTGATCATTCATGGCGAGGAAGACAAGGTTGTTCCGCAAAAGGACGTTCAGACACTGGTTGATAAGCTGAAGACCCAAAAGGGTATCATCATCGACCATCAGGAAATGCCTGGTGCGAACCACTTCTTTGAAAATCATGTGGATGGTCTGATTGATAACTGCGCCGGCTATCTGGATCGCCGTCTCGGCTTGATCGGGGAAGACGCGGTTTAATCACCACAGACTTCTTTGCATAAGAAAAAGCCCGGTCGGTTGACCGGGCTTTTTTGTGTCTGAACTTTAATTCTTGGCGACCGACTTATTCGCCGGGTGTCCAGGCATGGTAGTCTCCTGTCACTTCCGGACGTTTTTCCGGGGTCAGGATGGAGCCCTTTGGACGGTAGGCGTATGGTGTGCCTGTCCGGTTTGGAGCGTGGGCTATTTCCCAGTCATGCGGAACATAACCACTCTCTGTAGGAGGCGTGTCTGTGCGGTAATGCATCCAGCCGTGCCAGCCGGCAGGGATCTGGGAGGCTTCTGCAAGGTTTTTATAAATCACCCAGCGACGCTTGCCGCCACGCTCTTTATAGTACTTGTTGCCAAAATCATCGGTCCCGACGAACTCACCCTTTCTCCATGTGAAGAAGCGAGTGCCCCACGTGTCGTTGTTCCACCATGTGAAGAACGTCAGCAGAAGGTGTTTCATATGTCTGGCCTTTCCAGATCGCTGGCTTGTCAATTTTCTCGGAATATGACGAGTGTTTGGGGGCCTGTCCAGTCTTAGAGACCCGTAGTTTCAACTATTCACCGGAACTCGCCTAAAATATCCTAGGGTCAGTTATTATTTTGACAATTCAGCACCGCATTTGCCTCTTCACTTTGGTTCGCGGCGGGACAGATACGGGTTTTGACCGAACTTGTCTGCGGATGAAACTCTTCCAATTTCCAGATCTTTAAGGGAAAGCGGCTCGTTTTCGTCTGTTTCAAGCACTGGTCTGGCGGCATTGCCGGGTTTTGGCTGCGCAGAAGAATCGGGGCGCGGTATGGCGCTGTCACGCTTCTGGTACTCGCGCGCTTTATTCAGCGTGGCAAACTTGGCCTCGTTCTGCTCCAGCCGTTTTGCAGTGCCATCAATGATAAAGCCACCGTCACGATTGCGGACAAACTGACGGCGATCCTTGCAGATCGAATCTAAGGACTTCTTCAAGGAGGCCGAGGAAATGGGCGTCACAAGCAAGTGGTGCGCCCCTGCTTCCATTGCGCGGGTCACTAGTGCACGGGTGCCATAGGCGGTAATGAAGACGAGCGGGACATTGATCAATTCCGGGATTCGCCCGGAACGCATGAGCTTTAAGAGCTGGAAGCCGCTGACCGGTTTCATCTCCCACCCGGACAACACCATATCTGGTGGGTCCGAGATCAAATTTGGCAATGCCTCCTTGGGGCTGTCGTAGACACGAACGCGCCCCAGCTTCAGAGTTCCCAAAATGCCCCGCAAGATAGCTTGGGTGGGTTTTGACTGTTCCACAAGAACCACATCTAGCTGAGAAATGTCCTTGCCGAAGGAGGTGTGATGCATATCTGCTCGCTACTTTAACCTAACCAGATGCTTAAGGTCTTTGGGAAACTATATAGGATCTATCGATATATCTGCTGAGTAAAATTGCGCAGGGTACACAGACTTTTTACCTGTTATTTTTTGTGATCCACTGAATAATTTTTCGCAAAATTACTCCCCAAAAAAAATGAGGTTGAGTTCGCTTTTTCGCTTGGCTTTGCGGAAATGGCGGGGTTCTGCTGCCTGCGCCCCTTTTTTGGCAGATCAAAGGGTCCCCACAATCCACATAGATTACAATATTTGGTGTTCTGATCCCTCTTATACACACAAGCAGTGGACAGAACGCGCTTGACGATGCTTTCCGATTCAATCTAGTTTGAGGACGAAATCAAGACGTGTTCAGGATAGTGCGGCATCTGCCGGGAGTTCACCAAAATTTAAGTAGCTTCGAGTGCTAGGAGTTGGATTTAAATTCACTTCAAGCGGTCGCTTTTTTTTGCCAATTACGGTCTAAATATTGTGTTAATATATTATCGGCACACTAGATCTTGTGATAGCATCGATTTGCGCGCCACTTACCTGCGTTGACTTAGGATAAATACCAGATAGCGGAGTAATCAGAACCGGCGGCGGAATTTTGGTTACATTCTTAGCTATCTGATCTCTTAAAACCGAGATGCACTGCGGTGGTCCAAACCGGGTGCGATAAGGGGCTGAATATGAGAATTGAACGGCGATATACTGCGGAAGGAAAATCCCCCTACGCAGATATTGAATTCTGTAATGCAACGAGCGAAATCCGTAACCCGGACGGCTCTGTTGTGTTTCGCCTCGAGAACATTCAGGTTCCAAAACAGTTCTCTCAGGTTGCCTCAGACATTCTTGCGCAAAAGTACTTTCGTAAGGCAGGCGTGCCCGCGAAACTGAAGGCTGTTGAAGAGAACACTGTTCCTTCCTGGCTGTGGCGCAAGGCACCGGATGACAAAGCCCTTTCCAAGATGGCCAAGGACAAGCGCTTCGGTTCCGAAATCGACAGCCGTCAGGTGTTCGACCGTCTGGCGGGTACATGGACCTATTGGGGCTGGAAAGGCGGCTACTTTGATAGTGAAGCTGATGCACAGGCGTTTTATGACGAACTGCGCTACATGCTTGCCACCCAGAAGGTTGCGCCGAACTCCCCTCAGTGGTTCAACACCGGTCTGCACTGGGCTTATGGCATTGATGGCCCAAGCCAAGGTCACCATTACGTTGACTTTGAAACCGGCAAACTGACTCGTTCTGCGACCGCCTACGAGCATCCGCAACCACATGCCTGCTTCATTCAGTCCGTTGATGATGATCTGGTGAATGAAAACGGCATCATGGACCTGTGGGTTCGTGAAGCACGTCTGTTCAAATACGGCTCCGGCACCGGCACCAACTTTTCCTCCTTGCGTGCAAGCGGTGAGCGTCTGGCAGGCGGCGGCAAGTCCTCTGGCCTGATGAGCTTCCTGAAGATCGGTGACCGTGCAGCGGGCGCGATCAAGTCCGGTGGTACCACACGCCGTGCGGCGAAGATGGTTGTGGTCGACATTGACCATCCGGATATCGAAGAATTTGTGACCTGGAAGGTGCATGAGGAACAGAAGGTTGCGGCGATCGTAACCGGTTCCAAAATCTGTCAGAAGCACCTGCAGGCGGTGATGAAGGCTTGCGTCAACTGCGAAGGCAGCGGCGACGATTGCTTTGACCCGAAAAAGAACCCTGCCCTGAAGCGCGAAATGCGCGCTGCCAAAAAGGCCATGGTTCCTGATAACTATATCCAGCGTGTGGTTCAGTTTGCACGTCAGGGCTACAAGACCATTGAGTTCCCAATCTACGACACGGACTGGGATTCTGAAGCTTATCTGACCGTTTCCGGCCAGAATTCCAACAACTCTGTTCGTGTGACTGATGGCTTCCTGAAAGCTGTAACGGCAGATGGTGACTGGGATCTGACTGGCCGTATTGACGGTCAAACCAAGAAGACCATTAAAGCTGCCGAGCTTTGGGAACAGATTGGTTACGCGGCATGGGCGTCTGCTGATCCGGGCCTCCAGTACCACACCACCATCAATGAATGGCACACCTGCCCGCAGGGTGGCGAGATCCGCGCATCCAACCCATGTTCTGAATACATGTTCCTGGATGACACTGCGTGTAACCTTGCTTCCCTGAACCTTTTGCAGTTCAGCAAGGAAGACCGCCAGTTCGATTTTGACAAGTTTGAGCATGCAACCCGCCTCTGGCAGATTGTGCTTGAGATCTCCGTCATGATGGCGCAGTTCCCGTCCAAGCAGATTGCACAGCTGTCTTACGAATACCGCACCACAGGTCTGGGCTACGCCAACATCGGCGGCTTGCTGATGACCTCCGGTATTGCTTATGACAGCGATGAAGGCCGCGCTCTTTGTGGTGCCATCACCGCGATCATGACCGGTGTGTGTTATGCCACCTCAGCTGAAATGGCTGGTGAACTGGGTGCCTTCCCTCGCTATGAGGAAAACGCAAGTGACATGCTGCGGGTAATCCGCAACCATCGCCGTGCAGCTCACAGCGAGACCAACGGTTACGAGAAACTCAGCACCCTGCCCGTTCCTCTGGATGCCTCCAACTGCCCACAAGCTGAGCTTGTTGAGCGCGCCCGTCTTGCCTGGGACAAAGCTCTGGAGCTTGGCGAGAAGCACGGTTACCGCAACGCGCAGACCACTGTGATTGCCCCAACCGGTACCATCGGTCTGGTGATGGACTGTGACACCACCGGTATTGAGCCTGACTTTGCGCTTGTGAAGTTCAAAAAGCTTGCTGGTGGCGGTTACTTCAAGATCATCAACCGTGCTGTACCTGACGCGCTGCGCGCTCTGGGCTACTCTGAAGCGGAAATCGGCGAGATTGAAGCTTATGCTGTTGGTCACGGGTCCATTTCGCAGGCCCCTGCAATCAATGAAGCCAGCCTGCGGGCCAAAGGCTTTGATGATGCAGCGTTTGAAAAGCTTTCCGGTGCACTTGGTTCTGCGTTTGACATCAAGTTCGTAGTGAACCGCTGGACCCTTGGTGATGAGCTACTGACAAGCAAGCTGGGCGTTTCTGCTGCGCAGCTGGACGACATGGAATTTGACCTTCTGACCCATATGGGCTTCAGCAAGGCAGATATTGAAGCAGCAAACACCCATGTTTGTGGTGCTATGACGCTGGAAGGTGCACCGCACCTGAAGGAAGAGCACTACCCTGTGTTTGACTGTGCAAACCCATGCGGCCGCATTGGTAAGCGCTTCCTGTCTGTTAACAGCCACATCCAGATGATGGCAGCAGCACAGCCGTTCATCTCCGGTGCGATTTCCAAGACCATCAACATGGCAAACTCTGCAAGTGTTGAGGACTGTAAAGACGCTTACATGCTTTCCTGGAAGCTGGGTCTTAAGGCGAACGCGCTTTACCGTGACGGTTCCAAGCTGTCTCAGCCGCTGAATTCCCAGCTGCTGGAAGATGTAGACGACGAAGCTGAAGACACCATCGATGACATCCTCGCACAGCCACAGGCTGCGCGCGCTGAAGCTGTTGCCGAGCGTATTGTTGAGCGGATCGTCGAGCGGGCTGTGCGCAACCGTGAACGGCTGCCAAACCGTCGTAAGGGCTACACTCAGAAGGCTTCCGTTGGTGGCCATAAAGTGTATCTGACAACTGGCGAATACGAGGATGGCCGTATTGGCGAGATCTTCATCGACATGCACAAAGAAGGCGCTGCCTTCCGCTCGTTGATGAACAACTTCGCGATCGCAATTTCTCTTGGCCTGCAGTACGGCGTACCGCTTGAAGAATACGTAGATGCATTCACCTTCACCCGTTTTGAGCCTGCTGGCATGGTGATGGGCAATGATGCGATCAAGAATGCTACTTCCATTCTTGACTACATCTTCCGTGAGCTGGCTGTGTCTTATCTGGGGCGCAACGATCTGGCGCACGTTCCGCCGGAAGCACTGGACAGCGCGACCTCTACCTCCCGCTCTTCTGCTGAAGGTCAGGGTGATGACGGTGGTCCTGCCATTGTGTCTCACGGCCTTGTTCGTGGTCAGACTGAGAAGTTCCGTTTGGTTCCAGGTGGTGATCCGGCTGTCCAGCTGGCTGGTGCGATCTCTGCTCAGTCTGATGCCATTGCAACTGCGTTCCAGCGCGGTGGTGATGCAACCGGGACTGTCGCAGTAGGCACTGCAACTCCTGCGGCTCAGCCATCTGTTGCCAGTCAGGTCGCACAGGCCCGCATGAAGGGCTATGAAGGCGAAAGCTGCGCAGAGTGCGGTAACTTCACCATGGTGCGCAACGGCACCTGCCTAAAGTGCGACACCTGCGGCTCCACCAGCGGCTGTAGTTAATATCCTGTGTCGGTTGTTGATTACCCCCTAGGGGTGCGCTTTTAGGGGGATTTTTGACCCTAGATACCCCAAATAATGGCTCTGAAGCATTTCAGAGCCATTATTGTTTTAATATTTTCATTTCAAGAAATATTATTGCGCATACTAATCTGTATTGCCTAAGAGCCCAGAATCAAAAACGTAGCCTAATCAGCGCGTGGGTAACTGCGTCGATTGAGACGTATACGGTTGGTTGTTTTCTTGAGGCACATCACTGGCGCAGAATGACCGCTTTGTGACCATAGCTGCCATCCGAGAGCTGGAAAATGACGGCCTATAAAACTTGCATAAAAAAGACGTGTTCCGGTGGCCGATTAGCCGTATTAGATCCACTTATAAAAGACGCTCACCTGTCCAAACAAACGGGACCACCTCTCTCTGACTGTCCAAACAAGCGGGGCCACTTCTATGGCTACATTAATTGAACAAGTCCACCCCGAAGAAATACACCAATGCTGGAACAGGCAATACAGCAAACGTAATTGTCAGAAGAATATAAAAGTTAGAAAACAAGCGGCTTAATCCTGATAGAAAAAGGATCCCTCCCCCTCCACCTATCATACTGTTTCCCGGAATATTCAACAGCAAAGCAATTAATATATAGCGTCTGCTTATCACCCAGTTTCCTACCCAACTCGGCGCACTAGCTTGCAATAAGACCAGGCGTTCTTGCGGCGCTAAACCCTGCATTGATTCCACAAAATCTGCTGTTTTTTGCAGTCCAAGAGACTTCAGCAGGGTACTTTTTAGTCGTGAAGAAAACGCCAAACCAATGAAGTAACTCGTTAGCAGGCCCAGAATAGTTGCAAGATATACAAACGGTGCAGCCGAACTACCTTGTGTCGTTAAAATTAGTATACCTACTTCTGCGCCCGGGAAGAAAGGTATCGCCAGCAATACTGCATATAAGATTAGCAGCAAAAGAATAGTTGAACCGAACACCATCCCCGCCTGTAGGGTCGGCTCCTCAACATAGACATCAAGCAAGATGGAAACAAAATAGTTGGTCAAAACAACTATTCCGATCAGCATTCCCCATCGCAAAAGTAGACTTAAGTACCTTGCTCTTTTCGAACGCATTCCCTGAGGAAATTTACCAGCCACTATTGGTTATACCTTCACAAATCAGCACTAAATAACTCATAGGACCTCATAGATAATCAATCGATAGTGCACCAAAATGACACTAAAAGGCCATACACAGTGTCGAGAACAAACTAAACACAATTATCCTGACGCAGGCCAAGCGTAAAACGAGATATTGTCAATTCTGGTGTATGGAAAACGTCCGATGATCATTTTATCTAAGCCGAAAAGCTCATATATGCGTGCCTTTATTGTGGCAACTGCTTTGATTGTTGCAATCCCTGTCAATGCGGAGTCGCTGCGGGTAGGAACCTCAGGGCAAGCCAATCCATTCACCTTCGTGCAACAAGGTGTCCTGCAAGGTTTTGATATCGACGTAATCAATGCCATTGCTGAAATAACGGGCGACGACGTTGAGTTTCTCACGATGCCATCTCCGAGTTTGATTGGGGCGTTGGATGCCAATCGCGTGGATACGGTTGCAAACCAAGTAACTGTGACGCCGGAGCGTGAGGAAAAATATCTGTTTTCACAACCCTATGTGGTTGATGGTGCTCAAGTTGTCGTGCGCAAAGAAGATGAAGCCACTATTCGTAGTGTAGCGGATTTGAAGGGCCGAAGCGTCGGGGTGATACTGGGGTCCAATTACGAAGATCTGCTCAAAGAGCTGCCCTATGCCGACGAAATTGACATTCGTACTTATGAAACCAACATTTTGGAGCATGAGGTTGCATTGGGCCGTATTGATGCTCTCGTGCGAGACCGAGTAAGCGCAGTACGTGTTCTGGATCAGGTTTCCTTGCCTCTTACTTTAGCAGGAGAACCCTTCGCGCCGCTTTATGACGCTTATCCATTTCGTGACAACGATAAAGGGCGTGCAGATGTGGTCAAATTTAATAATGCGCTGAAGGTTCTGCGAGAAAACGGGAAGCTAACTGAACTGTCACAGAAGTGGTTCGGACGTGATGTTACCAACTAAACCAGATAATACCTATGGAATATAAACGCGCTTGAATAGTACTGCTTTATAGCGTGTCTTCCAAAAGTGGCTGCCAGTTCTGGAGTTAAAGACATACGCGATAATAAACCATCACGAACTGGACAGGCTTGAGGAAAGTGGAGATTTAAATGCACCGTGATAGCTAGAGGTTTTGTCTCAAACTCATTCTGCGGGTTCAACTGCGGGCTCGGAACCTGCGACATGCGTTCTAGGGGTCAGGCAGAAGACTGTAAGATTTACAAACAGGCCTACGACGCTACCCGGAAAGCTTCCAGGATCACCTAGAACTGTTGACCAAATGGTCGTTGCACAAATACCAGCTATTGCACCAGTCAGAAATGCCAAAGGGCCGCGTTTTAAGCCGAATATTGCTGCTACGAGAGGTACAAGAACCATGGGTGCCCAGAAATTATAGGCGTAAAGCAGTATATCTAGTACGCTTTCGATCATTATCGCAAAGAGGATAGATGTTATCCCAATCACTAGCGTTACCGTTTTTGCAATAAAGAGCAAATTTATGTCGCTTATTGGCCGCATCCATATGGGGCTCATTACATCGTTCACAAATGTAGTACTCGCTGCATTGAGATAGGAATCTGCCGAGGACATTACAATCGATATCATTCCTGCAATTACCAATCCTTTTATGACTGGCGGCAGTGCGGTTGTTACAACAAATGCCATCGCATTTTCAGGAGCTATGGTGGGATCGATCGTAAGTGCCACAAGGCCGATTAGCCCTGTTATCGCGAAAAAGAATATGGAAAACACTCCTGAATAAAGGCTGCCCTTTGCGGCGTCCTCTGGAGTGCGTGCTGCAAGAAGTCGTTGAATCAAAGGTGGTATTAATGTCTCTCCGACCATAAATACGAGGATGAGGCCAATCAGACCAAACCAACCAAATTCCGGTCCGGGTAAACTAAGATGATCTGCAGGTACACTGTGGTAGATTGCCTCTATACCGCCCGCATAATAAATACCAAATAAAAGGGTAAGGGGCATACCAATGGCGAGCATTATAAACTGAGCAATATCGGTGTAGATTACCGCGCGCATACCGCCCATTGTGGTGTAAAGGATGACGATACTGCAGCCAATCGCAATACCTACAATTCTGTCCAACCCAAAGAGTACATTGAAGACAATTCCGATTGCACCCACCTGAGCGCCAACAATACCGCAGCACAAAAGAATGCCGCCTATGCCACCAACTATGCGACCGGTTTTGCCGTAGGCAGGGGCCAATATGTCGCCTATAGAAATAGCGTTGGGGAAGTACTTCATTCTGGGGGCTATGTAACGGGCCTGAAGGATCTCTTTTAGGCTAAACCCCCAGATACAAACGATATTTGCAATACCAAACAAGAATACTTTTTCTGCATTGCCGTTTGAAAAGCCTCCTCCAATGAAAGAGGCTGACATGGTTGCGAAAATGATTAAGGGACCGACACCGCCGCTCGCAGTTGCATACTGTTTAAAGCCGTTAATATCTTTACTACACCATAAACCAATAATCAGAATTAGAGACAGGTAACCTCCAACAATTACAATATCTACCGTTTCCTGAAGCATGCACCAATTCCTTAGGGGAAATTAAAGGTGGCACAGATATCGTTAGAAGCGGCATTAGTCAATAGCCTATTGATAACGCTAGGTCACTTTGTATTTTCTTGGCAGAAATCCACCCCAAATTATTTGTCGTATCTTTTGAGGTTAGCGTTGTCATCGACGCCTAAAGCGTACCTCGATCAAACTATCATCGCCATACTCCAGTTGACGTGATAGCGCCGTTAATCCACCGCCCACCAATTGTCGAACTGATATCCAAACAAAGGAATTGCGTCTGGACGGCTCACTCGTACCCAGTGTGCAAGTTGTTGAGCTGGTGGGTGGTAAAGCGGAATTACATAAAACCCTGATATCAGCACACGGTCATAAGCGCGCACTGCCGTAATGAGGTCTTCTCGCGTGCGTGCGGCGATCATCGTTTCTATGAGGGAGTCTATTGCAGGCTCTTTGGCACCAACGAAGTTTCGCGACCCTTTGACATCAGCTACCGTTGATGACCAACGGGAGGTCTGTTCTGCTCCCGGTGTCAATGCTGCGCCCCAACCGTTAAATAGCGTATGGAAGTCAAAATTAAGCCGCCGCTCTTCAAACTGGGCGGCATCCACAAGGCGAATACTCATACTAACCCCGATCAGGTTCATTGACCGTTGCAAAGCCAAGCCGATACGCTCTTCGTCTTGGCTACGAACCGTGAGTTCAAAGCTAAGTTGCTCGCCCGTTTGCTGATTGATCAGTTTATTCCCGTCCAGCTCGTATCCGGCTTCATTCATGAGTTGGAGTGCCGTCACTAAATTGTCGCGATTGCGCCCGGAGCCATCTGTTTCTGCAGGACGCCACGTGCCATTTAGAACGTCTTCCTCAACAACGCCGCTAAATGGCTTTAGAAGTTCCAGCTCTTTCTCAGAGGCCGGATTGCCGATGGAGGATAAATCCGAGTTATCCCAGTATCCAGCGGTTCTCACGTATTGGCCGCGGAAAATACTGCGATTTATGAAGTTGAAATCGAGCAGCATTCCCAGAGCTTTGCGCACTCTTTTGTCCTGAAATTGTGGCTGGCGCGTATTAAAGGCAATGCCGACCATCGAAACAGGCGTATGTTTTTCGAAAGTCTCTTTGACAACTTTGCCCTCGTTAAAGGCAGGAAAGTCAAATCCTGTTTCCCATTGTGTCGGGTTGCCGAATGCGAGCGCATCGACGTCACCCTTTTTGAAGGCTTCTACGAGCGCGTTTTGATCGCGGTAATAATCAATTACCACCTCATCAAAATTGCTGAAGCCGACTTTCACCGGCAGATCTTCCGCCCAATAGTCAGGGTTCTTTCTGTAAATGACCCGCCGCCCAGGTTCTATTACCGAAAAAGTATAGGGACCTGAGGCAACTGGAGGAACCAAGGTACTTTGCCCATATGCCTCCACATCTGTGCCAGCTTTGGAAAAGATGGGAGCTGTTGCAATGAGAAAGGGAAGCTTGCGATCACTTCCATCAGCAAAGTGGAACTTAACCGAGTTTTCGCCGGTCTTTTCAAACTGAGTTACCTTGCCGTACCATTCTGAATAAGGCAGGCGGCCTTTGTCGCGAATGATCTCAATTGAAAATATCACGTCATCTACAGTAACCGGCGTTCCATCAGAAAATCTTGCTGCTGGGTTCAGCCGAAACTCGATCCAGTCCCGTTCCTCGGGCATTCGAACGGCTTTTGCCAGGTGCGCATAAACGGACCAAGGTTCGTCAGAGGATTGCAGCAGAAGACTTTCAAAAATATTGCTTCCCATAACCCGCTCTTGCATGCCGCGGGTCGAAGTAAAAGCTCCTTTTAGTGCAAATTGGTTGAGGCTGTCGAAGGTGCCTTGAACGCCAAGTGTTATACGTCCTCCTTTTGGTGCATCGGGGTTAGCGTAGGGAAGATGGGTGAAACCTTCGCTAAGTGCAGGTTCGCCGTACATGGAGAATGCGTGTTGCCACGAGAGCTCATCATCCGCTACCGCAGGTAGAGCAATTTGAGCTGCTGTCACCAACGCCAGAGTATATATACCAAAACGTAAAAACGTCATCCGATTACTCGCATCTCATGTAATTCTAACAATGGGCCTGCTCTGAGCGTCAGTATAGGACATTGAACAAAATTCTTTTTTGAAGACTGGAGTGTATTTGTGGAGCGTCTTCTGGCGTACCATCAAATACGAAGAAGTCTATCTCAAGGCTTACACAAGCGTTTGCGAGGCAAGAGACAGCAGGATCGGGAACTTTAGACCGGCAATTTAAGTGGATTTGGCGGCTGGAACTGGTATGAAGCCAAGAACAGGAAAATACCTTAAGAAGACATCCTCGCCGCGTAACCCAGCAAGCACAATTCGGATCTTGTCTTCAGTGGAATTGCTTTTGCGGGTCTTGCACCGGAGATCTTTGACCTCCCGCTCTGCACCTGCACTCACAACCTTGGTCTTCTGCCCCATGTCTCACTCCTATTGTTGTGATCATGGGGCCATATTTCGTTGTAAGCTGCTGTGCTGGGGGATCAGCCCTGTTCATTTGGCACAGTACTCAAGCTCCGGCTTTTGCGCAGGCTTGCTAAATGCATGAGTGTCAGTAGCAGGTAGACCCCGATTGAATACAGCAGGGCCTTGCTGGCTGCGCTGTTGAAAGTTTCAGGATCACCGGCCTGCCCGAGCACGCCAAAGAAGATCTGTCCAACAATCGTGATGCCAAGGGCGATGCCGAGTTGCTGGAAGGTTTGCAAAATTCCGGAACCTGCACCCGCATCAGGCCCCGAGACCCGCAGGAGTACACTTTGAAACAGAGCGGAGATCGCCGTTCCCATTCCCGCTCCGATGGTCAGCAGAGGGGCGATGAAATCCGATACACTGAAGGGGCCAGAGGATATGAGGATCACCAGTTGAAGCGATGTCATGCCGATGAGCAGTAGTGCAGCTCCGACGACAAGCCGTGAGACCAGAAAACGGGCGCCTAACCGGGCTGTTAATGAGGAGGCAACCATCACACCCACGGGGTGAAAGGCTGAGGCCAGACCTGCTTGTAGTGGCGAGAAGCCGTGTCCCCATTGCAAGAAGATGGCCAAAATGAACATAACGCCTGAGATTCCGGAGAAAAACAGGGCGACGACGAGTAGGCCAGTCACAAAGGCTTTGTCGCGCAACAAGCTTACTGGGATGAGCTGGGGCAGTTTTTTCTGGGAACGCTTTAATTGTAAGCGCACAAAGAACACAGCAAGCAGGAGTGAAGACACCAGCATAACAAAGCACCAGACAGGCCAGCCCAAAGCGCGACCTTCCACCAGCGGGTAGGTGATACCGAGAATGACGCTGGCAAATGTACAGGCGCCGACCCAATCGAGCGCCTGTTTGTGTAACACAGGCATCTTAGGCAAAAAGACCAGTGCACCAAACAAAGAGAGCAGACCCAGTGGCAGGTTAATTAGAAAGATCGGCCGCCAACTTAAACCGCCCAAATCAGCAGAAACAATGGCTCCGCCAAGGATGGGGCCAACAATTGCTCCAAGCCCATTTACGGTAGCGAAAATCCCGATGATTTTTCCGCGCTCTTCCGGCTCAAAAAGTACGTGCACGATGGCAAGCACTTGGGGCACCATCATTGCTGCCGCCACTCCCTGAAAGCCACGTGCTGCGATCAGGGTTTCGATGTTTTGGGCAAACCCGCAGGTGATCGAGCTTGTGATGAAGAAGATGATGCCCCAGCAGAAAAGCTTCATGCGGCCAAAGGCGTCCCCGAACCGGCCAAATGGAAGCAATCCGGCGCCAAAAGCGAGCACATAGATTACCAGAACCCATTCCAGCTGTGTGGGGGTGGCCCTCAGTTCACTTTGAATAACCGGCAGAGCCAGATTTACGATTGTCACATCAAGCAGATTCATAAAGGCGGCTAGAAACAGGGCTGCAACAGCAAGAGTTCTGCCAAGCCCCCTTCCCTTCAGGTGTAAACTGTTTGTTGTCATCAACTTCCCTTTTCATGATACCTTTAAAGTAACAATTCCTAATACAATCGGACCATCCTTACCTTGCGAAACGACAATGCAGTGCCGCCCACATTGCTCCCCTCAGCTGTCATCGGGTGACGGACAGAAGATTTCTGGTCAATTTGTTACTTTTTAAGTTACATATTCAGAATGTCAATATCTCGTATGTTCGTTTGTAACGAATGGCGTTTATGTGTAGGCTGGCAGAAAATGGAGAAAGAGCTTGAGAACTGACAATCGTCTGGCGCGGATGCTTCATGTGTTATTACATCTTGAGCAAGCCAAAGACCCGATCACATCTGAGCAAATTGGCCTGATGCTTGCGACCAATCCGTCGTTGGTGCGCCGAACCATGGGCGGGCTAAGGAAAGCTGGAATAGTGACGTCGGTGAAGGGCCATGGCGGTGGCTGGTGTCTTGCCAAGCTGCTTACGGAGATCACGCTCTATGATGTTTATGAGGCGCTTGGGTCTCCGGGGCTATTTGCGCTGGGCTTGTCAAACACCACAACAAGCTGCCTGCTTGAGCAATCAGCCAATAAAGCGATCGATAGCGCGCTGGACCATGCGAGTGCGTTCTTTCGCACTGAGCTGACCAAACAAACGGTTGCTGACCTTGTTTTGCCGCACGCCCAAAAGGTACAAGAGCTCAAAGAGCAGCAGATTGGTGCAAAAAAGGAAGTTTAGCCTTCACCCAGACTGGACCAAGTCGCGAGTTGAGCTGGAAGATAGATTTCAATCTCACCAACCTCCGCTCCTGACAAGGCCTTTGAGACAACTGCTGCGGTAGTAAAGCCGATGCCTTTAAAATCCTGAGTGATGGTCGCTTCCAAATTGCTTCCGGATCTAATCGCCTGCAAAGCTTCCGCAGTACCATCCATCCCCACAATTACGATGCCTTCATCCGTGCGGCCGGCCTCGTCAATTGCTTGGAGGGCCCCCAGTGCGGGTTGGTCCCAGCCAGCCCAAATTGCAGAGATGCTGCCCGGTTGCGGATGGGCCTTGAGGATCTCCGAGATCTTAGCCTTGGTGTCAGCAACACCACCATCGCTTATGTCTGGTGTGATGCGCTCAATAACTTCGATTGACGGGTAGCTTGCGAACACTGCATCCGCGATGGCTGCTCTTTTCCTGACAGGGGGAAAGTGATCATATACAAGCATGATCACCTTGCCCTCTCCCTTGATGCGATTGGCCACGTAAGCTGCGCTTTCTGCTGCCATGGCGAAGCCGTTTGAGGTGACGTTGGTGACCAACAAGGGATGGGTGCCACTATCCATGCCGACAACAGGCAGGTTTGCGCGGCCTGCAGCTTCAAGACCTCGGGAGATCAGATGGGGATCGACGTTGATGACCACGGCATCAACCTTGTTGGTGATAGCGCGTTCAATGGCGTCATTAACAGCATCAACATCACCAGCAGTATCCGTAACCTCGAGCTGCCATCCCAATTGCGTAGCGGCATCCTTGAGCCCTGCAATGTACATTCTGGTTCCCGGTTGGGCGAGATAAGGAGTAACTACCGCGATCGTTTTTGGATCAGTTGCTGCAGTTTTACGCGAACCTCCGGCGGATACACTTAAAATGATGCTGGCTGCCATAAAATACTTGCCTTTCTCCTGACCTGCGCAATTGAAACAAGGACTAATACCCTACAGATCAATTCGCTAAGATCAGGGGTGGTCGATATTCCAAACAAATGCGAATACCGAACGCAAAAACGTGAGGTACCGTTGTGTATCATTGTGTTGGTTTGTGGGCACGGTCGATAAGCTTGTGGAATCTGAGGCTTAATATGTCCCAAACAAGGTTTCACCTCTTGCTGTCGTTCCGCTTACGGACCCAGCACCGCCTACTCTGTTACCAATTGCACCTGAGCGTGTAACCACTGAAACCGGAGTGTTCATCCCCCATTTTGGCTTGAGGCTTTGTTGCCGTGCTGAGGCAGGTCGCCAAGGCAAAGCAGGCAAAAAAAGGGCTGATGCAATCAGGCCAAAGCCTGGCATCCGCCCTTTTATAAAACGGGAGCAGATCACCACAACGGTGACAGCACTATTTCGTTTTTGAGTTGAGGTTCAGCCTCAATATGTCCCGGAGAAGGGTTCACCGCTTGATGTCACTCCGGTGACGGACCCGGCTGCAGCCGTGTATGTGCCAGTAGAGCCGTCAGAGCACGTTAACGTCCCGCTGATGCCGGTACACGTTGCACCAGAGACAGTGGTGGCTGTGACTTGACGGGTGTTTAACTCTTCAGTTGTAGCTAAGTCGGCAGGATCGTTTAATTGGCTCTGACCACCCGACATACAACCTGCCAAAAACAACAGGAAGAAAACGGGAGCCACCTTTGGCATATAATTGATTGTCATCGGGCCTGTCCTTTAATCGCCTTCTGGCTGATTACCTGGGGGCTGGTGAATTGGAACTTCATATTGGTTACCTGGCTCGTTTGGTTCACCTTGGTCGGTGTCAGCACTATTTGACATGCAACCTGCCAGGAACAATAGGAGGAAAATAGGAACTATCTTTGACATATGTGCTCTCGTCATCGGAACTTTCCATTATTCGTATACGCAAGCTCCGGTGGTATGGAACTTCATCGTAATTTCTCAGTTGTACTGGTCGCTTTGGCTGGTTCGGGTTCTTGTAGGAGAACCCTCACCAAAACCAAACGAAATACAACCAACCAATACAATAGGAAGAGAACTGGGACTCCCTTTGACCCATGTAGTTAGGTCATCAGGCCTGTTCTTTACTCATCCTATCATCACCGATTATTAGGACTTGGAGGTTGATTAACCGGAGAATTCCCTGGATGAATCGGCACCTCATACTGGTTACCGGGTTCATTTGGCTCACCTTGAGCTGCACCAAGGTCATTTTCCACATTACTGGACGAGCAACCAGCCAGAACCAGCAGTATGAAAACCGGAATTGTCTTTAACAGATGTAGCTTAGTCATTGGAACTTTCCTTTATTCTTGTTGGTTCCAAAGGAAAGCCATAGTGATGATTTATTTACGGGGCAATAATCGCGTCAATAACATTGACACTATGGATATTTTAACTTTGACAAAATTTTTAATACTTATCAGGTTAGAGGTATCCCTCTCCACCCCCTGTAGAAACTCCCAGTTGCCCGCGCATACTATTAGCGCAGTGGTGAAGAGAACTGTGAGAGGACGCTCTGGTAGAATACCATGCCTATTTAGCAGCATAGACCCGCAAAATACGCTATGAACTGGGAAAATCGGGCGCAATGCGACACTTTAAGTTCAGCTTGTGCTGGAGGCGAGCCCATTTGTAAGACAGCGGAGTCTCACTGACCACTACCAAGAGTATCAATGCCTGCGAACAGGTCGTTATGATTGCTCAGATGGCCCAATCTTAGTATAAAATACGCATCATACGGATTTACTATCCACATATTCGTATTTCTATTATTTAATTGATAGTTACTCTCATGTTAATTCAAAAATACTACTTCATTCAATTTTCAATACCCTAGATTTGCAAGTTGCCGGAATCCAGGAGAGTTATGCCGCCATTTTTAGTTTTGTAGCGGGTATTACTCCGCCGACGGTCATGTTGGGTCGTTCGTGGTTGTATGCCCAGAGCCGGTTTGTGGCTTCTGCTTATGCCTATTCAATCTCTTCAAAGCATATCTAATCTAGCCAATTTTGCCTGACTGTTCTGGGGTATTTCTCATCAAATGTTCAGTCTCCAATTGTTCTTCAAGATGGCCAATAACGCATGGTCAAGAGAAAATCGCGGAGCCATGAGCGGGCGGTTACTGAACGAGTTGAGCGGGAGCATATAGAATTAAGAGGTATAGGCACAATACGCCTATACCTCTCAAAGTGCGCGAGAGAACTATGACTTATGCGAAGACAATATGTTTGTCATGTATAAGCCAGCAATAGGGGTCTTCAGCCACCATATTATGGTCTCTCGCCCAAGCCGCTGCTCTGCAGCCGCCGCATTGCCATTTGAAGGAGCATGAGCCGTATCCTCCCTTCACATCGCGTTGATGCAGGGTTTTGATATGGGGTTTTGATATGGGGTTCAATCCTGTGTCCAGCGCAAATGCAACTGCCTCCACCGCCTTTTGAACGGAGCCGGGACCACGAATGGCATCGTGCGCTTCTTGTGTGCCACTGGAACACTATTACCTCTGGTCCAAAACGCTTAACCGTTTGACGATTGTATTTTTTGGCAGGATTGCGCCCGGTGCTATAACGCTGTTTGCACCGATTTTGGAACCGTCGCCAATTAGAGCACCAAACTTTTGTACACCTGTATCGATCCTTGTCTGCTCATAGTGAAATGATATGGTTGGGTCTTCCAGTTCGTTACGGTAGTTGGCGACTACAGCTCCTGCTTCGATATTCACATTTGAACCAAGAAGTGAATCCCCAACAAAGCTCAAGTGGGCGACTTTGGAGTTGGAAAACATAAATGTTGATTTGAGTTCGCACGACGGGCCGACACTACAGTTTTCGCCTAGGTATACTCCTCCACGGAGGTAGGAGTTGCTGGCAACAAAGGTGTTCTTCGCCAAGATAATTGGCGCCTTCAAGACCACCCCATCCTCGATAACCGCGTCTTTGTGCACTGCAATTCCTGACTTTATGGAATAGTCACTACCGCAATTTCCGAGAAAACTCTCAATCAAGGCTTCGATATTTTGGGTTGCCTCCCAAGGTATTGACGTTCCGCCCCAATCTGTATTGCACCATTCCTCAATGAAGCAACCGGTTTCAATGCTCATTGTTCCCCCCAATGATAGTCCTGCATTCAAACTCTTAGGGTAGATCGGAGTATCAAGCCAGTTCTCCCTTGGTTGTTCTTGCCACGCTCGGCGATGAATCCCTTTGCACGGCCCGCCCCAAAGCCGTTGAATCACATGTGTGAGCGCGGCATTTCAGGGGCAGTAACCCCAATATATTGGAATATCGGGAGCACTGTTAATTGGGTAGCCTTGCTATATTTCACAGTAAGATCTTGAGATATCCGCAAGTTGAAAGTTGTGGTGGCATGGCCCGAAAGAAAGTTCTCAACTACCTCATAAAACCTCTTGGATTTACAGCTTTTCGCAGTGAGGAAGTTGGCTCCAAAGGGTTCATGATTAGCCACATTTTGAAATACAGAGAGCGTTTGATTAAGGAGCACCTGCTCGCACATGAGGCCATCGTTAAGCGGGGACCGTTTGAAGGACTTAGGTTAGCGACCAGAGGTGCCTGGAGTGACGGAGATGTTCTAACCAAAATCATTGGTTCCTATGAACAGGAGCTTCACCCTTACCTTATGAAGATCGTAGAGAGTAAGCCGTCTGCATTGTTGAATATTGGTGCGTCTGATGGGTTCTACGCACTCGGCATGAAGCGTCTTTTGCCAGACGCACATGTGTACGCTTACGACATCGAAGAGGCATCCAGAGATGTTCTGGATGCCTGTGCCCGCGCAAATGATGCGCCCGTTGAAAACCTGATGGATTTTAGCTTTTCGGAGATGGCGGCCTTTAAGGAGTATGACAGTCTTGCGTTCATTATTGACTGCGAAGGCTGTGAAGTGGGAATTGAGGCTATTCCATCAGACATTCTAGGCAAGTCTACGTTCCTGGTCGAGCTACACGAATTTATGGTTCCTGGAATTGAGAAGCGGCTATTTGATTTTCTAAGACAGACACATGACGTGACGATCATTGAAGAAGCGCCGCGTAACACGAGAGACTATCCGGAGACCCTACAAAAGCCTGCAATTGAGGGGCTCATTTTGTCCTGTGAGTTTCGCGAGTGCCCTATGACGTGGCTGTATGCCCAACCAATGAGGCAATAATGAAGAATGCCTTTTACTTCGTCGTCGATGAGAACTATCTCCCGATGGCAGCGGCTCAGGCCTTTATACTGGCAAGTTTTGACAGGTTCGATGTTCATGTGTTTGTGGAGAGGAACAACAAGAATATCTCCGTTGCAGATCTGATCCCCGCAAATATTCTCAAGTCAGAGCGCATCTTCTACCACCTTGATAAGTTGGAATGTTTCCTTCCCGAGGGACTCCCGGAAAGCCAGAAATGGCCGAGTATCGTTTACCTGCGTCTTTTCGTTCCAGATCTATTGAAGGACTATTCACAGCTGGTCTATCTGGATGCTGATATCGCGATTGCTGACGACCCGAGTGCGATATTTGCTCTTGAAGTTCCCGCAACCATCGCTGCTGTTCATGACTATGGTATTCTGGGAGAGACGATTGTCCCCTTTCCCGGCGTGGAGTACACAAAGGAAGAGTGGTTGGGAGGCATAGGCCTACAGGGGTGCCGTTATTTCAATTCAGGTATGCTTCTCATCAATGCCGACAAGTGGCGCCAACTTGATATTCGTCGTCTTCTTTCAGAATACTTTGATCAGTTTGGCCATCGCGTTACTATGTTTGATCAGGATTTTCTGAATTATACCTTCAAAAACGATTGGGCCGAATTAAGCCCACGCTGGAATTTTCAGACGTCCCTTTTTGATTATGGCTTTGAGCATGTGTTCAAGCCGGTTGTTGTTCACTTCACTGCACCTCTCAAGCCATGGAATGGTGATTTTTATTCCTATCAAAAGGTGTATCTCAGCTATTTTGCCTCGCTTTATAAGCACTTAAAGATAACGCTCCCTAAACCTGCTACCAAGCCCCGCCAGCGTTATATAAAGCGAATGAAAACTGCGGTTCGGCGATTGCTTCTAAGGCTTGGAATACAGTTCAAACGCGAACGCGTGCAGCGAAAAATTTGGGGGCGATATCATGGTCAAGCTCACGACTTTCTCGCAAACGCATTGGAAAAGAGGCTATTTGCAGACCTTACAGAGGCGCCAGTTATAGGAGAACCCAAAGTCCTCTTTGATGGGCATATGGTCCGGACTGCAAATTTGGAAGATACACTTGTTTTACTTGGAACAGAGTTGATCTTGCCATCTCACGAGCATCTAAAGCAGAGCAGCCCATCAGATACGCCCGCTTCAGCTCGAATATTCAGAGAAGAAAAGGATCAGTGTGAGGTTTAAGATCACTCTCCTTTACCGATTTGGACTGTGGGCCTGGTTCATTACGCTTGGTGGTATTAATGTTTAAATCACTGCTGAAAAAACGGAATAAACGTAGACAAAAGACGCCTGAGAAACTTTCTATAGATTATGATCCGATTACATTTAACGCACATTCGGACATCTTTTTTCGGCTGATGGATTCAACGGCAGATACCAATGAAGCCACCGTTCAGAATATGTTGCATTCAGATGGTTCCATCTCCTTTGGGCTTGAAAAAGACACAGATATCTTCAGACGCTTATCCAGTACATTTGAAGGACGTGAGGTCTTCGGATTAGAGGACCCGCAATGGTCGTTAGCAAGCTTTCAGGGGATTGTGGGGTTTGCTCAAGGGCGAACGGAGATGCTGCAGAGGCTCCTTTTCCTTCAAGCTTCTCCCATTTGTTTTGAGGAAGGGTTTGTTCGTAGCGTGTTGCCGGAAATCTATGCTCAGCGGAGCCCGGATCTGCGGCACTATGCCAACAATATCTCCTATAGACTCGATAGTGTTGGCCCGCATTTTTTGCCCAGATCGAATGTTGGTATTCGACGTTTTCTAAAAGAGCATGAATTTACTGAGGAGCAACGGGTAAAGGGTCGCGATCTCCGTTTGCTTCTCATTGAGAAGAACATCAGCAAGTACAACTTTGTTCAAGGCGATCGACCTGTTGGTGATGATTATGTGCTTGTCATCGATCAGGCCTATAACGACTTGTCGGTGTATTTGCAGGGTGGTGAGGATGGCATTTTCCGCCACATGCTGGAGGCTGCCATTGAAGAAAACCCCGGTAGCAAGATTGCTGTCAAACTTCACCCGGAGTTTAAACACCGCAGGACTTATTTGTTCCCGGTGCCAGATGAGTACAAGGACAAGGTGGTTCTCTTTGTAGACGATACGGATATCATGATGCTACTCTCGGCATCACACTCCGTTTATACCTTTTCCTCCACCGTCGGGCTTGAGGCCATCATTCGCGAGAAGCGGGCGGTTGTGTTTGGGAACCCGGTTTATGCAGGCTACGGACTAAGCGATGATCGCTGCATCAATCTGCCCACAAATCGGCGACTGACAGCGGACGAACTTGTCTATGCGCTTTACCTGCAGAACATGCTTTATCTGAGCCCATCAACGGGAGAGCGCTGTCACCACCTACAAGCGATCGATGAGCTGCTCTGGCTGAAAAAGAAGTTCGTGGCAGAAGCGCAGTAGAGCCGGAGACACATGCGTACTGATATGTAGGGCGGGTTTTCTTAGTTCCAACGGTACACTCCTACTACCGCATCGATGCACTTAGCAAATCAGGTGTGGATGTCTTTATTTGTCAGAGGCACAGCTGCGTTGGAAATTGGCCGATGTTTAGGCCAGCAGAGACCATCGTCTTCACCACACCTTTTCAAAGGGGGAGCCATCGGCGTAGTTCGGCGATCAATTCTTCCGGTTTTTCATCTTGCAGACTTTTGGAAGGTCTACTTCCAACACTCAAAGCCCAAACGCACCACTCTCAAGCTCCACCTGTCTGGGGGTATACAAGTTGCAGTGCTTGGAACATCCCTTTGACTTCACCAGTTCCAACGGTTTATTTGACCTTCAAAAGGTTCGTCGATGAAATCCGGAAAGTATGGCTTCAGGCGCTTGATGTCTCCGTAATCCCAATCCAGATGCATCTCAGCGCGGGCTTTGTTTTGCACGATGATGGTGATGTTGTAGTCGTAAGTCAAAATGGCGGCATCCTTGCAGTCGATACCGTTAAAGACGAGCTGGTAGAGCAGCAGCCCTGCATTCCACAGGGTCAAATGGCCGCCCACAATAATATGTTTTAGGGGCGGAACGGTAATAGCAATATATCCGCTGTCTTTCACCAACTCGCGGCATCTGCGTATAAAAACGCCTGGGTCTGGTTGGTGCTCCAGAACATGAGAGGCCCAGATACAATCGAACTTCTCCGGAAATTCAAAGTCATAAAAGTTGCCTGTGATCTTGGTCCACGAGCTTTCATCAATCCCTTCGTTTGCATAGAGCGATACTCCAAAATCTAACGCAGTCACCTCTTTGTTGTGCTTGTGTAGCATGGCCGCATGCTCACCAGAACCTGAACCAACATCCAAAACACTTTTAAAATCATAGTCCTTGATCAGCTTGTGTAAGCCATACTGACTGCGAGGTAACCCAGCAAATTCCATGGGAATATCTGGCAGATGAGCCCGACGTTTTGCTTCTTCTGCAGCTTCTAACTCTCTTCTGGAAGGTGGCCGCTTTACGAGCTTGTAGGGGAAGATTTTCTTGAGAAGTTTTTTTGTTCTGCGTTTGCGGTTTTCAGAGTCCTGAATAGGGCTGCTGTCTTGCTTATCCGCAATCTTGGCGTCTGTCATAGATTGAAACCCGATCGTGTTACAGAAGCAGCTTTTACTTAGCGGCATGATCCATGGTAACTGTTTGGATGGTCTTGCCAACTCCATTAATTTATGGGTGCAATGCCGAGTAGAAAGTGGCCTTCAATGCTGTATCTTGGAGATTTAAGCCCAGCTACTTTAGGTGTGGGAGATAGTCATTACATGCCAGCTATGGCGCCTCGGATTGTTATTGCGCTACAGTTTGTTCACTAACTACTGCCCGGACAATCTTATTGGGACTGTCCAGGCTATTTGATTGGCGCTTTGGTTGGAACGGGAGCTGGGAAGTGGGCTTGCGCTGTTTGCCCCAGAGTCAATGCTGGTCACTGCATGGTTGCAGGCCATACAGTCACATCGATCGCAATTCTCGCGGATCGCATTTCTTCCGCGCACGCTACATCCTCTCAAGCAAGATCGGGACTGGTGCTATGACCGAGACATTGACAAAGGAATTAGCAGTCACAAAAGCTCTGGAACTTCCATTTTGGAAATCGCCCAGCAACGCAGAAATACTGGTCGGTGGGATCACCAACTTCAATGTGAAAATCACTGATGAAGGCCGCACTTATGTGGTTCGCCTTGGGCACGACATCGCGGAGCACGGTGTAATGCGGTTCAACGAGCTATCCGCCTGCCGCGCTGCTCATGCGGCGGGTATTGGGCCAGCAGTGCGCTACTACGAACAAGGTGCGCTGGTGCAGGACTACATTGACGCAACGCCGCTAACTGCAGCTAACATTCAGGATAGTCACACTCTCACATCAATTGCTCAGGTTCTGATCCGAGTACACACGGAAGCTTCGCGGCTGATCCGCGGGCCGGTTCTGGCCTTCTGGGTGTTTCACATTCTGCGAGATTATGCAGAAACATTGCGATTGATGGATTCTGAGCATGTTGGCAAGCTCAATGGTCTCCTGCAGCGTGCTGAAAAGCTGGAAGCTGCGGTGGGTCCTGTTGAGCTGGCTTTGTGTCACAACGATCTGCTGCCTGCCAACATTCTGAATGAAAATGGCCGGCTTTGGCTGGTTGATTGGGAATATGCCGGGATAAACTCCCCGCTGTTTGATCTGGGAGGGCTGGCAACAAACGCCAATCTTTCTGAGGAGCTACAAAAGCAGCTGTTGGAGGCCTATTATGATGCGCCGGCCAACGATGAGCTGTGGGCCAAATACAACGCAATGAAATGTGCGTCTTTGTTGCGTGAGAGTATGTGGAGCATGGTTTCTGAGCAGACCTCGCAAATTCAGTTCGATTACACCAACTATACTGCAGACAATTTACTCCAGTTCGAACAGGCTTACTCTGAGCTCGAGTTACGGTGAGGTTGAGATGAACGACTTTCCAAAAGCTGCGAAGGCTGTGATTGTTGGCGGCGGCATTGTGGGATGCTCTACGGCATATCACCTTGCCAAACTTGGGTGGGATGTTGTGCTGCTGGAGCGCAAAAAATTGACATCCGGCACAACGTTTCACGCGGCTGGATTGGTGGGACAGTTACGTTCCAATGCAAATGTCACGCAACTTCTTGGTTACTCCGTTGATCTTTACAAGCGCCTTGAAAAAGAAACAGGACAGGCCACAGGTTGGAAAATGAACGGTGGCCTGCGGCTTGCCTGTAACCATGAAAGATGGACCGAGGTTCAACGACAGGCGACCACAGCATATTCGTTTGGTCTGGACATGCAATTATTGACGCCACATGAGGCGCAAGATCTCTGGCCCTTGATGCAGGTGGATGATGTTGTTGGTGCTGCATTTTTGCCGAGTGATGGGCAGGCCAACCCTTCTGACATTACAATGTCTCTAGCAAAAGGTGCTAGGATGGCTGGCGCTCAAATCTTTGAGGACACTAAGGTTCTCGGGGTTGATGTTGAAAAAGGGATCATCAAAGGCGTTGAAACCACCAGAGGTCGGATTGACTGTGCCGTTGTGGTAGCCTGTTGCGGTCAGTGGACCCGCGAGTTTGCCCGCCGTGTTGGTGTCAATGTTCCGCTGGTTTCCATGCAGCACCAGTACGTTGTGACAGAACCTATTCTCGGTGTTCCGAAGGACCTTCCTACCCTACGCGACCCCGATCGTCTGACCTACTACAAAGAGGAAGTGGGCGGATTGGTGATGGGTGGCTACGAGGCCAACCCGCGTTCATGGGCACAGGATGGAATTCCTTCCGGCTTTCACTATACGCTGCTGGACAGTGACTTTGCGCATTTTGAACCGCTTATGGAGCTTTCTCTGGGTCGCGTTCCTGCGCTGGAAACCGCCGGAATCAAGGAACTCATCAACGGGCCGGAAAGCTTTACGCCAGATGGCAACTTCATTATGGGGGAAGCTCCGGAGCTGAAGAATTTTTATGTCAATGCTGGCTTTAATGCGTTTGGCATTGCCGCTGGTGGTGGGGCTGGCATGGCTTTGGCAGAATGGATCGCAAAAGATGAGCCGCCCTTTGACCTGTGGCCGGTCGATATTCGCCGGTTTGGGCGACCGCACTTCGATAGCGACTGGATCCGGACACGAACGCGAGAGGCCTACGCCAAGCATTACACTATGGCATGGCCGAATGAGGAGCATGAGAGTGGACGTCCGTGCCGAAAGTCTCCGCTCTATGAGCTTCTGAAGGCTGATGGTGCAGTGTTTGGTGAAAAGCTTGGCTGGGAGCGGCCCAATTGGTACGCAGATACAGCAAATGGTGAAGTGCCCAAAGACATTTACAGTTTTGGCCGACCCAATTGGCATGAGCCAGTTGGCCGCGAGCACGCAGCGGCGCGGTCTGCAGCTGTTCTTTTTGATCAAACCTCCTTTGCCAAATTCACCTTGAAAGGACCGGACGCCGTTGATGCGCTCAGTTGGATCGCAGCCAATGATGTCGACAAGCCGGTTGGGACCTTGATCTATACGCAAATGCTGAATGATCATGGCGGAATAGAGTGCGACCTGACCTGTGTACGCACTGCCGATGATGAGTATTACATTATCACTGGAACCGGTTTTGCGACCCATGACTTTGATTGGATTTCACGGAATATTCCGAAGGGCATGAATGCACAACTGGTTGATGTGACTTCGGCTTATTCGGCTCTTTCTCTTATGGGGCCGAAATCCCGCGAGATTTTGCAGAGTATTACGCGTGATCCAGTCAGTAACGAGAGCTTTCCGTTTGGGCGGGCGCGCCGGATTGGCATTGCGGGGTGTCCGGTCCATGCCTTACGGGTGACGTATGTTGGTGAGCTTGGCTGGGAGCTGCATGTGCCCGTTGAATATGCGACCAGCGTTTACGCGACCTTGCATGAAGCAGGCAAGGCGTTTGGCTTGCGCAACGCAGGATACAGAGCCATTGAAACCCTTCGTCTGGAAAAGGGTTACAGAGCCTGGGGCAGTGACATCGGGCCGGACCACACGCCAGAAGAAGCCGGTCTTGGCTGGGCCGTTAAACTGAAGACGGGAACGCCATTTAAAGGCCGCGAGGCAATAGAGCATCAGCGACGCCACGGAGTGAAGAAGATGCTCGCGACCTTTGTCACAAATGGTGATGTCATCTTATCAGGTCGGGAGACGATCTACCGTAACAGTGTGCGTGTGGGTTGGTTGTCGTCCGGTGGTTTCGGTCACACGCTCCGCAAATCCATTGGGCTGGGATATGTGCGAAATAGCGATGGCGTTGATCGTGACTATGTGCTTGGCGGAGATTACGAGCTTGAAGTCGCAACAAAGCGCGTGCCCTGCGAGGTACACCTTGCGCCTCTTTATGACCCCACGGGGGCACGGGTTAAAGGCTGATATTACAACGAATGGTCTGGGTTAACGGAGATGGGGGAATTGTTGTTTACAGCACGCAAATAACCTGACAGAAACCTTGGCAACCATTTCATGGACAAGCATCAATGACGACATGACCTACATTTTCATCATATTTGGCGCTGCTTTCGGGCTGATTGCTATTCCTCTAGGCTTTTTCATAGGTCTGCAAATCTCGCCAATGCTTGCGAATGTGCTGCTGTTCCCGTTTATTGCGGCAAGCTGGTGGCTTGAGACTCCGCTTGGAACATTGAACGGTTTCCTGCGCATCTTCCTTACATTCCTGTCTGCCGTGATTTGGGCGGTCTTGTTTGGCCTTGTGGGAGCAGTGCTCCAGAAGTTCATCACTCAGCCCGATAAAGACTGACGATAAGCGCTGGCTGTCTGGCCCGTATGTTTCCGGAACACCTTGTTGAAGTGAGAGGCATCAAAGAAGCCTGCGCGGTGAGCTATTTCCGTGATCGTCGCTTTAGTTTCACCCAGCAACCGCTGCGCCTCTTCCACCCGAATATGACTGAGCGCTTCTGCTGGGGATTTAGCAAGGTCTGCCTTAAACTTCATTTCAAGGCTGCGTCTACCGATGCCGAGCATTTTGCAAAGCTGTTCAATGGAGCGCAGGCTTTCAGTTTCCTGCTGCATCATCAACACGGCGCGCTGTACCAGATTATCCTTTGCTTTGAGTGATGTGGGTAAGAACGGCTGCGCTTTACTGTCATCCAAAGCTTCGTCTACTATGAGAATATGCAGGCTTTTGCGGGCCTGACGAAGCCCCACATGGCGCTCGACCAAGTAGGCTGCCACATGCACAGCACTGGTGCCTCCCGAGCAGGAGATCCTATCGCGATCCACCACGAAAATCCGGTCTGATACGGGCTCAAGGCCGTCGAACTTTTCCAGAAAGTCGGTGCGGTGGAACCAGCTGACACAGCATTTATAGCCATTCATCAAGCCTGCGCGGTGGAGAATGAAACTTCCTGTACACAGGCCGATCAGAGGGACATTCTTTGCAACGGCTGCCTGAAGGTAGTGCACATAGCGCCGGTCCAGTCGCTCAATATGATCAATCAAGCCGCCCACAACCACGAGATAATCGAAGTTCGCCGGATCTATCAGGTTTGTGTCAGGGTGAATGCGCACACCGCAACTGGCACTGATAGGTTTCATGTCCGGCGAAATGACGCTCCAGCTGCAAAGGATTGGGCGACTATTGTCGCCTTCATCTGCTGACAAACGCAGCATATCAATGAAGCTTGCAAATGCAGAAAGTGTGAAGCGGTTGGCCAGAATGAAGCCCACATTAAGCGCTGGGCGTGTCTGGCGTGTTGGACCTACTGCGTTTTCCATCTATGCCCTTTGCGCAATAATACCTGATATACTTCGCCTTCATACCATACAGAACTTTACTTAGTGGGCAAACTCTCCAGACTATCAAGGAGGTCGCCTTGTCGAAATTTTCCGCTCTGACGCTCCTGAAAGGGGCGCTCACTGACTACAAGAATGTTGAGCCGCAATGGCCGGATGCCGAGCTAAAAAGCGAATATGATGTGATCATCGTGGGCGCTGGCGGGCACGGGCTTGGGGCTGCTTATTATCTGGCGAAAGAACATGGCATCACCAATGTGGCGGTGATCGACAAGGGCTGGCTTGGTGGCGGCAATACAGGCCGCAACACAACAATTATCCGCTCAAACTATCTTTATGATGAAAGCGCACGGCTTTACGACCATGCGGTGGATTTGTGGGACGGGCTTAGTCAAGACCTGAACTACAACGTCATGTTCTCACAGCGTGGCGTGATGATGCTGGCGCATAATGTTCATGATGTGCAAAGCTTCAAGCGGCATATCCATGCCAATCGGTTGAACGGCGTTGACAATGTGTGGCTGACGCCTGAGCAGGCCAAGGAGAAGTGTCCTCCGCTCAATATCTCTCCCACTGCCCGTTATCCGGTGATGGGCGCTGCGTTTCAACAGCGCGGCGGAACGGCGCGTCATGATGCAGTGGCTTGGGGCTATGCGCGCGCTGCTGCTGCGCGCGGGGTGGATATCATCCAGAATTGCCCTGTGCTTTCCATTGAGCGCGGGCCTGATGGCACGGTCACTGGCCTGCAAACTGCCCGCGGGTTTGTGAAGGCTAAGAAGATTGCAGTTTCAGCTGCTGGTGGTACCTCGGTGGTCATGGATACAGCGGGGGTTCGCTTGCCGCTGGAGAGCTATCCATTACAAGCACTGGTATCCGAGCCGGTAAAACCAATTTTCCCGCAGGTGGTGATGTCTAACACTGTGCATGCCTATATCAGTCAGTCCGACAAGGGTGAGCTGGTGATTGGTTCCGGTACAGATCAATACGTTTCTTATTCTCAGCGCGGTGGCCTTCCGCTGATTGAACACACACTCGCTTCCATTTGTGAGGTTTTTCCGATTTTCCGGCGCATGCGCATGCTGCGTAAATGGGGCGGTGTGGTTGATGTAACACCAGATCGCTCCCCCATTCTGGGCAAGACACCAGTGCAAGGGCTTTACCTCAATTGCGGATGGGGCACAGGCGGATTTAAGGCGACACCGGGCTCGGCCCACGTTTTTGCGCATACCATTGCCAAGGATGAGCCCCACCCCATCAATGCTCCGTTCACGCTCTCTCGTTTTGAAACCGGCCGTCTGATTGACGAAGCAGCTGCTGCCGCCGTAGCGCACTAAGGAGACAGAAATATGCTTTTAATTGACTGTCCTTACTGCAAGGAGAAGCTGCCCGAGTTGGAGTTTGAGTATGCAGGCCAAGCCCATATTGCGCGGCCTGATAACCCTTCTGAGCAAACCGATGCCGAGTGGCGTGACTATCTGTTCATCCGCTCCAATGTGCGCGGTGATCACGCTGAGCAATGGCGGCATACGCACGGATGCGGGCGCTATTTCAATGCCGTGCGCAATACGGTGAGTGACAAGTTCATTGCCACCTATGAGATCGGACAGCCGCGTCCAACTGGTGCTGAAAAAGGTGAAGAGCACGATGAACAACTGGAGAGTTGACGGTAAAGGCCGCATCAACCGAGATAAGCGTGTTCGCTTCACTTTCGATGGTGTTTCCTTTGAAGGGTATGAAGGCGATACGGTTGCCTCTGCCCTGCTGGCCAATGGCGTGCACCTTATGGGGCGCTCATTCAAGTACCATCGACCACGCGGTCCCGTCACCGCAGGCTCTGAAGAACCGAATGCGTTGATTGGAACATCCCGAGGCAGTTCAGGACAATTTGAGCCCAACACCCGCGCTACGGTTCAGGAAATCTATGAGGGGCTAACCACCGCCAGCCAGAACAAATGGCCGAGCCTCAATTTTGATGTTGGCACAGTGAACGATAAGCTTCACAAGCTGTTTGCAGCGGGGTTTTACTACAAGACCTTCATGTGGCCGAAGAGCTTTTGGGACAAGGTTTACGAGCCCGTCATCCGCGCCTCTGCCGGTTTGGGTGTTTCGCCCTCTGAACCAGACGCAGACACCTACGCCTCGCGCTACCTGCACACCGATGTCCTTATTGTTGGCGCGGGACCTGCGGGGCTTGCTGCGGCGTTGACTGCTGCTCGCAGCGGCGTAAATGTGGTTCTTGTTGATGAGCACCGTGAGCTAGGCGGCTCCCTGCTTTCTGAGGCGCCTGCCGCGATTGATGGCAAACATGCTGAGAGCTGGCTTTCTGAGGCCGTTGCCGAGCTTGAAGCCCACCCCAATATGCGTGTTATGACGCGCGCTACGGCCATCGGGTATTACCACGAGAACATGGTGGGCGTTGCGGAAAAGCTGACGGATCATCTGGCAGAGCCCCCTGCCGCTGCACCGCGTGAACGTGTGTGGCGCATTCGTGCGCAGGAGGTCATTCTTGCGCAAGGTGCATTGGAACGTCCACTGGTGTTTGACGGAAATGACCGCCCAGGCGTGATGATGGCCGGTGCTGCCCAGACCTATCTCAACCGTTTTGGCGTAAAGGTGGGCACTTCAGCTGTTGTGGTCACCTCTCACGATTCAGCGTGGTATGCAGCGTTTGATTTGGCTGATGCAGGGGTGAAAATCCCCGCCATTGTTGATGTGCGGACCAGTGTCGGTGACCATCTACAGGCAGAAGCGCGTAAGCGAGATATTGCGATCAAACTTGGGCACACGGTCACGACAGTTACCGGAAAAAAGCGGGTTTCCGGCGTTAGGATTGGCAAGGTTGCCGAGGATGGAAGCGTCTCTCATATCAAGTCTGTTTCCTGTGATGCTCTCTTGATGTGCGGTGGCTGGACACCATCTTTGCATCTTTTTTCTCACACCAAGGGCAGCTTGCATTGGGATGAAGAGAACGAGGTGTTCCTGCCCGGCGAGAAAACCGAACGCTGTCATATTGCTGGTGCTGGTCGAGGGTTATGGAGCCAGCAGGCGGTCTTTGAGGATGGTGTGCATGCAGCCCAGCAGGCGTTGGCCTCCCTTGGTCAGAGTGCCCCTGCTCTTTCGGTTGATGTTGATGGTGATCGCGCAGGCTCCGGCATCATTATGGAAGAACTGCCGAGCAACGCTGACAAGTTTGCGCGTCGGGCTTTTGTTGATTTTCAAAATGATGTCACGGCCAAGGACATCCGCCTTGCAGTGCGCGAGGGTATGCTCTCCATTGAACATGTAAAGAGGTTTACGACCAATGGCATGGCGACGGATCAAGGCAAGATGTCCAACATGAATGGTCTGAAGATCGCAGCTAATGAGCTTGGTCGCCCTGCCCCGAAAGTCGGTCTGACCACCTTCCGTCCGCCTTACACGCCGACCACCTTCGGGACGTTTGCCGGATATCATAAGGATGCGTTGTTTGAGGTTACCCGCAAGACCAGCATCGACAGTTGGGCGGAGGACAACGGAGCCGTCTTTGAGCCGGTCTCCTTGTGGCGCCGTGCACGGTATTTTCCCTTGGCTGGCGAGGACATGCACAGCGCTGTTGCGCGGGAGTGCCGACAAACTCGTGCATCTGTGGGGATGTTTGATGCCTCTACGCTTGGCAAGATTGAGGTGGTCGGGCCGGATGCTGCCGAGTTCCTGAACCGCATGTACACCAATCCCTGGACCAAGCTGGCACCCGGACGCTGCCGCTATGGCTTGCTGCTGGGTGAAGATGGGTTCATCCGCGATGACGGGGTGATTGGACGTATCAGTGACGATCGCTTCCATGTGACTACCACAACCGGTGGTGCGGCTCGTGTTCTGACGATGATGGAACATTTCCTACAAACAGAATGGCCGGATCTTGATGTGTGGCTCACCTCAACAACCGAGCAATGGTCGACCATTGCGTTGAATGGGCCGAATGCCCGTAAGGTATTGGAACCATTTGTGGAAGGCACTGACCTTTCAGCAGAGGCCTTCCCTCATATGGCACTGCGTGAGTGCACGGTTGGCGGGTTTGAAGCGCGGCTGTTTCGTGTCAGCTTTACCGGCGAGCTCGGGTTTGAGGTGAACGTTCCTTCTGAACATGGACGGGCACTTTGGGAGATGCTTTATGAAGAAGGCAAAAAGCACGAGATGTGCGTCTATGGCACTGAAACCATGCATGTTTTACGTGCTGAGAAAGGATATATCATTGTTGGGCAGGATACGGATGGAACCGTAACGCCAGCTGATGCCGGACTGTCCTGGGCGATTGGTAAGAAGAAGCCGGACTTTGTTGGCAAGCGTTCTCTGACGCGTCCTGACATGTTGCTGCCGACCCGCAAGCAGTTGGTTGGCCTTCTCACCGACAACCCGAATGAGGTGCTGGAGGAAGGTGCGCAGATTGTTGAAGCAGGTGATACTGCAATTCCCGCTAAAATGCTGGGTCATGTGACTTCCTCCTATTGGAGTGAGACGCTGGGCCGTTCTGTCGCGATGGCTTTGCTTGAAGGGGGCTTTGAGCGAAATGGGATGTCCATTGACATTCCAATGCCGGAAAAAACCCATCGCGCAATTGTCACCGGGACCGTTTTTTACGATCCGGATGGCGAGCGGATCAAAGTGTAAGGGGCGGAGCTAATGACCTTCACGACAACAGTTGAAACTCTGCCAGCGATGGGCCGTTATAATTTGCGTTGTAAACGCGAAAACACCGTTGCTATGTCGAAAACCCTCGGATTTGAGCTGCCTTGTTCCATTGGCGAGGCGGTGCAGTCAGATAAACAGACAGCCCTCAAGCTGGGACCGGATGAGTGGCTACTGACCTGCCCGATGGAAGAGCGGGCGACGATCAAGCAGTCCTTTGCGGAGGTGTATCCGGATGCGCCGCATAGTCTGACAGATATCTCCAGCCGTGAAATCAGCATTTGCATTTCCGGGGACCAGGCGGAAGAACTACTCTCGACTTCCTGCCCACGTAATCTGGCGAACCTGAGTACAGGATGCGGGGTGCGGACTATTTTTGATAGTGTTCAGGTGGTCCTGATGCGGGAAGATGCCAATCAGTTTCGGCTGGATGTGTGGCGGTCCTTTGCACCGCATGTGTTGGGATTGCTGGCTGTTGCGCGTGCCGAGCTTGAAAGCAGCCTTTGAGACTGTGTTCTCTCGTTATTTACTGCGTACCTTCGGATCATATCTCAGAGCATTAGACTGGTATTTTTGTCGAGGTAAGTGCCTGAGGTTTCTTGTTTTGCGTTTCCTTGCGACCGTTATGATCCGGTGGTCAAAGTCAATGTAAAGGTGGAACGCTTCAATTTCAGAGATCTGCAATGCAGGGCTGTCGCATTTTTACTGGGAAAGTGCCTCAAACTTTCTGCCTCCGGGTGAATGTTGTGAACTAGATTTCCTGATTACTCTGGATTCTCGCAGGCAGGGCGCACCGGAGTTGTGCGCGCGATTTGGGAACGCCTGTCGTACTTGGAGAGGGAGGCTTAGAGTGCACGGTTTTGCATTTTCTAGTGCTTATTTGAAGCTCAAGCCTTTTTGCAACCACATCGATTATGCGGGTCTTTGTCATACGCCTGATCCAGTGTTTCGGTGCGATGTTTCTCGCTGCTGGACTATGTCAGATACCGCTAAGGAAGACATATCAAATTTCACTTTAACCTCATTTAATAAGTCTCTTTGTAAACTCACTAATTCAACCTCAACCATACGACATCAGGCAGTATTTTAGCCGAGGTATCTGAACATGAGCGCTCCGTCTTACATTCAAGATCTCATAGCTCATCGCGAGAAAGGCAAAAGCCTTAATGCGCTCTTTTATCGTGATCCCCAAATCCTAGAGCTTGATATGGAAGTCTTCTTTCGCAAGCACTGGATTTACGTGGCTGCCGAACCTCAGCTTCCGGAACCGGGTGATTGCATCACGGTGGAGATTGGCAAGACCTCTGTATTGCTGCTGCGCGGCGATGACATGTTCATCCGTGGCTTTCACAATATCTGTCGTCATCGCGGTGCAAGGTTGATTGACGAGCCAGAAGCGACCATCGGCAATATTGTGTGCCGCTATCATGGCTGGACTTACAACGAAGATGGCGAACTAATCCTGGCTGAGCATATGGGGGCCGATTTTGATAAGAGTTGCCACGGTCTGAAAACCATTCACGTGCGTTCGATTGCCGGTCTGATCTTCATTTGCCTTGCAGAAAATCCGCCTGAGGATTTTGACGAGATGGCACAGATTATGGAGCCTTACATCGCTCCCCATGATCTGTCCAACTGCAAGGTCGCCTTCACCGCAGATCTGATTGAGGAAGGCAACTGGAAGTTTACGGTTGAGAACAACCGTGAGTGTTACCATTGTGAAGGCTCTCACCCTCAGCTCTCAGTACCCCTTTCAGAGTTTGGCTTTGGTTTTTCACCTGACGAGATGGATGACCGGCGAACTGATGATGTCAATAAGTATCTGGCGCTGCTTGAGAGTGAGCATCAACGCTGGGAAGCAGCTGGTCTACCTTCGGCTGAAGTGGACAGACTGGCGAACCCGACAAGCTTTCGCTGCATCCGCTTGCCTTTGATGGGTGAAGGCGAATCCCACACGCTCGACACCAAAGTTGCCTGCAAGAAGCTGCTAGGTGGGTTTACGGATGCCAAACGGGGGAGCCTGAGCTTCTGGCATAACCCAAACTCCTGGCACCATTTTATGAGCGATCACATTGTAACCTTTGCCGCCCTGCCACTGACGCCCAACCGCACGTTGGTGCGCACAACCTGGCTAGTGCATAAGGACGCCATTGAGGGACAAGATTACAACCTTGTGAACCTGAAACAGGTCTGGATGATGACCAACCAGCAGGATGCGGATCTTGTGCGTCTTGCTCAGCTTGGTAGCGAAGATACGGCCTATGAACCTGGTCCTTATTCGGAGCATACTGAGCCTCATGTGGAAGCGTTTTGCAAATGGTACATTGAGCGCCAGAAAGCACATGCTGCTCCCGATCAACCGGAGTTGGCGGCGACATGAAACAGAACGCGACACCAAGTAGCCCGAACGCAGCTCCCTCTTATGAGGAAGAGCACTTTACCGAGGCAACGCGGATCCCCATGTGGGACCCGGAGGTTGATGATGTTTTGGTTTGCCGGCAGGTTCGACAGGAAACCCATGACGTAAAAACCTTCCTGTTTTCAGCCCGCGAGCCACGTGTCTTCCGCTTTTATCCGGGACAGCACATGACGTTTGAGCTGCCTGTTGAAGGCATGATCATGCGCAGCTACACAATCTCGTCTTCTGCGGCACGGCCTTACCGGATCGAGATTACGGTCAAACGTGTGCCGGGTGGGCCCGGTTCCAATTGGCTGTTGGACAACATGTTGCCAGGTAAGGAGGTCAGTGTTTCAGGCCCTGTCGGCGAGTTCACCACTGACGCAACACAGGACGAGAAACTGCTCTTCATCTCCGCAGGTAGCGGTATTACACCCATGATGAGCATGGCGCGTACTGCCTGTGATCTTGCCGAGCCGACAGACCTGCATTTCATCCATGCAGCTCGCACTCCGGCAGACATCATTTTCCGCAATGAACTGGAACTGCTTGCAGCACAAAACCCTGCACTGAAGCTTGCGTTTACGTGTAGTACGACATCAGCACATAATAGCTGGATGGGATATGAGGGTCGGTTGACCCTTCAAATGCTCTCGCTCATGTCGCCGGACTTCAAGCAGCGCAAGATTTTTTGCTGTGGACCTGCCCGTTTTATGGAAGGCGTGCGCACCATGTTGCAGGCGGTTGGCTTTCCCGTGGATATGTACCACGAAGAGAGCTTTGACTTTGGTGCGGAAACTGCGGGTTCTTTTGACGGCACGATTGCAGCACCCGAGATCAGTGGCCAGACCTATCGCATCAGTTTCACCAAAACCGGACATGTGGTTGAATGTGGTCCGGGCATGACCATCCTGTCGGCTGCACGGGAAGCTGGCATACTACCTCTTTCTTCATGTCAGCGCGGCATATGTGGAACCTGCAAATCCCAGCTCGTTTCGGGTGAAGTTGACATGCAGCACGGTGGCGGCATTCGCAAGCGAGAAATTGATCAGGGCAAGATCCTGATTTGCTGCACGACACCCCTATCTGATATTGAAGTAGAGATTTAACAACAACATATATCTCGTTGAAAACGCTGAATTATAGCAGGTAGTATTGAGTCCTAGTTCCTTAAAATGACGGGACTTCGTATCAGGCAACATGTTGTTCAGCGTCTGGCGTGCGACGCAGGGCTTGCGGGGTGCAACCGTATCGGCGTCTGAACATTCGGCTGAGATGGGACGAGTCACAGAAACCACAGTCCACTGCGATTTGGGCGATTGATTTCTGGTTTCTCTCGATCTGGTGACGAGCAAAGTCGAGCCGGATATTGAGGAAGGCGACTTGCGGCGAGGTCTCCAGAGATAAGCGGAAGTATCGTTCCAACTGGCGTTTGCTTTTGCCCATACGCTGCGCAATTTCCTGAATAGAAATTGGAGTATCAATGTTTTGCTGCATGATATGCAAGGCACGTTGAACCATAGGGTTTTGTGTTTTCAGCTCAAGCGGGATGCCGGGCTGGGGTTTTTCAGCGTGTTGAGCATCATCAATGATCATGATGTGCAAGCTTTTGTTCGCTTGCGCGCGGCCAACGTGCTTATCGACAAGGTAGGCAGCAAGGTGCGCGGAACTTACCCCACCGGCACAGGTGAGCCGGTCCCGATCCACCACGAAGATCTGATCTGTGACCGGGTCCAGCCCGTCAAACTGCTCTTTGAACGCGGCGTGGCAGAACCAGCTGACACAGCTGCGGTAGCCATCAAGCAATCCGACGCGATGCAGCAAGAAGGCGCCGGTGCATACACCGACAAGAGGCACTCCGGCGGCGGCAGCTTCTTTTAAGAAGCTTTGATAGGCCGGGCTGAAATCTTCGCTTTCTTCAATCAGGCCACCGACAACAACGATGTAGTTGAACGCCCTTGGGTCTCCCAGTCGCTCTTTGGGATGCACGGAAATGCCGCTGCTTGAGGCTATGGGATCCATGGTGTCTGACAGAACCGTCCAATTGCACAGGATCGGGCGGCTGCGATCGCCCTCATCAGCTGCAAGGCGCAGGACGTCGACAAAATTGGCAAACGCACAAAGTGTAAAGCGCTTTGCCAGAATGAAGCCAACAGAAAGCCGCGGTTTTTCCCGCTTGGAAATCGGGGCGCGCGGAGCGTTTGTCTGATGCGATGTCACCTGTGTCATACAAGATGCTCTCTTACAAATCTGGATCCACAAACTGCAAAACGGCTCATCGGTTATGCCGAATAAGCAAACATCATTCCGTATATATACTTATTTCCGGTTAGCTTGACTATGTATCCCATTGGATCACACGCATAGTTGACTGTTCCTGCGAGAATTAAGGGTGCTGCCTGAAATGTCGTAGGCGTAACTTTGATCTGACGCATATCTCCTATTTCTGCGAGGGAATCCTTTGCAGATTAGTCAGATGAAAAGACACTGGGTGCAGCAAAACGCCCTATTTCAATTGGTCAATTGGTAGGGTGAGAGCCGTTTTAGAGAGTGATACCTCCGTTCCTCTTCGCTTTACATGCGCAGAGCAGCCTTTGCGGCTCGACCTCGAGATTGCCCCTGACCGCCGTGATTAGTTGCCGATGACTTTGAGAGTTTTGTAGATCTAAAGGATTGAAAACATGTCCGCATTTCCAAGCAAAGCGAAAGTTGTGATTGTTGGCGCTGGCGGTATTGTTGGAGCTTCGGTCATTCACCATCTCATTGAAAATGGTTGGGAGGATATTGTCGGCATTGATAAGTCCGGCATTCCTACGGACATCGGGTCCACCGCCCATGCCTCTGATTTTTGCTTTGCCACCAGCCACGATCTTCTGATGTGCTGGACCACCATGTATTCCATGGATTTTTACGAAAGGATGGGCCACTACGCCCGCGTTGGTGGGCTGGAAGTTGCGCGTGTGGGAGATGATGAACGCATGGCAGAACTCAAGCGCCGCGTGGACTCCGGCAAGGCGTTTGGCACCAATGCGAAGATGATCAGCGCGGCGGAAGCAAAAGAGAAGTTCCCGCTTCTGGAAGAGGATCAGATTCAAGGTGCCATGTGGGACCCGGATGCAGGGCTTGTGGTGCCACGCTCTCAAACCGTTGCTGGCAAGCTGATTGATCAGGGTGTTGAGAGTGGCAAGCTTCAAATCTTTGCCAATACGTCAGCGCTGGAACTCATTACAGAGGATGGCCGCATAAAAAGGGTGAAGACGGAACGCGGGACGATCCATGCGGAGCATGTTGTTGTGTGTGCGGGCCTTTGGGGACGGCTCATAGCGGAGATGGCCGGTGAGGATTTGCCTGTTATGCCGGTGGATCACCCACTCACTTTCTTCGGACCTTACACCGCATTCGAAGGAACGGGCTCAGAGATCGGGCTGCCGTTGCTACGCGATCAAGGCAACTCTGCCTACATGCGCGATACGGGTGACCCGAAGAGCACCGAGGGTGGTCAGATTGAATGGGGCTACTACTACGAGGAGAACCCCCGGCTGGTTCATCCCCGCGATATTCTGGAGAAGGAGCAGGCACGGCTTTCTCCCTCCCAACGTGATCTGGTGCTTGAGGATGTGATTGAGCCGCTGGGACGTGCGATGGAACTAACGCCGGTTTTGTCCGAGCTCGGCTTCAATGAAAGCCACTCCTTCAACGGGCTGCTGCAGACCTCCATTGACGGCGGGCCATCCATGGGTGAAAGCCGGAAATTGCGCGGGCTTTGGTATGCGGTCGGGATCTGGATCAAAGACGGTCCGGGCATGGGAAAGCTGATTGCGGACTGGATGACCTATGGCAAAACTCCGGTGGACCATAACTCGGTTGATTATGCCCGCTTCAATGACTTCCAGCTCACCGAGCAATATATTCATGACCGGTGCTGGGAGACTGCCAAGAAGATCTACAATCCGCCCGTCCACCCGCGAGAGCCATTTTCCAAGGGGCGTGGTATCCGGCGCTCCCCGTTTTATGAGCGGGAGGTTGAGCTGGGTGGCTATTTTATGGAGCTTGGCGGCTGGGAGCGGGCTCATGGTTATGCTGCCAATGAGCACTTACTGAACAAACACGGCAACCGTGTTCCGGAGCGGGAAAACGACTGGGATAACAGATATTTCTGGCGGGTTTCTAATGCAGAACATCTAGAAATGAGCGAGGATTGCGGGATCATCAATCTGTCGCACTTTCATATGAGCGACATTTGTGGGCCGGATCACGTTGCGCTGATGGAGTGGCTGTGTGCGGCGAAGATCGGCGGTGACAGCAACATTGGCAAAGGCATTTATACGCACATGCTGGATGACGACGGCCATGTGCGTGCTGACTTCACCGTCTTTCGTATGGAGGACCGGTGCCGGTTGGTGAACGGAGCCGATGCAGGTCCACGGGATCTTGTTTATATGCAGCGTGTTGCTGATGATAACGGCTGGGACGTTTCCATCACCGATGTGTGCGAGGACTACACGACCATCGGCATCTGGGGACCAAATGCGCGCGCAAACCTGAGCAAAGTGGTTGAGGAGCCAGAGGAGCTCACGCCTGAAAACTTCCCGTTTGCAGCTATTCGCGAAATAACCATTGCAGGGAAAACAGTTTCAGCTTTCCGCATTTCCTATGTGGGGGAGCAAGGCTGGGAGCTGCATATGCGTTATGAGGATGGTTTGGCAGTCTGGGATGCGCTGCGTGCCATTGGCATCATCGCTGTGGGCGTGGAAACCTATGCCAACTCACGACGACTGGAGAAGTCATTGCGGCTGCAAAACGCTGATCTGCACACGCAGTATAATCTGTTTGAAGCGGATCTGGCTCGTCCAAAGGTGAAAGTGGCAGATTTTCGCGGAAAGGAGAAGCATGTTGAGTACCGTGCCCGTGAGCACCAACCTGCCATGTTGTGCACGCTTGTGATGAGCGACAACACAGACAAAGACGGCGTTGCCCGCTATCCGGTCGGTAACCTGCCTGTCATGCACCCGGAAACTGGTGAAACGCTGGTGGATGATCTGGGGCGGAGATCGTACACCACCTCCATTGCCTATGGTCCAAGCATCGGCAAAAACATCGCGCTTGCGTACCTGCCTCGGGAGTATTGTCAGGAAGGGTGCCAGCTGCAAGTATCCTACTTCGACGAGGCCTATCCGGTTGAGGTTGTAGGTGTGGGGTGCGTGCCGCTTTATGATCCGGAAAACCTGAAGCCGCGCAGTTGAAGGCCTCCTGTTCCTTTCAGGATCTCATTATGACCAAGGATGCACCCCAAAACAGTGAGGTCGATCGCGTTATTTCATAATGTCCCCCTCAGATTGAGGCCATTGCATTGCGCCAGTGCTTGTTGGTGATATAGGAAGCGGATGTTTGGCTTATTTGATCAGAGGATGCACCTTGTCTGAACACATTGAGACCGCTGCCAGAGAACTGGCTGATCTGTTTGACACTTCCGGAGCTCTCTTTCCGACAGCGAGTGGATCTCCGAAGGCGTTTGCCAATGGGTTGGATGAGGCGCAAAAGCTCATCGAAGAGCGTTTTAATGCGCTTAGCGGACTGACAGCATTGCTCAATGCTGAAGAGGAAAAGAGCGAGGCGGTACAAGGCGCGGCTATTGATCTGTTCCAGTGCTCCGGTTTCTTCTACCTCGCGCTGATGCAATATTCAGAAAGCTTGCCAAACTCCCTGCTGATGGCTCGCTATGATGTTTCCGTTGGCCGTATGCCTCCGGTCGTGTCCAAAGCGCTCAAGCGGGTTTCGTTTTCCATGAAGAGTGCCATTGCCGAAGACATCACGTTCATGTGCCCTCACCTTTCCAATCTGGCAGAAAGAGATGAGTTTGAAGGCCGCGCGCAAGTGGTCTTGGATAAAGTTCTGTCGCAAGCAATTGCCCGCACTCAGCATGCGGTTTCCACTCTGGAAAAGAACGAAAAGCTTGATGGCTATGAGCTGAGCGACGACGACAAGGCATTGCGTGCTCGCTGTGAGGCCTGCACTGCGCTTCTTGCCAAGCTGGTTAAGCATTCTGCAAATCCGAGGGAATTTGCTGTTCGTGTGAACGGGTTTAAGAAGTCTCTCGGTCAGGGCTAACCGGTCAGTCCTATTGTGAGCCGCAGGATTTTTTGGTTTCTGCGGCTTCATCCTCGTCCGGTGCACCTCGCAGGCATGAACGGTGGATCACACGCTCGACAGCAAAATGCTGGTTTCGCTGTTCATGACGCCTTCGATCAAGCGGACTTCGCGCAGGACGCGGTCGAACTCGGACAGGTTCTCGACACGGATATCTGTGATCAGGTCCCACTTGCCGCTGGTGGTGTGCAGGACTTGTAATTCGGGCAGGCCACGTAGCCTGCGAATGACTTGTGAGGTATTCCTTCCCATGACCTCAATCATCATGACCGCTCTGATCTCTCCACTGTCATAATCTTCGCGCACTCGGGCAGTAAAGCCTAGCAGCGCGCCCGATTCCAGGAGGCGGTCCATACGTGCCTGAACCGTTACGCGGGATACGCCCAAAATCTGGGAGAGTTTTGATACTGGCGCGCGGCCATCCTCGCGCAGCAGACTTATGAGTTGCTTGTCGAGATCGTCGTAAATGTGCTTCGCAGTCTGGATTTGTTTCATGGCCCCCCACAAACCAAAGGTTTAGCAATTTTATAAAAACGACTTAGCAAACTGTCAAAAACAATCACTGAAACTCATCAGGATTGATATGTATATCACAATTTGTACAGTTGATACTAAGCATGCAGTAATCAATTGAGGAAAGCTCATGGCACCCCCCATTCCGTCAGAACGCGCGTATGTTCCCTTTGTCAGCGTCGACAATATGATGAGCCTTGTTCATCACATTGGTGTCGAGACCATGCTCTCTGGCATTGCTGCGTATGTTGAAGAAGATTTCCGTCGGTGGGAGCTGTTTGATAAGACGCCGCGTGTGGCGTCCCACTCCAAAGAGGGTGTCATTGAGCTGATGCCAACGTCCGACGGTGTGACTTATGGCTTCAAGTACGTGAATGGCCACCCGAAGAACACCAAGGAAGGTCTGCAGACTGTGACTGCTTTTGGTCTTCTGGCGGAAGTTTACACGGGCTATCCGGTGCTTTTGACCGAGATGACGGTGCTAACCGCTCTGCGCACTGCGGCGACTTCTGCGGTGGTGGCAAAGTATCTTGCTCCTAAAGGTAGTCATACCATGGCGATGATTGGCAACGGGGCGCAGTCGGAGTTTCAGGCTCTGGCGATGAAAGAGATTTGCGGCATCAAGACGCTTCGGCTTTACGACACCGACCCGAAGGCAACTGCAAAGATCATGCGCAATCTGGAGGGGCGTGGTTTAACGCTACAGCCTTGCAAGAGTGCGGAGGAAGCCGCGCTGGGCGCGCAGATCATCACTACCTGCACTGCAGACAAGCAGAATGCGACCGTTCTTTCCGACAATATGGTTGGCACCGGTGTCCATATTAACGCCATCGGTGGCGATTGCCCTGGTAAAACAGAGCTGGCCAGCGGAATCCTCAGCCGCTCGGATGTGTTTGTTGAATATCCGCCACAAACCCGCATTGAAGGTGAAATCCAGCAGATGCCGGAGGACTTCCCGGTCACAGAGATCTGGAAAGTGATCACCGGAAAGGCAGAGGGCCGCACCAGTGATCGTCAGATCACGCTGTTTGACGGTGTGGGCTTTGCAACCGAAGACTTTTCCGCTCTTCGTTATGTTCGTGATCACCTGAAAGGGACAGGTCTTTATCAGGATCTTGATATGCTGGCGGACCCGGATGATCCTCGTGATCTTTTTGGTATGGTTATGCGTGCGGATCCTGAGCACGAAGAGAAAGCGTGAACCGGACATTCATTTAGGCACCTTGTGCTGTTCTAATCGTCCGGCCTCACCACTTTTCAGTTAACGAGGAAGCAGCAGCTGACAAGTGAGCGTTGAACGAAAGCGACAAGGTGCCAAAGCGTCACGGTTTAAAATAGGATCGACTTTCGTGTTTCTCTCTGTTTCAGTATGCTATGTGCGTTTGGCCTTAACTCAACCGCTCGTGGGCATATTGCAACCAATTTACGATTTTACCACTTTTTCAGCTTCTTGGGAACTGGGCCTGATGAGATTGAGATCAATAGGTACCACTTACCGAATCTCCACCAGTTGTGCTTCCAGTAATAGAGCCATAAGAAGCTGAATAACTTCCGGTTGAACCATCAGAGCAAGATAGCGCGCCACTTCCGCCAACACATGTACCTGATGGTGTCGATAATATAACCAAACCGGGGTCATCATTATTTAGTGAAGATTCGTAGTAGGCTTGATCTGCATCGGTCCATCCCCCCCCCGTATTATCTCCGATGGAAATACACCCTGCTAAAAGAGCTAAGGAAGAAACTGTTATAATTTTATAAATAATGCATTTGAACATAATTTAACGACCATTGTTGTTATTTTTGGGAGGTTATTAGCTACGTAACACATCATAAAAGAAATGAATTATTAATGGCCCTTGTGAGTAAATTCAATTCTAGCAGATCCAGTGGATTTAAACTAAACATCAAACGATTAGTGTCGGTCGGCTTATCCGAGTGCTGTCGAATACACTAAAGTATCGTAACCCGTGTTGCTCATCAGCATGATCTGGTTATTTTGCATTGGCGCCAGCTGAACTTCGTCCGTAAGCGTTTGACGAACCCGACCGTGGAACAGACAGATGGCTCCGTCTGCGGCACAATTGCTGGCCTTCATTTATCACCGCGTAACTAACCCATACATCCAGAAATCACCCGTCCGGAAGCAGAGCAGGTGATTTCATGGAAACCCGTAGTTCTGCTGATCTGCAGTGTCTACGTGGTGAAGCCAGTGCGTTGCCGCCGGACAGTTACTATGTCGATAAGGATGCCACCTCCCCGAGTTGTGGGAAGGTGGCCTATCCTTTTTGCGCGTTTCCTAGAGGAACCCAGCGGCAACGTATGTAAGCAGGCCTGCGCAGATTACGGTTATGGCAAGGATCATACTGGTGAGCATGGAGAGCCATGCGGGACAACGGGTCAGGCCCAGATAGCTTGTTAGAATGATGCGGGCCTTAAAGAGGATCAGCGCTGCGATAATCAGAGGTCCCACATAGACCAGCATAGGACTATGCATCAAGCTGAGGACGTAGCCCAGCACTGTCAGCACAACCAGAAACACCCATGCTTTAAGCAGGTCGTTCATGGGAATGCGGCGCGATTCAGGTCTATTGTTTTCCATGATTACAGCCCCTGCCCCATGAGATAGAAGATGGGGAAGATAATCACCCAGATGAGATCAACCATGTGCCAAAAGGCGGTGCCCGATTCCAGATTGTCCTCTGTGGGCCACAGAGCAAGGATGCCCAGTATGATCAGCCCGAAGATCACATGGGCGAGATGGAAGCCTGTGACGAGATAATAGAGCGTATAGAACGTGTTGGTCTCCACATTGAGACCCAGAGCAAGTTTCTCTTTGTATTCGTAGATTTTGAGCGCCATAAACGCCACGCCCAATATGCCTGCCCCCAGCAAAGAGAGCCGTGCCTTGCCGATTTCTTTGAACTTGCCAAAGCGAACTGCGAAGGCTGCAAACAAGCCGGATGTGAGCAAAACGATCGTATTTAGGGTAGCAAGCGGTACATTCAGGTGCGTGCGAGCTTCGCGGTAGATTTCTACGTTCAGCAGCTCATTGCCGGCAAAGGCCCAAAGCGCGCCGCCGAAGACGAGGATCTCGCTGACAATCAGGATCCACATCATGGGATCGCCGGGTAAATTCTCTAATGCCCAAGGGGAGACAGGCTGACGGTAGACCCGCTCCGTCGCTTCTTCTTGATTCTGGTAAACCTCGTCCATTGCACCCTTCCAGCCGATTTTTGTATTTGGCGTCAGACTAAAGGGCTTTTTCTGCCCCTTCCTTGCTGGAGCGCTAACTGGAGGAATACATTCATATTTTATTGGGGATTATTTATCAGGTCGGGCTGTTCAATTGGCGACAACTAACAGCTTACAAATTTGAGGTGCGTTGGTTACGCAAAATCTTGCGGGTTTTGTTGGAATGACAAAAGGCAGGCTGACACTTCATCAACCTGCCTTTTGCTTATTGGTGGGGACTTAAGCGAAGGTCACGCCAGACTTATCCATTGGCAGTCTGGTTACCCGTGGGCCATTTACAGCGATCGCATTTGCAAGTGCGGGAGCAGAAGGTGGTGTTCCCGGTTCGCCGACGCCGGTCGGGATTTCGGTAGAGGGGACAACGTGGACTTCGATCTCACCGATATCCGCGATGCGGAGCGGTTCGTAGTCGGAAAAGTTGCTCTGCTGCACGACGCCGCCCTCCAGTGTGATTTCATCACGCATGGCATGACCGATGCCGTAGCCAATGCCGCTTTCCATCTGTGCCTTGACCACATCCGGATTGACGGGGGTTCCGCAGTCGACGGCGCAGGTGACTTTCTCGATCTGCACACCATCATCTGCATTGCCGGAAATCTCGACAACCTCAGCAACAAAGCTGCGGAAGGACATATGGACAGCGATGCCCTGTGCGTGCCCGTCCGGGGCTTTCCCCCAGTTGCCTTTTTCCGCCGCCATTTGCAGCACACTTGCCATGCGCTGTTGCTCCGGCGTGTCTTCAGTAAGGTGTGCCAGACGGAATGCGACCGGATCGCGGCCAACTGCTTTTGCAACAGCGTCCATCATGCTTTCCATGACATAGCCTGTATGGGTATTGCCAACGGAGCGCCACCACGAAACGGTTGTGGCCGGTTTGATGTCGGTCAGGCCGGCGAACATGACCGGGATGGTGTATGGGGTCGGAAAAACGCCCTCTACGGAGGAGTGGTCGATGCCATTTTCTACCGCTGAATCATTGACCTCAACGCCCTTGGCGATGGACTGGCCTGCGATGCGGTGGTCCCAGCCGATAATGTTACCCTCAGCATCCAGACCGACGCGAACTTTGTGGGCAAATGCGGGACGATAGAAGCCGCCGGTGACGTCATCTTCACGAGACCACACCAGTTTTACAGGGCGCGACCGGTCTGTCATCCCGAAGGCATATGCTGCTTCTGACTGATAGTCGGAATTTGACGTTGAGCGGCGACCAAAAGAGCCACCTGCGAACATGGTCTGGATCTGGACCTTTTCTGACGGCAGGTCCAAAATCTGCGCGATAGCTCCCTGTGGGCCGGTTGGTGTCTGACAGCCATCATAGAGCACGACCCCGCCGTCATCAGTTGCTTCCAAAGTACAGGTGAGCGGCTCCATGGGCGCATGGGCCAGAAGCGGGAAGTAGAAGGTTTCTTCCACCACTTGACTTGCCTGATCAATGGCAGTGGCAACCTCACTTTGATCCGTGTTGGACACGTTATATTTGGGGGCTTCATTCACCGCAGCCATGAGTTCGTCATAGACCTGATCAGAGCTTCGGCTTTCCGCTGCCGAGTTATCCCAGGTCACATCCAGCGCATCGCGGGCCTGAAAGGCTGCCCATGTATCATCTGCAAAAACTACCACACCCGCTTTGTTGGGAAGCACATCAGCCCGGATAAATCCGGTGATGTCTTTTGCACCACTGTCATCAAAGGAAGCGACAGTTCCGCCAAGGCGGGGCGTACGCTTGATGGCGACAACCATCTGATTGTCGAACTGGATGTCCATGGCATATTGGGCGGTGCCGTTGACTTTTGGCGGCGTGTCCTTGCGGTGCACGCTGGCGTTGCCGATCAGCTTGAACTGGGAGGGGTCTTTCAGCTGCGGGTCCTGAGGGGCTTGCAGGCGGCTGGCCGCCTCGACAAACTCACCTAGTGAGGCGGAATTCCCAGCGCCTGTGATGGTGCCGTCTTCCATTGTGAGCTGGTCAACCGGCACTCCCCATTCCTGAGAGGCTGCCTGAAGCAGAACTTCACGGGCGGCCGCCCCAGCCTGACGGTATTGGGAGTAACTGTCGAACATGGAGCTGGAGCCGCCTGTTCCCTGTGTCATACCGCCAAACGCGGAGTTGGCGTAAAGCTGCGGGTTGACTGGCGCGAACTCATAATTGATGGCATCCATGCTGATACCAAGCTCTTCGGCGATCAGGGTGGTCAGGCCGGTTGCCGGACCCTGCCCGCTTTCAAAGTGTTTGATAACGGCGGTGACGGTTCCATCATTTGAAATCTTCACAAACGGATTGAGCATGGTGGCGTCAGCACCATTTGTTGCAGCCAGGAGACCGGATGGCGCCATGCCAATGACGAGAACGGCAGCAGACGAAGCAGCAGCACCCTGAAGGAAGCTGCGACGAGAAGTGGTAATATTCATCTTAGGCTTCCATAATTTCTGAGGCACGCTTAATTGCCGCGCGTATCCGCTCATAGGTTGCACAGCGACAGGCATTGCCGTTCATGTAATCGTCGATTTCGTCCGGCGTGGGGGTGGCGTTGCTGGTCAAAAGGCCAACGGCAGACATGATTTGGCCTGACTGACAATACCCACACTGCACCACATCAATTTCGGTCCATGCCTGCTGCACCGCGTGCGCCTGTGCTGAGTTCAAGCCTTCAATGGTGGTGACTTCAGCGTCCCCCACATCTTCAATGTTGGTCTGGCAGGACCGTACCGGGTCGCCGTCCATGTGTACTGTACACGCTCCGCACGCGGCGATTCCGCAGCCGAACTTGGTGCCAGTGAGTTTCATTTTATCCCGGATAACCCAAAGAAGCGGGGTTCCCGGTTCAGCGTCGACGGTGTGCGTGTCACCGTTCAATTTTATTGTAATTGCCATCAAAGAGATCCCTCTTTTGATCCATCGAGAGTGGCTGGGCCCAAACTTAACGTAAGGGAATTTCAGAAGAGGCATTAGGTAAACTACGAATGGGGCATCATTGTATGCAGACGCCATTTTTATAGCCGCATCCTGTCGTGATGATAGTCCCAACTATCTCTGATCAATTATGACCATGCGATAGCAGTTCTACTCGTTTTCGCGGGATTGATGCGGAGACACTCTCGCGCAGTCTTCGCGGTACTGCACCTACTTGCATCAGTCAGTCTTATTCGTGCAGCTTACGGGGACTGAAGGGATAGGTGAAATTAAATCAATATATTAATGGCGCATTGGAGAGTTCAATCGGGGCAATAGTTCATCCGTGTTTTTAGGATCATTGGCTTATGACAAAACTTTCCTCTCGCTCGATTTCAACCAGTATTCCTGCTGCTTCTGATGATCGCCGGTCCAAGTCTCTTATCGTTTGTTACGAGGTTGACCACCTACCAGCCTATGACGCAGATCTGTATCAGCAGGCCAAGGAAAGCATGGAGAAGGTTGACGAGGTTATGGTCCCACCGCGCGATGGGAGGCACTTTCAGGTTCCTGCTGGACACTTCTTCCGCATTGTGAGCGTTGAAGGACCGCAGGTGGGGGATTTGAACCTTTGGAATGCCAATGATCTGAATGAGCGTTTCTTCAGCGGAAAGACACGTCAGCTGCATGCCTCCCATCTCTCAACAGGTGACCGTTTGTGGAGCACCATGCCGTATCTGCGTCCGATGGCGACAATAACGCAGGACACTCTGGACTGGTACGGCTGGGACGAGGACGGGGCTGGGGTTCATGATGTGATCGGCACGCGCTGCGATCCTTACACCAACCATATGCTCAAGCACGTGGATTATAATCACTGCTGCCATTCCAACCTGACCCGTGCGCTGGCAGATGCGCGCGGTCTTTCACTGGACGGCGCGGAACCGCATGTTCATGATGTGATGAATGTGTTCATGTGCACCGGTTTCACCCGCGATACGCACCAGTATTTCATGAAGGCCAGCCCGGTTCGTCCGGGGGACTTCATCGAGTTTTTTGCAGAGATTGATCTTCTGGGTGCCCTGTCCACTTGTCCGGGCGGCGATTGTGGCAGCAGCCATTCTGACGATGAGACTCCGTGCTACCCACTTCTGGTCGAGATCTTCAAACCAGCAGAGGACAGCCTTCAAGGCTGGTCACCTTCCAAGCCTAGCGGATATACAGGTGGGCACAAGATCAGGGAATGAGGACTGCGGCACCAGAAAGGCGTCCTTCGCGAAGGTCATCAAGCGCTGTGTTGGCGTCCTCCAGTTTATATGGAACGCAGTGGGTTTTCACGCCTGCTTTTCTGGCGATGGGGAAGAACTCCAGCCCGTCCTCGCGGGTTAGGTTAGCCACGGAGACCACCTGACGTTCCTCCCACAACAGTGAGTACGGCATTTGCGGGATGTCGCTCATGTGGATGCCTCCGCAGACAACGCGCCCGCCCTTGCGCAGAGCTTTGAGCGCCGCCGGGACCAGCGCTCCGACCGGAGCAAAAATGATGGCCGCATCCAGCTTTTCCGGTGGTTGTTCTTGCGAGCTGCCAGCCCATGTGGCACCCAGATCGCGTGCAAACTCTTGTGCCTGTGTGTCGCCGGTTCTGGTAAATGCGTAGACCTTCCTGCCCTGCCAGATGCAGATCTGTGCGATAATGTGGGCGGCGGCTCCAAAGCCGTAGATGCCTATCTTTTTGCCCTCACCAGCTTTCTTCAAAGAACGCCAGCCGATCAATCCAGCGCATAAAAGCGGTGCCAGCGAGACAGGATCGGCGTTTTGATCCAGCTCGAACGCATAGTGACGGTCTGCGATGGTGTGGGTGGCAAAGCCTCCGTCGCGGGTGTAGCCGGTGAATACTGGGTGATCGCAGAGATTTTCCTGATGGTTTTGGCAAAAAGAGCAGCATCCGCAAGTATGGCCAAGCCATGGGATACCCACTCGTGTACCGGGTTTGAGGTCGGTGACCCCTGCCCCGCAGGCTTGCACTCTGCCGACGATTTCGTGGCCGGGGATTAGCGGGAGCTTGGGGTTCTTGAGGTCGCCATCAACCACATGCAAATCTGTCCGGCAGACGGCACAGGCTTCAATCTTTACGAGGATTTCTCCATGCTTTGGCGATGGAGGAGAATCGCGGTGCTGAAGGACAAGCGGTTTTCCAACTTCACGCAGAACCATTGCTTTCACGAGAAACACTCCTTCTCAAAGAAAATGGCGGACTCCATCAGATTAAACGTGGTTTTGCCAAGGAAATCCAGCGAGCTCGACAGCGCTGCCCATGGGTCCTGATGCTGATCGAGTGCAATAGCGATCTTGTGTTGCGCCTGCTGCTTCCCTGCACTGACATGGAAAGGCGTCTGGTTTGCCTCATCCTGCGCAAGTTATTAAGAAGATGTAAACAGGTGGCGAATTACCCCTTTTCCTCGTGGTTTCAGTCTGCTAGTTACCGAATTGCTCAGCAATGAGTGCCGGTCGCAGCCTACCCGGCAACAGCGAAAACAAGGACTGAACCTTATGAAGACTATCGTAATCTGCTCTGGCGGATTGGATTCGGTCACGCTTGCCTACAAGGTTGCGCGTGAACACGAATTGCTTGGCCTCGTCTCTTTTGACTATGGCCAACGGCACAAAAAAGAGCTGGACTATGCGGCGCTTGCAGCAAAAAAGCTTGGTGTGCCACATCATGTTCTGGACATGAGCCAGATAGGAGCGCATTTGAGCGGCTCCGCTCTTACAGATGACGTTGATGTTCCCGACGGGCATTATGCCGAAGAGAACATGAAGGTCACTGTGGTTCCCAACCGAAATGCAATCATGCTGTCCATCGGCTTTGGCATTGCGGCTGCTCAGCAGGCCGATGCTGTGGCTGCGGCGGTTCACGGCGGTGATCACTTCATCTATCCGGACTGCCGACCGGGCTTTACCAAAAGCTTTGAAGCCATGCAGAAGCAGGCCTTGGACGGCTACGCAAATGTGAGCCTTTACACTCCCTTCGTGGAAATCTCCAAGGGTGCCATCGTTACCGAAGGTGCAAGGCTCAACGTGCCTTTTGAGGAGACGTGGTCCTGCTACAAAGGCGGCGAGAAACACTGCGGGCGGTGTGGCACCTGTGTTGAACGGCGGGAAGCCTTTGATCTGGCAGGCGTTGAAGACCCCACAGAATACGCGGATCCTGATTTCTGGAAGTCCGTGGTGGAACAAGCAGTAGAGTAATGTACAAAATCACAAAAGAATTTAGCTTCTCGGCTTCGCACCAACTCTGCCAGATGCCGGAAGGGCATCAATGTGCACGCCTGCACGGGCACAACTACGCTGTGGTGGTGGAGCTTACCAGTGAGGAGCTCAACAAATACGGCTTCGTGGTCGACTACACCGAGTTGACGCCGCTCAAACGGTATATTGATGATGAACTGGATCACCGTCATCTGAACACAGTGTTCGGACATGATCAGGTGACTTCAGAGTTTCTAGCCAAGACTATCTATGAGTTTTGTAAGGGACACTGGGCGGAAACTTCTGCCGTTAGGGTAAGTGAAACAGCCAGAACATGGGCGGAATACCGACCTTGAGCAAACTCAGTATCAGCGAGATCTTCGGGCCGACCATTCAGGGCGAAGGTGCCTTGATGGGCGAACCAACCGTTTTTGTACGCACAGGCGGATGCGATTATCGTTGCAGCTGGTGTGACACGCTGTATGCGGTGGACAGTGCTTACCGCCATACCTGGGCGCAGATGGACAGTGCGGATGTGTGGCACAAGATCGAGGAGCTTTCCTCCGGTCAGCCGATCACCGTCTCCCTTTCCGGCGGCAACCCTGCCATTCAGGACTTTTCCCAAGTGATTGCGCTTGGGAAAGCCAAGGGCTACCGATTTGCCATTGAGACCCAGGGCTCGATTGCACGGGACTGGTTTGCGCAGCTGGACACGCTGGTATTGAGCCCTAAGCCACCGTCTTCTGGCGAGACCGTAGACTGGGACAAGTTCGATGCCTGTCTGAAGGCCGCTTCGACCCCAGTCACCAGTGTCATGAAAATTGTCGTGTTTGATGATGTGGACTACGACTGGGCCAAAGAGGTGAGCGGGCGCTATCCTGACCTTCCGCTTTATCTGCAACCGGGAAACCATACCCCTCCTCCACCAGATGATGCTGATGCGCAGATCGACATGGACGGTATCATGGACCGCATGCATTGGTTGGTGGAAAAGACTGTTTCTGATCATTGGTTCAGACCCCGCATCCTGCCTCAGCTGCATGTGCTGTTGTGGGGCAACAAGCGCGGCGTCTAACTCTATTTACGAAGATTTGCTTCCGGTTTTCGGGCTGTACGAATGCTAAGAACGAAGAATTGGAGAGAAGAATGAGCAACGAAGATATATATAAAAACCTGACCATGCTGGGCGGCGATACGGTGCAGCCGCAAAGCCCGGAAGAAGCTGTTCTGGAACGGGTTCCAAACCCGCAGCAGGGCACGCCTTACGCAATCCGCTTTACAGCACCTGAGTTTACATCCCTGTGCCCGATCACCAACCAGCCGGATTTTGCTCATCTGGTGCTTGATTACGTGCCGGATCAGTGGCTTGTTGAAAGCAAGTCTTTGAAGCTATTTCTGACATCGTTTCGCAACCACGGGGCCTTCCACGAAGACTGCACCGTTTCTATCGGCAAGCGTCTGGTGGAAACACTGAACCCGATCTGGCTGCGCATTGGCGGTTATTGGTATCCGCGCGGTGGTATTCCGATTGATGTGTTCTACCAGACCGGTGAAGAGCCAAAGGGCGTCTGGATTCCTGAACAGGGCGTGCCGACCTATCGCGGTCGCGGGTAACTGCGTTCTTCAGTTGGGGTTGCATAAAGGCTGCCAACCCCAACTTCATTTTCTCTGAAAGCCTTATTTGCCCATCAAAGCTTCAACTTCTGCAAGACTTGGCGCGGATGTGGCAGCTCCATGTTTGGTGGTGGACAGCGCTCCACACGCCGCTGCAAAGCGAACCGCTTCTGCCAGCGACTTGCCACCGGCCAGTGCGTAGGCCAGACCGCCGTTGAAACAATCTCCTGCAGCGACCGTGTCTATCGCGTTCACCTTGAACGGCTCCACGAACCCTTCACTCTCCCCATCCTTAAAGTAGACACCCCGTGCACCCAGTTTTACAACTGCTGCGGCAACGCCCTTTTCAAGCAGCAAGTTGGCGGCATGGGCCGCCTCTTGTGCATTGGTTGGCCGTAAGCCGGTGAGAATTTCAGTTTCGGTCTCGTTGGGCGTGACCACATCTACGTTTTGCAGGAAGCGTTCTGGCAGACCTTCGACGGGTGCCGGAGCCGGATCGAAGATCACTTTGCCGCCGCTCGCCCGTACTTTTTTGGCAGCGCTCAGGCAGGTCTCGACCGGAATCTCCAGCTGCAAAAGCAAAACCTGAGCATTTGCCAGCACGTCTGCAGAGCGTTCCAAATCACGCTCGTCAACAGCAAGGTTTGCGCCACCGATGACAGTGATGCTGTTTTCTGAGTTTGCATCCACACCGATGACTGCAATGCCGGTGCCATGATCTGCGTCCGTGTGCACGTGCTTTGTGGAGACGCCCATTTCTGCCAGATGCTGAGCTGCGATATCGCCGAACCCGTCCTTGCCGATGCGACCAACCAGTTGCGCGTCGCCACCCAGCTTTGAGACTGCGACGGCCTGATTGCAGCCTTTTCCGCCCAGATTGATGGCGTAGCTGTGCCCATGCAGCGTTTCACCCGGCTGTGGCAACCGGTCAGACCGGGTTGTGATATCAACATTGATGGAGCCGACAATGACGATGGACATGAATTATTCCTGATTGATAACTGAGCTGCGGATGATGAGTTCTGGCACCAGCTTGATGACTGGCGGCATTTCTATCTTCTCTTCCAGATAATTGATAAGCGCTTCTGCTGCACTCAAGCCAAGCTCAAAGCTGGGCTGTTTGATGGTTGTGAGTGTTGGTGCCATGTACGAGGCATACTCAACATCATCATAACCAATGACCGAAATATCTTCGGGGATGCGCAGGCCGCGTTCCTGAATGGCGCGATAAGCACCCATTGCCATCAAGTCGTTGAACGCAAAAATGGCTTCGGGCAGGCTGTCCGCTTGCAAGATCTGCTTCATCCCTTCATAGCCACCCGAGGCGGTGAGAAGGCCAGCTGCCTGCCACTTCTCTTCAATGGGCAGACCTGCAGCTTCCATTGCGGTTTTGAAGCCTTTGTAACGTTCGATGGAGCGTGGATGATTTTCCGGTCCCATGAGGCAACCGATCTTGGTGAGGCCGCGCTGGAGTAGATGCTCGGTTGCTAGCCTGCCACCGAGGACAGAATCATCCTGCAAGGTGCAGGCGTTTGGGTGCGGGGCAGAATCCAGAATGGCTTTTGGCAGGTTACCGAGCTTGCTGAGCTGCTGATAGAGCGCCGGATCTGTCTTGGTGGTCATTACCATAAGGGCATCAATGCGGCGCTGAAGCAAAGTGTTGAGATTTGCCAGCTGCCTGTCGGACTGATGCCCTGAATTACACAGGATGAGACTGAAATTGTTTTGGTAACAGCCCTCTTCCACGCCGCGAACGACATCTGCAAAGAAAGGGTTGGAGCTGCTTGAGACCAACATGCCGATGATGTTGGTGCGTTTGACCTTGAGCGCGCGGGCCATCATGCTTGGCTGGAAGCCAAGGGTCTGGATGGCTTCCTCCACTTTTTGTCTGGTCAGGGGTGCAACGTGGCGCGTCTCGTTGATCACGTGAGACACTGTAGATGCGGAGACCCCCGCAGCCTGTGCAACATCCTTGATACTGACCATTTGCGCTCCGATTTAAAGGGGTGGGTCTGGCGCATACGCCAAACCCGATTGCATTCAGGTTACGTGCACTTACTTGGTAACAAGCTTCAGCGCAACTGGCGTATAGGTATCGACACGAGAAGCGTCAGATCAACGGACTTGAGCACAATGCTTGAGACCGGAGCGTTTAAGAGTACGCCCTTCTTCATTGCAGCAGCTCCTTTAAGTTATCTCAATTTAAGTTAGACTAGCAGCGCAATTGGAGTGGCGCAACCGTTTGCGCAAACGGTTGCTTTATTAGCTTCATGGATTTCCTCGAGCTCGTTTTAGGGGGAAGAAGAATACGTCGACGCCCTTCCCTTACGTGCGAACGCACAAAAATGTCAGAAGTTCTCTGGTGTTCTTGCAGATGTGCGTTGGCTGTATCAGACGTGCGGGTTTTGTTTTATGGGGCGGGCTTCTCAAAGTTATTTTTTACATTTCACCCTGCCGGATGCTGGGGACATGTATCCGGTCACAGCTCCTGCCACTCCACACAGAAAAACCGGCCAGAATGATCGGGCCGGTTTTTGAATTGATTACTTTAATAACGTGCTTAGAAGCGTCTTAGAAAGCGCATGAGGACGGGCCAATGGTCGCTCGCACCCTGATTGTTATCGGGGTTGAAACGTCTTGGACGCACCCGGTTTCTGGCGTCCCCTGCATATTGGCTAGGGTGGGTTACGACAGTATGGAAGCTTCCAAGGTCTGCAAACCATGTGCTGTCGCTCTCCTGATCGGGACGTAAGGAATTGGAGACGATAATCAGATCGAGAAATGACCAACTCTGGTCACGATAGTAAAAGGCACTGCCGGGAGCAGCACAGCCAACGATCTCCGGTGGATAGCTCCAGTTCCCTTCCCTTGCCAGAGCCTGAAACTCGCCAGTCTGGATATCCGTACAATTGAAATTGAAGTCACCTGCAGCGACCACATTTGCATCCTCAGGAAGCTTCGCCCGTTCCCTGTTCAACACTTCCATCGCATCCTTACGGCATTCATAAGCGCCACCTGAGGGAAAGTGTACGCCAAACACATACATGGTCTCGCCGTCCGGCAGCTCGAAGCTGGCTTTCACGATATCACGGGTTGCTTTGCATCCATGTGGGTTGGGATCCCCTTCCCCGAAGATCGTGATGGCCTCCGGTTCATCCTTCAAAGGAAGGCGCGAAATAATGCCAACGTCGATGCCCCGGTTCACGTCATTGTTGGAGGTATCAAGCTGCACGACGGTGTTGTAATCGAGGCCGCCCAAAGCTTTGTTGACCAGATCATCCAGAACCTGTTTGTTTTCTGTTTCGGGTAAGACAAGAATATCCGGCGTTTCTGGGAATGAACGAATGACCGCACCCAGTGTCATCAGCTTTTGAGCGTAGGTTTCATCGTCCCAGTTCAGCTCAATGCATTGCTTGTAGTAATGGGACCCCTTGTCGTTATAGCTTGCGCAGGCGTCTTCATGTTCCTTGCCACGAGCTTCTTTCTCTGCTCTCGGCAGATAGGTATCGTCGCGTGGGTTATTTGCGTCATCGACGGTGTCGAAGAGGTTTTGCACGTTATAGCTGACGATCGTGACCGGTTTGTCTTGAGCATAGGCTACCGGTAAGACCAACCCGAGGATCGTTGCACCCAGTAACAAGGACTTCATGGGGTTCTCCAGTTTTTTGCTCTTTTGGAGTACCAAACATGCGTTAGTGGCCAGTTCCACCAGCCCTTGCAGTTTTAAGCATTTCAGAAAGACAAACAGCAAAAGCTGGCCCGAAGACCAGCTTTCAAGTCTTGAAAATGCTGTCTGTTCTTATTCTGCAGCGACGGGTGTCACTTTCAGTGCAAGCCCGCCCTGTGAGGTTTCGCGGTACTTTGACAGCATGTCCTTGCCAGTCTCATACATAGTCGCGATGACCTTATCGAGAGAGACACACGGATCGGAGTTCCGGCGCATGGCCATGCGGGTGGCGTTGATCGCCTTGACGGATGCAATGGCATTGCGCTCGATGCAAGGCACCTGAACCTGACCCAGAACAGGATCACATGTGAGCCCCAGATTGTGCTCCATGCCGATTTCAGCAGCGATGCAGACCTGAGCGGGGCTTGCTCCGAGCAGCTCCGCAAGACCTGCCGCGGCCATGGAACAGGCCACGCCCACTTCACCCTGACAGCCGACTTCAGCGCCGGAGATGGAGGCGTTGGTCTTGTAAAGCGCGCCAATAGCGCCTGAAGCAAGGAAGAACTTGGTGTAGTGCTCTGGCTCAAGGCGCTCAACAAACTTGTCATAGTACGCAAGAACTGCCGGAATAATGCCCGCTGCGCCATTGGTTGGGGCTGTCACAACACGGCCACCGGCTGCGTTTTCTTCTGATACGGCGAGCGCGAACATGTTGACCCAATCAACCGTTGCCATGGGATCGTTGCTACTGCGTTCGGTTGCGGTGAGCTGGCGGCGCAGGGCTGCTGCGCGGCGTGGTACTTTGAGCGGGCCTGCCAGAAGGCCTTCTGTGTTGCTTCCGCGCTCAATGCCGTCACGCATCACATTCCAGACGCGGCCAAAATTGTCGCGCAGCTCTGTTTCGCTGCGGTAGGCTTTTTCATTTTCCAGAACCAGAGCAGAAATGCTCATACCATTTTGGCGGCAATGGTTCAGAAGTTCAGCAGCGTACTGGTATGGGTAAGGAACAGTCACTTCGTTTTCTGATGCCTTACCGAAATTCTCTTCATCCACGATGAAACCACCGCCGATGGAGTAGTAAGTCTTAGAGAAGATCTTCTCTTCACCTGCAAAGGCATGAATTCGCATGCCATTTTCATGCAGTTCCAGCGCCGGACGGTGGAATGTGATTGCATCATTCGGGAAGTCAACCACATGGCAGTGCATGCCGACTGGAAGGCGCTGTGTTTGCTCTACGCGCTGGATAAACTCAGGAATACTGTCGATATCGACTGTTTCAGGAGAGTTGCCACCAAGGCCCATAATGATTGCAATATCTGTTTGGTGGCCTTTGCCTGTCAAAGACAGAGAGCCATAAACATCGACCGCAATACGTGTCACATCACGCAGCTTATCCATAGCACGCAGGCTATCAATAAACTGCTTTGCCGCTTTCATCGGTCCGACTGTATGAGAGCTGGATGGACCTACACCGATTTTAAAGATGTCGAAAACACTGAACATAACGAGAACCTTAGTGGGAGAGAAAAACCGGTGTCCGCAGACACCGGTTCAATTCTTTTAGTCAGCCTTCTTAGAAGAGGCCCTTTACGATCGCGGAAATCGCGATGATGCCCATGATGGTGATGAAGATGTTGGACAGCACGCCGTCGTACTTCTTCATGCTTGGGACTTTTTTGATCGCGTACATTGGCATCAGGAACAGGATTGCTGCGATGAACGGAGCACCCAGAGATTCAATCATGCCAAGGACGGATGGGTTGATGATCGCAACACCCCAGACGGAGAAGAAGAAGAATGCAACAAGGAGAGTGTTGAATTTCTTTTCGCCCAAGCCTTCAACAGCTTTTGGAGCAGCTTTCTTAGCAATACCTGCAAGGCCTTCTTTTGCACCAAGGTAGTGACCGAAGAAGGAGGAGAAAATTGCAAGGAATGCGACCAGTGGACCCATCACGGAGATCAGTGGGCTGTCAAACACGTTTGCAAGGTAAGACAGGACTGGCAGGTTCTGCTGTTTCGCTTCCATCAGCTGTTCTGGTGTCAGCGCAAGAACGCAGCTGAATACGAAGAACATAACGAAGCCAAGGAGCATGACAGATGCACGCTTCAAGATGATGTCGGACTTTGCAACTGCGTTATCGCCGTGTGCTTCGCGCTGAGCCAGTGCCATGGAGGAGACGGCAGGGCTGTGGTTGAAGGAGAAGATAAGCATTGGAATGGTGAGGTACACCACTGTGAGCAAAGTGCCGGTTTCCGGGATGCTGCTGAAGCTCATGGCTTCAAACGACCAGGATGGGATCAGGTATACGGACATGCCGAAGAGGATGAGCACCAGCGGGTAAACCAGAAGCTCGGTTGCGACGAGCATCAGGCGGCGCCCGAGGATCATCACGCCCATCATCATTGCAACGAGAATGCCGGAGAGAAGCCAACGTGGAACCGCAGGCATCGCCAGCTGGTTGACGATGAAGCTGTCGATGGTGTTGGTAATCGCGTTACCGTAAATCAGAACGATTGGGTAGATTGCGAAGAAGTAGAAGAACGTAATCAGCAGGCCTGCTGCTTTGCCAAAGTGCTCTTCAACCACGTCTGTAATGTCTGAGCCTGCGTTCTTGGAGGAGAGAACGAAGCGAGCCAGTGCGCGGTGAGAGAAGTAGGTCATTGGACCTACGAGAGCTGCAATCAGGATCAGCGGCCAGAAACCTTCAAGACCTGCACGGATTGGAAGAAACAGAACACCGGCACCTACTGCGGTACCGAACATGGACAAAGACCACGTAAGGTCTTCTTTAGTGAATTTAACTGCTTCTTTCGGGGCGACGTCAACTTCAGTCGCATTAATGCTAGACATTTCTTTTATATCCCCATGTGCCACTCATGCGTCCAAGGAGAATTTCCCAATCTCTCAAGGACGGGACCTGATATACTTTTCTTAAAATTTTAAGACTATACGTTTAAATACACAGGAAGCGCGCCATAATAACGCAGCGATACGATCTACGACTTCAGTTGAATTGGACGAATACTGAACAACGGTGCAGCAATCTGCCGCGCCAGCCTAAGCAATGAAATTAAAAGGGAATTTACGGCACAAGCGGATCGACTGCCCTCAGCATGCCTTGAGCATTCAGGTAATTGTATATTTTAATTATCTAATATAATTAATCAACATACTGTTTAACAAAGGTATTTCTCAAGTCTAGAACCACTTAAATGCGCCCCCAGATCTATTAGTAAGTATTAATACGCTTAGCTGTAGGTTTATCTTGAACAAAAGCACTCAATCGAAAATAGAGACAATATGTCTTCCTCATGCGCATTAAGTGCGCCTTGTGCAGGCATCTTTTTTCGCTAAGGCACACAAACGCATACATTAATTATAATCAGAGGAAAAAATTTTTCTGCACCGCTAATCGCATCTAAATGCAATCAGAGGCTCTGAATTGTTTTGAGTGCACCTTCCAATGCCTCGCCTTTTTCATCCAGCAAAGCTGCCTCTCTCAATCGGCGGCGTCTTTTCTGCCTCTAAAACCAAAAAGCCGGAGTGTTTCCACTCCGGCTTTTCAAATTTGCTTTCTCTCAAAAACTTACGCGATGCGCAGTTCAGAGAATGGATCAAACGGGATTGCCTTATCCATGTTGATCGCGAATGGTACGTCCTGCCCCGCAACAACCTGCGCATCGGCGCGCATACGTGCGTTGCAATCTTTCCCACCCAGAGATGACATCACGTAGGTATCCGAGCCTGCTGGCTCGGTTACGATAACGCGGTTCATAATCTGTTCGACGTGGTTGGCCTTCTGATCAGCCCCATCAGGGTCGGTGATCGCCTCAGGGCGAATGCCCAGAACGATTTCCTTCTGATCAAAGCCCTTCAGGGCTTCAGTCGGGTTGGAGAACTTGAGGTTCACCTTATCACTCAGACCTGTTGGCAGCTGCGCGAAGATACCATCTCCGTTTGCAACGACTTTCGCCGGAACAAGGTTCATGCTTGGAGAACCCATGAAGCTGGCGACAAACAGATTTGCCGGGCTGTCATAGATCTCTTTCGGCGTTCCCAGTTGCTGTACGTAACCACCGTTCATAACCGCGATGCGCGTGGACAGCGTCATTGCTTCGATCTGATCGTGGGTCACGTAAACAATGGTTGTTCCGAGCTTCTGGTGCAGCTTCTTGATCTCCGTGCGCATATCAACGCGCAGTTTCGCATCAAGGTTAGACAGAGGCTCATCGAACAAGAACACGTCCGGATCACGCACAAGCGCACGGCCCATGGCGACACGCTGGCGCTGACCACCGGAAAGCTGACCCGGTTTGCGGTTCAGCAGCGGTTTGATCTGCAGCATCTCGGCAACTTGGGCCATAGCCTTTTCACGCTCGGGCTTGGCAATGCCGTGCATTTCCAGACCGAAGGTGATGTTCTGACCAACCGTCATGTTCGGGTACAGAGCGTAGGACTGGAACACCATGGCGATGTTACGCTTGGACGGGTGGACCCCGTTCATGGCCTGCCCTTTGATGGAGATGGTGCCGGAGGTGATGTCCTCCAGACCAGCAATCATGTTGAGCAGAGTGGATTTTCCGCAACCGGACGGCCCGACGAGAACCAGGAATTCGCCTTCCTGAACGTCGATATCGATGTTGTGAAGCACCTCGGTTGAGCCGTAAGACTTGGTCGCATTATTGATTTTAAGAAAGCTCATAGGTCTTATCCTTTCACCGATCCGGCCATCAGGCCTCTTACGAAGTAGCGGCCAGCCACGATGTACACGAGCAGTGTCGGCAATGCGGCGAGGATCGCTCCGGCAAAATGAACGTTATATTCTTTGACGCCTGTTGAGGCGCTGACGAGGTTGTTCAGCGCAACTGTCATTGGCTGGCTGTCAAGGTCCGCGAACGAGGCACCAAACAGGAAGTCGTTCCAGATGTTGGTGAACTGCCAGATGACAGAAACCACAATGATCGGGCCGGAACTTGGCAGCATGATGCGCCAGAAGATGCGGAAGAACCCTGCCCCATCAATCTGGGCTGCACGGATCAGCTCTGTCGGGAACACCTGATAGTAGTTCCTGAAATAGAGCGTGGTGAAGCCAAGGCCGTAAACCACATGCACCAGCACCAGACCCGGTGTGGATCCGGCGATGTTGAGGAAACCAAGCACACGCGCCATAGGGATCAAAACGATCTGGAATGGAATGAAGCAGGCAAACAGCATCAGACCGAACAGGATGGTGTCACCCTTAAAGCGCCACTTGGTCAGCACGTAACCGTTGAGTGCGCCGAGCACGGTTGAGATTGCTACTGCCGGGAATACCATTTTCAGGGAGTTCCAGAAGTATGGTTTCAAGCCTGTTGGCTCAATACCGATCTGTGCGCTGCTCCAGGCTTTAAACCATGGCTCCAACGTAAAGACCTGAGGCAGAGCCATCATGTTGCCGCCGTTGATCTCTGAAAGAGGCTTGACGGAGTTGATGACCATGATAGCGAAGGGCAACAGGTAGAACGTGGCGAACAGGATCAGCATCAGGTAGATGAAGGCGCGGGTGATGCGCCCTGTGCTGATAGCATTATCTGTCGAGGCTACGGACATTATTTCTTCTCCCGCAGTTCGGCATACAGGTAAGGCACCATGATCGCGGCAATGGTCATGAGCATGATAACAGCGGAGCTGGCACCGATGCCCATCTGGTTGCGCGTGAAGGTGTAGGAGTACATGAAGGTCGCAGGCACTTCAGTTGCTCTTCCCGGTCCACCGCCCGTCAACGCCACGACAAGGTCATATGACTTAATTGCAAGGTGAGACAGGATCACGAATGCGGAAAGGAATGCCGGACGCAGTTGCGGGATAATGATGCGGCGGTACATGTTCCAGTTAGATGCACCATCGATCTGTGCTGCCTTCAGGATCTCGTTGTCGATACCACGCAATCCAGCAAGGAACATGGCCATAACGAAACCACTTGTTTGCCAGACAGCTGCAATAACAACCGTGTAAATCGCGAAGTCACGGTTCTTGATCCAGTCGAACTGGAAGCTCTCCCAGCCCCACAAGTGCATTGTGTGCTCAAGCCCGATGCCCGGATCGAGGAACCACTTCCATGCAGTACCGGTCACGATGAAGCTGAGCGCCATCGGGTACAGGAAGATTGGACGCAAGAAGCCTTCGCCGCGGATCTTCTGGTCCAGAAAAATCGCAAGGCTCAGGCCGATGGCTGTACAGATTGCGATATACAAGCCTGCGAAAATGCCAAGGTTTTTTATGGCAATGGACCAATGTCGAAGCCGAAACAGCTTTTCATAGTTCTCCAACCCTACCCAGTCATAGCTTGGCAGGATGCGGCTTCCTGTGAAGGAAAGGTATACGGAGAAAATGATAAATCCATAGACAAAGACCAAAATCAAAGCCAAGGAGGGTGCTAACACCAGTTTTGGAATGAAATTTTGAAGTCTTGTCCGCAGGTCCGGTTTTACTGCCGTTGGCATCGCGTAGTCGGCTGCCATGGCAACGGATGAGTTGGTCTGATCGACCATGACCCCTGCCCCCAGATTTTATGTTGTTTTTGGGAAAATGGGGCCGAGGGATCGGCCCCACTTAAAATTACTTCGCGATGGAGACTGCGTCTACCAGCTCTTCCACTGCGGTCGCAGAATCGTACTCACCGTTGAAGTGTGCAGTTACAACGTCATAAATGGCGTTCTTAACAGAAGCTGGCGCAGCGTGACCGTGTGCCATGGAACCGAACAGGTTGCCAGAGGATGCAGCAGCAGCCAGATCTTTCATGCCCTTCTGACCACATGCATCAAACGCTTCGTCGGAAACGTCGGTACGTGCAGGAACAGAACCCTTCACAACGTTAAATGCAGACTGGAAGTTTGGTGACATGATCGCGCTTGCAAGAGCTGCCTGCTCTTTAGACACTTCACCGCCCTGATCGAACATAGCGAACTGGTCAGCATTGAAGGTCACCTGGTTTTGAGTGCCAGGGAAGCGGAAGCAAAGGAAGTCTTCGCCCGGCTTTTTGCCTGCGCCAAGGAATTCACCTTTTGCCCAGTCACCCATCATCTGGAAGCCAGCGTCACCGTTGATAACCATTGCAGTTGCAAGGTTCCAGTCACGACCGGAGAAGTTGCTATCAACGTTTCCACGCAGAACAGCCATACGATCGAACGCTTCTTTCATGGTGTCAGAACCAAGAGCTTCTTCGTCCAGATCGATGAAGGCAGCTTTATAGAAGTCCGGACCACCGGTGCTCATGGCGACTGCGTCGAACAGGGTTGCGTCCTGCCAAGGCTGACCACCGTGTGCAAGCGGCGTTACACCAGCTGCTTTCAGCTTTTCAAGCGCTGCGGTGAACTCTTCCCAAGTGGTTGGGGTTGCAATGCCGTTTTTGTCCAGCACAGCTTTGTTTGCCCATACCCAGTTGGTGGAGTGCACGTTTACAGGTGCGGAAATCCACTTTCCATCGTACTTGGCAAAACGCTGCAGCGCTGCAGGTACAACATCGTCCCAGCCTTCAGCAGCTGCAACTTCGTTGAGGTTTGCCAAAGCGCCCTCTTTTGCCCAATCCTGAATGTCGAAGCCAAGCATCTGAACAGCTGTTGGTGCGTTACCAGCAGTTACGCGTGCACGCAGGACGGTCATCGCGCTTTCGCCGCCACCGCCGGCTACAGGCATATCAGCCCAACCAATGCCCTGAGTTCCCAAATCGTCCTTCAGAACGTTAAGTGCGGCTGCCTCGCCTCCCGCGGTCCACCAGTGCAGCACTTCAACGTCTGCCGCCACAGATGTACCAGCGGTTGCTGCCAGCAGTGCCAAAGCGGATGTAGTTTTGACTAGTAGTTTGTGCATGTGTTGCCTCCCGATCACAACTTTAGATTTCTACACAAAAATACGACTAACATAGAACTTATAACGTTACAAATATTAGATAAGTCAATCCCAAATTTGAACCCATTGACTTGAATGGTGTTTTTTGTATCAAATGGAAATCACATTTTTTTTTGCATCGTTACAATCGTTATTCAGTTGATCTTAGGGAGGTAAACTGGTTTCACATGCCTGTACGAAAACCGCAAATTTCCTCCGCTCATTCCGTAACGAAACCTACGCAAAAGACAATCGCGGAGATGACCGGACTTGCGGTGACAACTGTCTCGCGGGCCCTTCAGGACGATAAGAAAATTGCACAGGCAACCCGGCTGCGCGTAAGCAAAATTGCTGAGGAAATCGGCTATATTCCGGACCGTGCGGCGCAACGATTGCGAACTGGCAAGACCAAAGTTATCTCGCTGATTCTTGATCCTCATAACGAGATTCTGAGTTTTGGAAACTCGCTGATTGCGGGTGTGGCGCACGCGTTGATGGGTACAGACTATCACCTGAATGTTACACCGCAATTCCTCGGGGGCGACCCGATGGAGCCTGTGGAACACATTGTGCGCAACCAACTGGCTGACGGGATTATCTTCTCGCGGACCCGGCCTTTTGATGAACGGGTGCGTTTTTTAAGGGAGCACAGCTTTCCATTCACCACTCATGGGCGTACCGAATTCGGTTATCAACATTCATTTGTTGATTATGACAATGAAAAATTTGCGTATGAATCAGTCTTGCGACTGATGCAAAAAGGTCGGCGGCGCATCTGTATTATTCTCCCGCCAGACCATTTCAGTTTCTACCAGCATCTGAACTACGGTTATAAGCGTGCAATTCGTCAGGAAGGGCTGGAAAGCTATATCCCCGAGGGCATCAGTCTTGATTCTGATATGCCGGCGGTCTTTGAATGGGCACGCCAAATCGCAGGAACGGAGGAAGCACCTGACGGGTTCATCTGTCCAGGCGAGACCTCATTTCTTGCGATTGCTAATGGTTATCGTCAGGCGGGGAAAGAGCGGGGCGTGGATTTTGATGCGGTTGTGAAGTCAAGCTCGCAAACACTCCATCAGATTGATCCACATATCGACAATATTGGCGAGGATATCCGTCAGGCAGGTATTTTGTTGGGGACCAACCTTCTTAAAACCATGCAACAGCCCGATGGCCCGTTTGAACAGACCATCCAGGACCCGGACATCTCATTCCCGCCTTTCGATTCTTTTCAGGGCTAGAGATCAGGCGGTAATTTTTGGAGCTTCCTTTTCAATCCAGAGGTCATCATCTTCAGGGTAGGTAAAGCCTGTTTCTGCTGCCAGCTGCTTTAAAAAGCCGATCATATAGTCGGTGCGCTCGCGGGCGACGTCACGGCCTTCTTTAGTCTGCATGGTTTTGTGCAGTTTGAGCAGTTTGAGCGCAAAATGATCGACACCGAATGACTTGTCGTTAAGCTCCCGTTCGCTTGCGAACAGATCTCCGCCGTGGAACAAGTGCGAATTCATAATCTTGGCGATGTAAAATGTGCGGGCAATGCCGATTGCGCCGAGGGATTCGAGCCGGTCGGCATCCTGCAGGATCTTGGCCTCAATGGTTTGTGGCGGGATCTCTGCGGAAAAGCTGTGAGCTTCGATGGCGTGTTTGATTTGTTCGATCTTCTGCGCCGAGACACCCAGTTCCTTGAGGATTGGTTCGGCAGCCTCAGCGGACAACTTGGACGCTTTTGAGCGATCAGGGGAATTTTTGGGCACGTTGACAAGATCGTGGAGGTAGGCGGCGGCAACCAACACCTGCTCATCCCCCTCCCCGCGGCGCTGCGCGATATCCAGCGCGGCCAATTTTACGCGGCGGGCGTGGTAGAGATCGTGACTGGCATCTTCACTCTGATCATGCGCTTTCAGAGCAGCTTCCAAATTCTTTTCAAACTCAATCATAGGAACTCGCAATTATGAAACGAACCTGAAACCTACGTCAGGTCACCTTATAATTCGAGGAGAAACTTCTCTGAACCACCAACAAAAATTGGAGCGCAGTCCATGGTGTAACTGATAGGAAAAGTCGTGATTCTGTGAGGCTTCCAATCATGGTTGCGCCGTATATGCGCCTGCTCTCGTTTATTGTATCTCTAGCGCACAAAGACCAAGGAAAGGTCTGGCAGGAAAGTGACCAGAAGCAGCGCAAAGAGCATGATCAGGACAAACGGGAGAGCAGATCTGGTGACAGTCCAGAAGCTTTCACTAAAGGCCTGAGAGGCCACGATGAGGTTGATGCCGACCGGCGGCGTCAGCAGTCCGATTTCCAGATTGATAATCATGATGATGCCGAGATGCACCGGATCTATGCCATAGGCATTTGCGATGGGTAATAGAATGGGTGCCATGATCAGCACGGCGGAGATGATCTCCATGAAGACGCCAACCAGCAACAGCAGCAGGTTTAAACAAATGAGGAACAGCCATTTTTGTTCCACATGACTGGACATCCACTCAGCCAGCTGGGTTGGGACCTGTTCGGTGGTCAGCACCATATTCAAGGTCGCAGCGATGGCCACAATTGGCAGCAAACCGCCAAGCAACTGGGTTGTATGAATGACTGCTACCCAAAGTCCAGCAAAGGTTAGTTCTTTGTAGATGCAAAGCTCAACCACCAGTGCATAAGCCAAGGCGACGGCGGCGCTTTCTGTTGCGGTGAAGTACCCAGAGTAAATGCCACCCAGCAAAATGACCGGCATGAGCAAAGACCATATTCCATTGGTCACGGCGCTGCGTAGGGCTGCGAAATTAAACACATCCCGGGGCATGGACCTATTTGTCCATGCTGAGTAAAGCGCCAGAAGGAGTGTGAGCAAAAGCCCCGGGATAAGGCCAGCCAAAAACATGTCTGTGATAGATGTTTCTGTGACCAGACCATAGACGATCATGGGAATACTGGGCGGAATCACTACACCCAACGTTCCAGCGCTGGTCAAAGCCCCAAGAGAGTAGCGAGTTGAATAACCCTGCTCCTTCAAAGCCGGATAAAGGACCGTTCCAACGGCCAGCAGCGTGACCATGGATGACCCTGAGATTGCTGCAAAAAACGCCGAGGATAGGATTGCTGCAACACCAAGCCCACCGGAGAGCGACCCCGTCAACGCTTTGAGGACCATAACGAGGCGCTCAGCAATCGCGCCGCGGCTCATGATGGAACCACAGAGCAGGAACACCGGAATAGAGAGTAGAACCTCGCGATCAAGCGCTGCCCAGAAGTCCTCCGCCATGAACAATAGGTCGCCATCGCTATAAAGCATCTGCACTGACGCGCCTAAGACCATCAGGATCACGATCAGGTTTTGCCTTAAAAGGAGCATTACCAAAACGACGAGTGTGAGGAGGATTGGATAAGTCATCCTACATCTTCCTCAACTGGCTTTAATGCGGGCGACAGAGCGAAGCTGGCGTGCCTCAAAGCGTTGGAACAAAAAGCGTAGGGCATAATGGATTGGAACCACCAGAGCGGCCAATCCACCACGGGCACCAGAAAGCCGATTTCATAGGAGGAGCGCACCAGCCCAAACGAGATGTATCCGGCATACAGGAAGAGCCCCGCGCTCAGGACATCACCCAGTCTTTGAAGAGGTATCTGTAAAACCTGCGGTAACAGGTGATCAGTGACTCTGGGCCGAATATGGGTGCCTGATGATGTTGCAAGGCCAAGGCCTAGCATTCCCGCAATAATAGCAGAAAACAAAGCGATCTTGCTGCTGTGCATCAGCGATAAATCAAAGAACTCCCGGCCAATAATATCTATCAGCATGACCAGAACAACGATGACGTAGGCCGTGGCGGCGACAGTTGCTTCGAACCGGTACAACAGATGGAAGAAACGCTTCATGAAAAATTGATAAGAGCCCTTAAAATCAGCAGGGCTCTTCCTTTCAGGTGTCAGGTCTTAGAGCGTGCAAGCTTGCTTCGCTTCAAGAATTTTTGGCCAGATCTCTTGTGCTCGTCCGCCAATTGAACTCACCAGTTCTTCGCGCTGAGGTAAGACAGCGTTCTTCCACTCTTCGCGCTGTTCGGGGGAGAGCTCATGGACATATCCGCCGCTTTGCTCAAAATCAGCGACCATGCTGTCTGCCATGGTACGCACGTCATCGCGCACATCTTGAACAGGCACGAGCGCATTGGTGATGCTATCCTGCTCTTCGCGGCTCAGCTTCTTCCATGCACGCATATTCATCACGAGCGCCGCTGGTTGGTACAGGTGCGATGACAGTGTGAGATGGGGTGCAAGTTCGCCCATGCCCATAGCAACATATGTTACAGCTGGTAGACTTCCCCCTTCTACCATGCCGGTTTGTAGCGCTGAGGGCGTTTCAACCAAAGAAAGCACAACACTGTTTGCTCCCATCCCATCCCAGAAGTTGACAGAGTATTTTGCAGGTGCAGCACGCACCTTGCCCCCCCTTACATCCTGAGGGGAAAGAATTGGCTTTGTACCAAAGGCATGGACCCAGCCCAATTCGCCCCATTGCAGGATCTTGAGACCCTTTTCCTCGAAGAGAGGCCCAAAGAGCGGTGTTATATGCTGCTCCATTGCGCAATCAATCTGGGCGTAACTGTCCCAAAGAAACGGGACACCCAAAAGGGTCAGTTCCGGAACCACTGTAGAAAATGCAGTCAACGAGGAGCTGAGAATATCGATACGCCCGCGAATGGTTTTTTGCACTGTCACCGGTTCGGTACCGAGCTGACCAGCGTGAAATAATTCTACGCTCAAAGTGCCGTTGGAACTGTCGGTAATCTTTTCGATCATGCTTTCTGCATGCTTCACCCACGGGGTACCCAAAGGTGCGCTGGTTGCAAATCGCAGTTCTTTAACAGCTTCAGCTGCACCTGCGGGCACAGCGAGAGACAGTGCTGACCCAAGCAAAAAAACGCGTAGTTTCATTATCCCCCCGATATTCTCAATTCACAGCTACATTTATCTATTATCTGTAGCCGGAAACAAAGAGTTGTTATAGTTTGGCAACATTATTGTCATTAGCCAGAACAGAACCCACCGTCCAGCTTGAGTGTGAAATGAAATCTTATAAGCCAAAGCAAAAACGAGGCTATGAGGCGGAGCAGAACTTCCTGCACGCTGCCAAAACAATTTTTGCCAAGGAGGGTGTCGCGAGGGCACGGGTTTCAGACATTGTGCAGCTTGCGGGCTCCTCTACAGGAAATTTTTATTTTCGTTTCAAGAACAAAGAAATGCTGTTCGAGAGACTTTTTGAACTTTACGAAGAGCATGTTCACGTACTTCTTAAAGAACCTCAAGAGCCACTGGGGTCTTTGGAGAGCACCATCTACTTTATGGCGGCGCTGAGTCATAAAGTACTTCAGAATAACATGGGCCTTTATCGCGCTGCTCATGAGATTTCAGCTCGGGAACCAGAGATCTGGAAGAGGTTCCAAAAGCTAACATCAGCGACAGCGGACTGGGTTCTGACGCTGTGTGAGCCGTATAAAGACGAGATCCCCTCAAATGATTGGGAAATGACCGTTCGAGAGTCCATTCAGCTGATCCATGGTTTCACAGCGAACCAAGCTATCCGAAATGCAGGACCAGCACATTTTGGATCACAGGCGATGGTTGACGTGGCCTTCAAGGCGGGTATGGGCGTTCTTGGGCTTGCGCCGCCAAAAGACTTTCAAAACGAGAAAGATAAGATCCATCAAATTCTTGAGGATGAACGATATTCCTGAAGCATAAGCTGAAATAATATCTTAGTATACCGGTATGGGTTTTAATTTTGGGAGGAATTATGACTGATACACTTAGTGCACCGACAGGGACACCTACTGTATTTACCAAGCCAATCAACGTGAATGCCTACGGGTCTGTGATCGAGATATTTGAAGAGGCAAATAGTCGCTTTGCAGATAATGTGGCGTTCACCAATTTTGGTCAGTCGCTTACATTCAAAGAGATTGACGAGAAGTCGCGTTCAGTTGCGGCTTATTTGCAAAATGAACTGGGCCTGAAGAAAGGCGACCGCGTCGCCATTATGCTTCCAAATATACTGGCGTTTCCAGTGGTCATGTTTGGTATTTTACGCGCCGGACTGGTGCAGGTTAACGTCAATCCTCTTTATACACCACGTGAGCTAAAGCATCAGCTCAATGATGCCGACACCGACACCATTTTTGTTTTCTCCGGTTCCAGTACCACTCTGGCAGAGGTGATTGCCGACACACCGGTCAAGAACGTGGTAATTGCCAATGTGGGTGATGCGTCAGGTGTGGACCTACCCTCTCCGCCTGCGCATGAAATGTTTACAGACCGGGCAACGGTTAATGACGTTATTGCCAAGGGGGAGCAATTGGACTTTGTTCCGCCGCAGATCAACCGCAGCGATCTGATTTACCTGCAGTATACGGGTGGTACGACCGGGCTTTCTAAAGGCGCGGCGTTGAGCCATGGCAATTTGGTTGCAAACGTCATGCAATTTGATGCGGCCACTGACGGGTTCATGCGCGCTGGCGAGGAAGTGGTAATCACTGCACTGCCGCTTTACCATATCTTCGCGCTCATGGTGAATTGCCTGTCCTATTACTGGCTTGGATCAAAGAACGTCCTGATCACCAATCCACGGGACATGCCTGCATTTGTGGCTGAGCTGAAGAAGCACAAGCTAAGTGTGATTACCGGCGTTAATACGCTGTTTAACGGACTGCTGCATACGCCGGGCTTTGATGAGTTAGACTTCAGCAACTACAAGTTCGCCATGGGCGGTGGCTCTGCGATTCAAAGGGCTGTTTCGGACAAGTGGAAACAGGTAACCGGTCACCACATCATTGAAGGCTATGGCCTGAGTGAGACGTCCCCGATTCTGTCGGTGAACCCCTTCGACAGCACGGAGTTTACCGAGACGGTTGGTCAGGTCATGCCAATGACTGAGATCAAGCTGCTTGATGCGGACGATAATGAGGTACAAATGGGGCAACCGGGTGAGCTTTGTGCACGAGGTCCGCAGGTCATGCAGGGGTACTGGCGCAAGCCTGATGCAACGGCTGCTGTAATGACGCCGGATGGTTTCTTCCGCACCGGCGATATCGCTATCATGGACAAGCGCAACAACTTCAAGATCGTTGACCGCAAGAAGGATATGGTGCTCGTATCCGGCTTCAATGTTTATCCCGCCGAGGTCGAGGCAGTGATTGCAGAGATTGAGGGTGTGGTCGAGGTCGCTGTAACTGGTACGCCTGATGAGCGGACCGGTGAAGCTGTGAAGGCGTTTGTGGTACGCAGTCGTAAAGAGGTTACGCCAGAGGCGGTGCAGGATTACTGCCACAAAGCACTGGCAGGCTACAAAGTGCCAAAGCACGTGGAGTTTCTAGAGGAACTTCCAAAGTCCACAGTGGGCAAGATCTTACGCCGAGAGTTACGCGCTCAGTAGTCGGTCTATCCAGAAGATATGAAAAAAGCCGCAGTTTGAACGCTGCGGCTTTTTTAAAGCGGTTTGCTTTTAATGTGAGGCGTATCCTGCGGCTTGAAGGAAGTTTGAGCATTCCTCGGAGTTGAAGAGAT
>CANLTN010000016.1:0-90657 GCA_947494035.1 uncultured Pseudovibrio sp. | reverse complement strand
AACTCAAGCTGCTGCGTAATTGGAGCGGATCCACTTATAAACCACGCTCAACTGTCCAAATAAACGGGACCACCTCTATACTCACCGCTTCGTAGTTGTTTTCCACTAGAGTTATTAGTTTATTATCTGTGTCTAGTTGTTTAGTGAAATCTATACGACACTTCTGTATTTGCTCGCGCAAACCGAGTACAAAACTCTCTCTACACTCAATGTACTCACGGTGATTAGGGAATTTTGGAACCTGTGTCACGAGAAGTATATTTTTTTGAAAGCTCTCTATTTTTTTAATTGTAGAAGCTAGCTCCTCAAAAACACTCAGGCCTTCACCTATTGCTCTAGAAGCGTTGCCCATAGCTTTTGTTAATCGGACTTTATCCTGAGTATAGTAGCTCCATTTTGCAGCCAAAATGACAGTCTCAACCTTTGGGGAAGTCACAAGATATGTAAATGCCAGTTTATTAGCTTGACTACACTCAATAGGATCTCTGTTATTGACAATGACATCGATTAACGGTGCACAGCCCCCGTTTGAAATAAGAATTGCGCTTACACCTTCCTCTTTAAACTTCTTATCCAAACCAAATATCAGGTGACGAGCATGTGAGTCGCCCCAAAGCATAACCGTTGGCGCTTTTGTTTTTTCCCCAAAATAACAAGGTGAAGTACCTGCATTATCGCATATTTCTCTTATGGCCGTTTTATACTCCTGTTCCAGTTTATTAACGGCGACAAGCTTTTCCGGGATAATCAGAGTGACTAATTTGTCGCTTGAAATCACATAGGAAAATACAAGTATGATGGAGAGGCATGCTATGGGAATAGCAGGCTTCCATCGTGAAATGTGGCTTTTACCAGTTTTCCTGAATGGCTTCTCAATCGTGAGATAAAAAAGACATGCAAGCGCCACAGAAATCGCGACACCAGCGGTGCGCACTAATTGGCTCGCTGCGAAGTTATCAAACAGCATATTGCCATAAACAACGACTGGCCAATGCAGCAAATACAAACTGTATGAGATAACACCAAGAAACCGGATTGGACCTCTGTTAAGCAGATTCGCCGCAGATATAACCGGTTGCTTTCCAACTATTAAAAGAACTGCACACGCGGATACTGGTATTATTGCATACAAACCGGGCCATGGCAGCGATGGCGGAGCAAGCCATGCAAAACCGCCAATAATCGCAAGAGAACCCAGTTGCATTGTCGATGATGACAATGGCGCTAGTTCGAGACGCATTCTTGTAGCTGCAATTGCAGCGAGAGCGCCGACCCCAAACTGCCAAAGGCGTGTCGGGAATGAGTAGTAGGCGACATCCGGGTCTTTGATAACTAATATCTGCGCGATGATGAACGACACCAACACTACGGCAACAATAGTGATTATTTGGGTTTTAGCTGGCTTATTGCGCACAACGAAAAGAACAATTGGCCAAGTCAGGTAAAATTGTATTTCTACTCCTAATGACCAAAGATGAAGGAGAGGGTTTAAAAGAGCTTCTGTTCCAAAGTAACCAGTGTCGGTTGGAGCGAAAATATTGTAGGAAAATAGGGAAGCAAAAATTAGCCTCGTGGTTATATTTTCAAAATCCAGTTGCATAGGAAAAGCAATTATCAGACCGACAATGCATACCAATACGACGTAGTATGTAGGCGATATTCTCCAGAATCTCTTGTTATAGAAGTCAAAAGTTCCCGTAAATGACCAACTAAACCTCGGATTTGTCAGTATTTGCGTCATCAAGAAGCCGGAAATAACGAAAAATATATCGACGCCAATAAAGCCAGACTGCAGCCACAATAAATTGAAGTGAAACAGAACGACCAGAAGTACGGCAATTCCTCTCAATCCTTCAATATCGGCTCTAAAAGCAGGCGACTTGTGATCTAACATATTGGCGAACGTACCCGCGTAAGTTTGATTTACCTGCGCGTATTTTGTTGCCTCTGAAGCAAACATCAAACCCTTATTTTTTGATTGGAAATTGGGCAGCCAGTGGGCGGATGCCCTCCAGTGCGTTGGCAAGAGCCTGTGCCAGTAAGCTGAATTGCTTCTATGAAATTAAAGAGCCCGGTGCAGATGCGCCGGGCTTTTTGCTGCGATCATGAGCCGGAGTGCAGCCTCAGCCGATCCATTCCAGTGACTGACCGTGCGGGCCGGTCCATGCGCGAGGCTCTCCGTTTTCGCAGAGGAGGAAGCGCTTAACGGTCAATGCGATTGTGAGTAAAAGGACCGTACTCGGGGAATGAGAACTGGAAGTTCTGTTTGCGCCACCACTCGCATCGCAATGCTGTTTCAACAGTTTGAAAATCCGGTGCTTGTTGCGAACTTGGGTGTGTATGGACCCGTTTGAAAATAACATTCAGCAAGAAATCGCGCTTCGCTAACAACGGCCTGTTACACCACTGGAAGTAACGTGCGCTTGTCTGCCAACTTCCAGTATCTGTTTTTGCAAATGCTTCCGGGTGCTTGCTAACTGGATCCTCTTCGGCATAAACCGCTCGCCCGATCTGAAATTCAGTTTTTTTGCGCCCCTTTACAAGACGACGCAGAACAGTCTTCCATCGTTCAGGTGGCGTATATGGCAATGAGCTTTCGAGTGGTTTCTCAAGCGGGAAAAAGTTCATGTACTTTTGAACGCCGACAAAGGGGGCACCTGGATTTCTGCGATCACTTAGTTGCACAGTATCAATGCCAGCTTGCAGGTCTCGAACAGCAGCCTCAATCATTGCTTTTGTCGTCTCCGGCGAGCAAATCGACTGGCAGTCATTTTCGAGGTAAATGACAAGATCTGTGTTCAATGCTGCAACAGCGGCTTCCATTCCCCTATGTATGCCCAGATTATCTACAGCACCGACAGCTCGCCAGCCGAAGTCCTCAACCAATGGCGCTTCAACCTCGGGCTCGAACTCCTGAAAGAATACAACAGCATCATCAACGAGATCCAGCAAACCACTCTCGCGATGCGACTCCAAACTCAGTTGAAGTGTCTGATGGGCTTTCCAAGTTAAGATCGCAACACCGATACTTGGTTTGGTTGCAGCTTCTGCCTGTTTAGTCGTCATTGGAAATCCACTGTGTATGCCTTCTAAGCACTGCCTATGAATGAATAGCTTCACTTATTCAAGCAGAATTGAGTAGCTTGGATGATATGTCCAGTTTTCCTAACATGACATAATTGCAGCCTCAGCCGATCCATTCCAGTGCCTGACCATGCGGGCCGGTCCAAGCTCGGGGCTCGCCGTTTTCGCAGAGGAGGAAGCGGCCTGCGGGGTGGGGTTCGGCGACTTTTGCGGCGAAGCGGGGAATGACGCTGCGGGCCTCGTTGGAGATCCAATGGGCGTTTGAGTCCAGCATCATGTTGACGAAGGCCTCGCGTTTGTCGGTGTCGGAGACATAGACGAGGACGGCGCTATGGAAGACGACCGGTGTGGTGCCGCTGGGAACCTGTTCCAGCAAGGCTGGCAGGTCGTCGAGAAGGTCGCCTTTGATGAGCTTGAGCGGGTGTTGTTTGGCCACTGCAATGGCTTTTTGCAGGTGATTTAGGCGCGCTTCCTGCCCCGGCCAGATGAGCGTTTGCAGCCATTGGACCGTGTCATCATCCTGAAGGTCCAGCGGATTCAGTTCCAACCCGGCACGCCAGACGACATCAGGTCGTTTTGCTGGCAGAGGTGGGTTTCCGGTCACAGTGCAGTGCAACACTGGCGTATTAGGCGTTGCTGGGTCCTGACTGAGCTTATGGGCGCCGCTGTTGTAGTCGTAGGCGTACTGGTCGGGATACAGGCAGAGGCCAGCGGAGGCACCGACTTCAATCAGGGAAATCGGTTGTGGAAGCCGTGCAAGAAGTGGCAGCAGGAGCGCGCAACGACCGGGCTCGTTGGTCTGTGTGCTGCGGTTCATCATTTCCTTCCTGATGGCGGGTGCATGATTACGCAGCACAGTGTCTAGCTCACCGGTTTCAGGAATACGACCGGTCACCCATCTGATTGCAGCGAAGAGCAAATTGGGTTGCTGCTTGGCTTGCGGCAGGGCTGCAAGGAACTCGTGATAATCTGGAGACGCGGCGACATGGTGTGCCCATCGTTCATAGGTTGGTGAATTGTCTTTAGCCTCATAAGAAGCGAAACCCAGATACAGATTTTCAAGGGTGTTGTCTAAGACTGCCATGACCTCAAATCCTTCCTAAAATGTATTCTTTGCAATTCTTCAGAGATGTACCTGACCGGCCCTTTCGCGCCCAAAATTACGCATTCAACTTATTGCTGTTATTAAGTATTATTACGCCATGTTATTTTGCAAATCAGACTCTCGGTAGTTATATTTAGGTCTAATGGGTTCCAGATAATCTCAGCATAGGGATAAGCATGATTACAGTTCATAATTTAGAGAACTCTCAGAGTTTTCGCGTGGTTTGGCTGCTTGAAGAGCTGGGAATTCCCTACGAGATCAAGCAGTATAAACGGGATCCGGCAACCAGCTTTGCACCAGCTGACTATAAGGAACTTCACCCGATTGGAACCTCCCCCACCATATCGGATGGGGACCTGGTGCTGGTGGAGACCAACGCGATTATGGATTACATTCTGGACAAGCACCCTAATGCAATCATGAGACCCGAAGTCGGGGCACCGGACCGCGTCCGTTATCTCTACTGGTTTCACGCCGTGCCGGGAAGTTTCATGCCGCTTTTGGTTGAAAGCCTGATATTCAACCTGATGGTTTCCAGATCTCCCTTCTTCATCAGGCCCATTGTCTCCGCAGTTGTCGGAAAAGTTCGCGCACAATACCTTAAACCACGCCTTAAACGGTTTTTTGCCTACATTGAGGAAGAGCTCGGACGCTCTGAATGGATCGCTGGAGATAGCCTGACCGCAGCTGATGTCTTGCTGGGGCATGCTTTGGTCGTGTCAGATGCACGTGTCGGCTTTGGTGACAAGTTTCCGCATATAAAGGCCTACCTAAAGAGAGTGCGGGAGCGCCCTGCCTTTCAAGCTGCTATAGAAAAGAGCGGCGGTTTCGCTCCTGTGAGTTCATAGGGGAGTGTAAGCGCCCTAAGAACGAGCCTTTAAGCTTTGTTCTCAAAGGCTCGTCTCATGCGGCGTTCCAGACCGCGGACCACCAGAGACAGCGAGACTGTCATGACGAGGTAAAGATAGGCTACCACGTTGTAGGTTTCGAAAAACTGGAAGGTGGATGCGGAGTAGATCTTGCCGAGCTGGGTAATGTCCTGCACGCCAAGCACGGAGACCAGCGCGCTATCCTTGATGAGCGCGATGAAGTCATTGCCCAGTGGCGGCAGGATATTTTTGAAGGCTTGCGGCCAGATGATGAAACGGAAGGTGTGCCAGCGGGAAAGACCAAGGGCGCGGCCTGCTTCCAACTGGCCGTCATCCACGCTTTCAATGCCTGCACGAAAGATCTCTGCGATAAACGCTGAATAGCCGAGGGACAAGGCGATGATTGCGCGCCACATCATGGAAAGATCACGCACACGCAGCTTGTCAATGATTTCCCAGTCGATGAGCGGGCTCATGATCCAGTTGAAGGCTGCCACCAATTGCGGGGCGCCGACAAAGGCGATGTAGAAGAGCAGCACCAATATGGGTACGCCGCGCATGATCTCCGTATAGAACGAACTTATCTCGCGGATAGCACGGTGTTTGGAGCCACGGCCCAAGGCAATAATGAGCCCGAGTATGCTGGCGAAGAAGAAAGAGACAAAGGTGACGAACAGGGTGACGCCGACGCCTCTGAAGAGGGTCACAAAGATCTGGCGATAATCACCATCCGCGGCAATGAGCCAGAGAAAGAATACCGCAAGAACAAAGGCTGCGAGCAACCACCATGGAAGCTTGTCCATCCGGGACTTTATGGCAGACCGCTTGCCCATTGCGTTTCCTTTAAATCTCGATTTTGGGTTTACCGTTGAGATGCGGTGCCCGTCGTCATGCCAGAGGCTGTGTGTTGCTGGCTTCTCGTTACCCGAAAACCAGAAGTCGCCAGCCACACGCTTTAAATGAAATGGCGGACACAGTGTGCCCGCCAGGATCAATCGACCGTCTCTTAGTGCTGGGACTTATAGTCGAAGAACCATTTTTGGTTCAAGGCATCAATGGTGCCGTCTTCACGCATGGAATTGAGGGCAGCGTTGATTGGTTCGCGCAGGTCCGAGCCCGGTGTCAGAATGAAGCCAAAGTCTTCGGAGCCGATTGGCCCGCCAACAATTTTGAAGCTGTCTGGAGAAGCGCCCATGTAGCCAGCAGCTGCCGTTGCGTCCATCAGCACCATGTCCACATCTTCAGCGCGCAGAGCCTGCACGGATGCGCCGAAGGTTTCAAACAGCTGAATACGCTGGTTGTTTTCGTCGCCATCGAGAACCGAGTAAACCGCGGTGTAGAAGTTTGTGGTGCCCGGCTGAGCGCCGACCAGCAGGTCTGGATCACCAGCAAACGCTTTTGGATTGTCGAAGCGGTCTTCATTCGCGCGGACAAGCATGAACATTTCAGAGGTCATGTAGGGATCGCTGAAATCAATCTGCTCTTCGCGTTCGTCGTTGATGGTGATGCCGTCCATGCCCACATCAAACTGGCCCTGACGAACCGCTTCGATCATGCTGTCCCATGAGGCCAGACGCCAGTCGACTTTCATGTTGAGCCGTTTTGCGATTTCGTTAAACGCATCATACTCCCAGCCGATGCCCTCACCGGTTTTGGGGTCTGCGAAGTTCAAAGGTGCGTATGCATTTTCAGTCACAGCAACAACGGTTCGGCCTTGCAGATCAGGCAGATCTGTTGCTGAAGCTGCTTCCCCAAAGCCGATAGAAACAGCAAGAGCTGCTATTGCTAGTTTAAATTTCTTCATCATCGGGCCCGTCCCCTCCAAGGAAAATCTGGTCACCCCGCAGAAAATTATGGCGGAATCACACCCGACGGATGTTGACAGCAAGCCGATCTGTGAGCAATAGGATGCGGGTGTTTGACCTGTAAAATGCCAGTGTTGGCGGGGTTATTTACTCTGCAAAGGCAGCAATGGTCAACGAAAGCCTTGGTGCTTTCCTATGCTGAATGCCCTAATATCAGAAGATACGGCTAAATGTCGTGGTGAACTTTTATAAACGGATTTGTCGGTGCAAAAAGATCCACTGAACAACGACGAGCCTTATCTTGAGGATGAGCAGCGTATGCCTCTGGGCATCAGTTTGCTCAACTGGATCTCCGTTGGATTCCTGATTTATTTTCTTCTTTGCGCCGTTGGCCTGATTGAAGCAGGCTTTATTGCGATTGGTCATCAGACCGCCGAGCGGATTTTCTCCTATGCCACCAACCCTATTGCGGGGGTACTGGTTGGCATTCTCACCACGTCGATTGTGCAAAGCTCCTCGGTGACGACATCCATCGTTGTTGGTTTGGTAGCGGCGGGCATGCCGATCACCATTGCTATTCCCATTGTGATTGGAGCCAACTTTGGCACCACGCTCACCAATACGTTCGTGAGCCTTGGGTATGCTCGGAACCGGAGCGACTTCAAACGCGCCTTCAGTGCGGCCACGGTGCATGATGCGTTCAACCTGATTTGCCTGGTGATCTTTCTGCCTTTGGAACTGGCATTCGGTTTCTTGCAAAAGACCGCAACCGCAGTAGGTGATCTCTTTTCGGGGTTAGATGCGGCAGATAATCTAGTTACTGCTGACTTCAACTTCGTCAATTACCTGACGGATCCTCTCATTGACGAGATCAGCGAGTTGGCCTTTGGCTTAGCACAGCCGTTGAATGGTCTTGTGATTGCGGCAACCGGTTTTGTGATGCTCCTTGTCAGCATCACTTTTGTGAGCCAGCTGCTTAAGCTGCTGCTTGCCAATCAGGCGCGCAGGTTGGCTGAGAAAATGACGTCCTCCGGCCCCTCCTCCGGCATTTTCACCGGACTGCTTGCGACCTTGTTGTTGCAGTCGTCCTCTGCCACTACAAGCCTGATTGTGCCATTGGCGGGGTCCGGTGTGTTGACGACCAAACAAGTTTATCCGTTTACGCTTGGCGCGAATATCGGCACATGTCTGACCGCAATTTTGGCAGCCTTTGCGGTGACGGGGCAGCGGGAGCTGGCCTTTGAAATTGCGATAGTACACCTTGTTTATAACGTGCTGGGCGTGGTTTTGATCTACTCCATCCCGTTCACAAGGTATCTGCCTGTGCGCCTTGCGGAGTATGTGGGAGACTTGGGAGCACGCCGGTTTGTAGTGGCCACAAGCTATGTGGTGAGCATCTTCTTTCTGATCCCGGCTCTTGGTATCTTTCTGCTCAGCAGATAATCTGGTTCAAGCCTTCATTCCTTCTTGCCGCCCGATGCAGACCCTCGCGATTTTGCGGGGTGGTTACCGCCCGTGCTGAGGGCTCTTTCACTCATAATGCTGACATATAAGAGGGAAACTCATTCGTTTTTCAAATGGATTGATGACGTTTATTCATTTGTTTGCTCCTCACATTTCATGCAGGACGTTACTTAGATAATTTTTAATTAATAGGAATATTTCATGACGAGTGCGAGCGATATTGATGCGGGCACGGCGATCTCTCAGCGACCCCAAACACTTAGTGTGTTTGATCTTGTGCTTTACGGCGTCACCGTGCTTGCCTGGGGGTTTAGCTGGTACGCCTTGAAGCTACAGGCGGTGATCACACCTGAAATCGCGCTGTTCTGGCGCTTCCTGTTTGCCACTGTGCTGATGTGGGGCTGGGCAATCCTGCGCGGTCACAAGATGAACTTCCCACTGCGCGCCCACATGAGCTTTGCGGCGCTTGGCTTGTTGTTGTTCTCCACCAACTTCCTGCTGTTTTACCATGGGTCACGGGAGATACCTTCCGGACTGCTGTCCGTTGTGTTCTCCCTTGCCTCGGTGTTTAACATTGTACTTGGGTTTGTGTTGTTTGGCCAAAAGGTGAGTAGAGCGCTTGCGGTGGGCGCCGTTCTTGGCTTTTCCGGCATCTGCCTGATGTTCTATCCGGAAATCTCGGGCAGCACGTGGAATCTGGCAGCATTGGGCGGACTTGGTCTTTGTGCTCTGGGCACGCTGAGCTTTTGTTTTGGCAACATTATCTCCGCCAAAGCAAGCGCGCAGAAGATCTCTGTCATTTCCGCCAGTGCGTGGGGCATGGTGTATGGCACGCTGCTGCTTGGCGCGAATGGTCTAGCGCAAGGGGTAAGCTTTCAGATTCCATATACGCCGGAGTTCATCTGGAGCTTGCTTTACATGGTTGTCATCGGGTCCATCGTGGCGTTTGGCGCTTATCTGACCTTGTTGGGCCGGATCGGCTCAGCTCGGGCAGGTTATGCAACGGTGATGTTCCCGGTTGTGGCGCTTGGCGTTTCCACGGTGATGGAAGGGTACACTTGGACTGTGACCTCCATCCTTGGCCTGATGTTTGCGCTGGGTGGCAACTGGATCGTGCTTAGTCGCTCTGCGAAAAAATAGGCCCGGTGGTTTGAAGCACCCGACCTTATAGCGAAGCTGTTCTGGAAGCCGCTCACTCAGCGGCTTCTGCTGCCATATCGTTATATTCCATCGTGACATTGCCAATGGACGCCATGATGTGGTGGCAGAGTGCGTCGTGAATCGGCTCGATTGCCACTTGCGACCGGATAATGGTGATGTCGCATGGTGGTAATGGGGGAAGCCCCTCGTTCTCTCCAAGAACACGCTGGCCCTGTCGCAAGGCACTGGTCGGCAGGATCGCGATTGCCAGTCCGGCATTGACGGCGCCTGCAAGTGCTGCAGCGCTAGAGCTGGTGTAAACCACCTGATGCGGAATGTTCAGGTGATCCAGCGCGGCAACGGCTTGCTGCCTCCACGAACACGTGATCGGCCCAAGGGCGAGACGCAGCGGGCGCTGGTCATGCACGATATGCTCCATAGAGCCTATCCATTGGAGAGGTTCGCGGCGCACGATCTGACCGGGTACAGTGGTACAATCACCGCTGGTGACGATCCCTACATCCAGCTCGCCTTTCTGGATTCGCCGGCCAATCTCATTAGAGCTGGAGCATTCCACATCCAGATTGACGCAAGGGTTTAGCCGGTTAAAGGCGGCAAGTACCTGCGGCAAGAGCCGTTCTGCATAGTCGTCGGGCAACCCCAGCCGAATGCGGCCAGCGATCTCCGGCTCGTGGAATGCAGAGAGCGTTTCGTCGTTCAAGGCAACCATGCGTCTTGCGTATTCAACGAGGCGCCTGCCGTGCTCGGTGATTCTGGAGTTACGGCCGTCTTTGACAAAGATCGGCTGGCCGATCCGTTCCTCAAGTTTCTTCATCTGCATGGAAACGGCGGACTGGGTTTTGTGGACTGCATCTCCGGCCTTGGTGAAGCTCCCGAGTTCCGCCACGGCCAGAAATGTTCTTAGCTGCTCCACATCGATCGAATATGGCATGGGCCCCCTCCCATTTGACTGCGATCAATCAATCACGATCTTGAATGTATTTCAATCGCAAACATTCGTTTGTCTGGATGCAACTTTTAGGTGATATTCGCTTTACCGAACGAAACAGTTCCTTTTTAACAACCCTTTATAGCAATTCCACTGGATGGCCAGAGCCGCTTATCCTGACGGGAGAGTAGTACCATGACGCTTGCATTCCCTACCCCATCTGAATACCGAAACCCAAACCGCGCTAATGCAGGCACCTTTGAACCGCTGACACTGGCGCACACCCTTCATGTGCTGACCGCGTTGCCGCTGAAGCTCTGGAAACATTACCGGGACCGCCGCGCAATGCTCGAACTGGTACGCCTTGAAGACCGTATGCTGGACGACATCGGCATTACCCGCGATGACGTTCACAGTGCACTTTCTGTTAGTGACGGCAAAGACCCTAGCTGGCACCTGCGCATGCGTGCCAGTGAACGCCGCTGCGCTGAAATTGAGAAGCGTCGCCAACGCGCATAATTTATCGGGAGCCTCTGCTGGTGGTCCACCCCCTACTTGAGCCACCGGAACATTTTCATGACCCCGTATGGAAAAAGGGCCCGCGTTTAGCGGGCCCTTTTTCATTTCATATAGATGCGACGCGTTTCAATGGTTTCGCTTTAGAGCACGTTGCGTTCATCCGCATTCGCGCATCGTGCTCTAACTTTCTTGCCGGAGCGAATTCTTGTCGTTTGATTGGAGCCAATCAAACAGAACGCGCTTTAAGCAAGAACTGCGGTCTTCTCAAACGACTTCGCCAGATACTCACTCAGCGCATTTGCTGCTTTAAAGTGACTTTCTTTGGCACGCACCAGCTTCACAACGTAATCTGGCAGTTTTGGCAGGCCCTTTAGTTCGGTCAGGCCCGCATCTGACGCACCCAGTGACGAGCGTGGCTGGACTGTAATGGCCATGCCACTTGCGGCTGTCATTTCAACAAGGCTCGGATTGCTTGAGCTGTACTGGATGCGGAAGGCGCGGTCGTCATCCTTCAGCGCCTCAACAGCCGCTTTGCGAATCCGGCATTGCTCCTGACCAACAGCCAGTGGCAATTCTTTTTCTCTGGCAAGTTTGAAGCTGCTTCCCGCTGCCCAGACAAGCCGTTCGCTGGAAAGCACACTGCCCTCACCTTCTTCAGCGTCATCTGCAAGGCTGCCGATTATCGCAAGATCAAGCTCGCCTGCATCCAAAGCTTTGCGAAGGTCTGCTGCTGGCGCACAAATGATGGACGCCTCGGCCTTCGGGTTGTTTCTGGAAAACTCGAAGATGATCTTCGCGGTTCTGGTTTCGTCAAGACCTTCCGCAAGACCAAGGCGCACCTTACCGGTTACTTCGCGTTCCGAAAACATGGCGAGTGTCTCGTCATTGAGACGGAGCATCTGACGTGCGTGGCGCAGCAACAGCTCACCATCTTCAGTCAGTTTTGAATGCCGTCCCTCACGCCGAAAGACCGTGCGTTCGAGCTTGTCTTCCATGCGTCGCATTTGCATGGAAATTGCTGATTGCGTTTTATCGAGTTCTTCTGCAGCTCTTGTAAAGCTCCCAGTGTCCGCAATCATCACCAAGGTACGCAAAGAATCTAAATCAAGTAGTGCTGTCATGTCCCCAATCCATAACAATTTGATATGAATATACATCAAAGCGGAGAAATGGGAACCGGGAGTGGGATCGCAATACTTTATTATCGCAGTTATTGGGCGGTTTATGCCACACCTCTCCAATTCATCACAATAAGCAATGATATCAGTTCAAGTATATTTATCTATTTGACTCCACCAAATCCCCATATAGAAAATAAAGATACCAGTAGAATACACCTCTTGGAGTTACAGGATAAAATAACTACAGTATTTCACTTTTTGAGAACGGCGTTTTGCTCTACTAAAACACACAGACCTGCCGTTGCGTGGATAATCAGGCTAGCCCTGACATGCCCACGGAAATGAAGGCAGAGAAATTTCAGAGGAACAACTTCCTCAATTCGTGATTTACATCACAAAAAGTTATCCTCAAATATCTGTGAAGAACCCTTACCTATGGGAGAGGGTCGGCCAGAAAGCGTTGCAATATTGTTGCCAAGCTTCTCCCTGAGCCTGCTGCATGGCTGTCAGACTCTCGCTCAATGTAGGCAAATGCGGCTCGCTCTTTGCCGATTGCTGGGTACGCTGGCTTGTGCGTTTTGCAGCAGCAGCCTGCTCTGACTTCTGGCTCCTGTTTCTCTGCGCACGAGACTGTTCAGCGTCCCCGTTTGTTGCTGCGGCTGGCGCGCCTGTTTCCTTCAGGGCGTTTGTCCAGAATTCCAGCATCGGATTTCCAGCGGACATCATTGGATTTCCAGCTGGCATCATCTGCGCCCAGAAGGCTTCCTGCGCATCCAGAATAGGATTGCGCGCCTCATCGGTTCCCGGATGCAGTTCCGGGCTACCCTTGGCAAAGCCTTCCAGAAAGGCTTCCAACATGGTGCGCTGCGGGCCGACCATAAAGTTTTTTAGCATGTTGCCCTGAGCCAGCAGCAGGAGAACCGGCATGAGCTCTACCCAGCTTTCCATATTCATCATGTTCATGCGGCTGAAGTGACGCTGCACCGCTGTGTTGATGTTTGGATCATTGGGGAAGGCCTGCATAATCTGCGAGAATATGGCCTGTTGCGGCATTCCCGGCATCTGCTGCCACTTGGAAGGATCAGCCCAGTTCTTAAATGGATACGTCATATCACCGAAACCGCCCGATACCGAGTTCTTCGCAGAGCTACCGTTGCCTTGCATGAACGGCATAAAGCCACGGGAGGCCTCGCAATAGTCCCTGTAGGCCTTTGCGTAGTTCTGGCTGAGTGTTTCCATAAGGGAGAACATATTAAAGTTGGACTGTTGGAACATGGGGTTTTCTCTCGCAAGCTTCTGGCGGCTGTTAATTTATTCAGTAGACGTAACGTTAGTTCCCTAATTTTGCATGTAGGATTCCGCAGGCATTAAGCCTAAGCAGAGACTTTTGTTTGACTAGAGTTCAATCTTGCAGGCAAACCTAAACAATCCGGTAGACATCCACCGCCTCGTCACGCCCACGTAAGTGATACTCACCAAGGTGTTTAGGCTCGGTGGTGTCGGTCAACTTCATCACTGTCGTGCCACTGGCAAGTGCGATTACTCTGGCATCGGGGTCTACTTTCTTACCCAGCGCCTCAAGGCGGGCGGCCACGTTGACCGCATCTCCAATGACCGTATAGTTCATGCGCTCAATTGCACCAATGTTGCCAACCACGACTGTGCCAGTATGAACGCCAATACGAAGCCGTGGCTTCTCCGTTGCCCTGTCGTCACTCTCAAGTTCTTCTTCAAAAGTCTTAGCTATGAGGTGCACTGCGTCTATGGCTGCCTGAGCGTGGTTTTCCATCGTTTCCGGAGCACCCCAGAACGCCATGCAACCATCGCCAATGTACTTGTCGATGGTCCCCTGCGTCTGGCTTATGCAGTCAGCCAGCTCCTGAAAGTGGGTGTTGAGCAGTGTGGTGGTTTCTTCCGCTGTCAACTTGGAAGCAACGCCGGTGAACCCTGCGATATCGGAGAACAGGATCGTCATCTCCCGCAGTTCTGTGCTGTTCAGACCTTCGAACTCGCTTTCCAGCAGAACCCGTACGAGGTCTCTTGGCACATATCTGGAGAAGGCACTAAGAGCGACGCCTGCCGAGTTGAACGCCTGATTGGCCTCATCCACCTCCTTCAGGCGTGATCTTGGCAGCGCCCTCAGTCCCTCCATGTGCAGATTGCGAATGGCATTCGCCTGAGACCCAAGCGCAATAAACGGGCCAGCAAGCTTTCTGCCAATCAGGAACATCAGAAGCACACAACCTGCGAGAAAGGCTGTGGCGGCGACATAGATTCTATGCAGGTTGTCAAAGGGAACGCTGAACTCCGAGGCAAGTACATAGCTCCCGACGACGATGGGGGGGCGGTTGCCGTTCTCTACAAAATCGTAGAGGAAAAGGTAGGCCCCAAACGGAGTTGTATCAATGTGCGCATCGTAGTTGGTACTTAAGGACTGACGTTGCACATCCTCATCCCAAATGCCGTGCAGGGGGGTGGCCGACAGATCCGAAATTAGGGGGACCGGGTTGGTGGCACTGGGTTCAAAGTTCCGAAACGCAGCTTCCGAGCTGGCAAGCACCTGATCGCGTCCGTAGAGAATGAACGGAACCTGTGACTCGCGCCATTTTATCCGCCCTATCAATTGCCCCAGCAGTGCGGTGGGGTAATCCAGCGTGAGCATAGAAATTGTGTTGTCGATAGGGTTTCTGATGTAAATGGCGAAATTCATGAAGGTCTCGCCGATACGCTCATCATAGTAAGGCGCGCCCCAACGAAGGTTGCCAGCTTCCATATCCTGCTCATTGGGAGGGGTAACAACAACATCACTAGCCGGTTGATCTGCCTGATCAAGCCGAACCGAGATCTGGCGCCCCGTGGGAAATGTATAAGAAATCCGCTTGATGTTGGTCTGTCGGGACAGAATGGAAACCAGCTGCTCATGAATGGCTGCCGGAGCCTCATAAACCACTGGGTTTGAGAGCATGTCGGCCACCAGCAGGCCCATACGCTCTTCATTGCGGAAGAAGTCTTCAACGACTTCAAGGCCTCGCACGACAATAAGCGCCCCGGTTTCTCCCATAATAGCGGAGGTCTGACGGTTGGTCGCATCAGACACAAAAAGGAGCATGGACCCGCCAATCAGGGCCAGCAGCATGGCAGCGCCAATGCTGAAGACAGCCGAGATCTTCAGGCGCCATCTTTTCTGGTCCATGTTTGCTGCAGTCTCGTTCTCGGGCTGCTTTTCCAAGTCAGCAGTCTTGTTCTTTGGGTCCATTCAGGCCTCCATCTGGAGATACTTTAGAACCAATCTCCCAATTTTGCCTGAACAACCGCTAAAGCTGCAACTGCTGCGGTATCTGCTCTCAAAATTCGGGGGCCTAGCGGGATGGAATGCACGAAGGATTTGCTATGCAATAATTCTCGCTCTTCCTGCGAGAAGCCGCCTTCGGGGCCGATCAGCAACGCGAGAGGCCCTTTTGGGACGTCTTGCAGGGCTTCTAGCGGATTGTGGGAGGTATGGCCTTCATCACAAAAGATGATCTGGCGGTTGCCTTCCTCCTGCTCCCATGTTGAGAGCAGTTTTTTGAGCTGGGTAGGTTCCATCACAGAGGGGATCGAGAGCACACCGCACTGCTCGCAGGCTTCGAGTGCGTTGGCTTCCATGCGTTCCAGCTTGATCTTGGGATTCTGGGTGAACTGGGTGAGCACCGGACGCAGACGCCCTGCTCCCATCTCCACCGCCTTTTGAACCATGTAATCCAGTCGCGCCAGTTTCAAAGGTGCGAACAGGTAATCCAGATCCGGCATCGGCGTTTGCTCACGCAGCTGCTCAGTCACGATCAACTCACAGGATTTGCGACCTGTTGGCAGGATTTGTGCGCGCCATTCGCCATGCTTGCCGTTGAAGACAAGGACCTCACCGCCCTCCTTCATACGAAGAACATTGAGGAGGTAGTTGGCCTGTGCGCGATCCGCCTCCAGATGAAGGCCGGAGCGGAGATCTTGATCGACAAATAAACGTTGCATGCGAAACTCATAGCGTGACATGGGGGCACCATATGCCAAGCACAGGGCAGATGCCACTTTGCGCTTAACGATTGCTGGTGAGAACTCAATGTCTCAACAGGTGGAAGTGCTTCTCACGGTTCCCCTTTGCAAATGTCACAGGCTACATTAAGAGAGAATGGTATGAGTTTGCCGCATATGAAAGAAGCCTGACCTTGTCTGAACGCTCCAACATTGCTGAATATACCGTCTCCGAGATTTCCGGTGAGATCAAACGCACCGTTGAAGACAAGTTTGACTATATCCGTGTGCGGGGCGAGCTGGGCCGTGTGAGCAAACCAGCCTCCGGGCACATCTATCTGGATATAAAAGACGATAAGTCTGTTCTCTCCGGCATTATCTGGCGTGGCAATGTGGCCCGCCTGAAGATACAGCCTGAACAGGGTCTTGAGGTCATCGCAACGGGAAAGATCACGACCTTCCCCGGCCAGTCCAAATACCAGATGGTGATTGACAGCCTTGAACCAGCAGGTGCCGGTGCGTTGATGGCTCTGTTGGAAGAGCGCAAGCGCAAGCTGGCGGCGGAAGGCTTGTTTGCGGAAGACCGCAAAGTGGCTTTGCCGCGTATGCCGCAGGTGATTGGCGTTGTCACCTCCCCGACTGGCGCTGTCATTCGTGACATTTTACATCGCATCAGCGACCGCTTTCCGCTGCATGTGCTGGTCTGGCCAGTTCGTGTGCAAGGGGAAAGCTGCGGTGCGGAAGTTGCTGCCGGTATTCGTGGGTTCAACGCGCTTGAGGCCGGTGGGGCTATTCCACGCCCAGATGTGTTGATCGTGGCACGTGGTGGTGGCTCCATTGAAGACCTTTGGGGTTTTAATGATGAAGCGGTGGTGCGGGCAGCAGCCGAGTCACAAATTCCGCTGATTTCTGCTGTGGGTCACGAGACCGACTGGACGCTGATTGATCTGGCAGCTGACGTACGTGCGCCTACGCCAACCGGTGCGGCTGAGTTTGCTGTTCCGGTGAAGGCGGAGATGACCGCACAAGTGGATGATCTGTCCCGCCGCCTTTCCACCGGACTGTTACGCTTGGTACAATCGCGCAGAACCGAGCTGCGCGCTGCGAGTGCCGCGCTGCCAGCTCCACGTGATCTGCTCGCCCTGCCACGTCAGCGGTTTGACATGGTGGCTGGCCGTCTTGAGCATGGCTTGCGGATGAACACGCAGATCCACCGGAACTCCCTGACAGCGGTGGCCTCGGGATTACGTCCCATCACGCTGGAACGGCAAGTTGCGCAAGGGCGTGAGCGTCTCCAAGCCTTGCAAGGCCGCGCCGTGGCTGCATTTTCCAATAAGGTGCAACAGCAACGCCTACGGCTTTCCAACTCAGCCGGACTTTTGAGTTCGCTAAGCTATGAGCGTGTGATCGAGCGCGGGTATGCGGTGGTGCGCGATGAGAGCGGCATTCCACTGGCGAACGCTCAGGCGGTGCAAGCCGGACAGGCTTTACGGCTTGAAATGAAGGGCGGAATCGTTGGCGCAGTTGCAGATGACGACGGGGTGACACCTACACCGCCACGCGAAATGAAAGCTGCGGCAGGGCCTGCACCTGAGACCGTTGCGACCTCTTCGTTGGCCTCAAGTCTGGATGAGCATGTGGCACAGACAAAAGCAAAGCAGGCCAAGAAACCGACGCGTAAGAAAAAGATTGATGTTGATCCAGATGCGCAGGGCAACCTTTTCTAAGGAGGGATTGCCGGCGTTTACCCTCTTAATCCCAGTTATTGCGTGATTAACTGATCGCGATTATATTGAGGGAGAGAAAGGGAGCAAATGCCCCCTTTCCCGGTGGATTACTTAAAAGTGGCGCGGAACCAGAGTACCAGTCTGTTCCGTGCCTTTTTACTTTGAACCTGAGTTCAAGCCTCATCCATCTACCACTTCCTTCACCAGACTGTGCTACAATCGGAGTGCCTAATTCCTCCGATTGCGTGGACTGGCGCACGCTGCTGCTTTGCAAAGCAGGTGGGTGTGAGGATGCTATCTACCCTTGGCAGAAAGCACTATCCGAGAGAGTTGGAGGTTTTCGCTCCAACCACACTACAGATCAGGGTTCAAGCCGGGGCTGTAGCAGCTAGTCCGATAGGTTCCTTGAGCAAGGCAAGGTGGAAACTGCCGTTTTGCTTGAAGCCGATGGCCTCGTAGGCTTTTGCTGCTGCTGGGTTGTCTGTGAACAGGACGGACTTTTGCACCCCGCGTTGCTGTGCGGCCTGTAATGTGAGTGCCACAATTACGCGCGCGTATCCGTTGTTGCGGTGCTCTGGCGGGGTCCAGACAGGACCAACCTGTACGATCTCAGGAAGTGTGGCGTTGAACCCGCTCAAGGAAACCGGCTGGTCACGATGCAGAAGGACCCATGAACTGTCATGCTTCTGCATTTGCGCAACACGGTTGAGAATATGCGCGTCGTGCTTTTCGCTAGGTTCAGAACTGAAGGCTTCCAGTTCATATGCCTTTAGCCAGTCAAACAGCAAGGAACTGTCCGCTTCGCTGGACCCAATCAATTTGAACTGGTCGCTTGGTGCATTGGCTGGCAGCTGGAGGTCATCCAGCACAAGTTGATAGAGGCCTTCGCTCCTGTTGGTGTTGTAGGCATCCGCAGGGAGGCCGAGTTTACTCAGGACATAACTGGCCTGCTCGCTGTCGCCAACCAGACAAGCAACGGGACGCTCCACGGTTTGCAGGAGGTGTGAGGTCAGCGCCTCAAGGGCAATCGGATCGGGAGCTTGGGTCATGAGGTTGCCATTCCAGAACTGCGCCAGAATACCCGTTAGTTCACCGGCTTCATCGAAAGCGCCCCAATATTCTCCGGAGAAGGGCTCTCCAGTGAACTCAAGGCCCGCCTTTTCGATATTACTCAGCAAAAACATGGAACTATAGGGGTGGTTCATCAAGAACTGGCAGGCATCCTGTTTGTGTTGGTTGGATAATCTTTCAATTTTCATGGCAATGCTCTTTGTTGGAAACAGCTTAATATTACGCAATAAAAAACCCCGATCTACCGACCGGGGTTTTCCAATCTCTCAACTGATCCCCGGTTTTACATCAAGGATGGCAGGAAGGTGATGATTGCCGGGAAGGCCACCAACACGGCGACTGTCAGCACATCCGCCACAAAGAACGGGGTCGCACCGCGGAAGACTTCCTGTACCGGAATGTCGGGACGTACACCGGAGACCACGAAGCAGTTCAGTCCTATGGGTGGTGTAATCAGACAGAGCTCTGCCATCTTCACCACAATGATACCAAACCAGATCGCACAGGCTGCGCCGGACATGCCGAGCGTGCTGTCTGCCGCGCTAACATCCAGACCACCGTTAAGCGCCATGATTGCCGGGAAGACCACAGGCAGGGTCAGCACCAACATGCCGATCGCATCCATGAACATGCCAAGCACGGCATAGCCGAGCAGGATGCAGACGATGATCAGCATCGGCGGGTAGTCCAGTGCAACGATGAACTCGCGGAAGGCATCGGGCAGGCCAGCGAATCCAAGGAAACGCACGTAAACCAGCACGCCCCAGATAAGCGTGAAGATCATCACCGTCAGCTTCGCCGTCTCGTGAAGAGCAAGGAACAGCTGCTTGGTGCGCATGCCTTTGTAAAATGCTGCCAGCAGCACCACAAACGCCCCACACGCACCTGCCTCGGTTGGCGTTGCGAAGCCGAAGTAGAGGCTGGAGAAGATAATCAGGATTACGCCGATGATCGGGAATGTACCGGGTACGGATTCAAAGCGCTGTTTCCAGCTGTAGCCGCCGATTGCGGGTGCGCCACCCTGCCATACGGCGAGGACGTAAATGATTGCCGCATAGATAATTACCGAAACAACTCCCGGCAGGAAACCAGCCATGAGGAGTTTACCGACGCTCTCTTCTACCAAAATGGCGTAGATCACCAGGATCGCGCTTGGTGGGATCAGCGAGGCGAGCGTTCCACCTGCTGCCACCACGGCAGCGGAAAGACGCTTGGAGTAGCCTGCTTCCAGCATTTCCGGAATCGCGACACGGGCGAACACCGCAGAGGTTGCGGTGGATGCACCGGATACGGCTGCAAACCCTGCTGTTGCGAAGACTGTTCCGATTGCCAGTCCGCCCGGAAGCCAGCCGAGCCAGCGTTTGGAGGCTTCAAACAGCTGCTTTGTCAGGCCAGCGTAGTAGGCCAGAAAGCCGATCAGGATGAAGGTTGGTAGAACGGACAGCGCGTATGTCACCGACTTGGAATGGGGGATCGTGCCTGCCATTTTGGCCGCTGTCATCACACCACGTTCAAAGCCCAAACGCATGGAGAAGATCGCGACCATGCCCATAATGCCGACAAACGCAGCGGCGAAAGCGACGCGGACGCCGATGATGACGAGGAGCAGGAGCACTCCGGTCATGATGAGGCCAATGTCAAACGGCGTCATGATGCACCTCCTTGGGCAGGTGTTCTCATTTCTGGCCCCTCTGCTCCGTTTTCAGCGGAATGGAATGTCTCTTCAATCTCGGCCTTTGCATGCTGAGCAGCGTCCATCACGTGTGGCAGATCCAGAACCGATGCAGACGGGTTGATGATCAGGCGGGCGTAGCCGAAGAGCTGCAAGACAAGGCGTAACCAGAGAAGTGACAGAGCTGCTGGCACAACAAACTTAGACGGCCATGTAGGGATCGCGATGTCCATGGTGCTGTCGCCGAAGGTCCATGCACGGTCGAAATGCAAATAAGAGCCGTAGATCAGCACGGATACGACGAAGAGGATTGCCAGTACTCCGAGGAATTCAGCGATCCACTGGCCACGTCCCCTGAAAATGCCAATCACCAGTTCCATGCGGATGTGACCACCAACGCGCTGACAATAGGCAATGCCCATGAACGCGAATACGGCCATGGCTTGTTCTGTAATATCAATAAAGCCGGGCACGGGCTGGTTGAACAGATTGCGTCCAACGACCTGCACCACAGCCAGCAACATCAACGCAAGGATGGATGTAGCGGCTATGAGATTGAACAGGTTTTCAATTCTTCCCAGTGCACCATTAAAGCGGAGATAGGCCATATCCGACTTGGGATATATGGGGCCGTTTGGTTTGGACATGTCATCCGCCCGATTTTAAGAGAGACGTTGTACCCTGCCCGCCCAGATCGCAGTGGAGCAGGCTCTTAGACTTATCTTCCGGCGAATGGTAATCACCGGAACAGGCAAAGGCACACCCGAATTGGATGCGCCTTTGCCAAAGCAATTACTTGCCAGCAACGGTATTTTGAACCAGTGCGAGCAGGTCTGCAGCCGGGAGACCCTTTGCAGACATGTCTTCAACCCACTTGTCCCAGACCGGCTTACCAGCAGCAGCCTTGAAGCTTGCAAGCTCTTCTTCAGAGAACGTGATCTGCTCGACGCCGTTTTCTTCCAAAGCCGGGTAGAACTTGTCGTAGACCTTAGCGTAGGTGTCCAGATAATGCTGGATGGCAGGTGCGACGCTTTCATCCAGTGCCTTCTGGAAGTCAGGTGAAAGCATGTCGTAGGCGTCTTTGCTGACAACAACCGGACAGCTCACAGTGCCTGGGTTCAGGTTGTTGGTCCACCAGCTACCAGCTTCAATCGTTTTGAATGACAAATGCGCGTGAGGTGCAAAAGCAACGGCCTGCACAGTGCCAGAATCAATCGCCTGATAAGCTTCAGCAGCTGTCACTGTGGTTGGAACAGCGCCGATGGTCTTCATTGCATTGCCAACACCGCCGAGCGCGCGCACACGCATGCCTTCAAAGTCAGAGAGTTTGGTCGGCGCGTCACCTTTGCCGAGCAGGTTGTACTGCGGCATTGGGGATGGCATCAGCAGCTTTGCATTCCAGCGGCCCAGATCTTTTTGAACAGCCGGGTGATTATAGAGCGCAAAATCCACCTTCACCTGTGTTTCCAGATCCGGCACGCCGAGGAATGGCAGATCGGTGGTGGTTAGCGTCGGGTTCTTATCTGCATGGTAGGACGCGCAGAACTGAGCCATTTCAAACGCACCGATGGAAATGCCATCGAGGTTTTCGCGGGACTTGGACAGAGCACCGCCGTAATGCAGTTTGATTTCGAACTTGCCGTTTGTACGTGCAGCCACCTCTTCGGAGAGTTTTTCGACGTGCTCGGTAAATGCACGACGTTTCCCCCACAACGAGACATTCCAAGTCACATCAGCAGCCAGAGCTTCACCCACAAATGCTGAGCCCATCGTTGCCGCGAGTGCAGCGGTCGCCACCTTAATACTTTTCATTCATTTTACTCCCGATGAAATGTAGCTGTCCTTGCAAAGCGCGCAGAAACAGCCCCTCCCTAAGTTTTATTAGTTTATAGAAATAACATAAAATTATCAGTAATAAACCTTAGTTATCCTTGAGCATAAAGAATATTCACATGCCCCTAGGTACGGTTAGCTAAATGTTCTTTACAATACTAAAGTCTATGAAATACCTGCCCTTTACGAAACCATACAGCTCTTCTTTGCCTAAAGTATAAAGACTACAAGTATACCTATTGGAAGCGAAACTGGGCTACCTTACACTCAAGAACATACAATAATAGTGAAACTAACTTATTTTTCAAAACCTTATCCCAATGTTTAAGGTTGACAAGGATCAAAGCAGTAACTGCAATACCGACCTAATATTTCTGCGAGGGACACCCTCCCATACCGCTAATAATTAGAGGGCAAGGAGACAGGCTTATGGCAATCAAGGACATTCTCACCATTACCGATCTGAACGGCGATCAAACAGCATCCAAGGTTGCTGTGGAATTTGCTCGTCAGGCAGGCGCACATGCGACGGGTCTTGCACTGGCATTCGAGCCAATCGTACCGGGATTTCTTGCGGCGCCTATGCCAACCGATTATCTGCAGGTTGCAAAAACCCAGGCGGTCGACGCGGCAAAGAGCTCTACCGAGAAGTTCAAGAACTATGCAGAGATGGCTGGCATTTCCACCGAGACCCGTGTGGAAGAAATCATCACCGGTGGCAGCCTTGAATCCATTATGGCCCATTGCCGTTTGAGCGACATGGTCGTGATTGGTCAGGACAATCCCGAAGCTCCGGAACCCATGCGCGAAATGCTGATTGAAGGTCTGCTGTTCGAATCCGGCGTTCCGACACTGATCGTTCCGTTCATCTCCAAAGGTGACTTCAAGGTCAACAAGGTAACTGTCGCTTGGGATGGCAGTGCAACAGCTGCCCGTGCGGTCCATGCGGCGCTACCAATTCTGGAAATGGCTGAGCAAGTCACCATCGTTATTGTGAACAAGGGCCAGCCAATCGAAGGTGAGCCAGGGACCGATATTGCAACGTACCTTGCCCGCCATAATCTGGAGATCAATATTGATGTGATCAACAACCCGCCAATCAGTGTGAGTGATGCACTTCTCAACTACGTTTCAGAGAATGCAGTGGATCTGCTGGTGATGGGTGGTTACGGCCATAGCCGTATGCGTGAGTACCTCATTGGAGGAGCAACCCGCGACATTCTGCACTCCATGACCATCCCGGTTCTGATGGCTCACTGATCCAATCGGCGGGCGCCCCATTTGCCTCCCGATCCTTGTCCATGTTGAAACGGAGAGAGGTGTCGCTTTACAGCTGCACCTCTCTTTTCATTTTGCAGATCACTTGCCCGTCAGCTCCGGTATGTGGGCAATGGTCTCAGTTGAACACAGCTTTAAACCGACCTAAAACTCAGATGAGTTTGACGGGGAATGTGCCATGACAATCTGCAATCTTGAGGGCCTGACCTCACCACGTTCTGTTGCCATTGTTGGTCCAAACAGCAAACAGGAAATGATCCTGCAGCGTCTCATCGGCAGCCTTGTGAGCAGCGGATTTTCGGGGCCAAAGAGCTTTGTCAATTTGCCGGGCGCCGCTGCTGACGGGTTCAGAACAGTCGCCTCTATTAATGATCTCGACGGCACTGCAGATCTTGGCATTTTGCTGGGTGACCATACAACGGCTGCCCGCGATATTCACCAGCTTGGCAAACAAGGCACGCGCGCGGTGGTTATTCCCGCAAGCGGTTTTGACAGCTGGAGCGATGAGCATCTTGATGCACTGTTGAAAGCGGCACACCCGTACAATATTCGAATTCTCGGTCCGGGCAGTCTGGGGATCGCCTCTCCGCATTTCAAGCTCTCGACCCTACTGACCAGTGAGCAAGCGCTGAAAGGCGAGCTTGCGCTGATATCCCGCTCGGGCACCATATTCAACACCACCCTTTCCTGGGCCAAAGCCAATTCCATCGGGTTTTCCGGTGTGGTCTCGCTTGGTCGCCGGTTGGACGTGGATGTCTCGGACCTGCTGGACTGGTATGCTCAGGATTATCGGACCAAAGCGATCCTTGTACACCTCGAAACGATTGCCAACCCGCGCAAGTTCATGTCAGCTGCACGTGCTGCGGCCCGTTCAAAGCCGGTGATCGTTATTCGCAGTGGTGCCAGCCGTGACCAGCATCATATTTCCGGTACGGCTCATTCCAGCCGTCTGGCGACGCGCGATTCTGTTTATGACGCCGCCTTGCAGCGTGCCGGTGTGCTTCGTGTTTATGATCTTGACGAGATGTTTGAAGCTGCGGAGACAATTACCCGTGTCGCTCCATCCGCAGGGCGTCGCCTGTCCATCATCGCGAATGGCCGTAGTCTTGCAACGCTGGCCGCTGACCGTCTTGCCAAAGTGGGTGGAAAGCTTGCACCCATCAGTGCGGAGACCAAGGAAAAGCTTGTCTCGCTGACGAGAACGGACGCTCACGCGGATAACCCGCTTGTGCTGTCCGAAGCTGCAAGTCCTGAGCAATTCAAAGAGGGCATCAGTGCGCTTTTGCAGGACCCAAACTCGGATGGCGTTCTGGCGATTGCTGCTCCAACGGCCTTTGAAGATTTTTCGCAGATTGCCAAAGCGCTTGCCGATGCTGCCAAGGAAGACCGCAAACGGCTTGGCAGGCATCAGGCGTTTGTGACAACGCTGGCTGGCGGCTCCAATATTCCGCGACAGGTTCTGGATGAAGCGCGAGTGCCCTGTTATCCGAGTCCGTCCGGCGCGATCCGCTCCTTTATGCATCTGGTGCGCTACAAGGAGGCTAAGGACCATCTATCCGCGGTGCCAGACAGTCTGCCCAGTGATTACAAGCCAAACCTGCGTTTGGCGCACGAGACAATCCGCAGGGCGCTGGCGAACGGGCAGAAGTGGCTTACTCCTCTTCAGACAAAAGAGTTGCTGCGCGCTTATGCGATTAATCAGGTGGAGCTGCATCTGGTTAAAACCGTCGAAGAGGCTGCCAAGGTGGCGGAGGTGCTTTTCGACAAACACGACCAGCTTGTTTTGAAAGTCAGCAGCCCTGATCTGACGTTCAAGTCAGATGTAGGCGGTGTGCACCTTGGCGTGGACAGTGTGGAGGGTGTGAAGGCGACCTTTGAGAAGATCATAGGCAATGTGCAGCACTTTTATCCTGACGCGGAGATTACTGGCGTGGAGATCCAGCCCATGGTGACGCGCCGGTTTGGTCTTGAGACCTATGCCGGTCTTGCCGATGATCCAGTGTTTGGTCCGGTGGTTGTTTTCGGCAAAGGTGGCACGTCTGTTGAGGTGATTGGCGACCGGGCCATTGATCTGGTGCCCATTGATCTGAACCTTGCCAAGGCGATGGTGTCGCGCACCAGCACCTCCAAGCTGCTGAAGGGCTTCCGCAACCGGCCATCGGCTAATGTTGCTGAAGTGGAGCAGTTGCTGGTGAAGCTCTCTCAGATTGCGGTTGATTTTCCCGAGGTGCGCGAGCTGGACCTTAATCCGGTTGTCGTGGATGAAGACGGCATTGTGGTGCTTGATGCGCGCGTTGCGATCAGCGCTCCGGACAAACGTCCGGGACGGCAGGGGGCATCGCGCCTGTCTATCGTGCCGTACCCTGTTGAGTGGGAGCACACTCATAAACTGAAGGATGGCAAGACGGTTCTGATCCGTCCAATTCGTCCGGAAGATCAGCTCATCTTGAAGAAGTTCTTCGAGAAGGTCTCCATTGATGATCTGCGGCTGCGCTTCTTTGCGCCGGTCAAAGAGTTTTCGCATACGTTCCTTGCCCGCCTTGTGCAACTTGACTACGCGCGAGCAATGGCGTTTGCGGCTATTGATCCGGAAACCGGCGATATACTGGGTGTTGTGCGACTTCACTCAAACCCGGACCACACCGAGGGTGAGTATGCGGTGATGGTACAGTCTGGTCTGAAGGGGATGGGACTTGGCTGGGTCCTGATGAAGCTGATTATTCGCTACGCCAAGGTGGATGGCATTCGGACTGTCAAAGGCGAGGTTTTGCGTGAGAACACCACCATGCTGGACATGTGCCGCAATCTGGGCTTCCGCGTGAAACGCTCACCGGATGATGATGCGCTTGCGGATGTGTCTCTGGATGTGACGACCCTTGATCGGGAGACGATGAGTTAACTCATCGTCTCCACGACATATTCGTTTAACTTGCAGCCATTGACGCTTCACGGATTTCCGTCAGCGAGCGGACTGGTGTGATCGCTTCAGGGTCCAGATGCAGATGCAGCAGGGCTGGTTTGCCGCTGGCTTTTGCAGCTTCAAAGGCCGGGCCGAACTGATCTGCTGTTTTCACCGTGCTTGAGTGGAAACCATAGGCCTTGGCCACATCGGCAAAGTTTGGATTTTGCAGGGTGGTTGCGCTGATACGGCCCGGATATTCACGCTCCTGATGCATACGAATGGTGCCGTAAATTCCATTGTCGACGACAACCACAATGATGTTGGCGCCGCTTTGCACAGCGGTTCCCAGCTCCTGAATGGTCATCTGCAAGCAGCCGTCGCCAGCAAAACAAACCACATCACGCTCCGGGAACTTCAGCTTTGCCGCAACAGCTGCTGGCAGGCCGTAGCCCATGGAGCCGCAGGTTGGGGCCAGCTGGGTGTTGTATTTGCGGAAACGGTGGAAGCGGTGCACCCATGTTGCGTAGTTACCTGCACCGTTGGCGAAGATGGTGGTGTCGTCGAGATTGTTCTCGATCCACTCCATGACTTCTGACATTTGCAGGTCACCCGCCACTGTTGGGCGGGCACCAGACCATGCCAGATAGTCAGCATGAGCTTCGTCAACCTGTGCCTTCCAGCCAGCTTGCTGCTTTACCTCAAGCGCGGCCAATGCTTCACAGAAGCCTGCGGGGCTTGCGTTGATGCCCAGCGTGGGCACGTACATGCGGCCAAGTTCTTCGCTGCCGGGATGAATGTGCACGACCTTTTGGGACGGGACCGGGATGTTCAGCATGGAATAGGACTGGCTTGGCATCTCAGAGAGGATGTCACCAAGGAGAACGATAAGATCCGAGTTCTCGATGCGGGCCTTGAGCTTTGGGTTGATGCCGATGCCGACATCACCAGCATAGCAGGCGTGGCCATTGTCGAAGAGCATCTGTCGACGGAAGGAAGCGCCGACCGGTAGATTGTTCTTTTCTGCAATGGCTTTGAAGGTGTCGCAGGTTTCTTCTGACCAGCGGGAGCCGCCAAGAATGAAGAACGGGCGTTCTGCAGCTTCCAGAAGCCCGCGGAACTCGTCCATCTGATGGGGGGATGGATAGGTTTCAACCGGACGCATGGCTGGAACCCGCTGTGCGTCTGCCAGCTCGATCAGCATGTCTTCCGGTAGGGCCAGAACGACGGGACCCGGACGACCAGATGTGGCGACGTGGTAGGCGCGGGAGACCATTTCCGGAATGCGGTCCGGCTGGTCAATCTCGGCAACCCATTTGGCGATGCTGCCAAACATCTGGCGGTAGTTGACTTCCTGAAACGCGTCGCGCTCGCGCATGTCGCGGGCGATCTGGCCGACAAACAGGATCATCGGCGTGGAATCCTGCTGCGCGATATGCACACCTGCTGATGCGTTGGTTGCACCGGGGCCACGGGTGACCATGCAGATGCCCGGTTTACCGGTCATCTTGCCCCATGCTTCTGCCATCATGGCCGCGCCGCCTTCCTGACGGCACAAGGTTACTGGAACAGAGGCATCGTACAGCGCGTCCAGAACTGCAAGATAACTCTCACCCGGCACACAGAAGACACGTTCTGCGCCCTGATCTTCCAGCGCATCTACGATTAACTGACCACCGGTCCGTTTTGTCTGGCTCATCCCTCACTCCAGTCCTAATTCAATTGGGGCGAAGATACGCGGATTATGCGCCCGTGCAAATCTGCAGTATTTCCCTTTATTATTCCCAATAGGAATGAACCGGACAATTTGCAGTGTGATTATGAGGGTCTGCATGACAGACCGGGCGCTTTCACGCTTATCCTTCATTCCCATTTTCCTGTGGGAGCCTTCATACTAAATTCACGGCCCCAGAATATGTCCTAAGCCCGATTGATAGATTGGCATTTACGACAAGAGCGTGCACAACACATTCAGGTTTGCGCAGTTTCGAGGAGTGTACCCATGACCACAGGCAGTTTTGACGTGGATACCCTGACCCAAAGCGACATCATTGGTTTCTTCTCTTCACCTGCTGCGCACCGGGGGCAAGAGGTCAAACGCATTGATACCCATGCGAACATCGCGTTTCTGGTGGGGAACGATGCCTACAAGATGAAGCGGGATGTGAAGTTTCCCTTCCTCGACTATTCCAGCCTTGAAAAACGCAAGAGCGCCTGTGAAGCAGAAATGCGCCTTAATAGTCAGTATGCGCCCCAGATCTATCGCAGCACATTGCCGATTACACTTGAGCGTGATGGAACTCTGGAGCTGGCCGGTCAGGGAGAAGTGGTTGAGTGGGTTGTCCATATGAACCGCTTCAACGAGCATCTGGGGCTGGACCGGATCGCTGAGGAAAAAGGGATCAGCAGAGAGCTCGCGCTTGATCTTGCCAAGCTCATGGTGGACGCGCACAGCCGGACGACACAGCGCGAAGCGCAGCCGTGGATTGATGATCTGCTCGCCTATACCAACCAGAACCTTGATGCGTTTCAGGAGTTCCCGCAGTTCTTTCCGGCTGAGGAAGTCCTTGCACTGGATAAGGCCGCGCGCAAGGAACATCAGTTTATCGAAGGCATTATCCAGAACCGCGGTGAACTGGGCCTTGTTCGCCTCACCCATGGAGATGCGCACCTTGCCAACATTGTGATGTTTGATGGCAAGCCCATGTTGTTTGATGCTGTCGAGTTCGACGATGCAATCGCAACTGGCGATGTTCTTTACGATTTGGCGTTCTTGTTATTGGATCTGTGTGAGCGGAAGGAGCCGGAGGCGGCCAACGTGGTGCTCAATGCTTACCTGCAACTAACGCAGGAGCCACAGCATCTGAAAGATATTCGTGTTCTCAGGTTCTACCTGATGATGCGAGCAGCTATCCGGGCCAAGATTGCTGCGGCGGCTTCTTTACATCAGGAAGGAGCAACCCGTCGCAAGACGGAGCATCAGGCTGAGGAGTATTTCAAGATCTGCCAGCACGCGCTTGAACCAACGCCGCCAGTGCTCTGCGTGATTGGCGGGCTTTCGGGCACAGGCAAGACGACACTCGGTCAAAAGCTGGCCACGATGCTTGGGCGTATGCCGGGGGCGGTACATCTGCGCACAGATGTCTTGCGCAAGGAGTTGCTAGGCCTTGACGAATTTCACAAGGCAGCCAAGCAAGCCTACACGCCCGAGTTTTCGGCGAAGGTTTATACTGAGCTGATGCACCGCGCGGAACTGGTTCTGGCTGCTGGCCACTCTGTCATTGTTGATGGGGTGTTCAGCAAGAAAGAAGAGAGAGACGCAGTTGAGCAGGTCGCGGCAAAGACCGGGGCGGAATTTATTGGGCTTTGGCTGGAAGCTGACGTTGAGACACTTATCAACCGGGTTGAGTCGCGACACGGCGACGCATCAGACGCAGATGCGAAGGTGGTCCGCCTTCAGCAAAGTTACGATGCAGGAGAGATCGACTGGATGAAGCTGGATACTGCCAAATCCAAAGAAGCTGTTTTAGAACAAGCGTGTAGCGCGACGGGACTAAAACCGCCTCACTGATATCCTATTTTTTATAATTATTACAAGATGATAGCTTTGGCTGTGGTTTGGCCAAAGCTGCTTCCTATTTGATTGTTGTCAATGCAAGTCATTCGCATTTGCAGTTCTTTTGTCTTCAAGAAACATAGTTTTTGGAGACATGGATGTCTTTGCTAGCCAGAGAGACGTTTGCTCAAGCACCCCATAAAGAAGCGTTCGCGCCTTATCGCGAAACCTTCATTCCACCAGCACAGGCCACACGCCTGACAAAGGCACGCTCAGGCGTGGAGCTAAAGATTGTTCGTCTTGGGAGGGATCGGGCAGATGCCTTGAAGCTGAGATCTCTTGGTTTAACCAGTGAACGCCCTGTTTCCATTTTTGAAGGCAGTGGAACGCGGGCACGAATCTTGTCCATCGGGTCTCAGCGGGTCGCAGTGGGCGTAGATTTGGCAGACACCATTTTGGTGGAAGAGGTCAGCCAATGAGCTGTCACGATACCTCCTCCTGCCGCTGTGATGACAGGCCACAAGTTCATTTGCTGGGCACGGCCAACTCCGGCAAATCCAGCCTTTTTAACAAGCTGACTGGCCGAAGTCAGGTTATTGGCAACTGGCCGGGTGTTACGGTTGATCGCAAGACCGGTATTTGCGAAACACAGACCATTCAACTGGCACTGCTGGACCTTCCCGGTGTCGCGACGCTTTCCTCTCCTGAAGATGACCGCATTGACGAACGGATCACCCGTCAGGCGCTTTTGTCTGATCGCCCGGCTGCACTGGCTGTTGTGCTTGATCCAATTGCGCTGGAACGGTCACTGGCTATTTTGCTGCAGGCACTGGCATTTGAGGTGCCTATCGTTGCCGTCATGACCAAAGCGGATCTGTGGCCTGCGGGTGTTTTGCAATCAGCGGCTGATCGTCTTTCTGCAGCTCTTGCCATCCCGGTTATCGCGACTTCAGTTCACGATGAGCATTCTCTGGCTGGCTTGCGTGATGAGTTGGCGACCGTGGTGCGTGCACCTGAGGCCCCTTCGCGCCTGCTGACTGATCCTTTTGAACTGATTGAACCAGTCAAGGAGCTGGCAACAGAGATTGCCAGTCTTGCTCCTGAGCTCTCCAGCCAGTCCATGGCTTTGGCCCATCGTTTGATGGAAGGTGACAAGCTGGCCCGTGCGATGGTGCCGGAGGCTGTTCTTACCAAAGCGCAAAGTATCTCTGAGGGTTGTGCTGCTCGGTTGCAGGAGCCGACCGAACTGGTGATGGCGACGAGCTATTTCAATCGGGCGTACTCACTCTCTCAGCTAATGGAGCTGCCCGAGCCGCAGGATGTGCGTAGCTTCTCTGATAAGATTGACCGCTTTGTGCTTTCCAAATGGGCGGGGCCGGTGGTGTTCCTTGGCGCGATGTACGTCATGTTTTTCATCGCGATTAATGTTTCCTCTTACTTTATTGATCTGTTTGATGGACTGGGAGATGCCTTGTTCATTCAGGCTCCGCTGAACCTCCTTTATGCTATCGGGCTTGAAGGTGGTGGGCTGGAAATGCTGATCACAGCGATTGGTGGAGGTTTGCAGACTGTCGGTACGTTCGCCCCAATCGTCGGTCTGCTATTCCTCTGCCAAATTTTCCTTGAGCAAAGTGGCTACATGGCCCGTGCGGCGGTGGTTGCGGATGGGTTGATGCGCCGGATCGGGTTGCCGGGACGTGCCTTCCTGCCGCTTATTCTGGGTTTTGGCTGCACGGTGCCTGCGGTTATTGCAACACGCACGCTGGAGACGGAACGGGAGCGCGTGGTGACATCCATGATGGCACCATTCATGTCCTGTGGTGCACGACTGCCGGTGTATGCGCTGTTTGCAGCTGCGTTCTTTCCGGTCAATGGCCAGAACATCGTGTTTGCACTGTACCTTTTGGGCGTTGGGGTTGCGATCTTTACTGGCTGGGCGCTGTCCAAGTCGTTTTACAAAGGCCAGTCCACCAGCCTTGCCATTGAGCTTCCGACCTATCAGATGCCGCAGTTTGCGCAGGTTATGAAGCTGGTATGGACGCGCTTGAAGCTGTTCCTGTTTGGTGCAGGCAAGATCATTGTCACTGTTGTGGCGGTTCTGACCATCCTTAATTCTGTCGACTTCAACGGTAACTTTGGCAACGAAGCCAATGGTAACTCCGTGCTAGCGGTGGTTTCCAAGGAAGTGACGCCGATCTTTTCGCCTATGGGACTGAGTGAGGATGACTGGCCGGCGACGGTTGGGCTGGTCACCGGCATCTTTGCAAAAGAAGCTGTGGTAGGCACCTTGCAGACGCTTTATGTCACGCAAGATGAAGATGGAGGGGCTCCTGCTCCGCTGGAGACCGCACAGGACGCCATCGCCACCTTTACCAGCAGCATTGTGGACCTGACCTCGCAGATGCTTGATCCACTTGGTGTCGATATTGGCGATACCTCCAGTTATGAGAGAGCCTCTGAAGAGCAAGAGGTTGAGGTTGGCCTGTTCGCGGCGCTTGCTGCGCACTTTGACGGCAAGGTGGGTGCGTTTGCCTACATGATTGCGGTTCTGCTTTACATCCCCTGCTCTGCGGCTCTGGCCACCATCTGGCGTGAGGTTGGGCGCAACTGGGCGCTGTTTGCTGCAGGCTGGACCACGTTGCTGGCCTATTCAGGTGCGTCGCTGGCCTATCAGATTGGTACCTTTGCCCGCCATCCGACTTCTTCGGCGCTCTGGATCATTGGGCTGCTGGCCTCGATTGCCGGTGTGCTGATCTTCATGCGGCAGAAGGCAGATAACACCATTGCGCATCAGGCGGCATTGGAGGCGGCAGAGTAAGATGTTGCAGCAGGTTGAAGGTATTTTGGCAAGTCGTGGCGGGGCTACTGTTGGCGAGATCGCTCAGCAGATGAATATTTCGAGTGATTTTGCTCTTGCCATGATCACACAGCTGAAAGCATTGGGGCGCATCGAAGAAGTGGGGTGTTCTGCAAGTTCAGCCTCCAGCAGCTGCGCAAGCTCCTGCGGGGGCTGCAGCTTTGCGCCGACGGTGCAGTATCGGCTCAAAAAATAAGATCTGCTTAAGCAAAGAAACACAAACAGGAGAATAAAAGCCGGTTCGTTACTCTCATATATTGCATTGATCCTGCCACCTCAACTTTCTAGTGAGGACCTCGGCCCTAGCTTTTTATGCAAAAAAGGAGGGTATTGTGGTTAGCTTTCAGGACTCAATCAAAACCTGCTTCAGGAAATATGCCAAGTTTTATGGCCGTGCGCCGCGTTCCGAGTATTGGTGGTGGGCGCTGTTCTCTATTCTGATGAGCGCTCTGGCAACCAGCATTGATGTTTTCCTGTTCGAATTGTTTTTCGAAACAGCCCCTTTGTATGGTCAGCAGTTTCCTTCACCTCTTGCCACCGCTGTTGCCATTGTGCTGCTGCTGCCGGGTCTGGCGGTCTCAGTTCGCCGGCTGCATGACGTGAACTATTCAGGTTACTGGTTGTTCGTATGGTTCGTGCCGGTCGTTGGCTGGTTGTTCCTGCTCTACCTGCATCTAAAGCCCTCTGAGGAAACGGTGCTTCCCGAGTATCAGTAAGCTGGTAGCTGCTGAACAAACCAAGTTTGTGAGGATATGATGACCTTTGGACACGCCATCAGGACCGGTTTTGAAAAGTACGTGCAGTTTGACGGGCGTGCAACGCTTTCCGAGTTCTGGTGGTGGGCGCTGTTCTTCGCAGTCGTGATGCTTGCCGCTCATATCATCGACTACTTTGTTGTTGCGCCTGCGCTTGGGTTGCCTGCCGGGAGTATTCGGGATGGTACACCGCTCAGCTCCATCATGGGCATTGCACTGATCCTGCCCAATGTTGCTGTGGCAGCGCGGCGGCTGCATGACGTTAATCGGTCAGCCTATTGGTTGCTGATTGTGTTTGTCCCGGTTCTGGGTGCTTTGCTGCTGATCTATTGGTTTTTGCAGCCGTCATTTACGGGCAAGACAGAATACTAGAATTGTAATGGATACAAACTGGCTAAGGCGACGTCGAAATGGGCATAAGCAAAAATTATGCGACACTTTGCGTAGTGCATAGCTCCTAATACAACTCACTTTTTCAAGAAAACAGTTACTACATCAAAGACAAGTGCCCTATCTTTTGGGGTGCACTGGTCATGGACAGCGGAAAAAGCATAATTATTAATAGTATTCCGTTACGGAATTCCATGATTTAAAATCAGCACATCCCATCGACAGGTGGTCACATGGACAGTATAGCAGTTGATCTAGCTCGATTACAATTTGCTTTTACGATCGCATTCCATATCATTTTCCCCGCCTTTACTATAGGTTTGGCAAGCTTTCTTGCCGTTCTTGAGGGCTTATGGCTATGGACCGGACGCGACGTATACATGCGGGTCTTCAAGTTCTGGCTCGTAATCTTCGCACTTACCTTCGCCATGGGTGTCGTTTCCGGCATCGTCATGGCTTATCAATTCGGCACCAACTGGTCTGTCTTTGCAGAAAAGACCGGATCGGTCATCGGACCGCTCATGGGCTATGAGGTGCTTACGGCCTTCTTCCTGGAGGCTGGTTTCCTCGGCATCATGTTGTTTGGTATGAACCGCGTGGGTAAGAAGTTGCACTTCTTCGCCACTGTGGTTGTCGCCATCGGCACAGCCCTTTCCGCATTCTGGATCCTTTCTGTGAACAGTTGGATGCAGACCCCTGCGGGTTATGCCATGAATGAGATTGGCCAGTTTGTGCCAGCGAGTTGGATGGAGATCATCTTCAACCCCTCCTTCCCGTACCGGCTCGTTCATATGGTGCTGGCGGCCTACCTGACCACCGCTTTTGTTGTTGCCGCAGTCGGCGCTTATCATCTGCTGCGCAACCGCTTTAGTGAAGGCGCTCAGGTTATGTTCTCCATGGCCATGTGGATGATCATTGTGGTTACTCCCATCCAGATGATTGCCGGTGATTATCACGGCCTGAACACTCTGGAGCATCAGCCTGCAAAGGTTGCTGCTATGGAAGGGCATTTTGACTCGCAAGGCCCTGCTCCGCTCATTCTGTTTGGATGGCCGGATCAAGAGGCTGGAGAGACAAAGTACAAGATCGAGATCCCTTACCTTTCCAGCATCATTCTAACGCACAGCCTGACTGGCGTTGTGCCGGGCCTCAACGACTTCCCTCGGGAAGACTGGCCACCTGCAGCAATCGTGTTTGTGTCCTTCCGTATCATGGTTGGCATCGGCGTATTGATGTTGCTGGTTGGGGTGTGGGGTCTTTGGTCCCGCTTCCGTGGTCGGCTCTATGAGAGTGAATGGCTGCAGAGGGCTTCTATCCTTATGGGCCCTACCGGCTTTATCGCCGTCATCGCAGGTTGGACAACGACGGAGGTCGGGCGTCAGCCTTTCACGGTCTACGGGCTGCTCAGGACGGCGGATTCGGTTTCGCCAGTGGCAGCACCAGCTGTGTGGGCGTCTCTTGTCCTCTTCGTTGTGGTGTATTGTGTCCTCTTTGGTGTCGGTATCTTCTATATTCTCCGCTCTATGGGCAAGTCACCTGATACAAGTCACGGCGTCGAGGAAGGCGTCCCTGTCAGGTCCGCAGGCATAACACCTGCCCAGGCCCTGCAACCAAACGAGGGAGATCGTTCCCATGATGATTGATTATCCGCTTATCTGGGGTTTTCTCATTGCCGTTGCGATCTTCGCCTACGTGGTTCTGGATGGCTTCGATCTTGGCATCGGGATCTTGTATCCGACCACCAAAGATGCTGATGAACGCACCTTGATGATGAACAGTGTTGCTCCTGTCTGGGACGGGAACGAAACCTGGCTCATTCTTGGTGGCGGCGGTTTGTTCGCCGTGTTCCCGTTGGCGTATTCGGTCATCATGCCTGCGGTCTACGCACCCATTATCGGCATGCTGATCGGATTGATCTTCAGAGGTGTTGCCTTTGAATTCCGCTTCAAGTCCTCCGTGGAGCGCAGACCATTTTGGGATCTGTCCTTCTTTGCAGGATCTGTTGTTGCAGCGTTCTGTCAGGGACTGGTGCTTGGCACGCTTGTGCAGGGCATTGATGTTGTTGACCGCGCCTATGCGGGCGGCTGGTGGGACTGGCTCACGCCATTTTCCGTCATGACTGGCCTTGCAGTTGTTTCCGGTTATGCCCTTTTGGGGTCAACATGGCTGGTGATGAAGCTGGAGGGCTCCCCGCAGGAGCATTTCCGCCGCATTGCAAGGTATGCAGCTCTTATTCTGGTCGGCTTCCTGCTGCTGGTGAGCATATGGATGCCATTCCTGAATGAGGAAATCATGGTGAAGTGGTTCAGCTTCCCGTATCTGCTTTACACGTTCCCTGTACCGCTGCTTGTTGCGATCACCGTGTTCGTCTTGTGGCGGGCATTGATGCGGGATTCGGATTACACGCCGTTCCTCGCCTCGTTGGTGCTCTTCCTGCTGACCTATGTGGGATTGGGAATCAACATCTATCCGGAGATCGTACCGGGCGTTTACACGCTTTGGGAAGCAGCTGCGCCTGATAGTAGCCTTAAGTTCCTGCTAGTGGGAGCTGTCATCCTTATCCCGATGATCCTCGCCTACACGGCCTACGCCTATTACGTGTTCCGAGGCAAGATCAAATCAACGGAGGGGTATCACTAATGAGCCCTGATAGAACCGGCGAAGTCGACCAACCTTTATGGAAGCGCTTGTTTTGGTTTGCTGCCCTTTGGGCGGCAGGCGTCGTGTCCATCGCGGTCGTATCTTACGCGCTGAGAAGTCTTATCGTCTGACAGACACCTAAAATAATAAGGGCGTGCTATCCCGATAGCACGCCCTTCTCCCAATGAACCGCTCGCGGTTCCTCCTCCGCTACGGCTCGAATTTGTCTGGAGCCGAACATCTCCCGAAAATTCGCCTCTCATATTTCAGGGCTACAATGTGATATGTTTTGGAGGCCCTTTCAATGCGGCAAAACCCGCAGTATGGCGATTTTGTTGCTCTAAATGGCCAGAATGAGGCAGTCCTGCTGATGCTAAGATGTGGGAAACTTTAAGTTGCACTCTAGGACAGGTCTCATTACCGGCTGAGACTGCACGATTTTCAACTTGTTTGCGCACTTTAGAGCACGTTGCATTCATCTGCATTCACACATAGTGCTCTAAACTCCTTGTTGGAGCGAATTCTAGTCGTTTGATTGAAGCCAATCAAACGGAACGCGCTCTAGGAGTGCCTTGCTCAGCGCTGACGTCCGTTTGCTCTTCGATAAGGTCCAACGAGACGACAGCCCCCATTTCCTGCAGGGCTTCTTTTTGCAGTTTCCAGGCTTTCTGGTTTTGGGCGAGGATGGCGGGGTCATGAAGTTCGACCCGATACCCTCGGTTGATGGCTCCTATTGCTGTGTTCTTGACACAGGCATTGCCGTCCAGACCGGTTATGACCAGATGATCGATTTGTCTGGCTTTCAAATACTCGGAAAGCGTCTGCTCGCCAAAGGCATCGCTTATTGATTTCTCCAGATCAAGGTCGGGCTCAACGGTAATGCGCGGGTCCAGCTGGAGACCATCAGACCCTTTTGCGCCTAGCCCCCCGCCAAGGAGCCGGACGAGGAGGTTGGTGTACCAACCCTTATAGACTTGCCGAATGACGATGATCGGCCAGTTGTCGCGGCGCGCCTGTCCGGCCAGTGCATTGATTTGTTCGATGCGGGAGCGGAGATAGTCCGGCTCCCACTTGCGGGAGCCTACCTCCTTGGTGAAGTCCTTTTGGACATCGATGATCAGCAGCGCTGTGCCGGCACGTCCCTCGGACTTAACGGAAGGTCCATTGGTGGGTGTCTGGATCTTAAGGACACCCCAAAAGGTATAGGCAGCAAGGGCCGCCACGCACACTAAAACTCCTACAACCAGACTAAGCACAGCTCGCTCCCCCAAGCTCAGAAATACCTGCAACCGCACCGTATCATGCAGCAGTCACAACCTAACATCTCCAAGTTTTGAGGAGCAAATCCGCCGGTACCAGATCTGTTGGTCCCGGCGGATTTGCTAGCTCTTAGTAAGTTTCGTCTTCAGTCGGGAACTTCTCGCGGCGCACGTCATCCGCATATGCCTTCACACCCGCTTCGATCTGGGATTTCAGCTGCGCGTACTTGCGGACGAATTTTGGTGTTTTGTCGAACATGCCAAGCATGTCGTCCGTGACGAGGATCTGGCCATCACAGTCAACGGAGGCACCAATGCCGATGGTCGGGATGGCCACGCTATCTGAAATCTCGCGGGCGACCTCGTCTTTGGTGCCTTCCACCACAACACAGAATGCACCGGCTTCGGTCACCTTGCGTGCGCATTCAAGCTGCTCTTTGCGGCTTTCCTTGTTCTTGCCAGCGACTTTGTAGCCGCCTTCCACGTGCAGATACTGCGGGCGCAGGCCAATGTGGGCCACAACAGGGATGCCTCGGTCCACGAGGAAGCGAATGGTTTCAGGAGCTGCGGCGTTGTACTCCAGCTTGACGGCCTGACAGCCGGTCTCTTGCATGACGCGCAGCGCATTGCGGTAGGCGACCTGTGGGCTTTCTTCAAAAGAACCAAATGGCATATCAACCACCACAAGCGCATTTTGAGCGCCGCGCATTACTGCTTTGCCGTGCATGATCATCATGTCCAGCGTGACGGCTGTCGTGTCTGGAAGGCCATGCAGGACCATGCCAACGCTGTCGCCCACAAGCAGCAGGTCGCAGTGCTCGTCCAGCATTTGTGCAACTGGTGCCGTATAGGCGGTGAGACAAACCAGCTTGTGGCGGCCCTTTGCCTTCATGATGTCTTTAATGGTTTTCCGCCGAATAGCAGCTGTGTGAGACATGATTTTAGGTGCCCGTTTCGTTCAACCAGAGCAGTTGGCCCTTTTTTCTGGAGCAAACCAACTGCTTTCATTCTTTGTTATGGCGCGTACTCTTTGCAAAGATCCGTAGAGCCCTGTTTGCAGCAGGCTTTATTCTTGTTGAGTTTAGATCTTTGCTTATGTTTGCGGTCGTTTTATCTTTGCGCCTTTATTTCCGAAAACCGGTGCTCGCCTGTCCGGATTGCGCTGTACAACATGTGCGCCAGCGCCTTTATATAGAGTTTTCGGATAATATAAAATAACTGTGAAATACCCAATGGGACTTTTGGTGCGGTGTGTACCATTCACAGTTGAAGACTGGCAGGGTTTAAACTGGTGCAGAGGTGTCTTGAATGGGCTCGATCAGAGCCTGTCGCGCAGGCTGTAATAGAGCATGCCGAGCACCATCAAAGGCCAGCGCAGGTGGCGGCCACCGGGGAACAGGTGTGTGGGGACTTTTTCCATCACATCAAACCGGCTGGCCTGTCCGTCGATGGTCTCTGCCATAAGCTGACCGGCAAGTGTCGCCATGGCGACACCATGGCCGGAGAACCCGCTGGCGTTGAGCATGTTGGGCGCAAGCCGTGCAAAGTACGGCATGCGGTTGAGCGTGATGCCCAGCGTTCCGCCCCAGCCGTAGTCGATGGGTATGTCCTTAAGCTGCGGGTAGATCTGCAGCATGGGTTTACGCACAAAGGCTTTGATGTCCTGCGGGAACTGGAAGCTGTAACTCTCCCCGCCGCCAAACAAGAGGCGATTGTCTGCGGACAGGCGGTAGTAGTTGATCACAAACTTTGAATCTGCCACGGCCACATCATTGGCAATGAGAGACTTTGCCAGATCTTCCCCCAATGGCTGCGTGGCGATGATGTAGTTGTTGATGGGCATGACCCGCGCCGCAACGCGGGTATCAAGGCTGTCAATGTAGCCGTTGCAAGCAAAGACCACGTAACGGGCCGTGACCTGCCCGTTGGCGAGCTTCAGTTTAGCTGGTTCGCCTTTGTGGGTCTCAAGCACCTCTGAATTCTCGAAGATCTGCACGCCCGCTTGCTGGCAAGCCTGCGCCAGACCCAGCGCATAGTTGAGTGGATGCAGGTGGGCGGCTCCCATATCCAGTGTTCCGCCATGATAGGCGGTCGTGCCAAGCATCTCGCGAATTTCGGCTTTATCGACAAAGCGGATTTGCTCATAGCCGTAGTCGCTTGCGAGCTTTTTTGCGTAGGCCTTGCTGTGGCTGACATAGCTTGGTTTATGATCTGCATGAAGCACACCCGGTTTCAGGTCGCATTCAATCTGGTGTTTGGCGATGAGATCCTTCACAAGAGACTTGGCGGCCTCTGCAAGGTCCCAGAGGTCTCTGGCGCGTTCCAAGCCAACAAGGCTTTCCAGTTCGTCCTGATCTTTCCGCTGGCCACTGCCAAGCTGGCCACCGTTGCGACCGGATGCGCCCCAGCCCACACGGTGCGCTTCCAGCACATGGACTTTATAACCACGCTCTGCCAGATGCAGGGCAGACGACAAGCCCGCATAGCCAGCCCCAATCACGCACACATCGCAGCTGTGCTCCCCTTCCAGTGTGGGAAAGGAGAGCTGCTTGTTAGCGGTTGCTGCGTAATAGGAGGCAGGGTATTGGCCTGCCTTGTCGTTGGCGTGCAAAAAGCCTTGCGAAATAGCCATATAAAATCCTGATGGGCTCGGGATCCTGCCCCGAGCCTTAGAGGTAAACCCAAGCGGGGTTTAAAGTTCCTCTTGTTTTTCTCTAACCGCTGCTTGCTGAATGAAATTTATGATCATATGTGCGACCTCGCTGATTTGCATGGGCGCATCAGAGGAGGCTATCGCGCGGTCGGCAATATCTTCCGGCAAGGTGTCACCACGGCGCTCGTTGCACAGCGCCACCGTGTAATCCTTGGAGAATTCCGGATGGCCTTGAAGCGTGAGTGCCCTGCCCTTGTAATCAACTGCTGCAAACTCACAGAAGTCAGAGGAGGCGATAACCTCGCCATCTTCGGGTAATCGTGTCACCTGATCCTGATGGTAGGCTTCAATGGAAAAGCTGGTCAGGCCCTGAGGCACCCAGCTGGGGTTTTCAAGGACATAGTAGGTGAAGACCCCGCAGCCCCAGCCCTTGTCAGATTTTTCGGCTTTGCCGCCCAGCGCTTCTGCAAGGATCTGGTGTCCGAAGCAGATGCCGACAATGGGTACATGCTCATCATAGGCCTGTTTCAAGAAACTCTTGAGCGGGCCAATCCAGTCAAGGTCATCATAGACGCCATACTTGGAGCCGGTGATCAACCAGCCATCACAGTCATGAACGGTTTGGGGCAACTGACCATCCACAACGGGATAGGACATGTAGTGCCAGTCGGCTCCGCGTGGCTTCAGTAACGCCTCAAACATGGACGGGTAGTTACCGAATGTCTTGCGCAGGTTCTCAGGTGGTCGGCCGACTTCCAGAATACCTAGTTTAAAAGTCAAGGAGCACTCCAAAATTCCAAGCGGCAAAGCCGTATAAGTGTCAGGTTAGACTATCCTATTATATCCCGTTGGCTTTGCCTCTGCAAACTTTTGAAAGCGGTTTCTCACGCTGCTCTTTGTCGCTGGTTTGTTGGTCTCAATGTGTTCAGCTGCAAGGCTGGCAGATGGCTAATAGCCTGCTCCAGCGCTTCACTCTCCGGCGTTGCTTCAAAGTGCGGAAGCAGCTCATCAAAGCGGGTCCGCTCCATCCAGTGGGGCACATCCCACAGGTAGCGCATTTCCAGCAGATGTTTTGCCATGGGCCAGACCGGCTTGCTTAGCTTCATCATCCACCAATCGAACGGCTTGATCCTCAGCTCCTTGCTGGTCAGGCTTGTGAGGACTTTGCTCATCTCGTTGCCGGTCCATGTGTAACCGGGAAAGGAAATGTCCTCATAAGTGTTCAGCTTCTCGCGCATCTCTAGCAGCTGAACGGCGGCGCGGGCCATATCGGGCAGATAAGCCCATGCGTGGGGGACATCGGCTTTACCGGGGTAGACGAGTTTTCCCTTCTCCAGCTTTTTCGCCATGATCAGATCAAACCAGTTTCCACTGGCGGAGATATCGAGGAAATCTCCTGCTCTGAGCAGGATGGTGCGGACGCCGGAGGTCTTATAGAGGCGCTCCATTTCAATTCTGATCAGGCCAAGCTCGTTGGTTGCCCGTTTTGGTGTCTGCGGTCCAATAACCGGGGGCATATCCGGCCCGAAGCAATAGTTGTTGGCGGGGATGAGAACAGTGGCGCCTGTCTGCTTTGCTGCTTCGATCACTTGGTGGGTGAAGGGAAGTGTATCCCGGCTCCAGAATTGATAGGGCGGATTGGCGCCATTGACGATCACATCCACGCCTTGGGCTGCCTCCTTCATGTTCTGGGTCGCGCGATCAAAGGCGTGGGTTTGCCAGCCTGCAGCTTCCAGCTGCGTAGTCATGTTCTTCGAAAATCTTCCCGAGGCACCCAAAATCAAAGCTATCGGTCTCATATCCATCTCCTGCTCATTACCAATTACATCCGATAGTAGGTCCGTTCTTTTCTATGTAAATTCGAATGAATTGCAGATATGATATTCAATTATGAATAACGTACTCCATCATCTTTCTTGGGATCTTATCGGTGTCTTAGTTGCTGTTGCGGAGACGGGAAGCCTTTCGGCGGCGGCGCAGCGGCTGAACCAGAGCCAGCCCACAATAGGGCGGCAAGTGAAGGCCATTGAAGCAGAGCTTGGGGTTTCATTGTTCTACCGCCATCAGCGCGGGCTTGGTCTAACGCAGGATGGTGAGGTGCTGCTGCCCCATGCCAAAGCCATGCAGGCCGCTGCGGCGCAGTTTCTCATGCATGCAGAGGAGCGCAAGCAGAATGGGCTTGCCGGACCAGTACGGGTCACAGCTAGTCAAACGATCTCCACTTATGTGATGCCGAAGCTGATCGCCGCTTTTCGCAAGGACACGCCCGAAATCCAGATTGATCTAGTCTCATCGGATGCGTCACAGAACCTGCTGTTTCAGGAAGCTGATATTGCTGTGCGCATGTATAGGCCAACGCAGCTGGATGTTGTTGCCAAGAAGATTGGAGAGGCGCGGCTTGGCCTCTTCGCAAGCAGGGCGTTTATTGAGCGCGTTGGCATGCCGAAGACGCAAGAGGAGCTGTTTGCGCTGGATTGGATCGGGTACGACCAGTCCGACCTGATCTTGCGCGGCATGAAGGAAACAGGTTTTGAGGTTGACCGGGACTTCTTCTCCATCCGCTGTGACGATCAAGTCGCTTACTGGGAGATGGTTCGTGCTGGGTGCGGCATCGGTTTTGGCCAGGTCGGCATCAGCATGGAAGATAAAGATATTATCGGCCTCGATCTGGAAGTCCCCCTGCCCACTTTGCCGGTGTGGTTGGCCTCCCCACATACTCTCAACCAAATTCCACGCATAAAGTTGCTCTTCGACTTTTTAGCAGAGCACTTGCCTAAGCTGTTGCAATTGGTGGCTTACAGACCCTGAGCACGGCTATTCCTGCGTTTTGCCCCTAAGAAAGCATGGGTGAAGCGGCGGCGAGTGCAATTATCCCACTATCCCCTATGGTACACACAGGCACTCTCACACTTTCGAGTAGGTCCGCCTGCATGAGGCCGATATCTTGCAGGAAAAACGCGAGATACTGCTGTCTGCGGCCTGAAGGGCGCGGAGTTTACAGCGAGCCAACCCACAAAAATACTCCTGCTATTTTTGCCCCCTTATTTGACGGTACAAGTTCCCAAGATTGCCAGAATTTCCCTAGGGTGTTTTCTTAGGCCTTACAGGAACACCAAAGCTTCTTGGCGAGAACTGAAAGACTGACTGATATTTGTACTGCGTTGTATCTGTTAGTCTTTCTGTTTCTCGCTAGAAGACCAGCCAAAGTGTGGCCCCTCAAAATTCAAGATACGTGAAATTATCAGTGTCCATCAAGGGAGCGCACCGTGAGTGATTTTCGCTTGTCCAGCCCTCATGCCCTCACTACAGAGGAAGGTAGCCATCCAATGCATGAGGTGCTGGACGCCCTGGTTGAAAGCATCGCTTACATCTCCCGCGCACACGGCAACTTTCTCAGCAAGACAGCGATCACTGCCGGACTTCCGCTTATCAATGGGAGATTGCAGTTCTCACAGGTTGAAAAAGCCTCCGAGAATTGCGGTTTGCAGGCACAGAAACAGAAAATATCCCTCAGCAAAATCTCAAGTGGCAGCGTGCCATGCCTGCTGGTGTTTCATGACAGAGCCCTTCGCCTGCTCATTGGCTATGACAGCACAACACGACAGGCCAAACTGCTGGACCCACTGGAGCTGGACCGTCCGCAGTATCTCAGTCTGGATATTCTGCAGCGGGCTTACTCCGGCTATGCGATCCTGTTTTCGCCACTTCATGCGCGGGAGGGCAGCGGGCGCGTGCATGAGCAAGGCACGCATTGGTTCTGGCCCGAGTTCACCCGGTTCTGGCCGGACTATGGAAGTGTTGCGGTAGGGACCTTGCTTCTCAATCTGCTTGCACTCGCCTCCCCGCTCTTCATCATGAATGTCTATGATCGCATCCTGCCAAATTTTGCCGTGGCATCCCTATGGGCGCTAACAGTTGGCGTTGTGGTTGCTCTTATTGGCGATTGCGTTTTGAAGGTGGCACGGTCCTCCATTCTCAACAGTGTTGGCAAGCAGGTAGATCAACGACTTGCTTCCAAAATCTTCGCTCAGATGCAGAACATTGATTTTTCCGCCAAAACCAAGAGCTCAGGAGAGTATGCCGGTGTCATTCATGAGTATGAAAAGCTGCGCGAGTTCTTCAGCTCAACAGCTTTGATTGCCCTGCTCGACTTCTGCTTTGTCGGGCTTTTCATCGGCATCCTGTTTTTCCTCGTCGGCCCCATCGCCTGGATCCCGCTGATCGCGGTTCCCATTGTCTGCCTGCTTAATCTGGCGGCCCAGTTCCCACTTGAGCGTACGGTTCAAGCCTCCAGCCGAGAAGCGAATAAGCGGCAGAATATTCTGATGGAAACACTGGGCGGACATGAGACGATCCGCGCTCTGAATGCAGAAGCCCATATGCAGGCTCGCTGGGAACACTCGGTTGATCGCAGTAGTGACATGCTGATGCAGAGCCGGTACTGGTCCAATCTGGCTCAGGTAGGGACCGGATATGTGCAAGGCATCGTGTCGGTGCTGATTATTGTCTGGGGCGTGTACCGGGTTGATGCAGGTGCGGTGAATATGGGCGGACTTATCGCCGCCATGATGTTGTCCTCACGGGTGCTCGCGCCCATTTCCTCCATCGCCGCTGCACTGGTTCGCTTGCGGCAAGTGCTGCACAGTTACCGTCAGATTGAGGATTTGTTAGGCCAGCCCACGGAACGCCAATCGGGGAAAGCAACGGCGAACCTGCGGCAGTGCCGGGGGGAAGTACAGTTTCACAATGTGAGCTTCACCTATCCGCTAAGTGAAAAGCCCAGCCTAAACCACTGCAACTTCTCCATTGAGCCGGGAGATACGGTTGGGCTGGTGGGGTCTGTTGGCTCTGGCAAATCAACGATTGGCCGTTTGATGAGCGGGTTGCGCTATCCCACTGAGGGAGCTGTGCTGATTGACGGGATTGATACGCGCCAGTTTGACCCGACAGATCTGCGCGGCTTCATTGGGTATCTGTCTCAGGAAAATACACTGTTTCAGGGCACCTTGAGGGATAATCTTTGTTTGGGCCTGCCGCATCTTTCCAATGAAGAGATTGATGAGGTTTGCCATGTCACGGGGCTGGACCGTCTCATTAACCGGCATCCGGCAGGTCTTAACCTGATTGTAGGTGAGAACGGCGGTGCGCTTTCCGGTGGGCAGAGGCAGTGTGTGGCACTGGCGCGGATTTTGTTGCGCAAGCCAAAAATCCTGTTTCTGGATGAACCTTCCAGCCAGCTGGATCTTGCTTCTGAACAGCGGCTTTTGCAGGGTTTGCAGCGCTATAACAATGGAGCGCTGACGCTCATTATCAGCACGCACCGCCCTTCCTTGCTGAAGCTCACCAACCGGCTGATTGCTTTGGATCAGGGCCGCATCATCGCGGACGGCCCAACGAAAGACGTGAAACAGTCCATGCAGCAGCCGAGTTATCGGAAAGTGCGCCATCCTCAGCAGGTTCCGATTGAAGAAAGGCTCAGAGCATGAAAGCCCTTCACCTGCCACTCAAACAACTTGAGCTGCCGGAGTTTCACAGCCCAAAGCGCTCCAGAGCACTCATCCTTGCCAGTGCGGGCATTTTGCTGTTGCTGTTCGTCTGGTCGGCGCTAGCCCATGTGGAGGAAGTCACCCGCGGCGACGGGCGGGTGATCCCCTCACGACAGATGCAAATCGTGCAGGCTCCAGAGCGTGGGATTGTCTCTGAGGTTTTGTTTTATGAAGGCGAGATCGTGGAACAAGGCGCTGTGCTGGTAAGGCTGGATAACACGGGCTTTGCCTCGCAGCTGGGTGAATTACAGCAGAAGAAATATGCTCTGCAAGCCCGCCTTGCGCGCCTGACAGCGGAGGCGCAGCAGGTCGACCTTGTTGTGCATGAGCAGTCATATGCCTCTTCGCAGGTTACAGCATTTATGCAGCGTGAAATGGAGGTTTATAGGGCTCGGCAGGACCAGCTTAACGCCGAAGTTGCTGTGCTTCAGAGCCAGTTTTCGCAAAAGGAGCAGGATCTGAAGCAGTTGGAGGCGCAGGCGCGCATGCTCACGGCCAACCTCACCATCATTTCTCGCGAGCTGGAGATCAATCAGCGGCTTTATGAACGCGGTATCCTGCCTGAGATTGAGTATTTACGGCTCAAGCGTCAGCACACGACGATTGATGGGGAACGGCAAATGCTTGAGGCAACGCTTGCAAGTGCGCACTCGGCCCAACAAGAGGCCATGCAGCGGGTCATTTCAACAAAAACTGCCTTTGCTACCACTGCACAATCGGAGCTTGCGGCGGCAAAAACGGAACTTGCCGTCATTGATGAGCGCCTGCGCGGTGCCGAAGACCGCGTTCATCGCAGTGCGTTGGTGGCGCCGGTGCGCGGGGTGATCAACAAGCTCAATGTGAGCACCATTGGCGCCGTGGTTCAGGCGGGTGAGCCGCTGGTGGAGATTGTTCCGCTGGAAGACACCTTGCTGATCGCTGCAAAAATACCGCCGCAGAATGTTGCGTTCCTTCATCCCGGTCAGAATGTGAGCGCAAAGATTACGGCCTATGACTATTCCATTTATGGTGGATTGGACGGGGTGCTGGAGCGGATCAGCCCGGATACGTCAGAGGATGAACGCGGGGAGGCCTTCTTTAAGGTGATCGTGCGCACCAAGCAGAACCATCTTGGATCGAATGCTCACCCGCTTCCGATTACTCCGGGCATGACGGCCAGCATTGATATTCTGACCGGAGAGAAGAGCGTTTTAAGTTACATCGCCAAGCCTCTGCTCAAGGTAAAAGCAGAGGCGTTTCGGGAACGGTAATCCGGAGGCTTTCGCGCCTAGCTGCTATAGCATTTGCGAGAGTAACGAGACGGAGTTGGTGTCTGGCGAGATCAGCAGCAGATCTGAGAGATCTGCGGATTGCAGAGTGGCGACGGACGGGGTGAGGCTCATCAATGCAGCTGGGTTGGAAACAGCCATACGCAGCACGTCTTGTGTCGGGACTTCAAGCTGATTGATCATGCGTGCAACGGATTCCCACATAGTGGTGTGGGCCCCTGCCAGAGACCCGGCGTTGTTGATGAGCTTGCCGTCTTTCAGATAAATCTGATGTCCGTAAAGATCGAAATGATCCGGCCCGCCAACGGTTGGCATGGCGTCGCTGATGATAATCATGCGGTCTTGGACAGGACGTGCGCGGATGGCGAGGCGCAGCATATCGTCGGCCACGTGGTGTCCGTCTGCAATCAGCGAGCAATAGGCGGTGCTGTTGATGGCTGTTCCGACTGCTCCCGGTTCGCGGTTGACCATCTGGGACATGCCGTTGAACAGGTGGGTGAAGAGGGTCGCGCCCTCTTCCAGAGCCGGTTTGATCTCCGCGACACCTGCATTGGTGTGGCCGATGGAGACAACGGCTCCCATTTCCACCAGAGTGGTAATATCCCCTTTAGCAACACCTTCCGGTGCCACGGTGATAAGCACCGGAATGTTGCGGTCGCGCAGATCGCGGATCAGCTTCAAGGTGCGGGCATCAAAGGGGCGGACCCAGCTGGCGTCGTGGGTGCCTTTACGCTCCACGCTGATGTGCGGGCCTTCGATGTGGATGCCTTTGATGCCGTGGGAGCCGTAAGCATCCTTCATGGCCTCGACAGCGTCGTCCAGTACCTGCTGAGCATCGGTGATGACCGTTGGCAGCAAGGCCGTGGTGCCGAACTGGCGGTGGGCGTACGCGATGTTTGCCAAGCCTTCCGGTGTTGGGGTGGTGTTGTAGAGCACGCCGCCGCCGCCATTGACCTGAATATCAAAGAAACCCGGAGTGATCAGGCCTGACAGCTTTTTGACCGTTGCACCAGCGGGCAAGTCTCCGGTGGATGACAGGCCTGCGCATGTACCGTTCACCACATGAACGGCGGTGCTGGTCAGCAGGTTCTGGCCGTCAAACAGCTGGTCTGGACAAAGCCAGATTTCTTGATTGCCCGGTGCGGTGCTCATAGAGCCTCCTCAAGTCGAGGGATCTCAACTCTTTCAAAGAAATAGGGTTGCAATGCCTGCTGAATCTCAGCAAGCACGAGCGCCTTCTCTATGCCAAAACCACGGCTCTGCAAAGCCTGTGCACGCTCAACAGTTTGAGATGCAAACAGTTGAAGCAACAAAGTTTCCGGGATTTTTTGAGTTTGAAGAGCTGCAAAGAGGGTTTCAAGTGCGTCCTGCACCTTCTCCTGAGGCCAGTAATAGCGGATGCGATCTGCATAACTGAAGTGACGTAGCAGGCGGATATCCTGATCAGATCCGTGATAATGAGCGCCCCAGTATTTGGGCTCCGACAGCATCTCCGTCTCCAAAACCCTCGGGAGTTTTGGGACGGTGCGGCGGTCTTCTTCCAGCCAGTCGAGCATGTGGTCGAGCGCGTAGATGGCTTGACGATAGGCAAAGGTGAGCGCGGGACCGACCTTGAGGATGGCAAAGCCCATGTCTGCCAGACGGGGAAATGCACTGCTGCGCTGATAGTCTGTGCTGTGGGCTTCGAACACCACGTTTTGAAACGGATCGAGGGCTGCACGCAGGGCACTGTCGTTGCCCGATGGTAAGTGGTCGATATGGAAGGGGGAGAACTCTACACCGGGCTGCACGACGAGACCGCAGATCCGGCCTTTTGCGGCGTGCAGGCCCAGCGCATTGAACTTCTCAAAGTGCATTTGCAAGGTCCGAGCGGCACGTTCAGGCGGAGTTGGTTCGATGCCCTGCACTTCCGCGGGATCACGCGCACCTCCGGGGGGTGGCACTTCCGTACCGACGATGTAGTTGAGGCGGTTTGGGTTTGGGGCGAAGTGTTCGCAGATGGCGGCAAGCTGCGCTGCACGGCTGGCGCTGAGTTCATCACCAACCTGAGGCGCTTCTCCGGCGCAGCCTTCGGAGCAGTCCAGATGGATTTTGGTGAAGCCTGCCTCAACATAGGCTTTCATCAGTTCTTTAGCTTTGGCCATGGCCTGATCGGCGGGCATAGACCGCCATGCTTGCGGGCCGAGGTGGTCGCCGCCGAGGATCAGGGCACTTTCCGGCAGGCCTGCTTTGGCGCAGATACCTTTGACGTGAGTAACGAAATCGGCTGGCTTCATGCCTGTATAGCCACCGTCCTGATTGACCTGATTGCTGGTTGCTTCGATCAACAAGGGAGCGCCCTTTTCGGCGGCGAGTAGGGCTGAGGCGAGGATGACGTCGGGCTGGGCGGAGCAGATTGAGGGGAGTGCAGCGCTGACACCTGCGCGGTTGGCGGTGATGACCTGAAGCAGTGGGTTGCTCATGGCACTGCCTCCGGTTCCTCGTGGGATTGAAGGGCAGCAAGGGCGGCCCCGCGTGTGCCGCTGCTGTCGCCGTAGTCTGCGACACGGATCTCCGGCGGCTCAGTCTGGCTGAGCAGATGGCCCGGCAACGCTTCGGCAATGATCCGGTCGATATTCGGAATTCTGGAAAGGCCACCACCGATCACGATACAGTCGGGGTCCACCGTGCATTGGAGCGCTGCGACCAGTTCGGCTGCAATGCGGGCCCATATATGCATGACTTGCTGCATATTCGGGTCACCTGCGGCGGCTGCGGTGGTGATGGTTTGTGCGTCCACATCTTGACCCGTGATGTGTTTGGCGAGGCGGCGCATGCCCGGACCGGCGAGATAGGTTTCAAAGCACCCGATGCGACCACAACCGCACGGGACCGCGTCCAGACCGAGGTCCTTCATGGCTGCATAAGGAATGCCGAGGTGGCCGAACTCTCCGGCAGCGCCATTGAGGCCGGATATAAGCGTGCCGCCGGAGCAGTAACCACCGCCCACCCCCGTGCCGATGATCAAGCCGAAGACGCTGGCATACCCGCGCCCTGCACCCAGCAGAGCTTCGGAGAGGGTGAAGCAGTTGCAGTCGTTTTCAAAGGTGACCGCTCTGCCCAGTTTTTGGGTCAGGTCGGGATGGAGGGTGCGGCCTGATGCCGGCAGGTTAGCAGTGAGGAATTTGCCAGTTCGTTTGGAGTGGAAACCGGGAATGCCGACGCCAACAGGCAGGTGCTTTGAGCCTGCTGTCTCTTCCAGCCACACCACCATTTCGCAGAGTGCCTCCACCAGATTCTCGTAGGAGTCCTGAGGTGTTGGAATGCGTTTGGTTTCGACGGCCGCCCAATCCTCATTAAAGGCAGTTGCCTCGATTTTGGTGCCGCCCAGATCAATCCCCCCTGCCCGAACCATTTCAACCCTCTTTCAATGCATAGAGTTTTACGCCTGAAACAACGCGGGTTAGTGTGCCCTGCCCTTCAAACGGATTGTCCACGTTCAAACCAAGCTGGTTCGACCAAACCACGCCCAGCCACTGGGCTATGAAAATATGAAGGACCGACATCCAACCGTCCGACAGTTTGCATGGAATATGCACATCCGCTCGCTCGGCGTTGCCGATGGTCATTACAGTGCGCTCACCAAATTGCGCTTTTACCTCTTCGGCCAGATCCTGGTCATAGCGACGGGAATGCCGGTTGTTGGAGAGGAACACGAAGACCTTGGTCTGGTCATCGACAAAGGACTTAGGTCCGTGGCGGAAGCCGAGGGAGCTGTCCCAGATGGACGGGATTCTACCGACTGACAATTCCATCACCTTGAGCGCGCTTTCGCGGGCAACGAAGGTAAGCGGGCCGGAGCCCACGAACACAGCGCGGTGGGGCCTGCCGAGTTTGCCCGCCAGCTGCTTAACTTCTGCCAGCACACTCGTTGCAGCCTTACTGATCTCGTGGATGTTGGCGGTGAATTCTTCCGGTGTTTCCTGCCCGAAGACGGCCATGGCTGTGAGGATCATCGTGGTGAAGCTGGAGGTCATGGCAAAGCCGCTGTCGTGGCATGCTTCAGGCAACACGATTACGCGCTGACTGGCCTTTGACGCAGGCTGGCGAGTTGCCAGTGTGCTGTCCTTGTTGCAGGTGATGTTCAGCCGTGGAGCTGCCGGGAAGAGTGCGTCCAGCAGGTCCAGTGTGCCGATGGTCTCCGTAGAGTTGCCCGACCGGCCAAACGACACCACCAGCGGGATCACCCCTTTGCGTTTGAACGTTTCCGGCGCGCTGACCAGATCGGTTGAGGGCACGGCGCGCATTGGAAGCACGGAGGATGCATGCAGCGCTCTGCAAAGAATATCGCCGATATAGGAGGATGAGCCAGCGCCGCATAACCAGATTTCTGTGGCTCCGGAATTGGCGACCCACTCGCGCAGATCGTTTATTGAGGCACCAAGTTCTTGCGCCCAGCTTGTCCAGATTTGTGGCTGCGCCTTGATTTCGCGCGTAGTTGCCCAGTTGCTCACTATATTGATTCCGTCTTTTTTGTTTTTGTTGCTGTGGTTCCACGCAGATCAAAACTGTCAAACTTTTGCCAATAGGAGGTCAGGTCGACGACCCGACCGGTGGTGCGCGCCTGATCAAGTGCAAGGGCGGCAACGCCTGCCTCCAGCGCATCAACGACGGAGACTGGCAGGGCCTCCATTTCACTGCGCAGGTACGCGCACAAATCCTGACACATCAAATCATCCGCACCGTAGTGGGCACCGGGACGGTCGATGGACTTGGTGTAATCTTCTTCCAGCACTGTGCCACGGGTATGGGCATCGGTCACTTTCAGGTATCCGCGCACAAAGTCGCCCTCAGCCATGCCTTTGGTGCCGATTACGCAGAACCGGCGGTGTTCATCCGGTACGTTGATGTTTGTGTGGAAGGCCATGGTCGCGCCGCTCTCGTATTCGAGGATGGCGGTTTGGTAATCAACAATGTCGCCATCGGAGCGGAACGGATCTTCGGTCGCCTCCCAGATCGACTCTTTGACATGATACACCTGCGTATCTGAATCTTGTGCAGGGGCATTGGCGGGGACAAAGGATTTTCTGCCGCCGAAGCTGGCAACACGTGATGGGCGGGAGCCGGTCACCATGTTGTAGATATCCAGATCATGACAGCATTTTTCCAGCATGAAGCCGCCGGAGTACTTGGAATAGCGGCGCCAGTCCCGCATGAAGAAAGCGCCATGATAGGGCGCGATGTGCTCGTTGGCCTCAATGGAAACAACAGAGCCGAGGTGCCCTGCGGCCTGTGCTGTGCGCAGGTCTCTAACATGCTGGGCGTAGCGGAGCACCAGCCCCACAAGCACCTGACCCTCGCCATAGCGGTAGAGCAGTTCTGCCAGCTCCATGGTCTCGCTCATGGAGATCACCACCGGCTTTTCGGCAAAGATGCGGATGCCCGCTTCCAGACCGAGACGGATGTGTTGCAGGTGCATATGGTTTGGTGAGCTGACGAACAACAGGTCGGCCTCCTCGCCCGCCAGCATATCTTCCAGAGTCTTGTAGGCGTTGATTGCCTCGTGGTTTTTCAGGCGTTCAATCTGGTAGGGATCGGGGTCCACATAGGCCACTACGTCTGCTTCCGGCATGTGAACTTGCAGTCGTTCCAGAACGCTGACGGCGCGCAGGCCCATACCAACAACGATGATACGCATGTGTTTCTCCTAGGCCGGTTGCAGTGCGCCCAGACGTTTCTGTGCAATGCCATTTTTGTCAAAGACGTAAGTGTTCTCCGGCTTGACGTTGAGCCGGATGATTGCGCCCTCGCGCACATCTGCCATGGCGGGTAGAGACGCACAGAATGAATTGTTTCCGTTGACCTCGCCATAAGCGATGGAGTGAGCTCCGAGACGTTCCAGCACTTCCACATGCATGGTGATTGGCCCCTTGCCATCAAGCTGCATGTGTTCTGGACGGATTCCGATTTCAACTGTATCGCCAGCACGGATACCCTGACTTGAGACAGGCACAGACAGGCTGTTGCCCTGCTTCAGTTGCAGGTGGAGACAATGGTCTTCCACACGGTCCACCATGGCAGGAACGAAATTCATTTTGGGGTGCCCGATGAAGCCTGCCACGAACTTGTTGCGCGGGTGCAGGTACAGTTCCATTGGAGTGCCGCATTGCTCCACGAGGCCGTTGTTCAGTACCACGATACGGTCTGCCATTGTCATGGCTTCCACCTGATCGTGGGTTACGTAAATCATTGTGGTGTCGAGGCTTTTGTGGAGCTTTGAGAGTTCCACACGCATATCCCCGCGCAGCGCTGCATCAAGGTTTGAGAGCGGCTCGTCGAACAGGAAGACTTTGGGATTGCGCACGATGGACCGGCCAATGGCAACACGCTGGCGCTGACCGCCGGAGAGCTGGCCGGGCTTGTGTTGCAACCGCTCTTCCAGTTGCAGAATGGCGGCGGCTTTGTGGACGCGGTCCTTTATCTCTTCTTCCGGACGCTTGGCAACGCGCAGAGGAAAGGCAATGTTTTCAAACACCGAGAGGTGGGGATAGAGCGCGTAGCTCTGGAACACCATGGCGATGCCACGGTCGATTGGATGGTCTGAGGACACATCCTTTCCATCAATCAGGATGGCCCCTTGCGTTGCGATTTCCAAGCCTGCCACAATGCGCAACAAGGTTGTTTTTCCGCAGCCAGACGGGCCAACAAAGACGACAAACTCCTTGTCCTCGATGGACAGGCTGACGTCCTTCAATACGGGTGTTGGTCCAAATGATTTGGTTATGTTTTGCAGCTGAAGCGTGGCCATACTCTTCGTCTTCTCGCAGTCAGGAATTGGGAGAGGCTGGGGTCAGCCTCTCCGGGAGTGCGCTTACTTGAACTCTTCGAGTTCTTCAGCCGCGATTGACACCAGATTTTCAGCTGTGTCGTCCTTCAGGATGATGCCCTGAATCATGGAGTTGATGGTTGTCTGCATCGCTTTGTAGTCCACGAACAGCGGCTCCGGGCCTCCGGTCGGGATCGGGTCGATGAAGACTTTCCAGTATGGATCATCCATGTAGTATGGCTTCTCGTAGCCAAGCTCTTCATATTTCAGGATTGGGGTCAGCCCCCAGCCTTCTGGTCTGTCCAGCTCGTATTGGGAGTCGCCTGTGGTCATCATGCGGGCGAATTCCATGGCCAGATCCTCATGGCCTGAGCCTTTGAAGACGGCAAGGGAGTCGGTGATGAGAAGTGTTCCACTGACACCGCTTGGACCTGCCGGAATTGCAGCAGCTATGGTGTTGATGCCTTCTTTATGCTGGCTGCGGGCCCATGGGCCATCGATATACATGCCGACTTTGTTGTCGTTGAACAGGTCACGCACCTGTGTACGCTCGAACGCGGTTGGGCCATCCTGAGAAACATCAACCAGCTTGCCGTAGAACTTGAGTGTTTCCAGTGTATTCTTGGAGTTGAGTGTGATTTCGTTGGTGGATGGATCAATCACCTGACCGCCGTTGGAGTACAGGTAGTTGAGGAACTGGTGCATGGTGTTGTCGAAGTCTTTGCCCGTGAGACCCACACCAGCTTTTCCGGTTTTGTCTTTGATGATTTTGGCTGTTTCATACATCTCATCCCATGTCTTCGGCGCTTCACAAGCAAGACCGGCTTCCTCGAAGATGTCGCAGTTGAGGAAGAGGCCCTTGGTGGAGAATGCACGCGGGAAGCCCCAGAACTGATCGCGGTAGCTGACGGTTCCCAAAACGCCCGGCTGGTAGCTCTGCTGTTGCTCCTCGGAGATTTTTACAGGAACGACAAGGTTATTGTCCGCCAGCTGCTTGAGCGTACGGGAGCCCATGTAGGACACGGAAGGCGGGCTGCCAGCGGCAGCGAGCTTTAGCGACTTATCCTGACAGGTGCCCCATGGCAGGTTTTCCATGTTGACGGTGTTGCCCGGATATTTGACTTCAAATTCCGCGATCACTTTACGGTCCTGATCCAGACCATTGTCGCCGCAGCGGATGAAATGCAGCTCAGCTGATTGGGCTGCAGATGCGCTCAGCATTGCACCTGCCCCTGCTGCTGCGAGTAAAATCAATTTATTCCTCATGGTTTTTCCTCCCGATAACCAGAGTAAAAAAGTCACTCCTTAAGCGCACCGGCTGTGAGGCCGGCGACCAGATAGCGTTGTAAAAATAAGAAAATTACGAGTACGGGCAGTATTCCAATAATGCTTGCTGCCATCATCTGGTTCCACTTGACCGACTGAAAACCGATGAACTCCAGAATGCCCGCTGGCAGAGGCATGAACTCTTTGACGCTGTTGAACGTAATTGCGAACAGGAACTGCTGTGCGTAGGCAGACAGGAACACGGCGACACCCACAACCATCAGACCCGGAACGGCCAAGGGCAGAACCACGCGGCGCAGGGTGTAAAGGCGGCTGGCACCATCCATAAAGGCGGCCTCTTCCAATTCGCGGGGGATTTTTTCCAAATAGGATTTTAAGAGCCAGATGCCCATTGGCACCAGAAAGGCGGCACCTGGAACAATCATGGCGAAATAGGTGTTGAGCATGCCGTAGGTTCTCAGGAGCTTGTAGAGCGGAATGAGCAGGACAGCGCCTGAGAACATGTTGACCGCCAAAAAGATGCCGAGGCTGAGCGTTTTGCCTTTGAAATCAAACCGGGCATAGGCGTAGGCTGCGGGGATGATGAACGTGAGCGCAAGTGCTGTGACCGACAGGGAAATGAACATGCTGTTTGCGATGTAACGGGGCAGCATGGGCACTGTCACCCACATCTGGGCGTAGGCTTTGAACGAGAAGTCGTCGGACCAGAACTGGTAGGGCGAGCGGAACAGATGTTCCAGTGGCCGCAGGGAGGTCATGAACATCTCGAAGAACGGCAGCAGGATGAAGCCGAGGAAAAGCGCAACGCAGACGTAGAGGAAAATCTTATGCGGCAGCGAGTAGTGATCCATCATGTCAGACTGCCTCGAAACGTTTTTTGATCTGGTGGAGCGCAAACAGGTACACCAGCGAGAACACGCTGAGCAGTGTCACCACGACCACAGCCCGTGCAGCTCCCTGCCCGAATTTGTAGTTTGCAATCGCCATCTTGTAGGTGTCGATGATCAGGGTGGTGGTTGCGCTGCGGGGTCCGCCTTCCGTCAGGATCCAGATGATTTCAAAGGAGTTGAAGGTCCAGATGATCGACAGGATGGACATGGTGATGATCACCGGCAGGATTTGCGGAATGGTGATACGGCGGAAGCGATACCAACGGGACGCGCCGTCCACATAGGCTGCCTCGTAAAGATCGCGCGGCACGCCTTGCATGGCGGCGAGCAGGAAGATTGTCACCATGGGCAGGCCAACCCAAACGTCGGTGATCACTGCGGAATAGAACGCGCTGTTTTTGTAGGCGAGGAACTCGAAAGGGCCATCCAAAATACCGACATACTGCAGAACGCCGGAGATGATGCCGAAGTGGCCGTTGTAGAGCCACAGCCAGCCGAAGCAGCCGATGGCCACAGGCACGATCCATGGGGGCATGACCAACATGCGGAACAGGGCGCGACCGGGGATGGCGGCATTGAGCAGGGTTGCGCCGATCAGGCCCAAAACGATTTTTAGTGAGACCGATAGGAACATCCAATAGAACGTTCTGGAAATTGTCTGGCTGAATTTGCGAGAGCTGAACAGCTTTTCGTAGTTGGCGGTGCCGATATACGCCTCGCCGCCAATGTTGGCGTTGGTGAACGACAGGCGGATTGTCTCCACCAGCGGCCACGCCACGACGAGCATAAGATACAGTGCTGCCGGTGCAATCAACGCCCAGGCAAAGGTTGCCTGCGAGCGCATCAGCCCATTCAATCTAGCTTGTTGCTTTTGTGATGGACCGCGGCTCTCGCCCTGTAAGGCCAGCGTGTCCCCAGACGCATGTGTCATGCGCTCTCCCCAGTTCCCAAAAGTGATCGGCTATCACTCGCCACTTGCGTCTTGTTATCGCCAGGGAGACGAACCACGTTTTTTGCGAGTCTTAAAACAGTACCAAACCAAATCCATTTGTCTACCACTTTACTACCTCAAAAACGCCAATCCTGTTTTTGGCGGGATTCAGCGATTTATTGGGAGTTTCACGCAATTTTCTCTCTTTCGAAATTTGCATTGGTCTTAAAAAGGTCTTATCAAAACACAAAGCGCAACTTTGATTGACTGGCACTATGGCGATAAACCAAACCCAATATTCTGAGCTGTTTTCTCCCACGTCCTGGCACCATCAAAGTGGAGGGCCGAGGTACTTGCAGCTGCAGCGCCATCTGGAATCTGCGATCAAAAACGGGCATTTGCCTGCTGAAGCGACGTTGCCGGCGGAACGTGAATTGGCGGCGATGACCGGCCTGTCGCGGGTAACGATTCGCAAGGCAATCGGGCAGCTGGTGGAAGACGGGCTGGTGATTCAGCGTCGCGGGTCCGGTTCGTTTGTGGCACCCAAGGTGCAGCGCATGGAACAGTCGCTGTCGCGTTTGACCTCGTTTACCGAGGACATGCAGCGGCGTGGCATGACGTCTTCCTCTGAACTTCTGGAAAGCGGAACCTACCTGCCCTCGCCTGAGGAGATCGTGTCACTTGGGCTGGCTTCCGGCGAGCAGGTTGTGCGCATCAAGCGTCTGCGCCGTGCGGATGGCATTCCGATGGCCGTGGAAACCAGTTCACTCTCCAGCGAATTTTTGCCAAACCCTGATGATGTGGTGACGTCGCTTTATGAAGTTTTGTCCGCGCAGGGTATTCGCCCCTCCCGTGCGATCCAGCGTATTTCTGCCTGCAAGCTGACAGCGGGACAGGCGGAGCTGTTGGAAGTGGCAGAGGGGGATGCCGCGCTTTACATCGACCGCACCGCCTACCTGCCCAGCGGACGGGTGATTGAGCTGACTGCTGGTGTTTATCGCGGTGACATCTATGATTTTGTTGCGGAATTGCGCAGCGCTTAACGATTCTAAAAGGCCCGCTGCCAAAGTTTGGCGCGGGTCTTTTTCTATCTAATCCCTCACATCCTGATGCCAGCCGATAGCGGAGAACAGCTTGGTGTAGCAGGCTGCTTTTTGCGTGAGTTTTTCTGCATCCGGTTTGTTGGCGCGGGTGGCCCAGCCGATTTCCGCGATGCCTAGAATACGCGGGGCGATCATCGTTTCCATGTTGGCGTCGCGTTGGACGACCTCTGACCATAGACAGCCTTGCGCACCGATAATTTTGTCCTCCAGCTCCGGTTCGTTTTCAGGTACCGGATCCCAGTTGATGCTGTCGGCGAGGCTGGTGATGCCTGCCCAGTTGGTGCCGATTTCGTTGAAGTCATCGGAGGGGGCAATGTCCCAATAGGCATGGGCAGCGGGTGTCATGACGACGGAATATCCTTTGCGCGCAGCAGCCAGCCCCGGACCTTGCTCGCTCCATGAGAACAGGATGGCGTTGTTGTTGATGCCCCCGTTTGCGCCTTTGGCGGCTTCCTCCCATGCGGCAGGACGAACGCCCAGAGATTGAACGTAAGCGCCGAGCTTTTCCATCATCCAGCCTTGTACATCGTCGGCAGTTTTGAGGCCCTGATCTGCCTTCAGCTTATCGATGGCGGGGGATTTGGTCCACGCTGCGGGCGGGCGTTCATCACAGCCTAAGTGGAGGTGGGCGAACGGGAATAGACCAGTGATCTCTTCGGCAAGCGCTTCCATGTAGGTCCACGCTGCTGGCAGAGCTGGATTGATGGTATTTTCCAGATAGCCTTGGATGGAGACTTCGTTGCTTTTGTCTTCTGGCTCTCTCAGTTCTGGATGGATTTGCAGCGCGGCCCATGAATGGGCTGGGATCTCAATTTCTGGCAGGACTTCGATGTGGAGCTGCTTGGCATGGCCCACCAATTGCTGGGCGAAGGCTTTGGAATAGGTGCCCCCTTGCGGGCTAGCGGTTCCCCCGAAGACGCCCGGAACAACCCTACCTTCTCCGCGCAGGCCGGATTGTTGCCAAAGCTGCGGATAGCTTTCCACTTCCAGACGGAACGCTTCATCATCGCAAAAGTGCCAGTGGAAACGGTTGAGCTTGAGCAGGGCCATCATGTCCAGCAGGCGCAGCAGTGTTTCGGGCTGGTAGAAGTGGCGCGCGCAGTCCAGATGCTGGCCGCGCCATTCGAAACGCGGGGCATCTGTGATTTGCCCGCAGGGTATGGTTCCGCCGTAGATCAGCTTGAGATTGAGCAGTGTGATTGCGCCGTAATAGACGCCCGTTGCACCGGATGCGGTAAGGGTGATCCCTTCCGGCGAGATTATCAGCTCATAGGCATCTTCTGCCAGAGTTTGCTTTTTGGTGAAGAGCAGCGGGACTCCGCCCTGAGAAAGAAACGGGCCGATGGTGTTGCGCTGTGCCAGAGCATCGACAACCATCACACTTGCCGCAGGCTCTTCTGTATCCCAAGAGGCATCCAGTGTGTAGCCATCACTCACATGCAGGATTTCACCGGAGGGCTGCCAGCTTTGCGGTGTCGGGGTCAGCATGAGTTGGCCGGATGCCGGATCAGCGTGTTGCTCTGACAGTCTGGTGGTAAAGTGCGGATCGATGCCACGCGGGATGATTTCGACTGGCAATATGCGACCATCCTGCAAGCGCAGGTAAGCCCCTTTGGGAAACCAGCTGCGGTTAGCGGGGTTTCTGTTGCCCTCGTACTTGAGCGAGAACTGTTGCGCCTGCCCTGCTCCCAGCCCTTCCTGTTCAAATTGGAGTTCAATGTAGCTTGCCGTCCTATGCCGCACTTTCGCACCTTCAGTCACTTCGCAAAGGGCAAGCATACTGAAGCACAGGGTGTGGTTGGAGATGGAGGTGTCTACGCTGGCGGAAAGGATGCAGTTGATCTGCCGGTCCTCAGTGCGCCATGTTTCCATTCTGATTGCCGTTTCGACACAGCCAGTAGATTCCATGGGCGCACCTCCTCACCACTTTCAGGATACTTGCAGAACGCACACCAAGCAGGTTTCAGCGGCCTGAGTTTGTGTGTTTCCCCGTCTGAAGATCCGGTTTCGCTCCATCAGCGACGGCATGAGCATAGCTTTCTTCTGGCCTGACCTGTCAACATTCTGTTCCGCAAATAGATGGAGAATTTTGAATTGGTATTATTATCGGATGGCTCGCGTGTTTCTCCATAAGGGGTCATGGAAGTGTCGTTGGCGGGTGCAGTTGAGCGCCGCGATCGCGCACAGCTTAGGCGAGTTAAGTAATTGACTGCACTTCAATGTTGAAGGTGATTTGCGCTCTCGTTTTCAGGCACTCTTGCGCGGCTGTGTTGCGTTGGGGCCCGCGCTATCCTCGGCATACTGACCTTAGGAGATACAGGACCAGTTATTCAGTACACCGGGCGAAATTGTATGATCGCTTGCACCTGCCGTGTCTCTTTCACGGATGCGTAACGCTTGGCCACTAGCATTCTTGCCAGCTTTTGAAATGGTGCAGGAAGGACCCTAACCACCATGGAACGTAAGTTCGTGCAGACCCGTGATGGCGTCCAGCTCTCCTATCTGACAGGTGGCCATGGGCGGCCTGTCTTTTTGCTGGGTGGCTGGAGCCAAACTGCAACTGTATATGCAGGGCAGTTTGAAGACTTTTGCCAGGGTCACACGGTTTATGCGCTCGAGAACCGGGGCCATGGTGACTCACAAAAGCCGGCAGATGGTTATCGAATCGAGCGGTTTGCCAAGGATCTTTTTGATGTGGTCGAAGCGCTGGACCTTCACGACTTCGACGCGGTTGGGCACTCACTTAGTGTTGCAATGCTCTGGGCATACATGGATATGTTTGGAACCGAACGCCCTGCACGCCGTCTGATTTTTATAGACGAGCCAGCTGCCCTGATGGCAAGGCCTTCGTGGACAGAACACGAGATCAAACAAGCAGGTTCTATGCACCTCTCATTGGAATCACTCGATGAGATGGTGGTCGCTATTCGCAGGACACGCAGTATCGAGGATCATCTTGCCATTATTGGCGGGATGTTCACGAGCGGCGTCAGTGATACCGCTCTGCGTGAGTTGGCTGCCGAGAATCTGAAGTTGCCCCGAGAATATGCTGCTTCTCTTATAGATAACCTGATGATGCAGGACTGGCGCCCCATTCTGCCCAACATTCACCAGCGCACTCTGGTGTTTACAGGCGAGGCCAGTCAGCACCCACTGGCATCGCAACAGTTTATCGCAGACACTATGCCAGAGGCCTCTCTTGAGGTTTTCAGCGAGGTTGACGGTGGTAGTCACTTCCTGATGTTTGAAAACCCAGCGCTCTTTAACAAGAAGGCACTGGGTTTTCTAAATGCATGAGGTGTAGCTGGTTACTGCGTTTTGAGCGTGCTCTTAGAGATCATGTAGGCGGCCCCTGCCAGAGCTGTGCCGGCAAACCCATCCATGAGCGCGCGGGAGCGGGCGGAAACGGCAAACTTTGAGGCGCGGGTTCCCAGATAGGCGTAAAACAGCAAGGCCGGATATTCCAACGCGATGTTAAAGACGGCCAACGCCATCATGCGCCCTGCCATGCCGTCGCCTTCCCCTGCAAATACCGGCAACATTGCGCCGAAGGACAGCACCGATTTCGGATTGGCGCCCTGCATTGCGAAAGAGGTGAGAAACAGCTTCAGAGCAGACGCTGGTTTACGTTCTTTTGCTTCGCCCAGCGAGGCTGACAAGGCGGCTTTGAAGGAGCCATATGCAAGATACAATAGATAAGCTACGCCAATCCATTTTACCGTCTCGAACAGGACCGGGAAAGACAACAGCAGCGCACTCATCCCCGCAGCGGCGAGCAGTGCATACATGAGGTTGGCACCAAACACACCAGCCATGCTGGCATGGGTTTTACCAATCCCGTTCGAGATGCTGTCACCCACCACTTTCAGGACCGCTGGACCGGGGGTGAAATTGAGCGCCATAAAGGTGACGATAAATCCAAACACCAAAGTGGCATCAAAAGACGTGAGAAGTTCCATGTTTTTTCCATTGCAACGCTAGAAATGCATAAAGAACGCAAAGCAACGCATAAACCGACGCAAGCTTATTCAAGACTGCGAAGAAAGAAGGGGGAGATGCCTACTGCTTCATCTCCCCCCGCGCGCAGATCAGAAATTCACTCGCCTTAAGCCTCGGTAAAGGCCCGCCTCTCCAAACGTGGCATTGTGAGTTCCTTTGGCTGCCCCCTCTCCGCGCGCTATGTGGGCAAATCCTCGTTGCTGCGTACTTCTTGTAAGCGAGGTACGCAGGTGTAAAAGCAAAGGACATGCCAACCTTGTGAGTGATCATCAATTTCCATATAAGTTACTGTTATATTTAAAATATCTGACTTTAGACGTCACTTTGGACCATCAATTTGACAGCGATATCGCTGCCCAATGTTTGTTCAAAGTGCTCGCAAGATAATCAGGCAGGCATCAAAAAACCCGGCCTTGTCAGAGCCGGGTTTGCTTCCTCACGGGGTGTAGACTGGCTGCTTATGCTGGCTCTGCAATGCGTACCGGCGTTGCCATCTGGCAGAGCTGATCAATCAGGTTCCGCAGTTTTTGGGCGGTTTCAGAGCAGGTTAGCTGGCCGTTGTCGTCAGTCTTTGACGCCATCCCGCCAACAGCTACATACCTTGGATGCACCCAGCAGCCGTGATCAGCGGCAAAGGACGCGAGACGTGGCAACATTCTTACGCCGCCAAACTGGCCTGGTGCAGCAGAGATCAAGCCCATGACTTTTCCCTCAAGCACAGAATGGGATTGCCCTTTTGCGCGTCTGGAGGCCCAGGTGAATATGTTGTGAAGGTGCGGGGTATGGAAGCCGTTGTATTCTGGTGAGGAGATCAGGATTACGTCAGCTGCTTCAATCTGTTGGCGAAGAACCTGAAGGCGTTCCTGATTGAGCGGGTCGGCCTCAATTTCAACGTGAAAAAGGGGAAAAGATGCCAGCTGGTCCGGCAGGGTGGTCGCTTGATGGTTTAACTTGCGCGCCTCGTTTGCAGCGGCGTCCAGAAGGCGCTTGTTCAAAGAGCCGTCTCTGGTACTTCCAGAGATGAAAAGAACATTCATGGGAATCTCCATATAATAATATTTTTGTTTTTATATAACTTTTTCTTTCTTTATTTCGCAAGCACAAAAAAGCGGTACTGAAAAACAGCACCGCTTTTTAAAGTTCGTCCAAAATTCTTTAAGCACGTCTTCCTGATGGAAAAAACGAACCCGCTTATCGCGAGCAGGCTTTAGGAAAAGAAACGTTCGGTAATCTGCAACACAAGCTGATGCCCGCCCCAAACGCCAAGAATTGCTACACAGCCAGACAGAACTGGCGGAGCTGGAATAGGCAGTTTGATTGCGGTGAAAATTGCGCCAATAATGACACCTGCAAGCGTTGAAAGAAGCAGCTCAGTCATGTGGTCCCCTGGTAATTATTTCTTTGTTGTTCAGAAAACTCGGTTATTCCCAAAACTACAGGCACACGAAAAACCGTTTACTCACTCACAAATGCACTCCCCAGTGCGTAAGCGAGTAATGAAAATCTTTCGCAGGTGTAGACCCTGTAGAAAATCTGAAGGCCGCTAAGTAGGGCACCCCTACTTGCCTGTCAATTAACTTAGCGCAATTCAAACAAAATTTGCAGAGACTTTGTATGTAATGTGCGCAGTTGCCGCACTGTAATTGCTGATTCTTCTAGGGAATACAGCAGATTATCTTATCCTCGGACATGTTATCGCAGTCACAAGGCTGAGGGATACAGGTTTGGATCTTGCGACAATTTGTGGTCTGGACGCAGAAATTTAAGTTGTCAGCCCGTCACGCTGCCTTTACGTTAAAGTCAACTCATGAGTCTTGAAGGAGGGCCGGCTTATCTCTGCACCCTGCTGACCAGCCTTAACTACTTGTGTTTGCCTTTGCTTTTCGACTGTGGGACGGACTTCGGAAGTATGCATTTTGTGTTTTACGCGGGTTGCCAAGGTTTAGGCAGCAATGCGCGAGGGGGGATTAAATGGCAGAGTATAACGTAACGGCGCTGGGTATTCCGCTGTTTCTGTTTTTCATGCTGGTGGAATATGCTTATCTGCGGATCATAGGGCGGGATCTGCACCGATTTAATGACAACATTGCCAGCCTTTCAATGGGCATATGTCTGCTCGTATCAGATGCACTGCTAAAAACCTTTACATTTTCGGTGTTTATCTGGGCGTGGTCATCCCATCGGCTGTTTGATTTTGCCTCCACCAGTTGGCTCACATGGGTGGTTTTCTTCTTTGGCGTGGACTTTTGTTATTACTGGTTCCATCGCATCGCACACACCTACAACGTGCTTTGGGGCGCGCATGTGGGGCACCACCAGAGCGAGGAGTATAACCTGACCACCGCGCTGCGACAGAGCGCGTTTCAGTATGCTTTCTCTTGGGTGTTTTACCTGCCGCTGGCCTTTCTTGGCTGTCCACCTGAGGTCTTTCTTGTTCAGTTTTTGGTGCTTAAGGCCTATCAGTTCTGGCTGCACACGCAGGCGATTGATCGTATTCCCCTGATGGAAGGCGTGTTTTCCACGCCATCAAGCCACCGGGTGCACCACGCCAAGAACCCGATTTACATCGACAAGAATTTTGGTGGCACACTGGTCATTTGGGACCGGGTGTTTGGCACCTGGCAGCCAGAGGTGGCAGAGCATCCTTGCCATTACGGGACGACAACCCCACTGAAAACATGGAACCCCGTGACGGCCAACCTGCAACACTGGTCCATGCTGTTTCGTGACAGCCTTCATACCCGCAACTGGTGGGACAAAATCCGGCTTTGGTTCAAGCCAACGGGCTGGCGGCCTGAAGACAGGCGCCGCAAGACCACCAAGCTGCAAAAAACCGGAGTTAAAAACCGTCCCAAATATGACCCTGAAGTGTCTGGGCTGACGAAGCTTTATTGCAGCATTTCCTTCGCATTGCTGGCGTTGCTCGTGACGATGTTCATCTTCCTTTCGCCTCAGCTAAGCGCACGGGAACTGGCGTTTGGGGTCGTGCTTATTCTGGCCGGATTGGTGATGATCTCCCAGTTTCTGGAGGGCAAGTTCAAGCTTCGACTTGTAGAAGTTGTTCGTGTCCCTGCCCTGCTCTGGTTCCTGACAGTGCTTTGGACACTGCCTATTTCCACGCAGGTCTCGCAGAAACTGGAGCTGGCGGAGGTAACGCCTCCACAGATAGAAGTTCCTGAGGAAACAACACTTTCTGCACTACCATGGCTTGAGAAACCCGCTGTGTTGAATGGCAATACGCCAGCTGTGCAGCATGTGATCTGGCATGCCAATGGCACGCAGGGCGAACTGGAGTACACGCTGAGTTACGAGCTATCCTCCTTCCCTGAGCATGTTGCAAACATCTTGTCTGCGCGCAGCACGCTGGAAGAAGGCAGCCGAAGCTGGCTGGAAAAGCAGCTTTAAGACGGGTCGTTATCCGGTAAACGGGATCAGGACAAATCCATGAGGACTATCATGGGTTTGTCCATTTCCTTAAGTGAGTTACCCTTGGCTATGATCGCACTTAAGGTGGTCCCTTCTTAGATAAGAGCCTTGGATTTCTCCAGATTGACGGGAGCCATCAGGTTCCTACTATGGGTATTCTTTTTGAATTCACGACCTACACATCTACTCATCATAGTGCGTAGGTTTTCGCTCTTTCCGGTTTGAACTATTACTGACAGAAATTACTTATCATTGATTTTATTAGGTTTTATAGATACTTATTCTTGTTGAGGCATTGCGATGTGGTCCAATACACTTTGGAAGAACTGCATAACTTTCATTGTCTTCTGCACCGCAGTGATGCTGCTCTCTTCGGCAAACTCTGTTGCTCAAACGTTCACGACTGCTCGTCCAGATGACAGTGCGCTTCATTGGAGGCTGGATATTCCGGACACTGCCGATAAGAGTGTGGGCTTGGTTGTGCTCATGCAAGGTTCCGGATGTCTATCGGCAGACCACAATGCAAACCTTTCTCAAGTGCGATCCGTCTTCTCAGAATTTGCAGCTCTGACGGTTGAGAAGTATGGCGTAAGTCCGGGTGATGACAGCGAAGAGTGTTCGCCTGAGTTTTATGAGAACCACAGTGTTTCCCAACGCATTGCCGACTATTTGCAGATCATCGGGTCTCTGCGTTCCCGCGCTTGGTGGAATGGCCAGCTTGTTTTAGTTGGTGGCTCTGAAGGTGGCGGGGTCGCGGCGGCGCTTGCAGAACCAGCACAAGCAGATGCCGTTGTCCTTATTTCTACAGGCGGTGGTATCACGTTTGGCCAGATGGTGCGAGATTCCATCATGGACACGATGCACCGACATTCGGTTCCTGAAGCTGAGTGGCCCGCTATTGATGCGGCCTTCGCCTATGCTCGCGAACATCCGGATAGCAGTGATACATGGGCAGGGTCCAGCTACCGTTATTGGGCTGATGCGATTGATCGGCGGCCAGTTGACGATATGCTGGCAGCGAACTCTGCCTTCCTTCTTCTGCATGGTTCCGCTGATAGTTCCAGTGCTGTTCAATCGGCTCGGATGACGGCCGACAGGTTCGCAGATGCCAAGCGGTGCAATCTAACCTCCATAGAATTTTCCAGTTACGATCACTCTATGATTGATGCAGACGGGCGGTCACGCATGTCTGATGTGCTGGAGTTGGCTCGCAACTGGGTGGACCAGCGGCTGTCTCATGATGGCTTAGCAGCATGTATGCAAGCACCAGAATAAACCTGAGAGATTGAAGCTCCACTTTCAGGTTAAGAAGATGCCCCCTTTCGCATTGCCGTTATCCGGTAAACGGCGCAGTTACAAAGGGAAGGTGGCCGGACTTGATCCAGAGTTTGGCGCCCTTCTCACCTGCTGTGATGGTGAGGTCGTAGCCGATCGGGACGCGGAGCCAAGCGTGTTTGGGGAGTTTTTCTCCGGCCTCTGTGATTGAGCCACGCAGCACGAAGATTTCCGCGCCGCCTTTTGCGTTTACGGCATGACTTACGCCGGGCTGCCAGTATTCGAGGCGCACGTTCTCGCGCTCGTCCTGAAACAGAGGGGAGACGGCAACGCCCTCTCGCTCAGCATCGTTCACGCGGCCCAGTTTGTTTGTGTCCACGCGCACATGGGTACGGTCTTGCAGGTCGAACTGCCAAAGCTTTACGAAGATCGTACATCCGGGTTGTGATGCGGGGGTGTGTGAGGATTCTGGCGGGTTGCGGATGTAAGAGCCTCTTGGGAAATCTCCGTGCTCATCCTGGAACACCCCATCCAAAACGAAGAACTCTTCTCCACCATCGTGAACATGTTCGGAAAAGTGGCTGCCGGGTGCAAAGCGAACAACGGTGGTCGCTCTGGCAACCTCGCCGCCTAAACGGTCAAGCGGGCGGCGGTCAACGCCTTTTATCGGGGACTCGATCCATTGAATTTCGTCGCTAAATTCTAGCACTCGTTTTGAAAAATCGCCGTTGATCTTCATGGATCCCTCCATCGCCTGCTACTCCCAAGGTAAGCACTGTGCTTGCTCATTTACAGATGCTCGAGTGCTGTCAGGGATCACTTCATTCTTTTATTGTTTGTTGCATTCCGCTGGCTACAGCCGATTGCTAGGCCTACATTAATTTAGTTATGCGGTTTGCACTTTGCAACTACAGGACGCCTTACCAAGGGTCTGCTGGCAGATTTGCAAGGCTTTGATGAAGAGGTAGCGAATGTGATGGTCAAAAATCTATATGATCTGCAAATAATCTCGCTGAACCACGAAGTGTTTGCGAACAGAAAGGAAACTATCGCGAAAAAGCGCGTGCAGTCGCTGGCTAAGGCCCTTGCGACGCACACACATTCGCAGCTTAAGGACAAATGGTGCTAACCGACTATCCTTCTGAGCGCCTTGTTCAGCGGGGCAAGTCTGCGTGGCATGGCCAGATAAACTTCCTCAAACAATTGCTTGTAGAGCTGCACCGTTTCAGGATTTGGCTGAAACACTTCGTTTTGCCGTGTCATGGCCTTCATGGCCTGATTGAAGTCCGGATAGAGACCAACGCCAACACTGGCTGCAATAGCCGCTCCCAAACCTGCGCTTTCGAAGGTATGGGGGCGTTCGGTTGGCAGGCCGAAAACATCTGCCGTGATCTGCATGATGGCATCTGACTGAGAGCCGCCGCCGGATACGCGCAGGACCTTGATCTTCTCTCCGCTTTTGCGCTCAATCCGCTTCAGGCCGCGGTGGAGTTCCAGCGTGATGCCCTCAATGATCGCACGGTAGATGTGGCCTCTGGTATGGCTGTCGCCAAAACCGATAATTGCGCCTTTGATTGGAGTGGAGGACCCGTTATCTCGGCCCCATTTGGGCAGCAGGGTCAGGCCGTGGGAACCCGGAGGTGTGCTGTTGAGCAGGTCGTCGAAGAAGACTTCCACGGGACTGCCGAATTCTCTGGCCTTCTCCTGTTCAGGGTGGCCAAATTCCTCTTTGAACCAACTGACCATCCAGTAGCCCAAAATGACGGAGGCCTCCGGTGTAAACATGTTCGGAATACCGCCAGCGTAGGCTGGCAGAGGGCGTTCAACCTCAAAGTATTTGCTGGAATGAATGGTGGCTGTGGCTCTGGTACCATAGCTCAGGCAGCCGACGGAGGCGTCCAGAGCCCCGCAACCGACCACCTCACAAGCTTTGTCAGCGGCAGCAGAGATTACCGGTAGACCTTCCGGCAGGCCGGTGTACTCGGCAGCCTCCGCGCTCACATAGCCGATGAGTTTTCCCGGTTCGATGAGGTCAGGCAGCTGGTTGCGTTTGACCGAGAAGAGGTCCCAGAGGAAGTGCTTCTTACTGGCCCATTGCTGTTTTTTATAGTCATAGGGAACGTAGCCGACCTGCGCGCCGGTTGAATCGCGAAACACATCAGTCAGTTTGTAGTTGAGGTAGCCGGAGACCTGCAGGAATTTGTGTGTCTTTTTCCAAATATCCGGCTGGTTCGTTGCGATCCAGTTGGCCTCGGCTTCACTGCGAACGCTCTTGATGGCACGGGACAGCCCCGCCACGCCGAAGATTGTTTTCCAAAGCCACGGAAGTGGTTTTTGCCGGTCTTCGATGCGTTCGTCCATCCACGTGATTGCAGGACGTAAAGGGTTGCCTCTTGCATCGACAGCAATCTGGGTGCCGCGCTGGGTGGTGACACTCATCGCCTTCAACGCAGCCGGATCGGCGCCCCCATCCCAGAGCTCACGGCAGCAGCGACCCATTAGCTCCCAGAGGATGAGCGGATCAATCTCTGACCAGCCGGGATTCTCGCTGCGATATTCGGTGATTGGCTTTTGTACTTTGGTGAGCAGTGTCCCGTCTGGTGAAAACAAAAGGGCGCGGATGCTTTGACTGCCACAGTCAATGGCGAGGAGTGTTTCCGTCATCCTGCCACCGCCTCAGGGGCCAATTCCCTTGCTTGTCCGGTCCGTGCTGATGGCAGGCTGTAGTGCTTGCGCCAGATCTGCTCGTATCGCGACCACTCTTGCTGCCATTTGTCCATGGACCACCCCAGTTTTTCTCGAAGCCGTGTTTCAAGCTCATTCGCCAGCTCTGACCCGCCTTCTGCCAGAACCAGACCAATTCTTGTCCGGCGCAACAGAAGATCATCCAAATGCACGACATCTTCATGCATCACAGCCCAGTCAAGCTCTGCCCAGAGGCGGTTTGTACCGGAAACGCGGGAAAGATCGCGCTTTGAGGCGTTTGCCGCAAGCGCTGGCAGATCGGTGCCATAATAGCCGCTGAGGCGCTTCAGGTCTGCTCTGGACAGGTTCGGGAAGTTCTTTTCGTCAAACTCAGCCAGTTTTGGATCGAAGACAAAGTCGTAGTGCCCTGAGGTTTGTGCGTCCTCCAGATAGGGTGCACATGCCTCCAGCACCTGCCCTGCCATCACGCGGAAGGTGGTCAGCTTGCCGCCTGTTACTGTGATGAGACCTTTATCATCCCAAACCACATGATCACGTTTGGCCTTTGACGGGTGCAGCTCCTTGGGGTCCACACCTTCATCACCAACGATTGGCCGCACGCCGGACCATGTAGAGATTACATCCGTCTCAGCCAGCTTTGCAGCGGGGAAATTATGGTTGGCACCATCGAGGAGATAGTCCACTTCCTCAGAGGTGATGGCGGCTTCCAGATCAAGATCCTCAGTATGGTCCAGATCTGTTGTGCCGATGACCGTACGGCCCATCCATGGGTAGATGAAGACGCCGCGTTTGTCCTGAGGGTGAAGGTAGCCGAGGCACTGATGGACCGGCAAGCGCCAGGATGGCACGACGATGTGACTGCCGCGCAAGGGGCGAATGCGCTTGGCCTGCCCCAGCTGTTCGCGCAGGTTATCTGCCCAGACGCCGGTTGCATTGACGACGGTCTTACTGGAGATTTTCAGCGTCTCTCCGGTTTCGGCGTCCTCGACCTCAAGCTGCTTTGCGCCCTCACCTTGTGCGGATACGGTCTTCACCGAAGCGTAGTTCAGCGTTGTTGCGCCGCAGCGCCGAGCCTCAGCCAGAACACGCAGGACCAACCGGCTATCATCTGTCAGTGCATCGGTGTATTGGGCCGAACCCAGCAGGCCCTCAGCTTTGAGGCCCGGTAGAGCTGCGATGGTCTGTTCGCGGTCCAGATGCTTATGGTCGCGCTTTTTGGCAAAGTATCCGTAGATGTTCAGGATCACCGAGAAGGCACTGCGGTTGGGGAATTGCTTTTCGCGGAATGGGAAGAGATAGTTCAGGTTCTCGATGAGACCGGGCGCTTCCTTCAGCAGCCTTTCTCGCTCGCGCACGGATTCGCGCGCCAGTCCGAATTCGCCCTGCGCAAGGTATCGCAGGCCGCCGTGGACCATCTTGGAGGAGCGACTGGAAGTGCCCCACGCATAGTCTTTCTTTTCAAGCAACAGGACATCAAGGCCACTTCTTGCCGCCATCAGGGCAACGCCTGCTCCAGTGATGCCACCACCGACGACAACTATATCCCAAGGCTTGCTGCGCTCTTTTACAGATGCGAGCTTCTGCTCTCTGCTGAACTGGCCCGTGTTTCCCATTGCCCCTCCTCGAATTCCCTAGGCAGCTGGCGCTTATTCGGCAACGCCAACTGCTTTAGTCATTTTTTCGCGCGTATCTTTTCCCGAAAACCGGTCTCCACTTTTCGGAGATGCGCTTTTATCGCGCGTATCTTCCTGCAAAACCTCTCCCAAGATTTCGCAGGAACGCTTAGCTTTATGCAGGTTCGGTGCTCTTCACGCTTTCATCGCCAAGCAGAACACCTGGGTTCATGCGCCCATCTGGGTCGAAGTGCTTGCTGAGCGTCTTCAGTGTGCTCATACCCAACTCGCCTTTTTCCGCTGGCAAGTAAGGGGCGTGGTCTCGTCCGACACCGTGCTGGTGAGAGATGGTACCACCATGGGCCACCACGGTTTCCGAGGCAACTTTCTTGACGATCTTCCAGCGCTCCATGGTTTCTTCATAGGAGCTGGCAACCGGGAAAAGGTAGGTGGTGTATGCGCTGGAGCCTTGCGGGTAGACGTGGGACAGGTGCGTGTAGGCAAACACAGGTATTCCCTGCTCTTTCAGCGCATTGCAGACCTTATCCTCAATCTCGCTCATGTAAGGGCGCAGAGCGGACCAGTCCATTGCAGTCTCAAACGTGTCTGCTGCCACACCGTGCTCCCACAGCGGATGACGCAGATAAGGGCCTTTGTAACGGTTTTCTTGCCACTTATCGCCCAGCATCTTGGAGAGGACACGCTTTGCGCCATGGCGCTTGAGATGGACGTTTGCGAGTTTCTCATTGACTGCGACTTGCTTTTTAGAGCCCGTCAGACCGAATGTGAGCATACATTTTTGATCGGTCAAGCCCTTGAACTTGAAGAGCATGTTCAGCTTGGAGAGCTTCTTTTCAGGCACAGCCAGTTTCAGCATGATGTCTGTTTCTTTTGCGTTGCTGAGACGCAGCATTGAGAGCGGGATACGCCCTTGCGTGATGGCTTGAACGGCAGCGACACCGCTTTCCCAATCCGGCATGAAGACTGTGTAGAACTGCTCTGCTTCCGGCAGTGGGGTCACACGGACTTTTACCTCAGTCAGGATGCCCATTGTGCCTTCCGAGCCGAGGATGGTTTCGCGCAGATCCGGGCCTGCGGAAGAAGCTGGAATGCTCGGGATTTCCAGTTTGCCTTTCGGCGTTTCAACTATGCCACCAGCAAAGAGCTGCTCGATGCGTCCGTAACGCAGAGATTGCTGACCAGAGGAGCGAGTGACCACCCAACCGCCTACTGTAGAAAGCTCAAAGCTTTGCGGGAAATGCCCGAGAGTATAGCCGATTGCTGCCAGTTGGGCTTCCAGATCCGGACCACGCACACCTGCGCCGAAGGTCGCGATCTGGCTTTCCTTGTCGAAATCGAGCAAGCGATTCATGCGGGTGAGCGCTACGGTGATCTGCGGTTTGTCACTCCGAGGACATGCCAAGTGCCCGACGACCGAGGTTCCGCCGCCATACGGGACAAGGATCAGATCCTTTTCCGCTGCCCAATCCATCAGTTCGCGGACGTGCTCTGTGGTCTCCGGGAATGCAACTGCATCTGCGACAGAACCGAACTTGCCGCTCCGCATTTCCAGCCAATCCGGAAAACTCTGACCACATGCATGTCTCACGCGCGTTTCTGGAGACTTATCCAGCAGAGGATGCTCTGGTGCGCGGGATTCTGGAACGTTCTTGATGGCTTCTTGCAATGTCGCATCAGGGAGTGGATGTGTCTCACCCAAAATGTCTGCAAGCAAGGCTTTTGCGAAATCGGCCAGCTGCGCCTGGTGCGAGTCATCGCCCCAACCGTTCCATCTTCTCATTTGTGCACGCTCCCCTACACGTATAACTATTTTGTTTGACGCATGGTACACGCTGTTAACGCATGGGGAAACTAATCAATTGGATTATTTTAAGTAGTTTCTAATATAGCACTGGCTAGACAACTACCTTTTGTCTGGTTTGATCCCCGACACCAAAAACGCGCTTGTAGCGGTCGATTTCTTCGCGCGGGCCCATGGCCTTGTTGGGGTTGTCCGACAGTTTGACGGTTGGTTTTCCGTTGGCAGTAACGGCCTTGCAGACCAGCGAGAACGGCGCCAATGCATCATCAGGCACAAGGCCGCGGAAGTCGTTGGTGAGATTGGTGCCCCAGCCAAAACTGCAACGAACACGGCCATGGAACATGTCCTGCAAATGGGCGATCATGTCTTCATCCAGGCCATCGGAGAAAATGACGCGCTTTTTGCTCAGGTCTTCGCCGTGGGCTTGCCACCACTTGATGGCAGCTTCTGCGCCTTTAACCGGATCACCACTGTCAATGCGAATACCGGTCCATGAGGCCAGCCAATCCGGGGCGTTATTCAGGAAGCCTTCGGTGCCATAAGTATCGGGCAGGATGATGCGCAGATTACCGTCGTGCTCTTCCTGCCAGTCTTGCAGCACCTTGTAGGGTGCCTCGGCCAGCTCTTCATCAGTACCTGCCAGTGCGGCATAGACCATCGGCAATTCGTGGGCGTTGGTGCCAATCGCCTCCACTTCGCGGCGCATGGCGATCAGGCAGTTAGAGGTACCGACGAACTTCTTGCCCAGGCCTTCCATCATGGCCTGCACGCACCAGTCCTGCCACAGGAAGGAATGACGGCGACGTGTCCCGAAATCGGCTAGGGCCAAGTTGTCAATCTTGCGCAGGTGCTCGACCTTTTGCCAAAGTTTTGTCATGGCACGAGCGTAGAGAACCTGTAGCTCGAACCGGCCCATGTTTTTGAGCACGGCACGGGAACGCAGTTCCATCAGCACGGCAAGAGCTGGCACTTCCCAAAGCATCACCGCAGGCCAGTCCCCTTCAAAGGTCAACTCATACTGGTCGCCTTTGACCTCCAGATGGTAGGGCGGCAGGGTCAGGTTTTCAAACCACTCCACGAACTCGGCGCGGAACATGGAGCGTTTGCCATAAAACATGTTACCGCGCAGCCATGTGCTCTCGCCGCGAGACAAGGAAAGCGTGCGAATGTGATCAAGCTGATCGCGTAGCTCCTGTTCATCAATGATCTTTGCCAGCGGTATGTGCTGAGCTCTGTTGATAAGGCTGAAGGTGACCTGTGTATCCGGCTTATTCAGAAAAACCGATTGGGCCATCAAAAGCTTGTAGAAGTCGGTGTCGATCAGGGACCGCACAATCGGATCAATTTTCCAATTGTGGTTGTAAACGCGGGAGGCGATATCGATCATTATGCAACCATCTCGCCAGCAAGTTTGATGCCCTGACTTTGCATTTCATCCAATGCCTCTTGCAGGGAGCCGTTCAGGTCAATGGCTCTACAGGCATCCAGATGGACGATGACGTTGAAGCCCTGCTTTGCAGCATCTACTGCGGAAAACCGCACGCAGAAATCGGTCGCAAGACCAGCCATGTGCAACGTATCAACCCCAAGCTCGCGCAGGTAGCCGCAAAGGCCCGTTGGTGTAGTACGGTCGTTCTCAAAGAAAGCGGAATAGCTGTCGATGTGCGGGCGGAAGCCTTTGCGCACGATAAGGTCAGCGCTGCCGGTTTTCAGGTCTTTGTGGAACGCAGCGCCATTGGTGCCCTGCACGCAGTGGCTTGGCCAGAGAACCTGAGGGCCGTAGGGCATCTCGATCATCTCGTAGGGCTGCCTGCCCTCGTGATTGTCTGCAAAGGACTTGTGGTCCTGCGGGTGCCAGTCCTGTGTCAGCACCTTGACGGCAAACTCGTTCTGCAGCTGGTTGACCAGCGGGACAATCTCTTCACCACGTTTAACAGCCAGAGCTCCGTCCGAACAGAAATCATTCTGAATATCAATCATAATCAGAGCTTCGCTTGTCGGTCGTGTCATGGTTGTTTCCTGCTTGCGATGAAAAGTCTCGCCCATTTCGCAGGCTATGCTGCGAGGACGCTTTGGTACCTTAAGTGACCAGCGCGGAATATTGCGATAATCTGCAGCAAACTCAAGCAAAATATGCGGGATTGAGCGGCAGCTTGAGGGTGAGCAGCTTATTTGACGGCTAATTTCCTCAATAGAGTTCCTGCCGCCGGGCTGATGTGCATAAGTTAATTACTGCTTCCAGAAGGCAAGGCGGAAACCGACGACCAGTTGCTGAAGGCCTATGGCGGCACCTGCCACGATAGAAAGCATGACAAGCGGTGCGCTGATTGCGAGCGTGGAGAAAGCGGAGATACCCTGCCCGATGGTGCAGCCCAGAGCAATGACGCCTCCGGTGCCCATGAGGAAGCCGCCGAGGATCTGGCGTCTTAGCTCACGCGGGTCATCGCAGGCTTCCCATCTGAAGTGGCCTTTGATGAGCGAGCCGAGGAAAGCCCCGCCAAGGACGCCTAGGACTGAGCCAACGGCGAAGGAAAGGCCACCGCCAGATGCAGTCATCAAATACATGAGTGTATCGCCAACCGGGACCGTGAACGAGTGGCTGGCGACGCCGATCTCCTCAAAGCTTTCTTCGAACAGGTAGCTGGTTGCGATCCAGCCGGAGATGATGGCCAGTGCTACGGTCAGAGACGTGATGATCGCCTTTGGGCTTTTGCGGAACTCTTTATTACCCACTGCGAATAAGGCGATTGCCCCTGCAATGATCAGGGCGATGGTGAGTTTGGAGAACTCCAGTTTCGCCGATAGGAGGTGTGCGATACCCGTTGCGCTGGCCTCGGAGGCTTCTGGCGGGAACAGGAAGACGCGCAGATACGCGGTTGGGCCACCCACTGCCATGGCGGCGGAAATGGCGATCACCAGCGAGAGCACGAAGTAGCGCATGTCGCCACCGCCGAGGCGCGCCAGTGCGCCGTAACCGCAGGAGCCTGCCATGGCCATGCCGTAGCCGAACATCAGACCGCCGGTGATGCAGGCCAGCGGGTTCCAGCTTTGGGTGAGGTAAATGGTTTCTTCCAGCGTGATCAGGCCCTGATCGGCGAGTAGGAACGTTGCTGCAATGGAGGTGGCGATGGCGAAGGCCCACATGCGCATGCGCAGCCACTCTTTGCCGTAGAGGGCGTCTTCAATTGCGCCAAGCGTGCAGAAGCGGCCCAGACGCGCAGCGAGGCCAAGCAAAACACCACCCGCAAGGCCTGCGAGTGCTGCCAAAATATCCTCGGACATTTGATCCCTCCCCCAAGATCAAAGTGCCGGAACAGCTAGTTTAAGAAGCGTTGTTGTCTTCGGCGCAGAACAATTCAAACAGTAGGTCCAGAACCCGTGCTGCGCGTTCATCCTTGAGGCTGTAGTAGACTACCTTTCCATCCCTTCGGCAGTTTACAAGACCATCCAGGCGCAAACGCGCAAGTTGTTGACTGACCGCAGACTGACGCGATGACAGAAGCTGCTCCAGCTCTGTTACTGACTTTTCGCCCGTAACGAGATGACACAGGATCATCAATCGGCCTTCATGTGTCAATGCTTTCAGGAAATCAGTTGCATCCTTGGCATGGCCCACCATGCGTTCGATGTCTTCTTCTTTCATCCCACGCTCAATCATGGGTATCGCCATTAAACCAAATCCTGCGCAACGTTTGGAACGGGTCGGGCAAGGTCAGCAATCACTGAAAAAGCAAAGCTGACCTGCAGCACGTCTATTAAGTGGTGGCATACGCGGAATGCATTTGTTTTTCAACCATCGCCTGCGCGTACCACGTCATAGCCACTTAGAAGTCGAGTAAATCCGAGATTTCCTCCAGACCGCTTTCCGCACATTCCTCGTCAATTTTGGGGGAGGGTGCGCCGGAGACACCAATTCCGCCGACGATCGTGCCTGCGGATTCGATCGGCAGGCCACCGCCCAATGCAAGGGCACCGGGAATATCTCGCAAGCCAGCGGAAAGGTTGCCGGCCTTGATCTCCTGCTGAATTTCCAGCGTTACAGCACGGAAGCTGACAGAGGTCCATGCTTTGCCGCGAGCGGTGTTGACGGTGTGAACGCCTGCGTAGCGATCGCGGATGGTGGCCTGCGTCTGGCCGAAGCGGTCCACGACAACTGCGGAGACCTGATAGCCGCCTTCACGGCAGGCTTCCATGGTGGCAACTGCAAGCTTCATGGCAACTTCGGGCTTCAATGACTTGAAGGTGACAAAGGCGGTCTCGTCTTGTGCCTGCGCAATGCTGAAGCCCGCAGACATCATCAGTACTGCTGCTCCTATGATGAATGATTTCATGGATATCTCCTAAATAAAACAGGTCCCCGGCCCCACCGAGGAAGGTCAATATGGGTCTTGAGCTGACTGAAGCATCTGGTTCAGGGCGGGGTAGAAAAATTCTTCGCCGGGATACCCTTCAATCCGCTGCACTTCAGTGTCGTCAATCAAAAGAATGAAGGTTGGCGTGAACCGTGGTTTGCTTTTGAGGGTCAGACCATCTGGAACGCCCTCATCAATGTCCATGCGCAGCAAAGGGGCCAGTCGCCCCTCCTCCGTCTTGCTGTAGGCCACGCCGATTTCCTGTTCCCAGCGCTCACACCATGGGCAAATCTCATCCTCGACCAAGAGCAGTTTTCTGTCCAGACTAGCGGCCTGAGCAGCGCTTAAAACAAGGGCGAGAATGGCGCATGAGATCCAACCAAAGTTCTTCATAACATCCGCGATTGACATTTTGAGAGTGATCGTATCTAAATATTCTAATAATAGAATATGTTTTTAGCAAGTGCCCATATGTATCCAGATCTAACACTCATTGCTGCGGGAAGTGCGGGGCTGCTTTCGTTTCTCTCGCCCTGTATTTTGCCCATTGTTCCGTTCTACCTTTGCTACATTGCTGGCATTGGAATGAACGAGCTTTCTGGCGACGGGGTTCCCCCTGCCATCCAGCGCCGTGTTGTTTTTACGTCATTTTTCTTTGCCGCTGGCATTCTCACAATCTTTGTCGGCCTTGGCGCAACCGCGACCGTATTCGGTCAGTTGCTGCGCGACTGGTTTGACGTTTTGCGCTACGTCGCGGCGGCTGTCATCTTTGTGCTGGGCCTGCATTTTATCGGCATCATCCGGCTTAACATGCTGCTGCGAGAGGCGCGGCTGGACAGCTCTTCTGCTCCGGCAGGAATCGTTGGCGCGTATGTGGTCGGGCTCGCGTTTGCCTTTGGCTGGACGCCTTGTGTTGGGCCGGTGCTGGCAACCATTTTGTTTACCGCTGGCGCAAGTGATGATGTTTCGCAAGGCATGTTGCTGCTGTTTGCTTATGGCGTTGGCATGACCCTGCCCTTCATTCTGGCGGCGGTCTTCTCAAAACCATTCCTAAATTTCATGGGCCGTTTTCGGAAGTATCTGGGAGCGATCGAAAAAGGCATGGGCGCTCTTTTAATCGTTTTTGCGGTGTTGATCGGGACCAACACCATCGCCTGGATTGCCGGGTTCATGATTGAGTATGCGCCCGGCCTGACATCTTTAAGCTGAGGCGTATCCGCTTGGGAAAGCAAGAGGCGCATTTTGCAGGATACGTTGTGGGAGGGATTGATGCTTAAGAAACTGCTGCTTGCTGCTGCGATGGTTATCGCCAGCCTGACACTGAGCTTTGCTGAGGTTGGAGAGGACGGTCTTCACAAACAGCCATGGCTTCGGCTCACCTTCAAAGACATGCAAGAGGACCTTGCTGCCGCCAATGAGGAAGGCAAGCGTCTTGTGCTTCTGTTTGAGCAGCGCGGCTGCATCTACTGCAAGCGGTTGCACGAAACTGTCTTCACCGATCCGGAGGTGCGCAAGTACATTGAAGACAACTATTTCGTTGTTCAGATGAACCTTTTTGGCGACGAAGAAGTCACGGACTTTGACGGGGACGTTCAAAGCGAAAAGAAGATTGCCCGTCGCTGGGGCGTGGTGTTCACCCCCACCTTCCTCTTCCTGCCAGAAGAGGTTGGAGAAGATCAAACTGCAGGGACTGCCTCTGTGCAGACCATGCCCGGCTCATTTGGAAAATGGACCACGCTCAATATGCTGCGCTGGGTCAAACAAAAGGGCTATGAGGGCGAAGAGCACTTTCAAAAATTTCATGCACGTGAGTTTTTGAAACAAAAACCTACAGCAGAATAACGTTGCCATTCAATTGTTTAGAGCGAATTTGATATATTAACATATTCAATTGTTTGAATTTTTAAGTTGAGTGTTTCTACGTATCTGATTAGCATGAAGAGATTGAATCGCTGTAATTGGGAGGGAGCAATGAAGGCGATTGCCAAAACTATAGCAGCTGCGATGCTGCTGATTTCAGGAAGTGCTGTTGCCGGAGTGATTGCTCCTGGTGACGTTCAATTTGTCGAGGCAGCAGTGCCGGTTTCATTGACCGGTGCGGCGGGTGATCCAGCCAAGGGACGGGAATGGTTCGCCAATCGCAAACTGGGAAACTGCCTTGCTTGTCATGCCAATGATGATCTTGAGAAAGAGCAGTTCCACGGAGAGATAGGTCCGTACCTCGATGGTGTGGGGGATACCTATTCTGAAGCAGAATTGCGGGCAATCATTGTGAACTCGAAGGAAGTCTTTGGGGAAGCGACGATTATGCCAGCTTTTTACAAGTCCGACGGCCTGAACCGCGTGGCCAAGAAATTTGCTGGAAAGACAATTCTTTCGGCAGAGCAAGTTGAAGACATCGTCGCTTATCTGGTGACGTTGAAAGACTAGGCGCGTTTGCCTTGAGCGTGCTGCGTTTCTGATCAGTTGCGCAGCACGCCCAGAATTATTGCTTAAGCGTTTGTTCCCAAAGAGTGCTCGGCACGTGTTGGGGGATACGCTCCAGGGAGGATTTTTAATGACTGTTACCAGACGTGAAGCGCTTGGTTTGGCAGTAGGAGGCGTGGCCGCTCTGACGACACTGCGCTTTGCCGCGCCGGCTTTTGCAGCAGGCAATGCAATTGAAGATGCAATTATGGAATTCACTGGCGGATCCACGCCGGGAGACGGTGACATTACCATTGTTGCACCAGAGATCGCTGAAAACGGAAACACTGTTCCGATTGAAGTGTCTGCTCCGGGTGCTGCGTCCATCATGCTGCTTGCAACCGGCAACCCTAGTCCGGGTGTGGCGACGTTCCACTTCAGCGCCCTTTCCGGCGCACAGGAAGCCAAGACCCGTATTCGCCTTGCGAAGACGCAGGACATCATCGCGGTCGCCAAGATGCCGGACGGGTCCGCCATTACAACAAAGCGTAGTGTCAAGGTCACCATCGGTGGCTGTGGCGGGTAATCAGAAAAGGCATCGGGAAACATATGGCAAAGGTAAAACCACGCGTAAAAGTGCCTAAGACGGCAAGCGTAAACGAGGTCGTGACCATCAAGACACTGATCTCGCATCCAATGGAATCTGGTCAGCGCAAGGACTCGAAAACCGGCGAGGCCATTCCGCGCAAGATCATTAACAAGTTTGCTGCCAGCTTCAATGGAGAGCCGGTGTTCATGGCAAACATGGAGCCTTCCGTTTCTGCAAACCCTTACATCGAGTTTCAGATGCGGGTGCCAGAAACCGGAGTTGTCCGTTTTGAATGGACTGATGATGATGGCTCCGTCTACGACTTGGAAAAGACAATCACGGCAGCCTAGGAGGCCATTCTTTGGGAGGAGAAGGGTATGAAAAGGACGGTTTCAATACTCGCTGCGGGGATTCTGGGTGGCGCTCTTAGCACAGCTTCACTAGCCGATGACGGACGCGAACTTGTCATCGACGGGGAAACCATAGCAACAACTACGGCTGCGGCGGATGACCATCCGCTCTCCGAAATTATTTCCGGCTGGCGGTTCCGCTCCGCTGAGACTCAGGCCCTGCAAATGGATGATTTTGAGAATCCTGCGTTTGTGGCCATTGAGTATGCAGAGGAGCTTTGGGAAGAGCCTGCCGGAACATCCAACAAGTCTTGTGCGAATTGTCATGGAAGCTTTGACGGTCTTGCAGGTCTGCGGGCCGAGTTGCCGCGCTGGAACGAGGAGATGGGCAAGCCTGCCACGCTGGAAATGCTGATCAATGCCTCCATCGAGACACATCAGGGCGCAGAACCATGGAAATGGGAGAGCCCCGAGATGCTAGCAATGACAGCACTGATTGGTCTGGCCTCACGCGGTATGCCGGTGGCGCTGAAAACTGATGGGCCGATGGCTGACTGGATCAAGAAGGGTGAAGAGCTTTACTACACCCGCGTTGGCCAGCTGGATCTGGCGTGCGCCAACTGCCATGAAAACAATTACGGCAACATGATCCGCGCTGACCATTTGAGTCAGGGGCAGGTCAACGGCTTTCCGGTGTATCGCCTGAAATGGGGCGGGCTTGGTTCCATTCACCGCCGGTTCAAAGGCTGCATGGATCAGGTGCGGGCTACCCCTTATACGCGCGGCAGTGATGAGTTCATCGCTCTGGAAGCCTATGTGGCATCTCGCGGAATGGGGCTTTCTGTGGAGACTCCATCTGTTCGTAACTAAGTGATTTTGGAGGTTGCTGATGTGCGGCAACCTCCTGATCCAACACAATTTTAGACATTGAAATAACTTACGGAGGGTGCGGAGATGATCTCGCGCCGTGATTTCTTGCAAGCTGGTGTCGCTGCAGCTGCTATTTTTGGGGCTGGTAACTTTCCAGTTTTGGCTGCGCGCCAGGCCTTGACACAGAACCAACTTCTGGACTTTAAAACCACCGGCAACGTGACCATCATCCACTTTACGGATTGTCATGCGCAGGTGAAGCCGGTCTGGTTCCGTGAGCCCTCCGTGAATATTGGTGTAGGTGCGCAAAAAGGGTTGCTGCCGCATATTACCGGTCAGGATCTGCTGAACGCTTTCAACTACGAGAGTGGTACCCCGCAAGCGTATGCCCTCACCTCTGAAGACTTTGTCTCACTCGCCCGCAGCTACGGCAAGATGGGTGGGCTGGACCGGGTGTCGACCGTCGTGAAGTCCATCCGCGCTGAACGCCCTGATGCACTGTTCCTTGATGGTGGTGATACGTGGCACGGGTCCATGACTGCGCTTCGGACTGAAGGTCAGGACATGGTCAACCTGATGAATGCGTTGAGGCCCGATGCAATGACTTCGCACTGGGAGTTCACCTATGGCATTGACCGTGTGAACGAGATTGTCGAGGAACTGCCCTTCCCGTTTCTGGGTGCCAACATCTTTAACAATGAGTGGGACGAACCGGCGTTTGAACCCTATAAGATTTTCGAGCGTGGCGGTGCCAGGGTTGCTGTGATCGGTCAGGCCTTCCCGTATATGCCGATTGCCAATCCGGGCTGGATGTTCCCCAACCTTTCCTTCGGTATTCGTGAAGCACGCATTCAGGAGATGGTTGAGGAGGTCAAACAGGAAGGCGCTGATGTTGTTGTACTGCTCAGTCACAACGGTTTTGACGTGGACCGTAAGGTCGCGCAGCAAGTCTCCGGCATTGACGTTATCCTGAGCGGGCATACCCACGATGCGGTGCCGGAACCGGTGAAGGTCGGCAAGACTATGATCATCGCATCCGGCTCCAACGGTAAATTCGTCTCGCGTTTGGATTTGGACGTGGACAAAAACGGCATCAAGGATTTCTCGTACAAGCTGATCCCTGTGTTTGCGGACGTGATTACACCGGACCCTGAGATGTCGGCACTGATCGAGAAAGAGCGCGCGCCGTTCAAGCAGGAGCTGGAAGAGGTCATCGGGACCACCGACAGCCTGCTTTATCGCCGTGGCAACTTCAACGGCACTTGGGATGACCTGATCTGTCAGGCGCTGATTGAGGAGCGGGAGGCAGACATTGCGCTGTCTCCGGGCTTCCGTTGGGGGCCATCTCTGTTGCCGGGTGACAACATCACCCGCGAAGACATTCACAACGCCACCAGCATGACCTACCCGAATGCATACCGCTCCGAGATGACGGGGCAATACCTGCATGAGATTTTGGAGGATGTGGCTGACAACCTGTTCAACCCCGACCCGTACTACCAGCAAGGTGGTGACATGGTTCGCGTGGGCGGCATGGGCTACTCCATCGACGTTTCCAAGCCCGTCGGAGAGCGCGTTTCCAACATGACGCTGCTGAAGACCGGCGAGACCATTGATCCTGCCAAGGCCTACGTGGTTTCGGGCTGGGCCTCTGTTGGTCAGGACACGGAAGGGCCTGAGATCTGGCAGGTGGTTGAGGATTACATCAGCCGCAAAGGCACCATCACCATGGACCCCAACTCTACGGTTCGCGTTACAGGCGTGTGAGGCGAACCCTTTCCGATTTTCAGATGACGAGCAATTGACATGAGTGAACGACTAAAGTCACCTACCCGCCGCAACCTCCTGAAAGGTGGGGCCTTACTGAGTGGAGCTGCCTTGACTGGCGCTGCGCTTCCGGTGCGGGCGGATGATCCTGCCATCACCAATTTGCAGCCATGGATGCAGGAGCTGGGAGATGGTGTTGACGCTATGCCGTACGGCGTACCTTCCCAGTACGAGGCGCATGTGAAGCGGCGAACGGTGGAATGGCTGACGGCTGACCGCGTGAGTTCCATTAACTTTACCCCGTTGCATGAACTGGACGGCATCATCACGCCGAACGGACTGTGCTTCGAGCGTCACCACAGTGGTGTTGCCCATGTTGACCCTGCCCAGCACCGGCTGATGATCAATGGGCTTGTGGACACGGAACTGGTGTTCACGATGGAAGATATTTTGCGCTTCCCCCGTGAGAACCGGATCTACTTTTTGGAGTGTGCTGCCAACTCCGGCATGGAGTGGCGCGGCGCGCAGTTGAATGGCTGTCAGTTCACCCATGGCATGATCCATAACGTGATGTACACCGGCGTTCCCCTTCGGTTTCTGTTGGAAGAAGCGGGCCTGAAGACCAACGCCAAGTGGCTGATGCCGGAAGGCGCGGATGCTGCTGCCATGACCCGCTCCATTCCGCTGGAGAAAGCGCTGGATGATTGTCTTGTGGCCTTCAAGATGAACGGCGAAGCGCTGCGCCCAGAGCAAGGGTATCCGCTGCGGCTGGTGGTTCCAGGGTGGGAAGGCAACATGTGGATCAAGTGGCTGCGCCGTATCGAGGTGGGCGATGAGCCATGGCACCACAGGGAAGAGACCTCCAAGTACACCGACCTTATGGAAAACGGTAAGGCACGACGGTTTACGTGGGAGATGGACTGTAAGTCCGTCATCACCAATCCAAGCCCACAGGCCCCTCTCCTGCACAGGAGCGGCCATACGGTGCTTTCGGGTGTGGCATGGTCCGGCCGCGGCACCATTCCGCGGGTAGATATCACGCTCGATGGCGGGAAGAACTGGCATGCGGCAAGACTGGACGGCCCGAGCTTCGACAAGTCCATGCACCGGTTCTATTTCGAGTTTGACTGGGATGGAACGCCGCTGCTGCTGCAATCGCGGGCGCATGACTCCACCGGGTACATCCAGCCAACGAAGAATGAACTGCGCGCTATTCGTGGAGAGAACTCCATCTACCACAACAACGCGATCCAGACGTGGCACCTCCGCGAAAATGGGGAGGCGGAAAATGTTGAAGTTTCTTAGTATCTTAGCAACAGGGACACTTCTGCTGACTGGCTCTGTCACGGCCGGTTCGTTCAATCTGGGGCGTGCGGCGACCCCTGCTGAAGTGGCTGCATGGAATATTGATGTGCGCCCGGATGGTCAGGGGCTGCCAGATGGACGGGGCACTGTGGAGCAAGGCGATGAGATTTTTGCCGAGCGCTGTGCTGTCTGCCACGGCGACTTCGCCGAGGGCGTTGATCGCTGGCCGGTTCTTTCCGGCGGCGACGATACGTTGACTTCGGACCGGCCCGTTAAGACAATCGGCTCTTACTGGCCCTACCTCTCAACCGTGTTTGACTATGTAAACCGCGCCATGCCGTTTGGTGACGCCCAATCCCTGAAACCGGACGAAGTTTACGCCATCACGGCATTTCTGCTTTATGCCAATGATCTGGTGGAGGATGACTTTGAGCTCAGCCACGAGAACTTCACCTCCGTTCTCCTGCCCAACGAAGACGGCTTTTACATGGATGACCGTGAAGCCTCACCGATATTCAAAAAGCGCGACGTTTGCATGACGGACTGTAAAGCGGATGTGAAAATCACCGCGCGCGCTCAGGTTCTGGATGTCACGCCTGAGGAGACAAAAGCCGCTGAAGGGGCCCAAGCAGAAACAGAAGCTGCCTCTGCTGAACTAGCGCCTGTCTCACTGCCAGAACCGGTGGCCGCTGTGCTTGATGATGCACTCATCGAGAAAGGGGCCAAGGTCTTTAAAAAGTGCAAGGCCTGTCATCAGGTGGGTGAAAAGGCAAAGAACAGGGTCGGGCCGAACCTCAATGGCATCATTGGTCAGCAAGCTGCTGTGGTCTCTGGTTTCAAGTATTCCAAGGCCCTTAAAAAGCTGAATGATGATGGCCTTGTCTGGTCCGATGAAAATCTGGATGCCTTCCTCACCAAGCCGAAGACGTTTGTGAAAGGCACCAAGATGGCGTTTGCCGGTCTGAAAAAGGAAAAAGACCGTGTTGCGCTCATCGAATACCTAAAGAGCCACTCCCAATGAGAGCTGCGATACCTGCTCTCCTACCCAGCCTTCTTGCTATGGGTTTCTTGTCAGGTGCACCTTCGATTGCCCTTGCACAGGATATTGCGCGTGGCGAGCGCTTGTTCAATGCGTGCCTGAGCTGCCACGACGTTGGCAAAGACGCCAGAAACCGCATTGGACCGCACCTCAACAGTGTGTTTGACCGCAAAGCAGCCAGCGTTGACGGTGCCACATACTCCAAAGCCATGAAACGCGCGGGCGCTGATGGGCTGCGCTGGACGCTCGATGCTTTGAACATCTACATTGAAAACCCCAAGAATCTCGTCTCCGGTACACGCATGAACTACCGGGGCATGGACAAGAAAAAGGATCGCTCTGATCTGCTTGCCTATCTGCGCCAGTTCTCCGTAAACCCTGCCAACATTCCGGAGGCTTCTGCCAGCCTTTTACAACAGGATGCCCCAAGCCTTCACGAAGAAACCTATCTGGACGGCGATGCTGAATATGGTGAGTATCTGTCTGGTGAATGTACCAGTTGCCACCAATCCAACGGAGCAGACAAAGGGATCCCCTCCATCACCGGATGGTCGCAGCCGGATTTTGTGATTGCGCTGCGGGCCTATCAAAAAGGGCATAGACCCCACCCTGTTATGCAGATGATCGCCAAGCGGCTCTCGGAGGAGGAGATTGCTGCGCTGGCTGCTTATTATAAGGACCAGAATTAGAGACGGTGGCTTTTACCGGCCCGCGCTTTACATTTATTTAAGGGAGGAATTGGCATATGATACTGAACCGACGTCGTTTTTTAGGGACAGCAGCTGCAAGTGCGGCGCTTCTCTCCTCCCCTGTCGCGCTAGGGCAGACGCGACCACGTGTCGTCATCATCGGCGGTGGGGCTGGCGGGGCAACTGCTGCCCGCTACATCGCGAAGGATTCTAATGGTGCGATTGAAGTGATCCTTATTGAGCCCTCCCGCACCTATTACACCTGCTTCTTCTCCAACCTTGCCATTGGTGGCTTCCAGCCGATGTCCAAGCTGGCGCACTCTTACGGCACGCTGGCCAGTGAGTATGGTGTGACGGTGGTCCACGACTGGGCTTCGGCTGTTGACCGGGAGAATAAACAAGTTCGGCTCGCTGGCGGAGATGCGATTTCCTATGACCGTCTCGTACTGTCACCGGGTATTGACTTTGTGAAAGGTGCCATTGAAGGCTGGGATGTGACCGCTCAGAACAAGATGCCTCACGCCTATAAAGCCGGAACCCAGACACAGCTTCTGAAAGCTCAGATCGAGGCCATGCCGGAGGGCGGCACTTTTGCTATGGTGGCTCCACCCAACCCGTACCGTTGTCCACCGGGACCTTATGAGCGGGTCTCCATGGTTGCCCACGTGCTGAAGCAGCGGAACCCGACTGCCAAGATCCTCATCCTTGATCCGAAAGAGAAGTTCTCGAAGCAGGGCCTCTTCATGGAGGGCTGGGAAAATCACTATACAGGCATGGTGGATTGGCTGACAGACGAGTTTACCGGCGGTGTGCAGCGGGTTGATCCCAATACCATGGAAGTGGTGCTGGAGGACGAGACCATCAAAGCTGATGTATGCAACGTGATCCCCGCCATGCAGGCGGGCGGCATCGCGCAGCAGGCTGGGCTGACCAATGATGAGGGTTGGTGCCCGATCGTGCCAGCCACGTTGCAAAGCCGGATGGACGACAACATCCACGTGCTGGGCGATGCGACCCAAAACGGCGACATGCCGAAGTCCGGTTTCTCGGCCAACAGTCAGGCGAAAGCCGCCGCCATGGCCATCCGCCATGCCCTCATCGGCTCGCGCGCCTTCAAACCACGGTTCTCAAACACATGCTGGTCACTGATTTCGCCAGACAACGGCGTCAAGGTAGGTGCCAGCTACGTAGCGACAGACGACAAGATAGCCAAGGTGGACGGTTTCATCTCACAAAACAACGAGGACGACGCCCTGCGCAAACAAACCTATGAGGAAAGCCTCGGCTGGTATGCGGGCATGACTACGGACATGTTTGGGTAGGCGCTTCAGTTACGGGGCGCCTCGGAGAGTGCCCCTCAAAGTCCCAGGCAAGACCGCTCTCACCTGCCCGTAACGAGTATCAGATTAAGTAATTGACTTAATTTATCTAATTGTTCTGACTTTGGAATAAATAGTTATCATCTGGATACTCTTTTAGCAGCTTATAGCCCAAGCCGGCCAAGTATGAAAAAACCTCATTTCTATTCTGCTCAAAAGTTTCGAGAAAGATCAACGGCTTATGCTTGAGAATTGTTCGTTCTCCTCCTCTCAAAACTTTTAGTTCGAAGCCTTCTGTGTCGATCTTTAAAAAGTCCAAACGAGGGAATGCTGTTGTTACGCTATCTAGAGTTTCTACTTGTATTTCACCGGATTCATCACTCTCGATTTGTGTGCCTCCGATGTTCAATAAATCGAACTTGGAAATTTTAGCACGTTCCGACCGTTCACCGAGTGCGCATGGATGATTAACCACCTGATCCTCGAGTTCGTTGAGCAGAACATTTTTGGCGAGTATCTTGAACGTACTATCAACTGGCTCAAACGCGTGTATAGTGCGCTTCGCACCATGGAGTGCCCAGTATATTGTGTGGTTTCCAACATTTGCACCAGCGTCTACAAACACGCCGGTATCTGGAATAAACCTATCTAGGTCTTTGAGAATATCGATTTCGTAGTAATTTTTCGATGAAAATAGTGTTGATTGAATAAAATCAGTCAGCGCATATGGAACAGAAAAACGGGCGCCATCGTGCATCTCAATAACGGCATCTAATGGTTCAGATAGACTTAGTACACTTTCAATAAGTTTTAGTCTATATTGAGTTTCATTGTATATTTTTGTTTTCTTAATAATACTATTGAGAGCTCGAGTAAGAATTGGTTGCTTCACGATCTTTCTTTCCTTGACTATAAACATAATGTCAACAGAAGTCTTCTAGATGAATCCATCCACACAACATGAAACAAATCTACATATAGCTAACAAGTGATGTATTTATAACTATCCTTTACTTAAAATACTGTTCTGACAACGGCCTTAGTGAGACTTCAGGAGTTCCTCCAGAAGACCTGCCACTTCCAGGGTCTCCCAATCACTTTCACCTGCTCCAAGAACCATAAGCCCGGTACCGAGTTTATCTGGCTCTTGCATAGGGATGGTCGCGGCACATCCATCAACCATATTGCCGATCATCGTATTATGCGCCACTTTGATCACGAAGTGCGATGAGTTCATCGCTGCCGTGGCTTCGCTGATTGACGGTGCAACAGTTGTGCAAGTTGGAGAGATGAAAGCATCATAGTGGGGGGAGATTCGCTCAAAACTCGCAATCGCTTTTGCTCTGAGTTGCCTTGCTTCCTCGACTTCAGATGGTTCTCGTTTCTGTGCATCAAGCAAGTAAGATACACTTTCAGCGGTCAGACACTTCTTCAGACCTTCAAGATGTTTTTTATGAATGGCATAGCCATCGTTGTAGATGAAGATCTCGTTGACCCACATTGCGTCAACAACTTCCGGAAGAGAGACTTTCTCGACCTTTACGCCCTTGTCACTAAGGCGTTTCAAAACCCTCTCAAAATCCTGCCCTACTTGCTCATCAAGCCCCTCGGTGACGTAAGGATCTATCAGCGCTAAACGAAGATCGCCGATTTTCCTGTTGCTTTTCGGGGCGCGCATCTGGCCGGACAGCACACCGTAAAGCTGGGTACACAGTTCAATGTTGCCTGCCAGCGGACCAATGCTGTCATAGTCTCGCGAGAGCGGAAAAACGCCTTCCAGAGGGATCGTTCGGGCCGTTGGCTTAAATCCGCACACCCCGTTAAATGCAGCGGGGATCCGGATCGATCCCCCGGTATCACTGCCAATGCCAGCATCAAATAGCCCCAAGGCGACACCAACTGCCGCACCCGCGCTCGATCCCCCAGGAATGCGGCTGGGGTCTGTTGCGTTGCCCGGTGTGCCGAAGTCGGGGTTGATCCCCATCCCGGAATAAGCCAGTTGTGAGGTGTTGGTTCGACCGAATAGGACAGCTCCGGCTGCCTTTAGTCTTCGTATAGACGGGGCATCTTGCCCAGCAGGCGGATTAGCGCAGTAATAGCTGCATCCAGCCGTCGTGACCTTCCCCTCTTCATCAATCAGGTCTTTAATGGAGATTGTGGTCCCAAACAAAGGCCCACGCTCTTTGCCTCGGCGCACAGCCTTATCCAGAAAAGCCGCGTATCTCATAACTTCATCTGCATCGAAACTGGTGAAAATCTTTGAGGCTTCTTCCGGACCGATATCAATCACACGATCGATATTTCTGGCCACGCGATCTTGCGCACGCAGGAACACTCTGGAGCACTTAGCTCCGGTTTTACCCAGTGACATGGCGCTACTCCTTGCACGTATATAGCGGCAAGGAGTCGACCAAGAAATATTGGCAGGACTGAGGTTAACGGGCTGGTTTCGCACTTGATGCCGTAAACGTGAGACGGTCCCGTTGGTTTGGGTGAGCATCTGGTGATGGCCACCCAAGGAGCAAGCCTTCGTCACACTAGATAACATCAGGAATATTGTGAAACAAACTGGATTGGCCTAAGAAAAGTGGAGAGACTTCATCTCAATTTCTCTTTGCTGTCTCTCGAACGTTATTGGCGAATGAT
>CANLTN010000015.1:0-91120 GCA_947494035.1 uncultured Pseudovibrio sp. | reverse complement strand
TAATGTGTTCGCCCCATGAAGTCCTCCTGTTGTCAATTTAACAGAAGTCCCTCCACTTTTCCCGAACCAGTCCACATGGCGCGACAATGTTTTTATCGAACGGTTCTGGCGCACTATCAAATATGAGGAGGTCTACCTCAAGGCCTACGCCAGTGTGCCAGAGGCCAGACAATCCATTAGGCAGTACATCACCTTTTATAACCAGAAGCGCCCACATTCTTCGCTTGACTGGAATACCCCGGATCAGGCTTATTACAATCACCTGCAGCACATAACTCAAGCTGCTGCGTAATTGGAGCGGATCCACTTATAAACCACGCTCAACTGTCCAAATAAACGGGACCACCTCTCCGCGACAGACGTGCTCAGATTGTGCCCCTAATAAGGTGTGCCAGCTGCACACCTTCCAGTCTTTCCAAGCTCCTTGATATGGGCTGAAATATTCACTTATTTAAACCACGGGCTCGATCTATTAGGTAGCGACAAGTACCTGCCCGAAGGTTTATGGTAGTCCGGCCCATACCTCATATCTGTCTCATCGTTACTATGCAGAGGGAGGAGCAGTCTCAGACTGGAAGAGCCGACCTTTCTCTGTAATGAGCACTGTTAGTATTGCCAGCAGAGAGTAGATAAAACATCCTACTGCGTAGGGAACCAAGGTCTCATTGTACAAGGCACCGACGATCGCCCCTAGAACAGCTGCCATGAATATAGTGAAGAAGTTAATCATCGCAGATCCAGCACCTGCAAGCTTGCCAAGGGGGTCCATAGCTAGAGTATTGAAATTTGGAGCAATACTCCCAAAGAAAAAGTAGACCACTCCCTGAATCACCACAAACGTCACGAGGGTAGTTGAACCCGTGAGGGATAAGATGGCACTCAGCATGTTGGCCCCTATAAATCCTAGGAGGGCAATGTGAGACAGTCGCCGTAGGCCGTATTTTTCAACGAGAGAAGCATTTAGGAATGCAGCAATGGACATGAACACGGCCATAGAAGCGAAGTAGAGGGGGAAAGATTCATGCCGGTCAAATATGTCCGCAAAAATTTGCTCGGCAGAATTAAGGAAGGCAAAGAGTTGCGCAAAAACCAGCGTTAATGCGACCATATAGCCCAAAGTAACACGGGTCTTTAACACGGATTTATAGGCATCCAACAGTGATGGTACTGTGAACCCTCTTCGTTGCTCGACAGGCAAACTTTCTGGAAGCTTGAAATAACTTAAGCAAATCATGGTCACGGCAAATAAAGTCAGGAGGTGGAAGATCCACTCCCAGTCAGCCAAAAAAAGTACGGCCTGACCCATTGATGGTGCAATAACCGGGCATATCATCAGGACGACCATGGTAAGCGACATGACACGTCCCATCTGACGACCATGATACCAATCTCTTACGATCGAGAAAGCCATAACCCTCGGGGCAGCTGCACCTATACCCTGAAGAAGGCGAGCGCCAAGCATAACCTCAAATGAGGTTGACACTGCGGCGGCGATGGTTCCAACAGTAAAAATGGAGAGACCGAACAGGAGTATGGGCTTGCGCCCTAACCAATCAGAAATTGGCCCGATGATCAATGATGAGAGGCCCAAACCAATCAGATAGGCGGTTATTATGAGCTGCGCATGATTTGGGTTTTCCAAATGCAACGTTGTGCCGATCTGCGGTAGGGCAGGCAGCATAACGTCCATATTCAGGGAGTTAATGGCCATGAATGCGCCGATCATAATAACGAATCCAAGGAAACTCATGCCTTGATGTGGAATTTGCGCTGCCTGATTTTTAGTTGTTTTGGGCATCAAGTGTTTCTTTCAACGCTTCCCTAATTGGTTATCAAGAGGTGCTCGGGTGATTTGAATAAATGAACGTTTGGTCTCGCTACGCCATCCCTTCGACATGCCAATGGCAAACGAACGCATAGCTAAAAGAAGCTCACGGTATGCGCCTCCCAGACCAGCTTCACCAAAGACAAGCACGCCGCCAAAAGCTCAAAATATCAGCAAGATTTCAGTGAAAATAACTCATCTAAAGCGAGTATGGCTCTGGTTGCAGACCCTTTGTGATCCCTTTGCTGTGCGTGCTCCAGCATATAGAGCAACACTGTGGCTGTAGCTCAACCACCTCAGCCGTACTCATTCTTTAAGTACCTAATACTGCTAGTTTGAATAAACAAAGTCACACCCTCACCACATTACAAAAACAGGGCCAAACTCCCCCTGCCTCAACTTAGTTAAACTGGAAATGCTGAGCGGACAGCCACGGTTGCGTGCAGCTTTAAAGCTATCAAGGAATGAAAAGCTTTCAAGTTAACTGAGTATCTGCCAACCAATTGCGGCGTTATTCTGTCATGATCATTACTTGCAAATTAGTAATGTATTTAATCAAATAATATTGAAGTATTTTAATTAATATATTCATGAAAATTCTTAAGTCACGCTTAGTAACTTAAAAATTATCATCTTAAATCCAATTGACTTTAAACTGAGTTTCAAAAAGAATTCTGCGATCATGTGAGCTATGCTTATGAATAAGCTTTGCAAAGCATGATCTAGTCTTTTTTCTACTGTGGTTTCTCTGGATCCGCATACGCTAGACATGAATTTGGGGCTGTCGAAATGCTTGATCTCTATGAGAAGTCTATTGCCGGATGTATCGGCAGCCATAGCCTCGCAACGAGGGCGGGTGGAGCAAAAACGGTCTGGACCACATACCTAGCAAGCTTTTCAGTAAATCGTGACGCAAATCTAAGCTCAATATTTTCAGCAACTTCATTCTTCTCAAAACGTCCTTCAACGCCTGTGAGGACGACGGCATGTGCGCTGTCGTCAGGTTTCGCCTGACCCGCACCGATAAAACACAGCATTAAGCAACCAAGCTTTGTACAAAGGGAGAGACAAAGATGCCAAACCAGAATGACTCCAACGATCAGTGGTGGGTCAACGATCAAACGCCGGATAATCCGTTTGGCAAAAGCGAAGATTACGAAGCGTTTCTGGACTATGTGGGCGCATTGCCACGCAGTCTAACGCCTGAAATCGCGAACCAGCCAATGGTGATCAATGTTTCTGGGCTCAACGATCACCCTGAGTATAAGGCCGCTGCGATTGGCGCCTTGAACATGTGGTCTTCAGTGACCCCATTTGAGTTCGTGATTGTCGATGACATTCCATTCGATCCCGAAACGCAGTGGATGGAAATTGTAAGCCCGAATCTGGGTGAGCCGGACGACGGTAGTGCCTATTCAAGCAACCGTTATATCAGCATTGGTCAGCGCTTCCACGACACGGAGCCAAACTTGACCGACATCGGCGGTTACGTGTTCGACAGCTTCATCCATGAACTGGGTCACGAGTTCGGCCTGAACCACCCCGGCCTGTACAACTACAGCGGACCGGGCGGCGTTCAGATCAACTATTTGAACAATGCGACCTGGATTTATGACCGCCAGCAATACAGCGTGATGTCGTACTTCGACGGAATTGATGTTGGGGAGACCACACGTTGGTCAGCATCGACACCGTTGATGGCTGACATCGAAGCAACCATCCGCCGTTTCTTTGCAGAAGTTGATGAGAACGGCGAGTGGGTCTATCAGGAAATTGACCTAAAAACCGGTAACAACACTTACGGCTTCAACAGCACCGAATATGGCTACGAGCTCACCTCTTCAGGGATGCAACACGATATTGGTTTCGTGATCCATGATACCGGCGGCATTGATACCATTGATTTCTCCGGATCAACAGCAGGCACAATTCTTGACCTGCGTGCCGGACAGTTCTCCAGCGTAAACGGCCATAGCAACAACGTATCGATCTTTGCCGGACACAATGCCGATCAGACCGTGTACTACATCGAAAACGGCATTGGCAGTAACTACGATGACATCATAATCGGCAACGACGGCGACAACGTTATTGACGGTCGTGGCGGTGCTGACCGCATGGCAGGTGGCAACGGTGATGATGTTTACTTCGTTGACTCTGCTGACGACATTGTTCGTGAAGAAGCCGATGGCGGCAACGACACAATCTATGTTCTGAACAGTGATCTGGATCTGGGTGACGTTGAAAACGTCGAAAACATCATCTACGTGGGCGGAACACCTGTGGATCCCGTTGTTGAAGATGATGACGACACACCACCCGCCACCGGTAGCACACCGACAAGCATCATCATTGGTGATGATGGAGATAACACGCTTGAGGGTGGAGCCGGCGGCGACACAATCTTCGGCATGGATGGTGATGATCTCATCATTGGTGGCCGGGATTCTCTGGCCAGCCGTGATATCAACAACACCATTCCGGTAGAGGATCTCGAAGATCAGACCGAGAGCGATGACGGCGACGACGTGCTCTACGGTGGTGCCGGTAACGATACCATCTTCGGTGGTGCTGGTGACGACATCCTGGACGGCGGTGATGGCGACGACACAATGATGGGTCAGGACGGCGTTGACGTCTTCATCGGTGGTGATGGCGTTGACACTGTTGACTATAGCCACGAAAGTCCATTCCAGTTGCTCGTCAATCTGGAAACGAATGTGGCCAGCGGTGGTACTGCGTCTGGTGACACATTCTACAGCATCGAGAACCTGATCGGCTCTGACGACCGTATCGACCGCTTCATCGGTACAGATTCAGACAATCACTTCTGGGGTCAGGGCGGCGGCGACGTCTTTAATGGCGGCGGCGGTAACGACATCCTTGATGGCGGCAATGACGGTGACCTTCTGTACGGCGATGAAGGCGACGACATCCTCATTGGTGGTTCTGGTCAGGACTATCTGGATGGCGGCGAAGGCATCGACACCGTTGTCTACTCCGGAAGCTCCGAAGGCGTTATGGTTGACCTAGCGAATGGAACTGCACGTGGCGGTGATGCTGACGGACCAGTACAGATCGTCGGTCGCGGCACAGTCATCCGCCACGATATCATTGTTGATGTTGAAAATGTTGTTGGTTCCTTCCACGATGACCATCTGATCGGTAACGATCAGACCAACGAACTCTCCGGTGGATCAGGCAACGATACGCTGACCGGTGGCGGTGGTGCTGACGTGCTCAATGGTGGTGCGGGCAGTGATACTGCAGACTACGCCGATGCAACCAGTGGTGTGAACCTCAACCTGCATCGTGGTGGCTCCGAAGGTGACACTTACATCTCCATCGAAAATCTTGCTGGCTCAGGCCACAACGATCAAATCAGAGGTGATAATGCTGCCAACACGCTGACAGGTCAGGGTGGCAACGATGTGCTTCGCGGTGGTCGTGGAGATGACATCTTGCTCGGTGACTTCGGTGATGTGGCTCCTCCGATCCCACGCCCAGGTATGGGCACTGGTTACGCCACGCTTGGAGCGGATGCGACCAACAACTCTATTGCGGCCGCGTTCGATATCTCCGACAACTTCTCGTTGACTGAAGATCCAAACATCTTTGACTCAACGACGGTCCTTCATACCACTGTCAACGCAACCGGCAATGGTCAGGGTGGGTACTACAAAATTGAACTGCAGGCTGGATCAACCATCTCCATCGATATCGATGGTATTGCAGATCCGGACGTCCATGACAGTTGGGTCCTCCTGCTAGATAGTGAAGGCAATGTCGTTGCTCAGAACGATGATGGTGCCGGAGATCCTGGTTCCGTTCATCCTCGTGATTCCAGCTTGGCCTTTACTGTCGAAGAAACCGGAACCTACTACATTCTGGAGGGCGCATGGTCTCCAGATGTAGAGGGTGGTTGGCTAGAGGCTGTGCCGGAGGGGTCAACCTACACACTCAACGTGTCCATAGACTTCCCGCCTGAGCCAATCCTGCCGGGTGAAGCTGGCAACGATAAGCTCTATGGCGGTCAAGGCAGTGATCTATTGGATGGTGGTCTTGGTGCTGATCTTCTGTTCGGTGGTACAGGAGAGGATTCATTCCGCTTCTCTACCGAGCTTGGTGAAGACAATGTTGATCAGATCAAAGACTTTAAAGTCGGTGAAGATCTGATCCTTCTGGACAGCGACATCTTTGCTGAACTTGGCGGCGAGGGCGCACTTGGCCTCAATGCATTCCATATGAGTGCAGCTGGTGTCAGTCAGGATGCAAACGACCGCATCATCTACGACAGTGACAGTGGTGCGCTGCTCTACGATGCTGATGGTAGCGGAGATATGGCAGCGATTCAGTTCGCACAACTGAACGCGGGTCTTTCTCTTTCAGCAGACGACTTCGTGATTGTTTGATAAAAAACAGGAGGGGGGCTTGCAGGCTCCCCTCCTGCACCTGCACTGGTCATCTCGTATAAAGAGGTTTCCATAACTCAGACAAGCCAAAGGGAATGCACAATGAAGCGTCTGACCAATGGCAGTAAAGCGCTTTTAGTAACTGGCATGCTGGTCGCTGGCAGCACAACGGTCACCCAGACAACAGCCGCCCAACCGACAGATGTTACCGGCACGCTCAGGTTTGAAAGCGGATCGGAAATTCCCAAAGGCCACATAAAGCTTTATCTCAGAGACCCGGCCAGCCAGAGCAAGATGCAAGAGCTTGTTGCGAAAACTCAGCTCAAGAGCGCTGGCAAATTCAAATCGCTTGTCTTTTCCGTCTCACTGCCGGCCAATGCATCGGCTACGCCAACGCAGCAGATCGTAGCTCGCCTTGAACGGGCTGATGGCTGGCTCCTTGCGCGCGGCAGCGCAAAGCTCAGGGATGATGCACCGGTAGACATCACACTCTACAAAGCGATGCATTGATGAGGTCAACTGGCAAAGTCATTTGCTCTTGCTATCTTCAACTCTCAGCCCACCTTAACAGCATACAGAATGAGCCATCTGTCATCAGACCGACGGGGTTTGAGGCCCAGTGAAATGCGGGCATCTTGAAGCTGTAGGCTCGGAATGTCCTGCAAAATCGCCCTGAAGCGTTCTTCTGTCATCATAAAAAAACGCCGCCCATCCTCACGGATGACTTCCCCATCCCCCAACTTGAAAGTCGCAAAGAGAGTCCCGCCAGTCCTGAGGGCCGCGCAAAGATTGCCAAGCACAAGTGGCAGCTCCGCGTAGGGAACGTGCAGCAGGGAGGCGAAAGCCCATATCGCATCGTAGACTGGCGGACTTGTGAACGCCTGAAAGGTGTTTTGTTGTACATCGATCCCGACCAGTTTGCTGGCGGACTTTGCCATCTCGGAAGAGGCGTCGAATGCATCGACTTTATAGCCTAACCTCTTGAATGCATAAGCATCGCGGCCAGAGCCACACCCAGCATCCAGAATACGTCCACCTGCCGGAACCTTGCTTAAAAAGCGCTGGTAGTGCTCCCCCATATCCAGATACAGCGTGCGCTCTATGAAGCTCTTGGAATTGTGCTCATAGTAGGCTTCGGTGCTCTTCGCCGGATTTTACATGAGATTTTTGAGCCTCTCTTCGCTCAACAAAAGTTTGGGCCAGATCTACAAAGATTGCCATGAAAAGACCGCCACTTTTGCGAAAGAGTATTTGCAATTGCAGATCACAGATCTAATGATCCTTTGGTTTTCGGTCGTGCTGTTGCGCGAGTTGATATCGGGATACCGCAGAAGTATGGAGAGCATAAGATGACCGCTAAAACTGCGGAAACGCGACAAGTTTCAGAAGTCCGGAAAGATTGGGACGCAGGCTGCGCCTAGGCATGATCGGTGGTGGCCAGAGTGCCTTTATCGGAGCCGCCGTAAAAAGCTCCCAGAATGGTGGAACCTGGGAAAAACTTTAGGAGCAACTCTCCTCACCATCCAAGACTGGCGAGGAGAGTTTCTTTAGGCTTGGGAGCCCGTAGCTTTAAGTGGTGAATCCTCTTGCGAGGCCATGCCACCGGAAACTTCCTCGGTTGCCTCAGCAGAAAGCTCTTCCGGCAACACCAGATTCAGCACAATTGCAATCAGCGCTGCAGGCAGCAGTCCGCTGGTCATCAAAATGCGCAGTGTGTCAGGAAGATACTGAACAGCTTTGGGATCCAACTGCAATCCAAGACCGATTGAAAGAGAGATCGCAAAGATCACCATGTTCCGCCGGTTCCAGTTGACATCGGAGAGCATCGAAACACCCGCAGCCACCACCATGCCAAACATGACGATCACGCCGCCACCCAGCACCTCAATCGGAATTGTGCGAATAAGCGCACCAACTTTCGGCACAAGCCCGCACAGGATCAGGAACAGGGCCCCGATCGTCACCACATGACGGCTCATCACACCCGTCATGGCGATCAGGCCAACATTCTGGCTGAAGGATGTATTAGGCAACCCACCAAAAACACCAGCAACCGCAGTACCAAACCCGTCAGCGTAAGTTGCACCTTGAATTTCCTTGTCCGTCGCTTCACGGCCAGCACCTCCTTTGGTGATTCCGGAGACATCGCCAACAGTTTCAACCGAACTCACAAATGCCATCAGACAAAAGCCGATCACTGCGGCCAGACTAAACTCAAAGCCGTAGATGAAAGGCATTGGCAGAGCGAAAGAGGCTGAACGGCCCACACTTGTTGCAATACCGTCAACCGTCACCATGCCAACCATCATGGCGTAAAGGTATCCGGCAAGAATCCCAATCACCACAGCCGAAACAGCAAGGATTCCACGCGCATAGAACTTTAGAGCGAGTGTGACCAGAACAACGATGAGGGCAGCAGACCAGTTGAGCAAGCTGCCATATTCTGGTGTGTTAATGGCAGGGACGCCGCCCGCCGCATACTGAATACCCACCTTCACCAGCGCCAGACCAATCATGGTGACCACAAGCCCTGTTACAAGCGGCGGCAACGCAAAGCGTATGCGGCCAATGAACATGCCCAAAAACGCATGGAACAAACCACCGATGAGCACGCCGCCAAACAACGCTGGCAGGGCCTCAACACCCTTGCCTGCAACAAGTGGAATCATAATTGGAATAAAGGCAAAACTGGTGCCCTGAACAATCGGGAGCCTCGCCCCCACAACACCCATGCCGATGGTTTGAAAGAGTGTAGCGATCCCGGCAAAGAGCATGGACATCTGGATCATGTAAGTCATATCCGGAAAACCCAGAGCGCCCGCATCTGAGCCAAACCCAAACCCGGCAGCTCCGGCAATAATGATCGCCGGTGTGACGTTTGAGACAAACATGGCAAGCACATGCTGAATGCCAAGCGGAACCGCCCTGTGTAAGGCAGGCATATAGTTGGGATCACGCAGTTGCTCTGGTGTCCCGATGGAATTGCTGGTCATTTAGTCCCCTCCTACTAATGACGCACAGTGTTATTCCGTGATCAGATAGGCCTCCTTCAGCCAGTGTTCTTCTAAGTTGTTTCCATCCCCAATCCGGTCCACAACGGCAAACAATCCTGACCCGCTGATTGGGGTCAGCACTCCGTGCCACACATTGCGTTTGATATTGATGCATTGGGGGGATCGCGCCATAAACGCACGAGGTGTTGAAGGCCGTCCACCTTCATCCTTAGCGACAATGACGAGATACTCTGACTGATCCATGGGGATGAAGCATTGCGACCCCAAAGGGTGACGCTCCAGCATGGTCAGGATATGCGGAAGACGGCGCAGCTCTGCGTGAAACAGACTCACACCAGCACGTCCTCCGATGAATTCGATGCCTGCCAGATCCGAGAAACGCTCACATCTGCCCTCATTAATCATTATGGGCGATGTCCCACCAGCCTCAATCAACTCACCAAACCTACTGAAACTCTCGGCTGTAAGCTCTTCGATCCGTATTTGGCGCGTCTGCACAATCTTCTCACTCATAGCCGGTCACCTCTGGAACGAGCCCAGCTGGGCATGGCGGTTCACGTCTTTGTATAGCAGATAGCGAAACCGCGTTGGCCCACCAGCGTAGCACGCTTGCGGGCAAAAGGCGCGCAACCACATGAAGTCGCCAGCCTCCACTTCCACCCAGTCAGAGTTGAGGCGGTAGACTGCTTTGCCTTCCAGCACATAAAGCCCGTGTTCCATCACATGGGTTTCTGCAAAGGGAATACAGCCACCCGGCTCAAAGCTGACGATGTTCACATGCATGTCATGCCGCATGTCAGATGGGTCGACAAACCGTGTGGTCGCCCAGGCGCCATTGGTGTCCGGCATGGGCGCGACTACAGCATCTTTCTCGTGGGTGAAGAAGGCCTCTGGCTTGGAGATTCCCTCAACAGCCTCATAGCGTTTGCGCACCCAATGGAATACTGCTGGTGCGTTGCTCTTGTTGCGCACTTCATAGGCAGCGCCAGCAGGGAGGTAGGCATACCCGCCTTCGGACAGGCTATGAGATTTCCCGCCAAGATCCACTGTAATCTCCCCTTGGACGACAAAAAACACTCCTTCAGCCTCCGGGTCCGGTTCCGGTTTGTGGGAGCCACCTTCGGGTTGAACCTCCATGATGTATTGCGAGAAGGTCTCCGCAAAGCCGGAGAGGGGGCGGGCAAGGACCCAAGCTCGTGTCCCGTCCCAAAACGGTAGATTTGAGGTAACGATATCGCGCATCACGCCTTTGGGTATAACGGCATAGGCATCCGTAAACACGGCTCTATCCGTCATAACCTGAGTTTGCGGCGGCAAACCTCCACTGGGAGAATATAGGGAAGAAGCGGGCAGATGTTGCGTACTCATGAGCTAGGCCATTCCTGAAAGACATCCCGACCTCCAATACGCAGTGCGTACGGAGGCCGTGATGTGCTTGAGTTCCAAATCAGTGGGAGGTGCCAGTGCCGGATTGGGGAACGACTTGGCAGTGTTGAAGCACTGGTACGGGTGCTGGCATCAACCGAGTTCTGAAAGCCTGGCAGCCGACCGATACACCAAACGCCTCCTATTGATAGCGTAGCCTAATAAATGGGTTGGATTATCAAAATAATCTTGAAAGTGTTTCGCGGAACTCTACGAAAACTGGAGCTTCTCACGGACGTAATGAGTGCTCTTGTCTTTTAAGTATGCCTTCAACCGTTCACTAATGAACTCGAGAAATAACCGGATCTTTGGATCTTGATATCGCTTGTGCGGGAACAGGCAGGCCAGTTGCACATCAGTTGGCGGTGTCTCAGGACATACCGTGACGAGCTGCCGACTCAGCAAATGATCCACCACATCAAACAAAGGCGCGTTGATGATGCCGCGATTGTCTAAAGCCCAGTCAACCAGCACGTCCCCATCATCAGAGGTATAAGGCCCTGTAACCTCAAAGCTTTGCAGACCCTCTGAAGTTTGTAACGTCCACCTGTTTTCGGTGGATCCGGGAAACTGAAGCAGCAGGCAGTTATGCTTGCTGTGCTGCAGGTCAACACCGTGTTGTGGCGTCTCGCGATCCTCAAGATAAGCAGGAGAGGCACACAATACCCGTGGGCAATCAGCCAGCTTCTTCAATCGTAACTCTGAGTTTGCCAAATGGCCCAGAACAAAGGCCAGATCCAAACCCTCATTGGCAATATCAACGGGACGATCTGACAGCCTGAGACGCACATGTACCTCTGGATAAGACACATGAAATTCTGGAATAAGGGGTGCGATTAAACGTCTCCCAATTCCAAGCGGAGCAGAGACAAAAATCGAACCGCGCGGCGTGTTTGTCACCTCATGAACCGCAGCTTCAGCTTCTTCCATTGCTTCCAGCATTTTTTGGGCGCCGGGATAAAAAATACTGCCTTGTTCAGTGGGTTGCACAGTGCGGGTGGTGCGGTTGAACAGTCGGATTCCAAGGTGTTTCTCAAGCTCGCCAATACGGGAGGAAGCAACAGCTGGCGAAACATGCATATCTCTGGCCGCAGCAGACATACTGCCCAGCTCAAACACGCGCACGAACATCCTGACATTGTTGATGTAAGACATTGCTTTAACTTTGAAATCCCCATTTTCTTCAAAGAAGCATACCAGCATCACCGGGTCGTGGATAGCCGTATTTCTGTCTGCGGGCATACCCAAGTACACGATGATTTACGCTGAGTTATATCCTAAATTTACTAGTTTCATCATGTTCATCCTATGAGTTGCGCTACTTTTGGGTGCTAGTGCTCCTGAAATTCTAAGTGGATTTCTTTCCTGCTGGGATTCAGGACCAAATACGATGCATTCACTTGAGGGTGTTACACGGTCGGATCAATACAGGGCATTGGGTCTTAGTACCTTTGCTTTCACGATTTGCTTTGCAGTCTGGACCATTTTCTCCATTATCGGCGTGCGTATTAAAGGCGAACTGGGCCTGAACAACACAGAGTTCGGCCTCTTGGTTGCCACGCCCGTACTCACCGGATCAATCAGCCGCATCTTTCTGGGAGTATGGACCGAGCAGTTTGGTGGACGATTTATGTTCCCGCTGCAGATGCTCCTAACGGCAGTTTGTGTCTGGTTGCTCACCTCAGTGCACACATACGAAGTATTTTTGTTAGCCGCTTTGGGCCTCGGATTGGCCGGTGGCTCTTTTATCATTGGCGTCACCTACGTCTCCAGGTGGTTTGAGAAAGAAAAGCAGGGCACGGCCCTTGGTATTTTTGGTGCTGGTAACGCTGGTGCAGCGGTCACGAATTTCGTCGCACCATTCCTCGTAATCGCAGTCGGTTGGGAAGGTACGGCACGCATTTACGCAGTGGTTTTAGCCCTTACGGCAGTCCTGTTCTTCCTGTTCAGTAAAGATGATCCAGCGCAGCGAGAGCGCAAGCAGGAAGGCACAAAAGCAGTTTCCGCGCGTGAACAACTCGCCCCGCTGAAGAACCTTCAGGTCTGGCGGTTTGCCACCTATTATTTCTTCGTTTTTGGTGGCTTCGTAGCCCTCGCGTCCTTCCTGCCGCGTTACTACACCGGAGCTTACGGACTAGAGCTGACAACGGCTGGTGTTTTTGCTGGCCTCTACTCGTTGCCGGGCTCTGTTTTCAGGGCGCTGGGCGGGTGGATGTCGGACAAATGGGGGGCACGATCTGTAATGTACCTCACCTTCATCGTCTCGCTCATCTGTTTGTTTCTGCTCAGCTATCCAGAGGCTTCCTATGTGGTGGATGGGATTGAAGGGCCAATTGAGTTCAGTTTAGGACTCAGCGTCGGTGAATTCGTCGCCATTACCGTTGTTCTTGGTTTTGTCATGAGCCTTGGCAAGGCGGCGGTCTACAAACACATCCCGGTTTACTACCCATACCATGTTGGCGCCGTAGGCGGCCTTGTAGGCATGATTGGTGGTCTTGGTGGGTTCTTCCTGCCCATCGCCTTTGGAGCACTGCTGGACCTGACGAATGTCTGGACGTCCCCGTTCATGCTTCTCTTTGGAATCGTCGCAATCTCGACCGTTTGGATGCACGTCGCCATCCGCCGAATGGAACGCAAACGCTATCCGGAATTACAGCGAGAAAGAGACCTTTCTGACCTCCCTGAAGAGCCGCTTGAAGACCCGGAGGAGCCAGCAGTCGCAAACAAATACCCCTAAACCAGCAAAGCTTTGCTGGATGCAGTCTGAAGAGGGCGTATCGCTAAAAGGAAAAACTGGATGCTTGGTGACGAAATTCAAAAAGGACACACGCTCATTGTGTGGCGGCCCGATGACCCGGAATTCTGGGAGAAGAAAGGGAAGGCAATTGCGACCCGAAATCTTTGGATCTCAATTCCCGCTCTCTTGCTCGCATTCTCTGTGTGGTTGGTCTGGAGTGTTGTCGTCGCGCGGCTCCCAAGCATCGGTTTTGACTACACAACCAATGAACTCTTCCTGCTGGCTGCATTGCCCGGGCTCTCCGGTGCAACCCTCCGGATTTTCTATTCCTTTATGGTGCCGATCTTTGGTGGCCGCCTTTGGACGACAGTGACCACCGCATCGCTTCTCTTGCCAGCCTTGGGAATTGGCTACGCGGTACAGGACACGGATACACCCTATGAGATATTTCTCGTACTGGCTTTGCTGTGCGGCTTTGGTGGCGGTAACTTTGCCTCCTCAATGGCGAACATTGCCTACTTCTTTCCTAAGTCAGAGAAGGGCAATGCACTGGCGCTCAACGCTGGCCTCGGCAATCTAGGTGTTTCCGTGATGCAGTTTGCGGTGCCGTTGGTCGTCACATTTGGCGTATTTGGAGCCATTGGCGGTGACCCTCAATTACTGGAGGATGGAAGCCGACTCTGGATCCAGAATGCGGGTTTCATCTGGGTGCCGTTTCTTATCCTCTCCACACTGGCAGCATGGTTTGGAATGAATGACATTGCCCATGCCAAGGCTAGTTTCAAAGAACAGTCCATCATCTTTAAGAGAAAGCACAACTGGATCATGTGCGTTCTCTATACTGGAACCTTCGGCAGCTTTATCGGTTACTCCGCTGCTTTCCCTCTGCTCATAAACACCCAGTTTCCTGAGATTAGCGCACTCTCCTATGCTTTCCTCGGCCCGCTCGTTGGTGCGCTGTCCCGTGCCGGTACAGGTTGGATCTCCGACAAATTCGGCGGAGGCCGTGTGACCTTTTGGACCTTCCTGCTGATGATTGTCGCAGTTGCTGGCGTGCTGGTCTTCCTGGACATCAAGACAGAGCCTGGTGCCTTCTGGGGGTTCTTTGCCTGCTTCATGGCACTGTTCTTCCTCACAGGTGTTGGCAATGCCTCCACCTTCCAGATGATCCCAAGCATCATGCGTCAGCGGGTCCGGCTCCTCATGCCGCATCTGGATGAAAACGCTCTTGAGCGCCAGTCAGAGCGGGAAGGGGCGGCTATCATCGCCTTTACCTCCGCAATCGCTGCTTATGGCGCCTTCTTTGTTCCCAAGGCCTACGGAACAGCTATCGCCTACACCGGCGACCCGGATTACGCGCTTTGGACATTCGGCATCTACTACGTGATCTGCGTGGTGGTCACTTGGTATTTTTACACACGTAAGGGCGCCCCCGTCCCGTGCTGACTAAAGAAAGTGAAGGGCATTTCAAATGTCTCTACTCCTCGACAAACTCAACTTCTTCGCAAAACAGGACACTGGTACCTTTGCAAACGGGCACGGTGTTACAACAAACGAGAACAGAAACTGGGAAGATAGCTATCGAAAACGATGGCAGCACGACAAAATCGTACGCTCAACCCATGGGGTGAACTGCACAGGATCCTGTTCCTGGAAGATCTACGTGAAGGGGGGGATCATCACATGGGAAACCCAGCAGACCGATTACCCGCGCACCCGCCCGGACCTGCCAAATCATGAGCCACGCGGTTGCTCCCGTGGTGCCAGTTACAGCTGGTACATCTACTCCGCCAACCGCGTGAAGCACCCGTTGATCCGCTCCCGACTGCTCAAAGCCTGGCGCAAAGAGCGGGCGGACAAATCACCCGTCGCAGCATGGGCTGCCATTCAGGAAGACCCCGCCAAACGCTCTGATTACATCAAGATCCGAGGACACGGCGGTTTCGTACGGGCCACATGGGAAGAGGTCAACGAAATGATCGCAGCGGCCAATGCCTACACGACGAAGAAATGGGGACCAGACCGTGTCGCTGGCTTCTCGCCGATCCCGGCCATGTCCATGATCTCCTACGCCGCAGGAACCCGCTACCTGTCTCTGATCGGCGGCACATGCATGTCGTTCTACGACTGGTACTGCGATCTCCCTCCCGCTTCCCCGCAAACATGGGGAGAGCAAACAGACGTTCCGGAATCTGCTGACTGGTACAATGCTGGCTTCCTGATGCTATGGGGCTCAAACGTGCCTCAAACCCGCACACCGGACGCGCACTTCTACACGGAGGCGCGTTATAAGGGCACCAAGTCCGTTGTCGTGTCACCGGATTACTCAGAAGCGGCCAAGTTCTCCGACCTTTGGCTCCACCCCAAGCAGGGCACTGATGCAGCTTTGGCAATGGCTTTGGGCCACGTGATCCTGCGTGAGTTCCACTTGGACCGGCAGGCAAAATACTTTCAGGACTACTGCCGCAAATACTCTGACATGCCTTTGCTGGTCCGCCTCGTCAAAAAAGACGGCAAATACCTACCCGAACGCCTCCTGCGCGCCTCCGAATTTGATGACAAACTTGGCGAGACCAACAATCCGGAATGGAAGACTGTCGCAGTCGACCGCAAAGCGAAAAAGATTGTGGTCCCGCACGGCTCCATCGGCTTCCGCTGGGGTGAAAAAGGCAAGTGGAATCTGGAGGAGAAAGACGGCACGGGCAAGGATACCGACCTTGCCATGTCGCTCATTGATGAAGCCGACCATGATGAGATCGCAGAGGTCGCCTTTCCCTATTTCGGCAACCGCGCGCACGAACACTTTGCAGGAACCAACCATGACAGTGTGCTGGTGCGTAAAGTCCCTGCCAAAAAAGTCAAACTGGCCGAGGGGGAGGTCCTTGTTGCCTCAGTCTTCGACCTCTTCGTCGCCAATTACGGTCTGGATCGTGGATTGGATGATCCAAACTCCGCCAAGTCCTACGACGAGGGATTGCCCTATACCCCAGCTTGGGCAGAAAAAATCACTGGTGTTCCCAAGGACCACATCATCACGGTGGCCCGTGAGTTCGCAACCAATGCCGAGAAGACCAACGGCCGCTCAATGGTTATCCTTGGTGCTGGTCTGAACCACTGGTACCACATGGACATGAGCTATCGCGGCATCATCAACCTGTTGGTGATGTGTGGTTGTATCGGGCAATCTGGCGGTGGCTGGAGCCACTATGTAGGACAGGAAAAGCTGCGCCCGCAAACCGGTTGGACAGCACTGGCCTTTGCCTTGGATTGGGCCCGCCCACCGCGCCATATGAACTCAACCTCCTTCTTCTATGCACACACAGATCAGTGGCGCTACGAAACAGTGAAGGTTGACGAAATCCTGTCGCCAACAGCGCCTGATGGTGATTGGGATGCATCTCTGATTGACTACAACATTCGCGCAGAACGGATGGGGTGGCTGCCATCGGCTCCACAATTGCAGACCAATTCTCTCGAGGTCGCGAAGGCGATTGAGGAAAGCGGCAAAGAAGCAAAAGACTATGTGGCTCAGGAGCTGAAGTCAGGCGGTCTCAAGCTGTCCTGTGAAGACCCTGACCATGAAGCCAACTGGCCGCGTAACCTGTTTGTCTGGCGCTCCAACTTGCTGGGTTCCTCCGGTAAAGGCCACGAGTATTTCCTGCGCCACCTGCTGGGTACCGAACACGGCGTGCTAGGCAAGGATTTAGGAGAGGAAGGGCGCCAGCGGGCCAAGGAAGCTGTCTGGCATGACAAGGCGCCTGAAGGAAAACTGGACCTGCTCGTTACACTGGATTTCCGCATGTCCACCACTTGCGTCTACTCGGATATCGTCCTGCCCACAGCGACGTGGTACGAGAAGAATGACCTCAACACCTCCGACATGCATCCCTTCATTCACCCGCTCTCCAGCGCAGCAGACCCTGCATGGGAAGCCCGCAGCGACTGGGAAATCTTCAAGGGCATCGCCAAAACATTCTCCGAGGTGTCTCAAGAAGTTCTGGGCAAGGAGAAAGACGTTGTCCTTGTTCCGATCCTGCACGATACCGCCGGTGAAATCGCTCAGCCGTTTGATGTTGAGGATTGGAAAAAGGATGACACCACACCACAGCCCGGCAAAACCATGCCGAATGTTGTGGTTATCGAGCGTGATTATTCCAACATCTACAAACGCTTCACCTCTCTTGGCCCATTGATGGACAAACTCGGCAACGGTGGCAAAGGCATCAACTGGAACACCGAGCACGAAGTGGAACTCCTCAAAGGTCTCAACGGAAAGGTGCTTGAAGAAGGACCAACCAAAGGCTTGGCTAAGATCGATACAGATATCGACGCGACCGAAGTTGTTCTGTCTCTTGCACCGGAAACCAATGGTGAAGTGGCTGTCAAAGCATGGGCAGCGCTCTCTGAATTTACAGGCAGAGACCACACGCATCTGGCCCTGCCGAAGGAAGAAGAGAAGATCCGCTTCCGCGATATTGTAGCCCAACCACGCAAGATCATCTCCTCTCCAACATGGTCTGGCATTGAATCAGAACATGTTTGCTACAACGCCGGCTATACCAACGTGCATGAACTGATCCCGTGGCGCACGATCTCAGGCCGCCAGCAGCTGTATCAGGATCATCTCTGGATGCGTGCATTCGGCGAAGGCTTTTGTGTCTACAGGCCCCCCATTGACACCAAAGGCGTACATCCGGTGATCAATGAGAAGTCAATGGGCAGAAAGCAGCTGGTGCTCAATTTCATCACTCCGCACCAGAAGTGGGGCATTCACTCCACCTACACCGACAACCTGCTGATGTTGACGCTCAATCGCGGAGGACCGGTCGTCTGGATTTCCGAGGTGGATGCGAAGAAAGCCAAGATTGAGGACAATGACTGGGTCGAGGTCTTCAACATCAATGGCGCACTTGTAGCCCGTGCGGTCGTGTCTCAGCGTATGAAGGAAGGCACGATCTACATGTATCACGCTCAGGAAAAGATCGTGAATACACCGGGCTCTGAGCTCACCGGACAGCGCGGCGGTATCCATAATTCCGTCACCAGAGCGATTACCAAGCCAACCCACATGATTGGTGGCTACGCACAGCAATCCTACGGCTTCAATTACTATGGAACAGTTGGCTCGAACCGGGATGAATTCGTTGTGGTTCACAAGCTGGAAGAAGTGAACTGGATGGAAGAACCACTAAATAAAAGTGGTCAGGAGGCAGCAGAATGAAAGTCCGCGCACAAGTTGCAAAGGTACTGAATCTGGATAAATGCATCGGCTGCCACACCTGTTCAGTGACCTGCAAAAACGTTTGGACCAACCGCGAAGGCGTGGAATACGCCTGGTTCAACAACGTGGAAACCAAACCCGGTATTGGTTACCCCAAGGACTGGGAAAACCAGAAGCGCTGGAATGGCGGCTGGGTGCGCAAGCACAACGGCAAGATCATTCCCAAGATGGGGGCCAAATGGCGTATTCTGGCGAACATCTTTGCCAACCCCGACCTACCTGAAATCGACGACTACTACGAGCCCTTTGATTTCGACTATGAGCACCTGCAAGGAGCCCCGGAAAGCGCTCAGTTCCCAACCGCGCGGCCCAAGTCTGCGATTACCGGAGAGCGTATCGAAAAGATTGAGTGGGGTCCAAACTGGGAAGAAATTCTCGGTGGCGAATTTGCAAAGCGTTCCAAGGATTACAACTTCGAAGGCATTGAGAAGGAAATCTACGGCGAATTCGAAAACACCTTCATGATGTACCTGCCGCGCCTGTGTGAGCATTGCCTCAACCCAACCTGCGTTGCCGCGTGTCCATCCGGTGCAATCTACAAGCGCGAAGATGACGGCATCGTCCTGATTGATCAGGAAAAGTGCCGTGGCTGGCGCATGTGTGTCTCCGGTTGCCCCTATAAGAAGATCTACTTCAACTGGTCCTCTGGAAAATCGGAAAAATGTATCTTCTGCTATCCGCGCATCGAAAGCGGGCAGCCAACAGTCTGCTCGGAAACCTGTGTCGGTCGTATCCGCTATCTGGGTGTGATCCTCTATGATGCGGATAAGATTGAAGAAGCGGCCTCCACGCAAGATGAGAAGGATCTTTACGAACAACAGTTGAAGGTCTTCCTTGATCCGCATGATCCAAAAGTGATAGAACAGGCCCGCAAAGATGGCGTGCCGGAGGATTGGTTGGTCGCGGCGAAGGCCTCCCCGATCTACAAGATGGCGATCGACTGGAAAGTGGCGTTCCCACTCCACCCCGAGTACCGCACATTGCCAATGGTCTGGTACATTCCGCCGCTTTCTCCAATCCAGTCAGCAGCAGAAGCTGGCAAGATCGGCTGGGACGGTGATCTGCCAGATGTCCGTTCTATGCGCATTCCGGTGCGCTACCTCTCAAACCTGCTGACTGCTGGGAAGGACGAGCCCATCGTCACCGCTCTGGAGCGGATGCTCGCCATGCGCTCTTACATGCGCTCCAAGTCAGTGGATGGCGTGGTCAACGAAGCTATTGCGGAACGTGTCGGCCTGACTGCTGAACTGGTGGAAGACATGTACAAGATCATGGCAATCGCCAACTATGAAGATCGCTTCGTCATCCCGACCACACACCGTGAAGTTTCCGAGGATGCCTACGATGTTCGCGGCTCCTGCGGCTTCTCCTTCGGCAATGGTTGCTCTGGCGGTAGCGATGGCACCGACCTGTTTGGCGGCACCCGCAAGAAGGCAGTCACAACACCAAGCGATGTGTTTAAGGAGATGCGCGGATGATCACCTCCCTGAAAGTCCTTTCACTCCTGCTCAACTACCCGACACGGGAGTTGCTGGAGGATCTGCCAGCGCTGAAAGAGGCGTTGAATTCAGACCGCTTGCTGTCATCAAAAGGCAAGAAAATGATCTGCAATCTGTGCGATGATCTGGCTGGACTGGATCTCTACGAAGTGCAGGAGCGCTACGTGTTCCTGTTTGATCGCACACGATCCCATTCTCTGCACTTGTTTGAGCACGTGCACGGTGAGAGCAGGGACCGCGGACAGGCCCTCGTTGACCTGCGTGAGATGTACCTGAACAACGGGTTTGCGGCAGAAACCACGGAGCTTCCGGACTATGTTCCGCTGTTTCTTGAGTATCTGGCGCACCAACCCTTCCCGGAAGCCAAGGAGCTGCTTCACCAGACAGCTCACATCTTCGAGGCGCTCCGCTTGCGCCTCAAGAAGAAAGGCTCAATCTACGCTGAAGCCTTTGCAGCTGTCGCCGAACTCAGCAAGGCCACTCCTTCCAAGGAGCTCCTGTCCAACATTCTTGCAGAGCCGGATGATGATCCAAATGATCTGGAAGCCATGGACCGGATTTGGCAGGAGGAGGTCGTCAAGTTTGGCGGCAATGCCGGGGAAGGCAGCTGCGGCCCTGACCGCTTGAGAATGCAAATGAGAGCGGCGGACAGACGCCCGCCCGACGAAACCCCATCGAATATCCAAGGGGATCACTAGCTATGTCTGGATTCTTCAATACGCTGGTCTTCGGAATATATCCGTACATCGCCCTCTCTGTTTTGATTGTCGGAACGATTATCCGCTACGACAGGGAGCCCTACAGCTGGCGGGCAGGGTCCAGCCAACTGTTGAGCCGAAAGCAATTGGTCTTGGGCTCGGTCTTGTTCCATGTGGGCGTGCTGGTCATCTTCCTTGGCCATTTGTTCGGCCTTCTAACTCCGATCGTGATCTTCGAGACACTTGGTATCGGACATGAGGCCAAGCAGATTCTGGCCGTTGTTGTCGGCGGCGTTGCTGGTGTTGTCGCATTCATTGGTGCAGCGATACTCATTCACCGCAGGCTCTATGATGAGCGGGTGAGGGCAGCCTCCAGCCCAATGGACACTTTCATCATCTGCCTGCTCGGCTTTCAGCTACTGCTGGGCTTGGCAACCATCCCGGTTTCGCTCCAGCATCTGGACGGGGAAGAGATGGTCAGGTTCATGAGCTGGGCACAAGGCATCTTTACCTTCAGAGGTGGCTCCGCAGACTTTGTGGCGGGCTCCTCGTGGATCTTCAAGCTGCACCTGTTCGTTGGCCTGACGATCCTGCTCATCTTCCCGTTTACGCGTCTGGTGCACATGCTCAGCGCTCCGGCGAGATATCTATGGCGTCCGGGCTACCAGATCGTGCGCGAACGCAACTCAACCAATCCACGTAATCCGGCAGAGTGAGGTGAAATGGCCAATCTCTATACCAATCCAAACCTCAGTGACGGTACTTCGGCAGGCATAGACCTGCCAAGTACCAAGGTCCCGCCCAAGAGCAGACCAGTCATCACCAGTGTCTCGGTAAACGGCGTCGAGATCCCTGAACAGGATATTCTGACCGAGGCGCAAAACCACCCGGCCGCCAATCCGGGGCAGGCCGTACAAGCCGCCGCAAGAGCCCTGGTCGTCCGCGAATTGCTGCTCCAGCAAGCAAAGGCACTCAAACTTGAGGCCAAGCCGGAGCAGTTGGAGGAGGGCATCGAAACCGCTGAAGATGCCGCAATCAGAGCGCTCGTAGAGCACGAAGTCGATGCCCCCTCCGCTTCCAGAGATGAATGCATGCGGTACTATGAAAACAACGCAGCCCGCTTCAGCTCGGAGCCAATCTATGAAGCCTGCCATATTCTGTTTGCAGCGGGTCCCGATCAACAAACCGCCCGCAGCATTGCCAAGGGGCGGGCGCAGGATGTGCTCAAGGTACTTCAGGATAAACCGGAGGCCTTCTCCGATCTGGCACTGGAATATTCCGCTTGCCCTTCAAAGGAAACCGGCGGAAATCTGGGCCAGCTGACAAAGGGGAGTACTGTCTCCGAGTTTGAACAGGCACTCCAGTCTATGCAGGCAGGTGAGCTGTCAGAGGTGCCTGTCGAAACAAAGTTCGGCTATCACATCATTTACCTGAACCGGAAGATCGAAGGCAAAACACTTCCCTTCGAGCATGTCGAAGAAACCATAAAAGCGTGGCTGGAAGCGGCGAGTTGGTCCAAAGCAGTGTCCCAGTACATCACCATTCTGGCTGGGTCCGCAGACATTCAGGGCATCGATTTGCTTGGCTCTGATGGTCCTCTGGTGCAGTAGGAGACTGGTGCGTACCCGGGCGGACCGTCTCTATTGATAAACTTGGATAAGCAGTAAGCGCTTGATCTATGGTGTTTTCTCCTTGCCGGAATGTGACTAGGATTATGTTTGAAGTTCTTCCCGTGATGTTCTCGGGATCCTTTGTTCTGGAGAAAAACAATGTCGAAACTGAACTGGGGCTTTCTGGGAACGAGCTTCATCTCGTTGACTATGGCAGATGCGATTAGTGCGGAAGGATCCATGCGGATTCATTCCATTGCCAGTCGTTCCGAAGTGCCTTTGAAAGTCTTCGCAGAGAAGTACGATATTGAGCACACCTTTGATGACTTCAACGAGCTGATCGAAGATGAAGCCGTTGACATCATCTACATCGCTCTCCCAAACCATGTGCATCATGAATACGTGATCAAAGCAGCGAATGCCGGTAAGGCAATCCTCTGCGAAAAGTCGCTCTCCGTGGATATGGATAAGACGGATCAGGCGCTCAAAGCCGTTGCCGAAAACGGCGTCTTTTTCGTCGAAGGCCTGATGTTCCTGAACCACCCTTTTACAGCAGCTATTCAGGATGTGGTCACTTCTGGTGAGCTGGGTGAAATCCAGTCCATCTCCGCCCAGTATTGCGCCTCTATTGCACATCAGGTGAACCCGGAGAGCAAGGGCGTGCTCTACAACCTTGGCTGCTATCCGGTAGCGCTGGTGCATCTGCTCTTGCTGGCCGCTTTCCCGAACCCCATCTTCGAAAACTATAAGATCTCGGCAATGGGCCGGCGCGGTGCAGACGGGAATATCTGTGAAACCGCAGCCACTTTACGCTTGAATAATGGCGTCCTTTGTCAGCTGCATACGGCAGAGGATTATGGCTTGCACGCTGGGTTTTCCGTGCTTGGCTCCAAGGCCAGTCTGGTGCTGAAATCCAACCCGTGGCTGCCAACAGCTGAGGGGAATACATTCACAGTCACCCCCTACGAGAAGCCGGGAGACATCCGGACATTCACAGCTGATGGCGATGCGTTCCTCTATCAGATCAGAGCAATCCGGGAAGCAATTGAAGCAGGCAAGACGGAGCTGGAAAGCCCGGCACCAAGCGTGGAAGACAGCCGTCACATCATGCAAATCCTGACTGACTGGGAAGCCGCAACACTCACCGCCTAAGCCCCAATCAGGCTCATCGCAAAATCCGCCGTACGGCACCACCTGCCTCTCGCTGAGGTGCCTCAAAACGGCAACTGCCACGGCCCCAAACCGCATCCCCTAAAACGGGGATAACTCCTGCAAAAGCACGTTTGCGTTGAAATGTGCGTTGGTTTGCGTTCTTCACGTTTTTCCTGAGCTCATCCGTCCGGCAACCGCCAGCGGGGCGCATTGGCGCAGAGCAAACAAAGTTATCCCCCTCACCACTGAAGCTGGTTATGATGAGCTTCTCTGATCAAGCAGGAGGCAGGCACGGTGGAACGCATTCCGGCGCAGAAGTGGTATCGCACCACGAAACTGGCAGATGACATTACGCTGATTGATGAGCCCTACATCAAGCAGTTCTACCGCTGCAACATCTGGCATGTGCGGGGACGCCATAAGGACCTGCTGGTGGACAGTGGCATGGGCGTTGTCAGCCTGCGCAAGCATGTGGCGCTCACTGCCGAGAAGTCCATCATGGCCGTCGCCAGCCATACCCACTTTGACCACATCGGCTGCCACCACGAGTTCCCGCATCGCTTGGTCCATAAAGCCGAAGCCGACCTGCTGGCCCACCCGACCCGCAAGAACACACTGGCCGATCCCTACGTCACCGATGACATTTTTGATGCACTTCCGCCCGAGCCCTATAAGTCCTCCGAGTATGCCGTCAAACCCGCCCCCGCCAGCCACCTGCTGGAAGATGGCGAAGTGCTCACCACCGGAGATCGGCACTTTGAGGTGATCCACACACCCGGCCATTCACCAGGCGGTATCGCGCTTTGGGAAAAGGCAACGGAAACCCTGATCGCAGGAGACATCGTCTACGATGGTCCGCTGGTGACAGACTGCTACCATTCCGACATGACGGACTACATCACCAGCATGAAGCGTCTGCTGGATATTCCCGTCCGCAGCATCCACGGCGGTCACTTCCCCAGCTTCGACGGCAAACGTCTTCATGAGATCATCCATGCCTTCCTGAAGGAGCATGATACCTGAGCATATTGCCGGTGGCTTAGAGCGCGTTCCGTTTGATTGTATTCAATCAAACGACAAGAATTCGCTCCAACAAGGAAGTTAGAGTCCGAAGCGTGAATGCAGATGAACGCAACGTACTCTAGCTTGAGGACTTCACCACCTCAGGCACCCACGAAATGACATAGCGCGGCAGATCAGGAAACGGCCCATCGCCACGCTCTTCAGGCGAGAGCTGCTCAAATCGTCCGGCCTTGCCAAGCGCGTCACACCCACACTCCCAGTTCGCCAGCCAGATGCCAAGGGCCACCATGGCGTAGTACCGCGAGTGTGTCGCCGCGCAAAAATCCACCCGCTCGATCCTCATATTCTCAGTAGTAACAACACCGCGTGTTGGCTGAGCGTTGTAGGAGGAGGGCGACCACTGACACACCTCATAACACCGCCCAAACTCCCGATAGGGCCGTGCTTGCGTATTGAGCGGCTTGATGAACTCCGCATCCGCATAAAACAGCTCCTGCAAATCCAACCGGTGCTGCTGTGTTTTCACAATGAGGCGGATCGCCAGCGGAATGTAGCGGGACCGATAGCCAAAGCCGCAAACGCAGATGATGTGGTCCCGCTCAGGATCAAACCGCGACCCGAGATGTTTGATGATGCTCTCATGGTCAGCACCCGGCCCGATCCAGCACGTTGCCAGACCTTTGCGCGTGGCCTCAATAACCACCTTCTGCAAGCTGCGCCCAACATCCAGCACCGCCATCTCGTCGTACTCGCGCGGTGCAATGGCCACCAGAAACTCCTGCGTTCCAACAGCGGGCCACACCACCAAGGAGTTACGGACATACTCAAATCGAATGGAATGCGGGCTAAGGCAGTTCTCCGCTTGGCTGTACTGTTCCGCCAGAGAAAGCACCAGCTGCCGGTGTTCCTCGGTCATCAACCTGTCTTGAAACGACCGGCACGAAACCCGCGACCGCATCAGATCAAACGCATCCAGATGCTCCCGACTGCGTGGCAATGGTTCAGCCGGATGAAAGCCATACCGAACTGTAAGCACATCAAAGATCAAGTTGAGGAACAGCAGCACCGCGAGTAACAGCGGTAAATCTTCTAGGAGCAAGGGCCAGAAACCAACCAGAGCTCCCAGACCTGAAAGCAACAGCAAAAGCACGACAGCCACCACGTTGGGTAGATACTGCAGCCAGCTGGTCCACTGCAGCCACATCTTCGCACGCCACCACCATCTGGTCTCAAACCAGGCTTCGTTGGGTGTGCGTTTTTCTTCAGGCTTTGCGTTGTTCATTCAGATGTTCCGCAGTTTGGCTGTTTCCAGCAAGGAAGAAACTGCGGAACATTCTAAGCGAGGGGTATTCCCGAAACGTAACCATGCCTCAGGACTACCAAAGGACCGCGACTAGGTAGCGGCTTGTGCAGCTTTCGCTGGGCGGTAGAGGAAGCGGTTAAAGGCATCCTCCGGCATCATCTGGACCAGACGCCCAACGAGCGCCATCGCCGCGACGCAGAACACAAAGCGCCCAACCAGAGCACCGGACCAATGCGCACCAAACGCCATCATCACCAGCGGGTCCTCAATCAATCCATGGCAGATGCCCATGAACGAGAGCGAGAGCACCACATCGCGGGACGACATCTTGCCTTCCTGCGCTTCCTTGATGATGAGACCGCCACCGTAAGAAAGGCCGAGCAAAACCCCAACCATAGTAATCGGCGTGGCCGCCTTGCTGATGCCCATCAGGCGCAGAAGGGGCGATAGCAGCCAGCCAATCAGGTCAGTGATCTTTGCCAGCTCCAGCACCTTCAAAAAGATGATCAGCCCCAGAATGATCCAGAACATGGTGAAGAGGAGGGAGGCGCTGGAGTAGGCCCACTCCAGCCATGTTTCTTCAAGGGTCGGCGTAAAGGGCAACCACGAAAGTTCCAGTGGTTGCTGCAGCCAACCGCCAGCCGAATAAATCAGGTTTAGAACCAGCCCGTAACTGACACCCACCACAAACCGAAGGCCGGAGGAAAACAGAAAACTGACACCAGCGCGTCGGGAGATGCTCTGCTCCAGAGGCAGTGCGTGGGCAATAAGAACAACAGACAGCAGAACGGTCACATCAGCGACGGTGAGAGACTCTACAGGCAGCAGTGTGATCATCACGGCTACAGCAGCATACGTGTTGACCAACAAACCAACGGCCAGAACAAGGCCAGTTGCGGCAGGAAGGCCCATCAGGCCCATCAGCGGTTCAAGCACCACGCCCAGATAATCAACTAGCCCGAGTTCCATCGCGACACGCACAAGTATCATGACCGGAACCATGGTCTTCAACATGATCCAGAACAGGCCAACGGAGTCCTTCGCAATCTTCTGAGAAGCAGCGACAAAATTATTCATTCTTCTGACAAACCAATGCTGCGCGCGCTTTTGGGCACAAAAGCGCTGTGTGGAGGGAGGGTAGGAAACCGAAGGGGAGGGCCTTCGTTCTGTTACCAAGCAAATCTACTAGGATATTTCAGCCTTGGAGGAAATAGGGTTTTACTCAACCCCGACGCCTTTATTTCTCAAATAAGGCACTCCATGTTCCGCAATCTCAAAGAACCACAAGAGACCTGAAGGCCAAACCGGAAAGTAGAGTGCAGCTTCCGCACGTCATGAATTGATAAGACACACAGAATAAAAATCAACGGGTATTTTGCGAGCACAAGAAGTTTTAGGTGAATATATCTAATAGTTTTATAAAAGAGCTGGGCAACAAAAGAAGATCTGTGTCTGCGAGAAAACACAACTAAATATACACGGGATTTAATTTTCTTGACTGTAAATAGTTTTTCTGCGCATATAAGTATCGCAGGCGTTGCGAATAAAATTTGACGCATGCCAGACTTTCGGTTTGAGTGATATAGATACCTGTTGTTGCCGTTTTATTGCGCAGCAAAACGACCTTATGATCTTCCCGACAATCTGCGAAGCCAGAAGCGCATGCACAATGCATGCTTGGTTTCTAATCTAAATTATCCTTGCAAGAAGTACGGGAAGGACCCTATCTATGCATATTAACGGTACAGTAAAATTCTTTGATCAATCACGCGGTTTTGGTTTCATCACACCAGAAGACGGCAGTAAAGATGTGTTCGTTCACATCAGTGCACTTCAAAATGCTGGTATCCAGTCCATTGACGAAGGCGACAAGATTCGCTTTGTGCCAGTTGATGACCCACGCGGTCGCGGCAAGACTGCTGCAGACATTCAGACGGCATAAATACACCTCATGAATATTAGGCTCTCTCTGCGTAATAGCCGGAGAGAGCCTTGCGTTTTATTTTAAAAGACATCTAGTTAGAAAGACTATGAATTTGCACCTAGTAAAATTTGGAACAGTAAAGAGTTTTGATCACCTGTCCGGCAGAGGTTGGATTACCCCTGAAGATGGCGGTCATGATATTGCGGTAAATCGTGCTGCAGTAAAGAAAGCCCGCCTTGGGCAAATCTGTGAAGGCCAAACCCTCGGCTTTCATGTGTCTGGTGGAACGCCATCAGCAGTTGATCTTTGGGCCACTTGGTCTAACCGATAAATCTTGCACCTACCGCTACCCTCATGAAAAGAGGGCCAGCGCTGGAGAAGGTCGCTTGGATGCCTACCATAATGCATGCTGAATAGGCTCAGCCTCCTTCTCTATCAAGATCCCCAAAACCTAAACCATGTCCGCGAGAGCCGTAGTCCGTTTGATTGAATCTAATCGAACGCGACATGCTCCAAGGCGATCCATGCTCCCAACAAGCGCTTTATTGAACAAAAAATAAGCGCCTGCTGGGTGGGCAGGCGCTTATAAACCCCGAGCAAAGGGTTAGTTCAAACGAGACTGCTCTTATTCGGCAGCTTGTTTGACCTCTAGTAGGCCGAAGAGATTGCGCGGATCAGCAGGTTCTGCAATCATCTCCAGATCCTGAATGGTTTCGTCCTGCTTCACCAGATCGTAGATGTAACGCAGGCCGGAAAAGTCTTCGATGGCAAAGCCAACGGAGTCGAACAGTGTAATGTCTCGCTCACTCGTGCGCCCTTCCGCTGTACCGGCAAGAACCTCCCAAAGCTCAACAACCGGATGGTCATCGTCAAGCTGCTGGATCTCGCCTTCAATGCGGGTCTGCTCCGGATACTCAACGAAGATCTTGGAGCGCAGCAGAATGTCTTTGTGCAGCTCGGTCTTGCCAGGGCAATCACCACCAATCGCGTTGATATGCGCGCCAGCACCGACCATGTTGTCGGTCAGGATGGTCGCCTTCTGCTTGTCAGCTGTGACCGTGGTGATGATATCCGCACCGGCAACCGCTTCTTCCGAGCTGCGGCAGATGGTGATGGTAAAGCCTTTGCCATCAAGGTTCGCCGCACACTTCTCGGTCGCTTCCGCATCCGTATCAAACAAACGCAGATTGGTAATCCCCAGCACAGCCTTGAACGCCAGCGCCTGAAATTCGGACTGAGCCCCATTGCCGATGATTGCCATGGTGGATGAATTAGGACGCGCCAGATACTTCGCCGCCATAGCCGAGGTCGCAGCGGTGCGCAGCGCCGTCAGAACGGTCATCTCCGAGAGGAAAAACGGATAACCGGAATCCACATCCGACAACATACCGAATGCCGTAACCGTCTGCTTGCCTTCCTGCGTGTTTTTTGGATGACCATTGACGTATTTGAAGCTGTACAGCTCCCCGTCACTGGTCGGCATCAGCTCAATCACACCCACTTTGGAGTGGCTGGCAACCCGAGGTGTTTTGTCAAACAACGGCCAGCGGCGGTAATCCTCCTCCACGTACTCGGTCATACCTTTCAAGATAGTCTCGACACCGTGTTTGTTGACCAAATCCAATATTTTAGAAACGCTTACGAACTGGACCATTGGGGAATTCCTGTTTTGTTTGTGTTGGGTGAGATCAAGCCCGGTTTGGATGGTCCAGCACTTGCTTGCCAAACAAGCTGGAAACCAAATCTGTCATCAGGGTTGCTGTACGGCCTCGCACATCGAGGAATGGGTTAAGCTCCACCAGATCAACGGAGGTGACCAGCTGGCTGTCACAAAGCATTTCCATGATCAGATGAGCTTCGCGGAAGGTTGCACCACCCGGAACAGTCGTCCCCACCGCAGGGGCGATGTCCGGGTCCAGAAAGTCCACATCAAAGCTCAGGTGCAAACGACCTTTGGCAGCCTTCACGCGCTCCAGAAAATCATTGAGCGGTCTGGCAACACCATTCTCGTCAATCCGGCGCATGTCGTAAGTTTCGATGTCGTTTTTCTGCAGTGCAGAGCGCTCTGCATTGTCCACGGATCGCAAGCCCATCATACAGATGTTCTCTGGCTTGATTGCAGTCTTCAGCTCCGGATAATACCCCTCAAAACCGGGAAGACCGCAAAAGTAAGCCGCAGGCGTGCCATGCAGATTGCCGCTCATGGTGGTGCTCAGATTGTGGAAGTCGGGATGCGCATCCAGCCACAACACAAACTGTTCTTCGCCAGCTTCTGCCGCCGCATCGGCAATACCGCTCACAGTACCCGCAGCCATGGAATGATCGCCGCCCAAAAATACCGGCAAGTGACCCTGACGCACTTCTTCCAAAGCAACGTCGTGCAGAGCCTGCGTCCAGCTGATTGTCTCACTCAAATGGTGGACAGCACTGTTGGAGTGAACCCGGTCCGGGCTTGCCACTGGCACAATGTTGCCTCGGTCGATAACGGAATAACCCAGCGCTTCCAGAGAATCTTGTAGTCCCGCAGTCCGCAGAGCATCCGGGCCCATAACGCAACCCTGAATATTAGTTCCTGTTTGTACAGGTGCCCCCACGAGCACAACGATATTTTTCATTCCCACGCCCCGAATTATTCCAATATGGGGTATTATCCTTGTACAAGTGGCGGTAAAAAGCCTTCATTGTGATCAAAATGGTGGCCTGTTTAGCCACTCTGATAAGTAGAGTTACGCACTTTGGATGAAATAGATCAAAAAATTATCGCAATACTACGTAGAAATGCGCGGGCAAGCGTGTCTGATCTTGCCCTTGAGCTGAAGATCTCCCGCTCAACTGTGCGCGCTCGTATGGAGCGGCTAAAATCCGTAGGCGATATTCTCGGCTACACGGTCGTGCTGCGTGGTGATGTCTTTGAACAACCTGTTCGTGGCATTATGATGATCAAGATTGAGGGCAAAGGCACCCAGCGCATCGTCGATCATCTCTATAAGATGACGGAGGTCACGGCCCTTCACACCACCAACGGCAAATGGGATTTGATCGTGGAGATGGGAACCGACACACTGGTTCACTTCGACGACATCCTGCGCCGTATCCGCCTGATCGACGGCATCTCGGCCAGCGAAACCAACCTGCTCCTCTCCACAAAGCGCACCAGCGAAGCCCGCCGCAACGTCTTGCTGGATTAGGGGCGCATACAAAAAAAGAGCCCTGAGCGAGTCTTTAAGACCGCTCAGGGCTCGGCAGTTCACCAGCCTTGGCTTAACGGGGCGAGTGCCTTACGCTTCTAATGGCATAAGTGCTTGTTGTTGTTGTTTTCTCAGTTTCGCCAAGTGGTAAATATTGATGAACACGCACATGCCGTTGAGCAAGACAACCGGATAAGCATCAACTGCAACACCATAGATGGTGAACAGGATACAGCCGATCATGTTGATCACACGAAGCCACAGGACGTTGCCCATCAGAAGAGACGTCATCACAGTGATTGAGGCCAGATAGCCCACGAGTTCCATATTCATTATGCTGCAGCCATCTCAGGTGTTGTCGCATATGCGGTTTCCAGAGCCAGCTCCATCATCTGGTTAAAGCTGTTCTGGCGTTCTTCGGAGGTGGTTTCCTCAGCGGTGATCAGGTGATCGGAAACGGTCAGCACGCACAGCGCTTTCACGCGGAATTCCGCAGCGATTGCAAACAGTGCAGCAGCTTCCATTTCAACAGCCAGAACACCCATCTTTTGCATTGCAGGCAGCAGCGCCGGGTTGGAGCCGTAGAACAGGTCGCCGGAAAGGATGTTGCCAAAGCGTGGGGACAGACCCAGCTCACCAGCTGCGTCGGAACACGCCTTCAACAGTTCAAAGTCAGGAGCAGCAGCATAATCATAGCCGGCAAAGCGATCGCGGATCATGGCGGAGTTGGTGCTGGCACCGGTTGCGACGATCAGGTCGCGCAGTTTCAGCTCTTCATCAACACCACCGCAGCTGCCGACGCGGATCAGTTTTTTTACGCCATAAAAGTTGATCAGCTCGTGTGCATAGATCGAAATGGACGGCATACCCATGCCATGCGCCATAACTGAGACAGGCTTACCCTTGTATTCCCCAGTAAAACCCAGCACATTACGCACGTTTGTAACTTCGCGCACATTTTGCAGATAGTTTTCTGCAATATACTTTGCACGAAGCGGATCACCCGGCATGAGGACTGTTTCGGCAAAGTCTCCAGCCTGAGCGTTGATATGCGGTGTCATCAGATTCTCCCTATGCAGCTTGCACGGGGAAACTAGAAACTTCGCCAGTTCAAAAACAGGACAAATGTCCGAATCTCTAAATTAAATAATGCAAAAATGACAATTAAACCTCTCGCAGAAATTGGACACAGGCAAGTATTAGAATGGATCAAAACTGGTCCGTTTCTTCGGCGTCAAATGAAGCCGGGAGAATACTTACTCAGGCAGGGCCAGAATCTGGAGCACCTCTACTGGATCGAGGATGGTTTCTGCACTGTCAGCTTTACAGCGGCCAATGGCCGGCGCTTCAGTCATGGTAGATTTAGTATTGAAGACCGCCTGTATGGTGAGATGGAATTTTTCACCGGCAAACTTATCCAGTTTGACATTCGTTGTGACAGCCCGGTCAGCGTACGGGTGATCCCGAACGCAGATTTGGAAGCATTGCTGGTACAGCATCCGCATGTGGGAATATGGCTCAGCCAGTCACTGGCAGACACCTATCAGGAAGTGATGGATCGCATGACCTCGCACTTCATGTACCCGCTGGCGTACAACATCGCCAAGGACCTGTTGCTCCGCGAGCTGGGCAACAAGCCATCCATCCAGTTTGAGCGTGTCTTTAAAGAGGCCGAGCGTTTCGGTTGTTCAGAGCGCGTCTACCGCCGTGCCGTCAGCCAGCTGATAGAGCAGGGGCTTGCAGAGAAACGCGGCCGCGAACTTAAAGTCGCCAGCAAAGACAAACTGGAACGCTATCTGGCCGAAGAGGAAGAGCGCTAAACCCGCTCAGTGGCGCAGTGCTTCGCTGAATTTGAGGTTGAAGGCTGCCGTGTCCCACGGGTCCAGCAAAATACGAACGATATTGACACCCTCCGGCTCGTCCAGCTTGCTCAGCACCTCGGCCATATCCTTTTCGGTGCGCGCAACAAAGCTCGTGCAGGTTTTCCCTTCCACGCCGCCAAAAGCAGACCCCAATTCTTCGTAGTTCCACAAAGGCGTGTTGTTGTAGGACCGCTCTTTGCCGGGGTAAATCTGCCGCTCCGCTCCGTATCCCTTGTTGTCCAGAATAAAGAGAATGCAATCGATCTCATACTTGATCAGCGTGGAAAGCTCCTGCGCCGTCATATGGAAGGCACCATCACCCGTGATCATGTAGCAACGGCGGCCAGCGGCCTCATGTGTAAAAATTCCGCCGCAGAATAGTGCGAAGCCAGCGCCGAGTGAACCGTAGTTCCCGCAGCCATGAATATCGACGCCAGTCGGATACTCTGCCTGAGCGGCGTTAATGTATCCGCCCGTATCTCCGTACATCACGTCTCCGGGCTCTGCATAATTGGCAAGTTGAACAAACAGACGATCAATTGTCAGTTTTGCATCGGTTGGCTCAAAGGCATCGCTTCTTTGAAAATGAAAGAGCCGGGCATCCTTGGGAATATCCAGTGTTCCCACCTGATCAAGCTCTGCTTCTTTGACCAGCTCTGGCAAAAAGTCCCTCAGATAAACCTGATCATAGACCTGATTGTTGATGATGACCTGATCAAAATCCATCCAGATGCAATCCTGATCCGCGCCGATCTTACTTGTAAACATGCCGGAGTCGAACTCGTTAAACGTCATGCCTGCCACAATGGCCAGATCGGCCGTTTCGACAATGGTCTTCGTCGCGTCACAGCTTATGGCCCCCATATACAGGCCTGCCGCGTTGGGGTGCCCTTCAAAATTAGGAATTTTGCCAACAAACGTTGTTGCAACACTGGCATTGAGGTCGTCAACAAGGTTTTCTGCATCTTCAATCAGCTTCTCCCGCTGCAACAGATGGCCCGTCACAACGCAACGGGTTTTTGAGCTGTTGAGCAGGCCAACCGCATGGCACAAAGCAGCCTTCAGGTTCACCCGCGAGGATTGCCTCAGCAAAAGATCAAAGGGCTCGATTGGCAGATTTACCTCTGCCAACTGAAGGTCGTAGGGAATTTCGAGATAAACAGGCTTCTTCTTTTGCAGCGCAGTGCGAATGATATTGTCAATCTCAGCGGGAGCCGTCTCTAGCCGGGTCAAGCGATGAGCCGCAACTGTAATTGGACGGAAAGCCGCCAGACACGCATCGAAATTGGTATCCAGCGCATGGTGCAGTTTGCGTGCGGTGGGAGTGGTCAGGACCTCCACGGTCGGCGTACCTGCAATTACAATCATAGGGGTGCTGTCCGCATAGGCCCCACCCACCGCATTGGCAGTGCTCAGCGAACCAACACCATAGGTCACAGCAACCGCACCAAAACCGGACATCTTCGAATACCCGTCGGCAGCATAGGCCCCATTCAGCTCGTTACAAACCAGAACATGATCCAACCCATGATCCTGATCGATCAGTTCATCAAAGAGCGGCAGAACATAGTCACCCGGAATCCCGAAGACGTGATGGACACCAATTTCTTTCAGGCGAAGAAAGAGGTAAGTCGAAAGGGACACTTTCATTGATGGGGATGACATGCAAACGCTCCTTTAAAGCAACCGGCTTCTCGCGTGCATTTAGCGATACGGGGCGTTTCCATCAGCTTTAAAAAAAGACTGCATTTCAGCCGCTGAAGTAACCTATTCAGCAATCAGCATAAGTACCTCATGGAGTGTAGGCATAACGCCGTTGTGCTCGCCAAGGCGTTTGGTAATCTCCGCCCTTAGCTGCTCTCGCTGAGCATCGGTTGCCTCATTGCCGGGAGGGTAGGAGGTCAGCGTTGCAAACACAGTCTCCACATCATCAATGGCATAGGTGTCTTGATAGGTCAGCTTGCTCACTGACCGGAAGCGCCGCGCAAGCCGTGCCTCAACTTCTTCCGGTGGTGCCATCACGACAGAAGGGTCCATAGGCGCCACATCAAACACGCGGCTGTTCAACTCATAAACCTGCTTAAGATTGGCTGCGCTGTTAAGCGAAATAACCAGTCGCCCACCCGGTTTTAAAATACGCCGCATCTCATCCAGTGCCTGGTCCGGATCGGTGAGGTGGTAGACCATATGCATTGCCATCACCACATCAAACGAAGCATCCTCAAACGGCAGCGCCTCGGCTTGCTTCACATAACCTGCGACCTGCTTAACAGCAGACAGCTCGCTCAGCGCCGCTTTTGCCTCAGCCACCATCTGCTCGGACTGATCAACGAGCGAAACCTCCATCCCATCCGGCAACTGATGCTGATTGGCAGTCCAGAACCACCCCGCACCGCAACCGATATCAGCAACCGCGCAGCCCTCGCGAAACCCCATACGCTCGCCAGACCACGCAAACCAACTCGTAGTCGCATACCGCCGATGCAGGTTTGCCCGTGCTTTGAGGTTTGAGCTGGTCTTGTATTGCTGAGAAACATCTACCGACATGTGGTACCCCAAATTTTACAAATAGAATTGAAGAAATACGGGCACCACACTAAGCAGTGTAAGAGGCAACAACAAGCGCAATGGGAGAGTTAGAATCTGCTAGGCTCCACCCAGCTTCCTGCCAACCCGCGAGGCGACACCATGCGCAATTTCCGTAAAGTCTTGTATGTGTTGATCACCTGCTTCCTCAGCATCTACGGCGCCTATTTCGCCTACACAGCCTTTTATCAAGGCACGCTGTTCAACGTCGTCGCCGGCGCGTTCATCTGCGCAGTCGGCATCATAGGCCTCTACGGCACGTTTCGGGGGAATGGAAAGAAACTAAAGTGACGGGAGAGATTATTGAGCGATCTATCAACATACAAGGCAAAGTCAGGGCGTTTTGAGCCGGTCTGGACCATCGAAATCCAAACCCTGCCAGAAGACACCGACCGCATATTGGATGCCGTGATGCAAGTGCATTCACTCAGCTTTGGCCGCTACCAGCGCAACGCAAGCATCTCTGCGGTCGGCAAAGAAACAGCTCAGCCCGAACCCAACTCTACCACCACAACCCATATCGAGGGTTTCAAGGCGGGCATGACCGAAACCTACCCCATGGTGGAGCTCAAAATCTCCATTGAGCGTGACCTTAAGGTGCTCGAAAAAGTCATGGATGCAATCATACAGGTCCACCACTACGAAGAACCCGTCATCTTCCTGCGCGAAGACTGGGCCAGCCGCGCCGCCTACAACCCCAACAGCACGAACCCCAACCGCTGGTGGAACAACGGCAAAGGCATGCCGCAGAGGGTAGAGTAAGGGGGCAGGCCGAAGAGGCGCTACACTTCTGAACTGTTAAAAGCAGCACACCTTACAACAAGAAGCCCCTGAGCCGACTGGCGGTCAGGGGCTTTGAACTGCTTAATCAAAGAAAAGCTGCGCTCTAGAACTGGACGGGGAAGCTGCCACCACCAGAGAGCCTACACTGCCCCGTACCGCCTGCTGAAAAGCCTGAGGGCGGATTGGCAAGCGTAACCACACAGCGCATGGTCCGGTCTCCGCTGAACAGAACGCCACGAGCGTAGGGGCTATAGGTGGTTGAGTAGGTCGTGATAAAACCCGGATCGTCATCAAATCCGTCAAAGTCGTCAAAATCATCAAACCCGAATCCACCGAAGTCGTCTTCTCCAACGTTGGTTGTCACGGATTTGGCTGTAATCATCTTTCCAGTGTACACGTCGCCATTAGGCAATGTTGCTGTTGTCTCTGCGGCTCCACCGCCAAAGAAACCCTCGGTTACCTGAAACTCCACATTTCTGCCACCAAGACGGCCCTGACCGGGTGTGACTGTCTGACATCCAACCAGACCAACAAGTGCAATCAGGCTCACGCCTACTGTAAACATGTGTTTCATTCTGCGTTCCAATCCCGAACTAAAAGGCATCGTGTCGGCGCAGGATTGCAAACAAATATTGCAAAACCTATTCAAACACAGATTGCAACAAATGCTGAAACACCAAGGAATTTTGCTCCTTCGCTGAAAGAAACCCCAGCGTTTCACTGCGGTTTGCAGCTTCTGCAACGCGGTTTTGAACGCCTGCACCGCCGACACGAATGTCAATGAAGCTTACGGGCTGTTTGGCTTGCCTTCTCCGGGTAACTCACCTAGTAAAGCCACGTCATTCGCGAATAAGGCTGCCAGATGTCTCAGAAACAACCCGTTATCGTTATCGACCGTGAAACCGGCAGAGAGTTTGAAGAAACGATTCTGGGGGAGAAGTGGGTTCGCTGGGCCTATCAGGATTCCAGCTCCGGCCTGATCGAAAAGCTGATGTTCCGCTCTGCTTTTCTCAGCAAGGCCATGGGATGGTTCTTCGACAGCTCGCTCTCTAAAGGTCAAATCCAGAAGACCATCGATGAGCTGAGTATCGACACTTCCGAGTTTGCAGACCCTCAAGACAGCTTCGGCTCCTTCAACGAGTTCTTCTACCGACATTTGAAGGACGGCACCCGCCCGTATGATGAAGCTGCAGAGACCATCGTCAGCCCGGCAGATGGCCGCGTGCTGGTATTCCCGCAGTTGGATGAAGACACCTTTATTCCGGTCAAAGGCCACCCGTTCTCCATCCGCAAAATGCTACCGGGCATTGCGGACCGGTTTATCGGCGGCGCACTGGCAATCGTGCGTCTGTGTCCGGCAGACTATCACCGCTACCACTTCCCATGCGCTGGCGAGATCGTTGATGCAAACGACATTCCGGGCACCTATCACTCCGTAAGCCCGATCGCACTGGGTGCCGGACCCGATGTGTTTGGCGAAAACAAACGCAGCTACACGCTCATCAAAACAGAGAATGCGGGCACCATGTGCTACGTGGAAGTGGGCGCTTTTGGGGTGGGTAGCATCGTAAACACCAAAACCTCGGGCCACGTCGCAAAGATGGACGAAAAAGGCTACTTCAAGTTCGGCGGCTCTACCGTTGTCGTCGTGTTTGAGCCGGGAACGGTGAACTTCAGCGAAGACCTCGTTGCCAACAGTGCAGCAGGCAAGGAAACGCTGGTCAAGGTCGGCCAGCCCTTCGCAACAGTTGCCTGAGCAAATCTCAATGCCTCCCAGCATAAGTTGTATTTATCCCGGATAGAACTCGGTCCAGACTGTCTGCTTGGCGAACAGACGGGAGGGACCATGACATCGTCACTTATCACTCAGGACCATATCGACAGCTATCAACGTGATGGTGTCGTTCTGATCAAAGGCCTCTTCAAGGATCATATCGATCAGATTAGGGCAGGGATTGAGCGAAACATGACGGAGCCGGGTGAATACGCGGCGGAAAACCTGAAGAAAGGCGAGGGTGGTCGCTTCTTCGATGATTACTGCAACTGGCAGCGCATTCCAGAATTTGTTGAGGTGGTGAACAGCTCATCGGTGGCCGAGGCAGCAGCCGACCTGATGCAATCCCAAACCGTTCAGATGTTCCACGACCACGTGCTGGTCAAAGAACCGGGAACCAACAAAACCACACCATGGCATCAGGATGGCCCCTACTATTTCGTTGAGGGCAAGCAGACTGTCAGCTTTTGGTCGCCCATGGACCCTGTAACAGACGCCACCTTGCGCTGCGTTGCCGGATCACACCTTTGGGAAAAACCCGTGCTCCCAACCCGCTGGCTTTCCGAGCAAAACTTTTATGCCGACAGTGAGGAATACATGCCCGTCCCTGATCCGGACGCAGAGGGTATGCCGATCCGTGAGTGGGAGATGGAGCCGGGAGACGCGGTCGCGTTCAACTACTACGTCCTGCATGGCGCACGTGGTAACACGACCGATAAGCGCCGCCGCGCTTTCTCCCTGCGTTTGCTGGGCGATGATGCCCGCTACATCGAACGCCCTGGCCGCACATCACCTCCATTTCCGGGTCACGAGATGAAACCCGGACAAGTCCTGCGCGAAGACTGGTTCCCGATCATCTACAAACGCTAGAGCGTATTCCCGAAATGTGTGTCCGATTTTTTTTGGAGAATGATACGCGAGAAAATTGACGTTTAGAGCATGCTGCGTGAATTCATCTCAACGCAACATGCTCTAAATGCAATATGACTGTAGTTCAGACACCTATGAGCGTAAGACCAACTCCTCCAATGCCACATTACGGCTCTTTTGTTGTTGCTTTAGATTTACTCACCCAGCCGCTTGCCAAGCGTTTGGCTTCGGCCTCCATCATTGTCTCCTCCAGTCCCGCCCACGCGAGCTTTCGGGCAAAAATATCTTGGGTAGCAAAATAGTCAGCCAGATATAGATAGCGTTCTTTGGCGACATCCAGCAGCCTGTCCAATTCGGCAAGCGGGTCTTCGTGGTCATCCACCCGAAGATCGAGCCAGGCGAAGTCTTGACCGCGATGGATAACGAGGCCAGCAGACTGTCTCCCTCGCTTGTCGCCACCAGCTGCCTCTCCTTTTTTCATCGCTGCCAGCATGCGGTCGGCAAAGGGGAGGTGATCAGATTGCTCATAGGCGGAAAATACGGCCTCTACCACGCCTTCCCCTTCAAGCATATTCCCGGCAACAGAATGGTACTTTCCCTGACGACTCCCAGCCCAAACAACGCATTCGTCGCCTGTATGACATTCAAAGTTACCGTTCATGTCCAGCATATGACATTGGCGTACCGCTTCTCCGGAATCCCTTTTAATGAGGTCTTTCAGGACATCAGCCGCGCGCTCTCCATTCGCAAGACGGGTCCGTCCTTCAACGCCCCAAACAGGATTTACAAAGGCTTGCGAGGCAACTGCAACAGACCGCCCTACATAAGGAACAAGTGCGGCGGAGGCAAAGAAGCGGCTCGCAACAGCAATACCAATCGCGCCGTCTTTGGGGTCCTTAGCTATGAGTGAAAAAGTCATGATCTATCTAGCTCCTGTACTTTCACGTGCGATGCACTCAAGTGACCGGCATTTCAACTCGTCATCTCGAAAGCAGTGCGAGCCCCCGAGGAATTTCTACTTCAGATTGGCAGTGAATTAAGACGCAAAAATGAACACCTTCATCCTAGAGCACCCGATGGAAGGGATGTACCTAACTGCTGATACTAGATAATTCGCTGTTCAATCTTCCTGCATATCATCACGAAGAGCGGAAATTGGCTTTTATGCGCTTGTCCTGAGTGCAACCAAGTCCCTGTACTCCCGCACTGCTGGTTCTTCTCTGTATTCTCAGTGTAGCTCATCAAATGCAGCGCTCTTAGTCACTCCGTGCTTTCATCATGCGCAAGACCTCAGGGTTATTACGTATTTTATCTATTGCTCCATTGAGAACGGTGTATGCTGCTCAAATTGATTTGCTCATGCGCCACTCTTTTTCGACTGTTTAAGCCTCAATGATTTCATTTAAGCATATGTACCTGCGGGCATTACCGCTTTTCCTCACGGGCAGCGCCGCCTTGTTTACCAACTGGACAGACACCTACGTCTCCAGCTTCTTCGGTGCACCAGCAGTCGCTGCAATTGGCATTTGCAGCATGTTGTTTTTTGTCCTGGTTTCTTTCTCAAATGGCTTCTCAGTCGCAATCCAATCGTTCACCGCTGGGTTTCTCACAAGCCGTAAAAACAACGAAATTCTTGACGCCTTCATTGTTTGCATGATCATGGGCGTGGGCTTGGCGTTCCTCCTGACTGCCGCCTCCATTTATTTCTTGGAGGATATTCTTAGGTTCATGAACCCGGATGAGGAGGTCAGAGCCGCCGCGAGGCAGTATCTGGAGTTTGTTCTCTACACAACGCCCTTCTACTATGTCTGCGCCAACACCAGAGGCTTGCTGATCTCCATTGGCAAATCCTGGATTGTATTCTACATCGCGATAGCAATTCAGGTTATCAATGCCGTAGCCACAGTGTTGCTGGCCTTCGGTCTGGCAGGTGCGCCAAATCTTGGTTTTGCAGGGATCGGTTTTGGCAGCTTCCTCTGTTTCGCAATCGGGGCAGTGCTCTATGCTGGTGCAGCTCTTCACGCGATCATTCAGCAAAATCTGAAGCTTGGCACCCTGTCACTTCCTCTGGTCCGTCAGATATCAACCAAGGCCATTCTGTCAGCATCGCAGATCACGCTCTACGCTCTGGGCCTGTTCGCAAGCTACTGGATTGTCGGGCATCTGAGTGTCCTCGCACTAGCGGTTTATCAGGTGCTTACGCAGGCAACCTTTATTCCAGTTTATGTGGCCAACGCACTGGGAAGTGTCGCGATCAATCAGGTTGGTCAGGCTGTTGGTAGCAAAGATCAAATAGGCGCACAGCAGCTGGGCCTGAAGTTTATCTCGGGCGCAGTCTACCCAATGGTGATCTATGCCATCCTCGTCATAGTTCTCTCGGAGGATATCTTGCTCCTGTTGCTGGGAGAGGCTCTGGATGACCCACAGCTCATTACCGTCTTTGCTCTTGCCTGCCTCATCCTACCGATCAACATCGCAGGCGTCGTGACCAATTACGTCTTGCAAGGTGCCCAACTCTTCGGACGCGCCTGGGTTGTCTCGGCAATCACGCAGTGGCTCGTCTTCCTGCCACTGGCATACATATTCGGCATTTCTCTAAGCTACGGGCTGGCTGGCGTAATCTTCGCAGACCTCATCTATCGTGTAGGCATGTTCGGGACCCAATACCGTTTCTGGAAAACCTATTCAGAACCCGCACTGGCGTAAGGCACAGGAAAACCGAAGCTCAATGCTCATCACCGGGCTTCGGGTTCTCATCAATCAGGATCGCACGAAAGTCGTTGACGTTTGTCAGGGTAGGGCCGGTGATGATGCTATCGCCAAGGGCCTCGAAGAAGCCATGCCCGTCATTGTTGGCAAGAGAGAGCGGCGGGTTGATCCCGTTGCGCCACGCTCTTTCAAGGGTGGTGGCGTCACAGTAAGCTCCTGCAATCTCCTCCATTCCGTCAACACCATCCGTATCGCCTGCCACCGCAAAGGTGCCCTTCTGCCCGTCCAAAGCGACCGCCAGCGAAAGCAGGAACTCCACGTTCCGCCCGCCGCGACCTCTGCCGTTGATCGTCACCGTGGTTTCGCCGCCCGAAAGCAGCAGGCAAGGCGCACTGAAAGGCTGACCGTGCGAGGTAACCTGCCGCGCAATCCCAGCCATCACTACACCCACATCAGAAGCTTCACCTTCAATGCTGTCACCAAGAATGTGAGCCGGAATGCCTTGTTCCTCTGCAAGCGCGGCAGCAGCTTCCAAAGCCAGTTGCGGCGTTGCGACCATGTGTGTTTCCACATTCGCAAGACGTGGGTCGCTCGCATCAGGTGTCTCGCCTTCGCCTGTTTCAAGGATCTCCAAAGCCCGTGTCGGCAGCTGGATCTTATAGCGCTGAACAATCGCCAGAGCATCCGCACAGGTGGTTGGATCAGCAACGGTTGGTCCGGAGGCAATGTTGATCGGGTCATCACCGGGAACGTCTGAGATCAGGAGGTTCACGACCTTGGCTGGATAACACGCAGCTGCCAGTCGCCCGCCTTTAATCTGAGATAGGTGACGGCGCACGCAGTTCATTTCGCTTATGGTCGCCCCGCAACGCAGCAGCATTTTGTTGAGCGTCTGCTTGTCCTGCAAGGAAAGCCCTTCAAACGGCAAAGGCAAAAGGGAAGAGCCACCACCGGAGATAAGGCAGAGAACCGTGTCGTGTTCTGAAAGACCCGAGACAAGTTCCAGCATACGTTGCGCACCGGCCAAACCGGCCTCATCAGGAACCGGATGCGCCGCCTCAACAATCTCGATGGTTTTGCAAGCAACCCTGTAGCCGTAACGGGTAATCACAAGGCCGCTAAGCTCTCCCTCCCAGTGCTCCTCCACCGCCCGCGCCATGGCTGCCGAGGCTTTGCCTGCCCCAACAACAATGAGCCGCCCTTTGGGAGCCTCGGGCAGATACTGCGGGATGCACTTTTCAGGTTGCGCCCGCTCAATGGCTGCCTGAAACAGGTCACTCAGAAAACTCTTCGGATCAACGACCATTGCCGACCTTTCCAGATTGAAACTGAAACACTACAGCAGGTTATCTCAGCAAGAAACCGTCTTTGACCGGATCATCACCTTCCCGCCAGAACGAGGCTACACCGCTGTAGTGGGCTTTGCCTTCCACTTTCGCGATGATTGCATCATGCTCGCCGCATTTTGTGTCCTCGAGATAAGTGCCCTCAAAGCTGGTTCCAATCAGGCTCTCAAAGCGGCGTTTCTGCCCTTTGCTGATCAGACCTCTCGCAGCTTGCGCCGCAATCCGCGCTGCTATCCCGGAACCCGTCGGACTACGGTCCACCTGACTGTCGGCAAACACAAAGACATTGGCGGTTGGATCAGTGCTGTAAGTATCATTTCCGTCGGTCAGCATGGTGCCGTACAAAAAAGCAAGGTCCGGATCATCAGGATGCTGAAGGGTGACAACGGATCGGATGGCATCACTCACAGCATTGGCCGCATCAATAAGATACCGTGTCCGCGACTTCTGAACATTCAATCCAAACATATACGCCGGCACCACACCATAGAATGCACCGCCATAGGCCACATCAACGGACAGCTCACCGATTCCGTTTACCTCCACGGTCACATCACGTGAGTGTAGGAAGGCTGGTACGGCATGAAAAGAAACTGCACCGGTCACGCCATCCTTAACTTGAACCGAAGCAACCACCAAACCGCAAGGGCATTCAATGCGCACTTCAGTTATTGGTTCGATCGCTTCCACCAAACCATGATCAATCGCATACCGACCCAGAGCAAGTATCGCATGACCGCACATAGTGCTGTAGCCTTCGTTATGCATGAAGAGCACACCAAAATGCGCATTTGGATGGGATGCTTCAACCAGAACCGCGCCGTACATGCCAACATGTCCCCGCGGTTCAAACATTAGAAAATGCCGGAGGTGATCTAGATTCTCACGAGCATAACGGCGCTTCTCCATAATGCTCTTACCAGGGATCTCCGGATAGCCGCTTCGGACAATTCGAAGTGGTTCACCGCCCGCATGCATGTTGACGACAGTTATTTTCTGTTGCTTATCCATGATGTCCTCCGGAATTAATTGAAATGACTTATTTCCGAATTCATTATCTTCGAATAGAGCCCATTGATAGTCTGCACGCGGGAAGTGCTCAAGACACTGTGAAATATTAGTAATCAAGTGATTTGGAGTTTTACTTAAGATGCTTGTGGCTCTTGGTGTTTATGGTGGCCTTTTTGCATTCTCATTTCTGACAGCCACCTTAGCTCCCGGGTCATCAGAAGCAGCCCTCAGCGCTCTGCTACTGGTTGGCGGTTGGAACCCGGTTATTTTGATTGTAGCTGCCTCGCTGGGCAACATCGCAGGCTCAGTCTTCAATTGGTATTGCGGGCGCTTTCTCTCTCATTACAAAGACCGCCCGTGGTTTCCGATCAAAGAGCACCATTACAAAAAAGCCACGCGCTGGTTCAAGCGCTACGGGCAAATCTCCATGTTGTTCGCCTGGGTGCCGATTATTGGGGACCCACTTACCGTGATTGCAGGTACATTGCGGATGAAGTTTGTGAACTTTCTGGTGCTGGTTTCAATCGGCAAGGTCGCCCGATATCTGTTCCTGTACTACGCAATCATCTATTGGCAGGGGTAATCTACGATGATGATAGGCGGCCAAAACTTATCAATATTGCCTAGTGGAAATATCAAAACCCCACAGGTTCTCTAAGTAAAATAGATTTTATGTGTGCATGGAAGTTTATTATCATCCTGCTGAAATATCGACAATGTGCAGAGCGGATGCTAGAAAAAACGATCATTGCTCCAACTTGAATTTTGGAAATGCCGTCTTCCACGTCCAACGTCTCCATCGCCTATAACAAACTGAAACAAGCGATCCTTGAGAACCGGCTTGGCCCGGGGACACAGGTCCTTGAACAGGAAGCGGCGACCCAGCTTGAAATGAGCCGTACGCCTGTGCGCGAGGCCATGCTGATGCTGCAAAAGGATGGGCTCGTAGTCATGCGCTCCCGTCAAGGCATGCGCGTTCTTCCGATTACAGTGGGTGACATCACGGAGATCTACGAAGTTCTCGAAGTTATTGAAGGGCTGGCAATTCGTAAGCTTACTGAAATGCCAATCAATGCACCTCAGGCCCATACACTTGGGGAGTCGATCACCTTGATGGAAGAGGCACTGGAACGCAGCGATCCGAGTGTTTGGGCCTCTGCCGATACCAAGTTCCATGAGGATATCATCAAGTTCAGCGGCAACGTGCACATGGGGACCGTCTTTCAGCCACTGTGGGACCGGTCTCAGCGGGCACGAAACCTGCTTTTGAAAACCCATGGAGCGCCCGCGAACTCAGCTCAGGACCATTGGGAACTGCTGAAACTGATCAAGGCGGGAAAAGCAGCAGAAGCAACAGAGTTTCACAAGCGCTCACGTGCGGTGGCCCTACAGCAAATCTGCGATATGATTTTTGATTTGATAGAAGGTATGGTACCGGCAAAATAAAAGCGGGACCCAAGTCCCGCCTTTTGCTTAATCTTATTTCCTAGTCAGCTTGCCACAGATGCCCTGGTTTGCCGGTGACATACCCGTTTGCCAAAGCCCCCGGCAAAGGCTGAGCCTGCAAGCGTGCTTCAGCTTCCGCGCTCTCGATCTTCCCGTCCACAAGGTCACGATAGATCTCCGCAATCGTAATCATATCGATATTGTGCGGCGACAGGCGTAACCGGCCAATGCCCTTGGTCAGCAGCTCGTCACGTCCAAGAGTAATTGCCTGAACGCTGTGTGACAGTGTCTGAATGCCATTCGCTGAAAGGAAGTTCTGGTCATCCAATGTCGTAACGTCCATGCCGTCAAGATCGCGGTCACAAATGAACTGGCAATTGTCCTTATGCAGCTTGTGAGCACGTGCATGGTAGCAGCGGCCAGAAACGGCCAACGGCAGACGACCAAATGCGAACACCTCGATGGTTAGATCCGGAAGTGCTTGTGCAATCGCTTCCACAGATTTCATCGGCAATTCAACAGGCGGGCAGAAGGTTTCCATGCCCAGGTTCATGAGAACCTTTGCTGTCTGTTCATTGTAGATGTTGAGGAATGGCCCACCAACGAACGGCTGGCCAGAACGCTTATAAACACTCGCGATATCATTGGCCTCAACCAGCTCGCAATCTGCTGACAGAGCATTGATGGATTTGCGATCGCGAACGGTCACCGGCAGCGCGATGGTCGAGAACACAACGGTCTTACCAGCATTGGTGAGACGCTCGTAAATCTCAGGCCACACCTTGTCATTGAACGGCATCCGCTTACCGCAGATTACTTCGCCAATGTAGACGCGCTCAACCGGCGCTTCATCAGCAATCCGTGCATAAAAGTCGACGAGTTTTTCGTTGGACCAGTTGAAGAAGTTTGGACCAATGGAAAGTTCGATCTTGCTCATGATTGGTCCTTATCTCCAGATCTTTTTATAAGCGCCGGTGGTTTCACGCCCACCTTCGATCATCGCGCTCAACATGGCCGAAACTTCTTCTTCTGCGTTGCCGCCTGCATCCATGGCATCAACAGCAGCGCGGAAGGCTTTCACGACCTGCGAAATGTAGGCTTTGCCGCGTTGGCGACCTTCAATCTTAACGGCGGTGACGCCTGCTTTTTGGAGGCGCGGCAACAAGCTTGCAGCGTTCAGGCTGACAGGGTCTTCAAACAGGTAGGAGGTTTCGCCTTCTGCCTTAAAGCGTCCCTTACAAAGCGTCGGATATCCGGCAGTTTCACCTTCCCCAAAGCCATCAATCGTAAAGCCACCAAGACGGGCATACAGATTGCTCCCATCTTCGTCGTAAGAAACATCACCGGGAGGCGAGCAGACGCCAGTCAGGTTCGGAGACTTGCCTGTTGCATAAGAAGACAGAGCGCAGCGCCCTTCAGTCATCACACAAAGACCGCCAAAGACGAAGACTTCAGTCTCAACCGTAACCTCTTTATTGAGCTTGACGATTTCCTCAACGGACATGACACGCGGCAACACCACGCGCTGGACGCCGAAGGTCTCCTGATAAAAGCTGATGGACTCAGGTGTCGCAGCTGCAGCTTGCACAGACAGGTGCAAACGCAGGTCCGGATGTTTCTCTTTTGCATAATCAAGCACCGCAATGTCTGCAGCAATGATCGCATCAGCACCGGAGCGAACAACAGCATCCACCGCCCGCTTCCAGATGTGCGTATCGCCAGCCCGTGCAAACGTGTTCACAGCAACAAGAACGTGCGAGCCGTGCTTATGCGCAAGGCGAACACCGGCATTCAGCTCTTTTTCAGAGAAGTTCAGGCCGGGGAAGTTACGTGCGTTGGTTTCGTTGCGCAGACCGCAGTAAATGCTGTGAGCGCCCGCTTCTGCGGCGGCTTTTAGAGCAGCTGGTGTACCGGCTGGGCAAACAAGTTCCAGCGACGGATTGTTATCGTTGCGCTGTCCAAGCATAAAACACCTTCCAGAAAATAACAGAGAGAACCACTTGGTTCGCGCAGGGAGCTATTACCCTGCAGCGGTAATCAGGAAGTGGCAGTTGGTGCGTCGAGTAGTCGGCGCAAATGACCTAATGTCTTGTTGGTTGCTCCATCCACGACCTCGCGTGGGCGACCATTGAAGCCCAGAAACTCAGCAGGTGAGAGGTCGGCTTCTTCCATCGTGTTGCGAAGGGCAAGTACAGCATCCGTATCGCCTTCGATCACCAGATCGCGCGTAAAGAACACCGCATCACCGTCATAGGTGCCATCCACCAGCCCAAGCAGAACAATAAGCGGTCCGGAAATGCGCGCAGCACCTTCCGGTGCATCTTTCCGCTTGAACAATTCCACAGTTGCATGCTCCCCATTCGGGATCAGGCGGAAGACATGTGCGATGTCCACCGGGTCGATAATGAAATGCGTGCGTTTGTAGGTGTCCAGACGGTCAAACAAGTCTGGCCGGGTCCGCGCAAGCCGACGCACAGCACGGGTCAGAGCAAAGCCAAGCGGAGGAACCGGCAATATGCCGAGAGCTTTTTGCAGGGCAGGAGGAAACAGGCCTCGGTCCGGTTTAAAGAACATACTTTAATCTCCACTGATCAGTATCCTCTCCTATTAAGCCTAGCGGAACTCATCATTGATGGAGGTCAAGGACCAGAGCGACAACACCCTTCAAATGTGTGTTAACCCGGCGAACCGATCCCAAGTTTGCCCAGTAATCTGGATATGGAATGTATTGGCGTACGGAAAAGAAGTTTGAGACACTCTCTGGCTTCCTCAATGTTTTGGATGCTCAGCAAGAGCTCGTGAGAGTAAAGGCGCCAGTTTCTGCTCAGTTTGAAGCAACAGAAATCCACCGTCAGGTGATAGAGCAGGGCGGTCCGGTTCTGCAATTCGATAATGCCATCACTTGCTCAGGCACACGCAGCAGCATGCCGCTCGTCACAAACGTATTTGGAACCCGCGAACGTGTGGCTCTTGGGCTTGGCTGCGCACCTGATGAGCTTCCAGCCTTGGGAGAACTGCTTGCCTATCTTCGCTCTCCGCAGCCACCAAAGGGCCTGAAAGGCTTTATTGATGCCTTGCCCGTCGCCAAGGCGGCTTGGGTAGCACGCCCCAAACGCCTGCGGTCCTCCTCCCTGATAGATATGCCCGTTGATCTGGAACAGCTTCCGGTCCAGATGTGCTGGCCAAACGATGCCGGTCCCTTAATCACATGGGGCATCGTCATCACTCGCCCACCGGGAAAAGATGATCCCTCCCAGTACAACCTCGGCATTTACCGTGCTCAGGTCATCGGCAAAGACAAGGCGATCCTGCGCTGGCTGGCCATGCGCGGCGGAGCCGCCCATCACCGCCTCTGGCAGGCCCGTGGGGAGCGTATGCCAGTGGCTGTTGTCATTGGTGCGGACCCTGCAACAACCCTGTCCGCCGTCATCCCAACGCCCTCCGATGTTAGCGAACTGATGATTGCCGGCGTCCTGTCAGGAGGTCGGCCTGAGCTGGTCCCCTGCAAACACATCGACCTGCATGTGCCAGCCTCTTCGGAGATCGTTCTGGAGGGCTTCGCAGAGCCAACAGAAACCGCAGAAGAAGGCCCGTTTGGCGATCACACCGGCTATTACAACGACCCAGACCAGTTCCCAGTCTTCAAAGTATCGGGTATCCGTGCCCGTAAGGACCCAGTCTACATGAGCACCTTCACCGGCAGAGCGCCAGACGAACCAGCAGTCCTGTCCGAAACCATGAACGATGTTTTCCTGCCGCTCCTGAAGCAGCAAATCCCGGAGGTCGTCGATCTGTGGCTACCGCCAGAGGCATGCTCCTACCGGATTGCGGTTCTGAAGATCAAAAAGAGCTACCCTGGTCAGGCCCGCCGCGTGATGATGGGCATGTGGTCGTTGTTGCCCCAATTCACCATGACCAAGTTGATCATCACCGTTGATGAAGACATCGACTGCAGAAGCTGGAGCGATGTGATGTGGGCTGTTGCAACGCGTATGGACCCGTCCCGTGATCTCGTTGTTCTGGATCGCACACCAGTTGATACGCTTGACTTCGCGTCCGGCATGGAAGGACTAGGCGGCAAACTGGGCATCGACGCCACCACAAAAATCGGGTCTGAAACACGCACCGACTGGCCGGAAGTCATGCGTATGCCCGAAGAAATGACCAAACAAGTGGAAGATCGTTGGGACGAACTTTTCCCCGGTGGGCTCCCAAAAAAACAGGGTCAGGACCACCCAAAGGATGTTACTAGCGCTCCCGAACCGAAGAAATCGACTGAGGGAAGTGAGTAGGCTGTATGACAAAGCGCATCATTGTTGGAGTATCAGGAGCATCGGGTGGGCAGCTTGCGCTGAAAACGCTTGAGATACTGAAGGCGTTGGGTATTGAAACGCATTTTGTGCATTCAAAAGGGGCGGTTGCCCCTGTTCAACATGAGCTCGGAGAGAACGGCATTGAGCAGCTGAAAGATTTGGCCTCCGTCACCTATGGGCCAGATGAAATGACAGCGGCAATCGCCAGCGGTTCGTTTCACACAGATGGCATGATCATCACACCATGCTCCATACGAACCCTTTCAGGTGTCGCCTATTCGTTCTCTGATAACCTGCTCACGCGCGCTGCTGACGTTATTATTAAGGAGCGCCGTAAACTTGTGCTCGTTCCGCGCGAAACGCCACTTCACGAAGGCCATCTGGAGGCCATGCTCAAAGTAACGCGGATGGGAGGAATCATAACGCCGCCAGTGCCTCCATTTTATGCAGAAATGCAAAGCAAGGAGGATCTGATTAAAGAAATAGCGGCCCGTGGCATTAATACACTGGGAATTGATCCGGGCTTGAGCATGACCAAGTGGAAGTAGATTAATCATGAGCTGCTTCAGCTTAATCTTATAAAAATACGCCGTTCCCTTTAGGGCCAAAGTTTACTCGGGCCAGCTACATTGATTTTGAAATTGGATAGTGAAGTCAAATTCGATTTTAATAAAACAAAAGCTAAAGGTAAAGACAATGGCCCTCTGTTTGAAGCGTCCCCTCTGGTTTGCTTTCTTCGTATTTTCGGCTCTTTTCCTTGTGTTGGCACTAGGTGAGAAAGCCAATGCGACCTCAATCACTCTGGAAGGGAATGGTATGAAAGTTTGCGAAGTTCAGGTCACAATCGGACCGGACGCTCCCAATGGCCAGATTTATCGTTTTACTGATATAGCGCGAGATGATCGCTATACCTTCCAGACGAATAAACTTTGCAACCGTCGCTCTATAGGGGGCGAGGCATGTCTGGATGATTACACTGAATGGACCTGCTGTGAAGCTCAGGCCGGTGAAGATATCACCTGTAGAGTGCCTTGATTCTAGGCTTTTGGCCTCAGTGCACAAAAAACCCCCTTCTCTAACCCTGTACAATTTGCCAACATAGTTCCAATAATGAGTGTCCTACGTTGAGGAAACTATGAAAACAATTGGCTTATTAGGGGGAATGAGCTGGGAGAGCACTGCCACCTATTACAGACTGCTTAATCAGCAGTCACGTGTGCGGCTCGGCGGACTACACTCCGCTGAGCTCATATTGTGGTCTTTCAACTTCTCTCGGATCGAGCTGCTTATCGCACGCGGTGAGTGGGAGGAAGCTGCCCGTGTTCTGAAGCAGGCCGCCCGGAAGCTGGAAAGTGCCGGTGCCGACTGCATCGTGGTCTGTTCCAACACAATGCACATGGTTGCCTCCTGCATTCAGGACGGCGTGAAAATCCCATTCATTCACATAGCTGACACAACGGCAAATGCCGTTCAGCAGGCCAAGCGCAGCAAACCGCTTTTGCTCGCAACGCGTTACATCATGGAACAGGGTTTTTATATCAAACGGCTGCAGGAAGACTATGGGCTTTCGCCGATGATCCCGGACCGTGGAGGTCAGGCCGTCGTCCATGATATTGCTTACAATGAATTGTGTCGCGGGCAAATCAATGAAGATTCTCGCCGCGCACTCCTGCAGGTTGTCAGAAAAGCACAGGATCAGGGGGCAGATAGTGTCATTCTGGCTTCGACAGAGCTCGGACTGCTGGTGGGGCAGGAGGATATTTCAGCCCCTGTCTTTGATAGCACCGCAGAACACGTGCGTGGAATTTTGGATTTTGCAGTAAAGAAGAAAATTGAGTTTGAAGAACTTGTTTAATTAGCGGGCATTTGCCCGCTTGAGGAGGGAAAATAATGAAAAAACTATGGGTCTCTGCAGTGTTGGCAGCGGGGCTTGCTTTGCCTGTTCAGGCGCAGGAAGCTGCGGACAGTGTCGCCCCGGAAATGGCAAGCGGTGTCTCCGACAAGCAAATGGTAACCACACAGGACTTTATGGTGGTTGCCGCAAACCCATATGCATCGCAAGCGGGTTTTGATGTTTTGAAAGCAGGCGGCAATGCCATTGATGCAATGGTTGCTGTGCAGCTTGTATTGGGGTTGGTTGAACCTCAATCCTCCGGGATCGGCGGCGGTGCCTTCCTCGTGTATTATGACGCCGAAGCAGGCAAGCTGACCACGTTTGACGGCCGTGAAACCGCCCCTGAAGCTGCAACGCCCGAACTGTTTCAGGACGCAAATGGCGAGCCGTTGCGTTTCTATGATGCAGTTGTCGGCGGCCTTTCTGTTGGAACGCCCGGTACGGTCAGGCTGTTGTATGATACCCACACAAAGCTGGGCTCGCTGCCATGGGAAGATCTGGTCGCACCAGCCATCAAGCTGGCAACAGAGGGCTTTGAAGTCTCTGAGCGCCTGAACACTCTGATCACTAACGATAGCGAACGCCTTTCTCGCTTTGAGGCAACCAAGAACTACTTCCTGCCGGGCGGTACACCACTACAAGTCGGAGCCCTGCTCAAGAACCCTGAATATGCGGCGACATTGACAGCAATCTCCCAAAATGGCGCTGACGCGTTCTATACTGGTGACATTGCACAGTCCATCGTTGAGACCGTTCAGTCTGCTGTGGGCAATCCCGGTAAGCTGGCTCTAGAAGACCTTGCAAACTACGATGTCCAAGAGCGTCCGGCGGTTTGTGCACAATATCGTGTCTATGAGGTCTGTGGAATGGGCCCACCATCTTCTGGTGCTCTGACCGTGGGACAGGCTCTTGGCCAGTTGGAAAACTATGACCTGCCGTCAATGGATGCTGGCGATCCGAATGCATGGCGCCTGATTGGCGACGCATCCCGTCTCGCCTTTGCCGATCGTGGTCGGTATATGGCTGACAGTGATTATGTCCCAATGCCAACTAAGGGCCTTGTTGATCCGGCCTATCTGAAAGATCGTGCAAAGCTTCTGGACACCGACAAAGCCCTATCTGCAGAACAGGTCGTGCCGGGTAATCCAACATGGGATCACGCCATGTTGCTGGCTGATGATGAAAGCATTGAGCTGCCATCCACCAGCCACTTCTCGATTGTGGATGCGAACGGCAATGCTGTTTCCATGACAACCACCATCGAAAACGGCTTCGGCTCTCGCCTGATGACTAACGGCTTTCTGCTCAACAACGAGTTGACGGACTTCTCCTTCCGTACACATAGCAATGGTGTGCCTATTGCCAACCGTGTTGAACCGGGCAAGCGTCCACGCTCTTCCATGGCACCAACAATTGTCATGCAGGACGACAAGCCATTTGTTGTTGTTGGTTCTCCCGGTGGTAGCCGCATCATCGGATATGTATTGTCAACGCTGGTTGCCAATCTGGACTGGGGCATGAACATTCAGGATGCCATCGACATGCCGCATCTGGTCAACCGCTTTGGCACCTATGACCTTGAAGCAGGAACCGCAGCGGAACAACTGCAGCCAGCGCTTGAAGCAATGGGGTACAAAACCAACATCCGCGATCTCAACTCCGGTCTTCATGGAATTGTGATCACCGATAACGGTCTGCAAGGTGGTGTTGACCCACGCCGCGAAGGCGTTGCATTGGGCGAATAAACGCCGACTAGAACAATAGCTGAGGCTCGGGTGTTTTATAAAATTATCACCTGAGCCTTTGCTCTAATTTAAGCCTATACGAAAGCGCGCCCTTAAGCGCTTTCCTCACCATGTGATAGCTGTAACCTCTTGAAGTCGGCTGACGTGACCGCGTTGGCCTAAGAGAAGTTAGCATCCAATGGCGCATCCGCCTCAAAATCCCACAAATGAGGATCTTCTTCCATCACCCGTTCATAGGTGGATGATCTTGAGTGCAGTGAGTTTCATTCTCGGTTTGGCACTGCTTGACGAAACCGTTGTCAGTCTGGCTCTGCCAACGATCACCCAGGAATTTGGGATGACGCTCACCCAGTCCCATTGGGTGGTAAACTCATACCTTCTGATGTTTGCAGCTCTGGTCGCGTTTGGCGGCAAGATGGCGGATTGGGTAAACATCAACTATCTCATCATTTTGGGAATGAGCATCTTCGGCCTTGCATCACTCGCCTGCGGTTTTGCGCCCACCGGAGAATTCCTCATTGCTGCCCGCGTGGTTCAGGGCATCGGCGCAGCAATCATGTTTCCGCTCCCGGTTGTCGTTATCTCACGAATATTTCCACCGAAAGTCAGAGGATTCGCACTTGGCATCTACGGCTCGGTTGCAACCGTTTTTATGTCCCTTGGGCCATTGGTCAGCGGTTACCTCACGAGTTATTTCTCGTGGCACTGGATCTTCTGGATCAACCCACCCTTTGTCGTCGTTGTCTGCTTGGTGATTGCGTTTGCGCCATTAAGAGGACCAGTTGCCTACGGACAGGATCAGGATATCTCGAAGGACTCATTCGACTGGATGGGCGTCACCTTCCTGCTTGTCGGGCTTTTCTTTTTCGTTTTGGCCATCATGCAAGCACCCGATTGGGGATGGACATCAAGCGATGTCATTCTCTCCTTTATTTTGGGGTTAGGAGGCCTTGCAATGTTCATTTGGAATGAACTGCGCAGAAGAGCACCGCTGATCGACGTGGGCTTGTTCGAGGCACCTTCCTTTACATCGGCGGCCTTCGTGGTTTTTCAGGCGCAGTACGTCAAGATCGTCATGTTCATTTTTGGAGCTCTTTATTTTCAGGAAACCCTTGGCTTTGCCCCTTTCATTGCAGGTTTGGCACTGATGGCTGCTGTTACGATGAACGTAGCGACAGCAGGACTGGGCGGATTCTGTATCGATAGATTTGGGGTGCGCGTCCCAAATATGTGGGGCCTGTTGATCATGTCCGGCTCACTGCTTTGGATCACAGTCTTCATATCAAAAGACAGCTATTGGTTGCTGTTTCCGGCACTTCTGGCATTTGGCGCGTCTCTGCCTCTGCTGTTCCTGCCAGCTATGAAATCGGCTTTGGACTCCGTGCAGACAGCAAAGAAGGGGCAAGCGAGCGGCGTAATGATCACCTGCCAGATGCTGGGTGGAACAGTCGGCATGTCCATATCCAGTTCAATCTTCATCTTCACAATGAGCTACGAACTTGTGTTTGGAACTGCCGCCGTGATCTCACTGATATGCTGCTGGTGCTCTTATCTATATTTCGGAACGGGCGACATTGTAGAGGACACTGAGTATCAAGGCTGACCACACGGTCAGCCTCTGTTTCATCGCTTAGTTGACTTGCGAATAAACCCGCTTACCATCCACATAGGTCGCTGCAATCGCTCGGTCATCTCCAAGGATCATCTGAATAAATAGTTGCTCGATCACGTTATTGGCATAGGCCATCCGATGACGAATAAGCGGTGTCGAGAGCGGATCAATCACAGCAAAGTCCGCCTCCATACCAACCTTGATGTTGCCGATCCGGTCGTCCTGATAGAGTGACTTTGCGGAACCGACTGTTGCCAGATAATAAGCCTGAACCGGATGCAGCGAATAGCCTTGCAATTGCGCGACCTCATAGGCTGTTCGCATGGTGGTCAGCATGGAAAAACTTGAGCCGCCCCCCACATCGGTCGCCAGCCCGACCCGGATTGGCTGGTGGGTAAAATGCGCGCCTCTCACATCAAACAGGCCAGACCCGATAAAGGTGTTCGAGGTCGGGCAGTGGGCAATAGAAGTCCCGGTCTCATGAAGAAGGGCTTTTTCGCGGTCATTCAGATAGATACCGTGGCCGAGCACACAGCCTTTACCTAACAACCCATAATGCTCGTAGACGCCGACATAATCAGGATGCTCAGGATAAAGTTCACCAACCCACTCCAACTCCTGCCGGTTCTCCGAAGTATGCGTTTGCAGCAAAGCCTCCGGGTGCTCTTTCCAAAGTGCACCCGTTGCTTCCATTTGTTCCGGTGTGGAAGTGGGAGCAAAGCGCGGGGTAATGGAGTAAAGCGCACGGCCCCGACCATGCCATTTCTCCAGCAACGCCTTGGACTGGTCATAACCGGTTTGCGGCGTATCCAGCAGGTTGGCTGGCGCATTGCGATCCATCATCACTTTACCGGCGGCAATCCGCATATTGTAGCGGGACGCCTGCTCAAACAAAGCATCAACGGATTCAGGGTGGATGGTGCAGTAGACCGAGGCGCTCGTAATGCCATTTGCAAAGCTCTGCTGAAGGTAAACATCAGCAGCGCGGCGTGCGTAGTCCAGATCGCCAAATTTGGCTTCAGCGGGGAAGGTGTAGGTATTCAGCCATTCAATAAGCTGCGCACCATAAGAGGCGATAACCTCTGTCTGAGGGTAGTGGACGTGACAGTCAACAAAGCCCGGAAGAATAAACTTACCGCGATGATCATGAATAACAGCATGCTCAGGCAACGTCGCCAGCAGCTCGCTCGCATCACCTACCGCAGTGATCTTACCGTCTTCTGTGACGACCAGCCCGTCAGGCCAGTCTGTCAGAGCCTCTGCCGGATGATCACAGAACGGATCGCCGCTAAATTGGAATACATGGCCGCGAAGCGCTGTAATCTTCCGAACAGTTTCTTGCATCAGGTCTTCCCTAGGAATTGTATCAAACAGTCATACCTAACTCAGATCCCCAGAGGGATCGAGGGAAAATACAGAAATACCCGGGATAGATCTGAGCACAACGTGATGCGCCAATGAGATCAGTCTTCAACGATTGCTGCCTCATTCAGTTCAACATCAATCATCAGGTCCGTAGCAATCGCTTCCAGAGCCTCAGAGACGTCCGCCGGTGACATATGCGGCGGAATAACAATACGGGCATTGGCGCGGAACATCAGATCACCGCTCATGGAACCCGGTTCAACCAGTGATTCCAGTGTCTCAATGCTCACATGAAGATCAGCCAGCACGCTGGAGACGCGCGAGATCATACCCGGCTGGTCTTGTCCAAGAATATGAAGAAGCGCAAGCGCCCCTGCAGGAGCCTCACCTGTGTCGAGTTCATGAATGCCAATGGTCAGCCCGATGGAATCGAGTTTGGTGAGAGCTGTCGAAAGGTCTTCGGCGCGTGTTGTTTCAACGTGCACACGAACAATCCCCGCGAACTGGCCACCCAGACGCGAGAGAGAACTATCTATCCAGTTTGCTTTGTGATCAGCAACAACCTTGGAGATATCGCCAACCAGACCCGGACGGTCATCGGCAACGACGGTGAGCACAAGCTCTTTTTTCATAACGCATTCTCCACAAAATGACCTCTGATACAGGCTGAGGCCCAACTACAATAGCAATGACAGATGCACGCCTAAGTCAAACATTTCGATCAAACTCTCCCTTTTTTCACCTAAGAAAACCTCTGGTATCGACCATTTGCGCAAATTATCGTCTTGCTATCTCCATAGGTGCCATCTAGCTTGCAAACCGTAAAACTATGGACGGCGTCCCGTGACGGACTGAAATGGATTTCGGGGGCGGTTGACCCACATCGGGGACCAGAATCGAAGCTGTCTGGCGAAATAATGTGTAAAGCTGCGTGCCTTTGGTGTGCGGCTGATGTTCTGTTTCGTCGGTCAATCTATTGTCTTTGCGACGTCTCCTTAAATGACAGCGAATGTCCCTCCTTTGTCCTTGGCAAGGGGCATGGCTGCATGTTGGAGATAGAATATGTCTTATTTTTTGAAGCCCGTACTTCTGGCAGGCGTGATGGGTCTTTCCTCGTCCGCTGCCTTTGCTCATGCCGGTCATCTGGGTGAGCTGGCTGGCCACAGCCACTGGATTGGCGTAGCAGCCATCGCCGGCGCTGCGGTTATCGCTGGCCTGGCCGCGAAAGCAAGAAAACGATCCGAAACTGCTGACGAGAGCACACCGGAAAACGCCGCGAGTGATGGTACTCCGGCCTCAGGAAACGCAGAAGCAGAGCCAGCATAATGACAAAAAAAACAGAAGAAAAACTCGGCGTCATGATCTGTGGTCACGGCAGCCGAAACAAAGGTGCAGTTGGCGAATTTGCCCGCCTTGCAGAAGGCATTCGTGAAAGGTTCCCGGATCTGCCCGTGGACTACGGCTACCTTGAGTTCGCAAATCCGGTCATCCACTCCGGTCTGGATAACCTGCGCGAGCAAGGCTGCACACGTATTCTTGCGGTACCGGGTATGCTGTTCGCAGCCGGCCACGCGAAGAACGATATTCCGTCCGTGCTGAACACCTATCAGGTCAAGCACCCAGAAGTGTCTATCGAGTATGGCCGCGAACTTGCCGTTGATACCCGCATGGTGCAAGCCGCAGGTGCGCGCATTCAGGAAGCCATCGACGCTGCTGGCGGTGATGTCAAACCGGAAGAAACCCTGCTCATGGTCGTGGGCCGTGGTGCGTCAGATCCGGATGCTAACTCCAACGTTGCGAAAATCACCCGTATGCTTTGGGAAGGCTTTGGCTTTGGCTGGGCGGAGACCTGCTATTCCGGCGTGACGTTCCCGCTCGTGGAACCGGGTTTGGAGCATGCGGTCAAGCTCGGATACAAGCGGATCATCGTCTTCCCGTACTTCCTGTTCACCGGCGTTTTGGTCCAGCGCATCTACAACTTCACCGATGAAGTTGCCGCGCGCCATCCGGATGTGGAGTTCATCAAAGCTGGCTATCTCAATGACCATCCAAAGGTCATCGACACCATGATAGAGCGTGTCACAGAGATCCTTGAAGGGTCAAACAACATGAACTGCCAGCTCTGCAAGTACAGAGAGCAGGTTCTTGGGTTTGAAGCCGAAATCGGCCTGCCACAGGAAAGTCACCACCACCACGTGGAAGGCTTGGGCGACGAGGCCGAGTGCAAACTGTGTGATGTAACCTGTACAGGTGAGTGCGACAGCAAAGGGGCCGACGCCCACGATCACTCACATGGTCACTCACATGGTCACTCACACGACCACAGTCATGGACACGGACATCACCATCATCATGGCGATGACCACGGGCATGATCACCATCATCACCCGTATCCGCATGCAGACCACCCGCTTGGACCCAAGTCCATGCTGAAGGATAGTGCCTGAGAATGGGTCGGAACATGAATGAAGAGGTTCTGGCACCTTACGAGTACATTAAGGACCCTGCCGAAATCTATCGGCAGTCCTTTTCGATCGTACGGAGCGAGGCTGATCTGGAGAGCCTGCCGGAGACCCTGCGGCCCGTTGCAATTCGCCTGATCCATTCCTGTGGGATGACCGACATTCCGCAGGACTTGGCGTTTTCGGCAGATGCTGTTGCAAAAGCAGGCTCAGCTCTGCGCAGCGGTGCGCCGGTCCTCACCGATGTGGAGATGGTTGCCCACGGCATCATCCGCAAATACCTGCCTGCGGATAATCAGGTTATCTGCACGTTAAACCAGCCAGAAGTGCCCGAGCTTGCAAAGCAACTTGGCACAACCAGATCTGCTGCAGCCGTTGAACTCTGGAAGCCACATCTGGACGGTGCCGTGGTCGCTATTGGCAATGCACCAACCGCGCTGTTTCACCTTCTGGAGATGGTGGCAAACGGAGCACCCAAGCCTGCCGTCATCCTTGGTTTCCCCGTTGGCTTCGTCGGTGCAGCTGAATCCAAGCAGGCGCTGGCAGAAAGTTCGCTGGGTATTCCGTTTCTAACACTTCTGGGGCGCAGAGGCGGCTCTGCAATCGCAGCTGCCGCAGTCAACGCCATGGCCGCAGGTCTGCCGGAAGAGAAGGTGTGGGAGGAAGCCAAATGAGCAGTCAAACAGCACCATGGCTCACCATCATTGGCATTGGTGAAGATGGCTGGAGCGGCTTGTCTGAAACTGCGAGAACGACCCTGCAAGCTGCTTCGCTGATTTACGGCGGAGCCCGACATATGGAGCTTCTGCAGGGTAGCTCGGTCAGTATCAACTGCGAACTGAAAGCATGGCCTTCTCCGTTTTCAAAAGGCATTGAAGAGCTGGCATCAAACCGCGGCCAGAACACCGTTGTGCTGGCCACAGGTGACCCACAATGGTTTGGCATAGGCGCAACGCTCCACCGCCAGTTCAGCGCCGAGGAGATTGAGGTCATACCCCACCTCTCGGCGTTCTCTTTAGCCGCAAGCCGTTTGGGCTGGCCGTTGCAGCATGTTGAAACAATCAGCCTGCATGGTCGCCCGCTGGATACCTTGCGCGGTTTCCTCTACCCCGGAGCTCGCATCATCGCTCTCACCTCAAACGGTGCTGCACCCGGCGAAATCGCAGACCTTCTCGCGGATGAAGGATACGGTGCAAGCCCATTGACCGTGCTGGAACATCTAGGTGGCCCACAAGAGAAAGCGACAGTCTGCGAAGCCGAAGAGTTTACCGGTGAGGCAGCTGAGCTGAACACCGTCGCAATTGAAGCCAAACCGATCCCGAATACGCCAGTCTTGTCCCGCACACCCGGCCTGCCGGATTCTGCGTTCCGCCATGATGGCAAGATGACCAAGCAGGAAGTGCGCGCAGTTACGCTCGCCAAACTTGCCCCTATTCCTGGACAGCTTCTCTGGGACATCGGTGCAGGCAGTGGTTCCATTGGTATCGAGTGGCTGCGAGCCGCCATGAACACCAAGGCAATCGCCATTGAACCCTTGGAAAAGCGGCACGTGTTCATCCGTGGCAATGCAGCGGCTCTTGGCACGCCGCAGCTTCAACTGGTTGAAGGCAAAGCACCTGAAGCACTCAATGACTTGCCCCAACCCGATGCGATCTTTGTTGGTGGTGGCCTCACGTCCGCAGAGATAATCAAAACCTGCTTTGAGGCCCTGCCATCAGGAGGCCGTCTGGTTGCCAACGCGGTAACGCTGGAAGGAGAACAGGTGCTGGCACAAGCCTGGAAGAAATACGGTGGTGAGCTAAGCCGCCTCGCAATCTCCAGAGCAGACCCAATCGGAGGTCTCACGGGGTGGCGTCCAATGATGCCGGTAACACAATGGAGCTTGGTAAAATCATGACAGGCACGCTTTATGGCGTTGGTCTTGGACCGGGCGACCCTGAGCTTTTGACGTTAAAGGCGCATCGGCTCATTTGTTCCGCCAAAACAATAGCCTACCCCGCAGCGGTAGGTGTGCCCAGTTTCGCCCGGCAAATCGCCTCGCAGTACATTCAAGAGGGAACAACAGAAATTCCCATTGAAATGCCAATGAAAGTCGAGCGCTTCCCGGCAAAGGAAATCTATGATCAGGCAGCAGAGACAATCTCGAAGAAGCTGCAAGCCGGAGAGCATGTCGTCGTTCTGTGTGAGGGCGATCCGTTTCTCTACGGCTCGTTCATGTACCTCTATGAGCGTCTGCGCGGTGACTTTAACTGCGAGATTGTCCCGGGCGTCTCCTCCATCAACGCCTGCGCCGCTGCTCTGGGCAGACCGTTGGCAGCGCGCAATGACGTGCTGACGATCATCCCCGGTCCGCTGGAGGGTGAGCAGCTTCAACACCGGATCGAGCAGTCTGATGCCTTTGTCATCATGAAGGTGGGGCGCCATCTGCCCCGCGTGAAAGCCCTGCTGGAAAAACTCGGATTACTCGGTGCTGCTGGGTATGTCGAACGCGCGACCCTGCCGGAAATGGTGGTGACCCCGCTGGTTGACTATCCAAATGAAACGGCACCCTACTTTTCAATGATAATCGTATATAAGGGAGATGAGGCATGGACGTTGCACCCGCAATCGTTGTGATCAGCCCGGTCGCTTTGAAGACAGCCCAAAAGCTCGCAACAGTACTGGATGAAAGCCTGATCCATGGCTTTGCACGACCCGGCTCAAAGCCGAATGTCGACTATAACCTTTCTTTCTCTGAGCCAGTGGAGCACCTTCGCTCTCTGTTCCAATCCGGAACCCCGATCATCGGCATCTGTGCTGCCGGAATTCTCATTCGCGCGCTTGCACCCGTCTTGGGCGAAAAGCGCAATGAGCCGCCAGTGATCGCGGTTTCTGAAGATGGTTCCAGCGTTGTTCCCTTGCTCGGTGGCCATCGCGGTGCAAACGCCCTGGCGCAGAAAATCGCTGAGACCCTGCAAGGCCATGCGGCAATCACGACCGCCGGCGACACTGCTTTTGGCGTCGCGTTGGATGACCCGCCAGAGGGCTGGACGCTCGCCAATCCGTCAGACGCCAAGTCTGTGATGGCCGATATGCTGGCAGGAGGGTCCGTAAAGCTCACCGGTCAAGCTGACTGGTTGAAAGCCGCAAGCCTGCCGTTTGCTGATGAGGCGGACTTGCATATCGTTGCAACAGAACAGCCCTATGACGGACACTCTGGCAAGCTTGTGTTTCACCCGCAAACCCACGTGGTCGGCCTTGGATGTTCACGGGGCTGCTCCCTTGAGGAGCTGGATGACCTTCTGCAACAAAGTCTGGAGCAGGCAAACATCTCAATCGGCGCAGTAGCCGCTTTTGCCAGCATCGACCTGAAGGCCGACGAAGTGGCAATGAACAAACTTGCTGCCCGCCACAACAAACCTTTCCGCCTTTTCACCGCCGATGAGCTGAACGAACACAAAGAGCGCCTGCAAACCCCATCTGACGTCGTTTTTGCAGAAGTTGGCTGTTATGGCGTGAGCGAAGGTTCCGCATTGGCAGGTGTGGGTGCAGCTGGTGAGCTGGTCCTGCCAAAACAGAAAACCGCAAACGCCACGGTTGCCATCGCAAAAGCCTCAGCGCCGGTCAATCACGGCAATATAGGCCGTGCCAGAGGCCGCTTGCATGTAATCGGCATTGGACCGGGGCAAGACGCATGGCGCACACCAGAAGCCTCCAGCTGGCTGGCTGAAGCCGATGAGGTAGTCGGTTATGGCCTCTATCTCGATCTGGTTTCTTCACTCATCAGAGGCAAACAACGTCACGCCTTCCCGCTGGGTGCAGAAGAAGAGCGCGTCCGCTTTGCGCTCGAAAGGGCAGGGCAGGGCCACAAAGTAGCGCTCGTTTGCTCAGGAGACTCTGGCGTCTACGCCATGGGTGCTCTGGTTTTTGAACTGCTTGACCGCGCACAGGACAACGGCGGCGTTAGCGACGCAGCCCGCCGTGTTGAAGTAGCTTCTGCCCCTGGAATCTCTGCCATGATTGCTCTCAGCAACCGCATCGGCGCACCACTGGGCCACGACTTCTGCGCAATCTCCCTGTCTGACCTTCTCACCCCGTGGGAGACGATCCAGCAGCGTTTGGAAGGTGCAGCAATTGGTGACTTTGTAATTGGCTTCTACAACCCGGTTTCCAAGCGCCGCCGCACCCAACTGGCATGGGCGCGTGAGAAACTACTGGAGCACCGTCCGGAAGAGACCCCTGTTATCCTCGGCTCAAACATCGGGCGCGATAACGAGGTTATCACCACAACCACACTCAAGGATCTGAAAGTCGATGATGTCGACATGCTGACCACGGTGATTGTGGGCTGCAGCCAAAGCCGACTGGGCGGCAATGGCCAGTCCTTGCACTTTGTGTACACACCGCGCGGCTACGCAAAAAGGATCGATGCACCAGAGAAAGAAACGGAGACAGCAGTATGACGGTTCATTTCATTGGAGCAGGGCCGGGTGATCCCGAGCTGATTACAGTACGGGCACTACGGCTTATCGAAACATGCAAAGTCTGCCTCTACGCGGGCTCACTGGTTCCACCTGCCATCGTGGAAGCTGCACCTGATGACGCCTTGGTCATGGACACAGCGTCCATGACACTCGAGGAGATCATCGACGAGATCGCCAAGGCCCATGAGAAGGGGCTCGATGTCGCTCGTGTCCATTCCGGCGATCCATCCATCTACGGTGCTACCGCAGAGCAAATGCGCCGTCTGGATGAGCTGGGCATCGACTATGACGTCACCCCCGGTGTGCCTGCCTTTGCAGCCGCAGCAGCAGCGCTGAAAACGGAACTCACTATTCCGGAAATCGCGCAAAGCATCATCATTACCCGCACCTCCATGCAGTCCTCTGGTATGCCTGAAGGTGAGGATCTGGAAACGCTGGGTCGCTCTGGTGCCACTCTGGCAATCCACCTGAGTGTCAGAAACCTTGGCGAAATCTACCGGAAACTGGCACCGCTCTATGGTGAAGACTGTCCGGTCATCGTCGCTTATCGCGTTGGCTGGCCGGATGAAGCGTTCATTCACGGAACTCTGGCAGATATCCGCGAAAAAGCAAAAGCTTCCAAGATCACCAGAACAGCTCTTATCTTTGTAGGACCTGCTCTGAAAGCAGGGAAGGAATTCCGTGACAGCGCCCTTTACGACGCCAATCACGTTCACGTCCTTCGGCCAAAGAAGAAGACCAAAGCGCCAGCATAAATGATCAGGTCAGGAAGAAGCGGACCACCATTCTTCGCTTCTTTCTGCCACCACATGCGCATAAGATCCCATCACACGACCGTTGATGTGCCCAAGAGGATCGAGTTTATGATGCTCAGCATCCTGCGCCTCAAACAGTGACGGTACCTCTGATTTCACAGTCAGAGTCGAATAATGGAACTCATGGGCCCCCAGAGGCGTAAGCCATGGAAAACCTGACTGTTTTGCGTCCTCGGTTGCCTTCAGTTTGCGATAGCCAAGATTGAGCTTTCGCTTTGCAAAACTGGTTTCAATCGGCAACAGGCCAAGCATCTCATGAGACTGTCCGTTCTTATCAATCAGCCCGTCTCCAAGCACCATGTAGCCGCCACACTCCCCGTAAATCAGCTTATCCGCACCCGCTGCGTCTCGTATTCCGCGCTTGAAATTGTCAGCCTGCGAGAGCCGTCCGGCATGCAGTTCCGGATACCCCCCACACAGGAAGACCGCATCAGCCTCGGGAGAAGGAGCCTCATCACCGAGCGGAGAGAAGAACGAGAGCGTCACACCTTGTCGCCGCCAGTCACTCAAAAGGTGTTCATAGCAAAACGCGAAGGCGATATCCTTGGCAATGGCAATATGTTGCCCAAGAGGCGGCAAGTGCGCAACGCCGGTCAACTCTTTGTTTTCTCTGGCCGGAATAGCAAGCACTTTCGCAAGCTGCATCAACGCGGGCATATCAATACTTTTGCCAGCAATCTCTCCGGCTGCGTTCAAAAACTCTTCCAGATCTGCCCGTTCGCTGGCCTGAACAAGCCCCAGATGCCGCTCTGGCAGTTCCAGCTGTTTTGAGCGGTAAAACGCGCCCAGAACAATTACGCCAAGTGGTTCTAATGCCTGTCGCAAAATCCGCTCATGGCGGGCAGACCCGACGCGATTGAGGATGACGCCGGTGACATGACAATGTGGATGGTAGGTGAGAAAGCCATGCACAAGCGCCGCGACCGATTGCGCCTGAGATTTGCAATCTACCACCAGAATAATAGGCAAACCCAGATGCACCGCCAGCTCGGCAACAGAACCAGACCCATCCGCTGCACCATCAAACAGACCCATCGCCCCTTCGATAATGACAACGTCAGTGTGGCTTTCCTGTTCTGTTGCATTGAGTGAGAGCTGTGTCAGCGACATTGCCCAGGCATCATAGTTGAGGCATGGACGCCCGGAGGCTGCACTGTGGAAGGCAGGGTCAATGTAATCAGGGCCCGATTTACCAGAGGCAATGCGAAGCCCGGTGTTGCGAAGCGCGCGCAGCAGCGCCAGAGTGATCGTCGTCTTACCCGATCCCGAAGATGGCGCTGCAATAACGAAACCCTTCGCAACGGTCATTAGTCTGATCCCTCTTCCAGTTTGGAGGCTTGCGAGGTGCGCGCAAGCGCTGGCTCAATCCAGTTCAACTGCTCACGCAGGTTCACAACTTGGCCAACCACAACAATGGCAGGCGGCTGGAGACCGCTCGTGGCAATGTCCTGCGCGCAAGAGCCAAGTGTTGTCTCCAAGACGTGCTGGTTCTGCTGCGTGGCATTGCAGATCACGGCGACAGGTTCTGATGGGCTGCGACCACCATTCATCAGCTTCTGTGTGATCAGCGAAATATGCTTCATCGCCATATACATCACGATCACAGGTGACCCTTTGGCAAGAGCATCCCAGTCAAGCTGGTCCGGGGCAACTCCATTCTGGTCATGACCCGTGAGGAATGAAACCGCTTGATTAATCCCGCGATGCGTTGAAGGAATCCCCGCATAAGCCAATCCACCAACACCCGCCGTGATGCCGGGAATGATGCGGAAAGGCACGCCAGCCTCTACCAACGCAAGAGCTTCCTCGCCCCCGCGCCCGAAAACAAACGGGTCTCCGCCCTTTAGCCGCAGCACACGCTTGCCGGATTTCGCCAGTTCTACCAGCTTGATGGATATACTTGACTGCTTGGGAGAAGGCTTGCCGCCGCGCTTGCCGGCGTAGATGATTTCCGCATCATCTCTGGCAAACTGCAAAATGCGTTCATCCACCAGCGCGTCATAAACAATAACCTCCGCTTGCCGGAGGCCGTTCAGAGCATGCAGGCTCAGGAGGCCGGGGTCGCCGGGACCTGCACCAGCAAGCCAGACCCAGCCAGCTTCTAGCGTTGGAAAATCGAATTCGGGGAGGGAGAGATCAAACAAATGGTTCTCGTGAGTTATGTGATTTTGCGAGGCAATTTAATGGGAATCCCATCGGAAGTCCAAAGTGTTCTACTTGGTATCTCCCGCTAAATCTGTATAGTCCCCGAATGGCTGAAACTGGGCAGAAAAAACTAAGAACAGGATGGACAACCGGAGCCTGTGCCACCGCCGCCGCAAAGGCAGCGTATGCGGCGTTGTTGTCTGGCGAATTCCTTGATCCGGTGAGCATCACCCTCCCACGCGGAGAAGCGCCATCCTTCGCGCTCCTCTTCGAAGATCTGGAGGAAGGCGCAGCGACTGCCGCCATCATCAAGGACGCTGGTGATGACCCGGATGTAACGCATGGTGCGCGCATTCAGGCAAGGGTCACACCAAACCCGTCAGTCGAGGGAATTCGGTTTCTTGCGGGTGCCGGAGTAGGCACGGTCACCAAGCCGGGTCTGCCGATCCCCGTTGGTGAACCAGCCATCAATCCGGTCCCCCGAAAGATGATGGTCGCTGAGCTGCAAAAGCTTGCGGATGCACATGGCGTATCTCTGGCTGTGGATGTTGAGATTTCCATAGAGAACGGCGAAGCACTTGCACAAAAAACAATGAATCCCCGCCTTGGCATTGTTGGCGGCCTCTCCGTACTTGGAACAACCGGTATCGTTCGCCCGTTCTCCTGCGCGGCCTGGATTGCATCAATCCATCGCGGCGTTGATGTGGCACGCGCCACAGGGCTGACCCACGTTGCAGCAGCAACAGGCGCGACCTCGGAAGACGTGCTGCGAGCCTACTATCCTGATTTGACGGAGCAGGCCTATATCGACATGGGTGACTTCGCGGGGGGCTTATTGAAATACCTGCGTGCCCATCCGGTTCCCAAACTGACAATCTCGGGTGGCATCGCCAAGCTGACAAAGCTGGCACAAGGCGCTATGGATCTTCATTCAGCCCGCTCCTCTGTTGATTTTGTAGCACTCGCAGACGTGTTGCAGCCAGCAGGTGCATCTGCCCAACTCCAGCAGGAAACAAAAGAGGCCTCTCTGGTCTCCTACGTTGCAGAACGGGCTGCTGCCGAAAAACTTGAAATAGGAGAGGTCATCGCACACGGTGCAAAACGCGCCGCCTTAAACATCCTGCGTGGTGCTCCGGTGAGTGTGGAGATCATGGTGACAGACCGTCAAGGGCGGATACTTGCGCATGTGCCAGCTGATGATCCTGTTGAGTTGGAGCAACATTGATGTCTGCGCCCTCCAAAATACTTGTCCTTGCGGGTACGCGGGAGGCAAGAACGCTGATCGCACGCCTAGCCTCTACAAGCGACTATGAAGTGATAGCTTCCCTTGCAGGAGTGACGAAGAACCCTGCCGACTTGGGGGAGAACACGCGGTTTGGTGGCTTCGGCGGAGTAAATGGCCTTGCAGACTATCTTCAGGCTGAAGGCATAGCAGCGGTTGTTGATGCAACTCATCCGTATGCAGCGCAAATGTCCCGCAACGCGGTTGAAGCAGCAGAGCGTATCGCTATTCCATTGTTCCGTTTTGAACGAGCGCCATGGGAGAAGGTTTCAGGAGACATCTGGCATCACGTTGAAAGCGTCGAGGCAGCATTGGACCTGATCCCAGCCAAAGCAAAAGTCTTCTTCGCGGCTGGCACGAAGGTTGCCGCGCCACTCAAACAACGATCTGACATCACGTTCGTTATCCGCACTTTGAATACCCCCAGTGATGCTGATGCCATTACTAATGCGCAATACATTGAGGGATTACCTAATGCGGATTGGCTCGCAGAACGTGAGCTTTTCGAAAAACAGAATGTGGATTGGGTGATCAGCAAAAACAGCGGTGGAACAGCATCCTACGGAAAGATCAGGGCCGCTCGTGAGCTCGGTCTCCCGGTTGCCATGCTCAAACGCCCGGAAAACCCTCGTTCCATTCAGTGTGCCTCGACTGATGAAGTCCTCACAAAGCTGCAAGCAGCCCTAAAATCGCCAAGCACTAAGCTCTGATTAGTCCTCAGGCTTCTGATAGGGTGCCGTAGTCATGCGCTCAATAATACCGTCTTTTCTGATGAGCCAGTGGTAAAATGCCCCGCAGATATGGAGCACAACCAGCAGCGCAATGAAAAGCCCGATGGCGGCGTGTAGTAGCAGAACATTATTCGCTGCAGTTTGGTCCTGAGCGGCGATGCTTGGAAGCGAAAACAAGTTAAAGAAGGGGACCTGTGGACCGAAGAGAGACACCCCGTACCAACCGAGAAGCGGATTAACGATCAGAAAGAGATAAAGCATCCAGTGAACTGTCCCCGAGATAATGCGCAGTCCTGTAGGCAGTGAGGCTGGTGCCGGAGGGGGAGGAGTTATCCAGCGCTGGATAAGACGCAGCACGACAAGCACGAAAATCAGAACACCGATACTCTCGTGATAGAAGTATAACGAATTCTGAAGGTCTCCGGGCCCGATCGTCGCCATTGTTATGCCGATTGGGACTGTTATGAAGACCAGTATGACAACGAGCCAGTGGTAGGTCTTCGACATCGCGGAGTATCCGGCAACTTGCTCGCTCATGCTCTTTTCTCCTGATGTTCACAAAGGTTCTGATGAGCCCCTGCAATCTCCTGATCGACAGATTAATTAAGGTTCGTTACCACTAGACTAACCTTAGGTGATGTAGGCTGTGAACTCGGTAAAACAAGGGGGGCTGATGGATAGGGGCCATACCACACCAACACAGTTGGACGAAATATCGAAGAGTTCTCAGCTAACCTGCGAAAAGCCACAGGCCCAGTCTTCCGGCATCCTGTCTAAAGAAGAATGGCAGGAAGTTTTGGCGGCCTCACATGAGAGGCGCGCACCAGACCTTCAGGGCTATGGCAGTGTATTTGCACCTCTTTGCATGGCAGAGAAGCAATTTGTTGTTGGCCAGCTTGGTCAATCAATTGATGGCCGCATCGCCACCGTAACCGGAGACTCCAACTACGTGAGTTGCTCCGAAGCGCTGATCCACCTACACCGACTTCGGGCCCTGTGTGATGCAGTCGTGGTTGGGGTTGGGACTGCCGTTGCCGACAACCCTCAGCTGACCGTCAGACACGTGAGCGGTCATCATCCCGCGCGCGTCGTCATTGACCCTTATGGCCGTATGCCAAGAGACAGTACGTTGCTGCAAGACACCACTACCCGCCGGATTGTTATCACCCGGAATGACATAAATGCGCGCTATCCTGAAGGGGTTGAATGCGTTCAGCTGCAACCGGATGAAAAAGGCCGCTTGTCATGTGCGGAAATACGCCATGCACTGCGGGAGTTCCGCTGCGTCCTCGTTGAAGGCGGAGCCTGGACCCTATCGCGATTTATCGAACTGAAGGTGATCGATCGCCTGCACCTCATGATCGCGCCATTGATCATAGGATCAGGACCGCGCGGTCTGCAGTTGCCTGCCATTGATTATCTGGCACAGGCTATTCGGCCTGATGTAACCTGGTACCCGCTAGGCGTTGATATGCTTGCAGACTTAAGCTTGCGCAACTAACTGCTGCAGAAGGTGGAAAACTAATTCCATTTGCTGGCAAGTGCTCCTATAAACTTGCGTGTATTTCCGAATAAGGACGCACGCATGCCAGAGCTTATCAGACGTACCACCCTCCTCGACGTCAAAGGCCAGATCGAAGAGGTCCAGGTGCGTGTCGTTCACGAGGACGGTCGTGCGCACGTCACCACAGATCCGGTATGGGTTTACGGCGATTCTATTGCTGTGCTGGCTTTTGACCCTCAGGCAAAGACAGTTTTGCTCGTCAAACAGCTCCGTGTTGCACCCTACATCACAGAGGACGAAATCATTCTCGAAGCATGCGCAGGTGGTATCGAGATCAGTGATCTGTCGATCGAAGAAGCATGCAAACGCGAAGCTCAGGAGGAGTTAGGCTGCCAGCTTACGAACCTCGTCAAAGTTGCCAATGTTTTCATCAATCCGGCACGTCTGGCAGAACGTGCTCACCTCTTTCTGGCCGAATACACTGCTGGTGACCTGAACATCGATGGCCGTAATCTGGATGAGGATGAAGATATAGAAGTTGTAGAGCTTGCCTTCGCTGATCTTCGCAAGCTTTACAACGAGCAAAAAATCCGCTGCCCCCGCCTGTTCATGCTCACGCAAGCACTGATCCTGAAGAACTGTGGTCTGTAGAGTTTTCCGCTACGGCAACGGGACTTCATAGTCTCAAAGAGGTGGAAGACCAACGATATCCAGATGCCCGACTTGCAGTTGCGACTTGCCCTGATCAACTGCATCTAACCGGTAAGCCAGCCAATCATCTACAGTTGCAATGGACACCCCAATCTCGCGCGCAGCTTCAGCCCAGCCTTTGATGAGCTCCAGCTGCAATGCGCGCTCTTCTGGTGCACAAACCCAGTCCGAGCGACCTGTAAAACAGGTGTAGCCCGCTTTGAGTAGGCGCTCGTGCGCATGAAATCCACCAAGTGGCCCAAGTGCAGAACCAAACCCCTTATCGCTTGCCTGATGCTGGTTGAAGGCCCGTTGAATCAGCCGGTCTGTCAGATGGTGAGGTTCGCTGAGCAAGATGCCGTTATAAGAAAGCCCGGCGAGAAACGGGAGCTGTAGCTGGTGCAGGCGAGCTACAAGACTGTCTATCCAATTTGCGCTGACAAGGTCAAGAAAGGCAGACGTAACCACCCCATGATGCCCCTCAAGAATATCCAGCGCCCCCGTATCAGTCAGATCGCAGAGAGCTGTCTTGGTCCGAGTGTCAGGGAAGGGACGAGGGGCAGCCTTGGCAACTCTCAGGAGCTCCGGGTCGTTATCGATCAACAACCAATCTTGCTCCCTTCCTGGTCCAATTTGTTCTGCAAGGTCCTGCAGAAAAGACCCGGTCCCCGCAGCAATATCAATAAGCCGGAGTGGCTCGTCGTTAGGTGTATGTTCCGCCAACCAGTCACAGAACATCTTCATGATGTCCTGATTACGCGCACGCCTATCAGCTTTGCGCCGCAGGGAGAGCCATTCAGAGGAAAATCCGCTCAACTGTGCGCCTCCAATGTGCAAGCAAACGCTTTGGCGCTATCGCTCCAGCTCGGCAATGCCTGTGCCGCAGAAAGCGCGCCCTTGGCAAGTTCGCAACGAAGATCATCGTGGGTCAGCAGCCTCTCAATGGCCTTTCCAAGAGCAATCGGGTCTCCCGCTTCAACGTGAAATCCCGCCGTTGCGGGAACCGTTGAGGTCACTGCGCCATCGCCACTTGAGATGATCGGAAGGCCATAGCTCATAGCCTCGGCAAATGCCATTCCGTAGCCTTCGTAGTAAGTTGGCAGTACAAAAATGTCCGCAGACCGGTAAAAATCCGAGAGTTCAGCCTTTGGAATACCCCCGCGAACTTGAACCCGGTCTTCAAGATCATGACGCTCAATCTGCGACCGCACCTGCTGCACATATTCCAGATCAAAGCGCGTCTCGCCAATCATATCCAGATGCCAGTCAAGGTGTTTCAACTGTCCCAAGGCCTCAACCAGATGCAGCTGGCCTTTGCGCGGAACAAGCGAGCCGACGCACAACAACCGAGTGCCAGCATCCGCTCGTCGCGAGCAGTGTGTAACTTCTGCCAGATCTGGATGTTCAATACCGGGCAGAACAATACTGATCTTGTCAACCGGCACATTCATTTGAGAGGCAAGTGTCTTTTGTGTCGAAGGGCTGGTCACGATCACATGCTCCGCATGTCTTAGAGCTTCGGTCTCAGAAGTGCGCAGTGCTGTTGCCAGTTGAGGGTCAATACCACTCTCCAGAAACAGCGGGTGATGCACCAAAGCAATCAGGCTTGAGTGATCCGCAATCTTTTTAGCCAGCTCGGGCAACACGCCCAATGCCAAACCATCCACGATGACCAGCGCCGCCTCGCCAACTTCACCAAGAGTCTCAAGCGCCAACAGTTTGTCCGCTTCTGAGGGATTGGGATAATCCCCTTCAAGACCAATCAGCGAAACATCCCACCCGTTCTTCTGAAGCCCCCGAATGATCTCCCGGTCATATCGGTAGCCACCCGTCGGAGTGTTCAGGTCTCCTGGAAACATGAAGTAGCAGGATTTTCCCATTGTTGCGGTGGTCTGCTCGATTGAAGGACGCAAGTTATTCATGAGCCTCGGATGCTGTGAGCGGAGCTTCATAAGAAGCACGCGCAATTGGGTTTTCTGTGATCGTTACCCGCACTTTGTTCAGTTCGTGCGGCTCGCGGCCCAGCTTATGCAGATAAGCAGCATCACACACGCGCTGGTAAATGTAGCTGCAAAGAAAATCGACGGTGGTGTTATGGCCCTTGAACTGAGGCAGATCATCAAGGTTCTTATAATTGAGAGGCTGCAGGATCTCGGCAAGAACCTCAAGCGCGTTGCCAATGTCGATGACAATTCCGTTCTCATCCAATTCTTCGGCAAAAATAGCAACGTGAACATGCGCAGTAAGCCCGTGAAGCTGAGAGGCTGGACCGAAAACCTCTCCCTTCAGGCTATGCGCAACCATAACATGATTGCTGATCTCAACTGAATACATCTCGAAATCCTTGTAAAACTAAGAGTATACAATGGGTTGGCAAAGGGTGTCCTTCTTGCCTAAGAGAACATCCCCCAAGCCTTGCGGTGCGTCCTCAAACTCGATGGGAGCTGCCAGCAAGATATCAAGCACGTCGTCTTGTAATAGGGAGATCGCTGCCTCCATCCGCCTGCGATGTGTCCAGCGCGGCCTCATGACCGGTGCAACCTGTCCAACCTGAGAGGAAACGAGGCTCAGGCGCTGGCTGTGAAAACTGCCACCAAGATAAAGACCGGAAGCACGCGAGCCATACCAGGACGCCTCCACAATTCTGGCTTCCTTCCCGGCAATTCGAAAAGCTGTGTTCAAACCGGCTTCTGTCGCACTGCAATGCACCACAACATCCTGATTTCTCGGAGTATCTTCCGGCAATGAGAACCCGCAGGAAAACGCATCCGCGATATCTTGCCGTTTGGGGTTAACGTCCACAAGTGTCACCTGAACACCGAGCGTGCGCGCGCACAGGTATCCAACAAGCGCGCCAACCGTGCCTGCGCCAACCACCGCAACACGGGCACATGGCAGAATACCCGCGTCCCAGACGATATTCAGTGCTGTCTCCATATTCGCGGCCAGTGTGGCGCGATTACTGGGTACACTCGAGGGAATTGGATAGAGCGCATCGGCGGGGAGGAAAAAACTGGATTGGTGGGGAAAGAGAGAAAACACCCGCTGCCCTGTCTTTAGATCAGCTGTTGTTTCAATCACTTCAGAAACGTTTGCATAACCGTATTTAACCGGAAAAGGAAACGTTCCCTCCTGAAACGGAGCCTGCATCCGCGCGCGCTCACTCACCGGCACATCACCGCGAAAGATAATAGCCTCGGTGCCCCGGCTTACCGCCGAAGCTTGGGTTTTTAGGTGAACACGGTTACCAGTTGATTTAGAGAGTTTTTCCTCTCTTATTTCAATGGTTTGAGGCGCAGTGTACCAAAGCGCTCTGGCTATCTCTGACAAAAATGCGCTCCCTCGATCGCTTGGTTTTCACAAGTATACTCTAAGGAAACGTAAACAAAGGAAACTAGCAGAAATGTAGGTGCCATAACAAAACAAAAAATATTTGGGTAGTACATGACTGAGCAATCACCGGTTCCTGAAGAGAATACCCCGACCAGCCTTGCTGGTCTTCTGCTTTCTGCCAACATTACTGATAAGTATCAGGAAAGTCAGCGCTTATACTGGCGCAGGTTGTTCTTTGGAACTCTTGTGCTCGTGTCCCTCGCGGTGCTCATAACCTTAATGGTTCTGACCTTGTTCACCACAGGCTTTGCGATTTCCAAACTCGTGATGTTTCTTGCGTTTCTGGTTACCTTGCCGTTGCTTGTTATCGGCTTCTGGCATGCTGTCATTGGCTTGTTGCTGATGAAGTTCTCGGAAAATCCCGTAGCTCACGTTTACGCTGGTACGCCTTTGGACACGTTTGACCTAAAAAGTTCCTTCAAGGACAAACAAACAGCCTTGCTCTCATGTGTCAGAAACGAGGATTTTCCTGAAGTTGCCGCCAAATTGGAAGCAATGCTTCAGGACCTTGATCGTGTGAAAAAGCTCAATGGCTTCTCCCTGTACATATTGAGCGACAGCAGCGATCCTGATCACATACAGGAAGAAATGCAGGGGTATTCGGCGTTTAAGGCCCGCTGGGAAAAACGCATAGACGTGCACTACCGCAGGCGCGAGCATAATGTGGGCTTTAAAGCCGGAAATATCGAAGACTTCTGCCACAACTGGGGTGACCGTCATGAATATGCGCTCACACTGGATGCAGACAGCTTCATGTCGGCAGAAGCCCTGTGTAATCTTGTAAGCAAGATGAATGCAAACCCGCGTTTGGGGCTCTTGCAAACCCTGATCCTAGGGCTCTCCACCAGCTCTCTCTTCGCCCGCGTCTTCCAATGGGGCATGCGCCTTGGCATGCGCTCCTTCACGCTGGGGGCTGCGTGGTGGCAGGGACCTGCAGGCCCGTACTGGGGTCACAATGCCATCTTTCGCATTGAGCCTTTCAAAAAATACTGCCTGCTGTCGCCCTTGCCGGGAAAGGACGCTCTAAGTGGACCAATCCTCAGCCACGATCAGGTTGAAGCAACTATGATGGCAAGTGCAGGGTATGAGGTTCGCGTCTGGCCGGTGGAAGAGGGCAGTTACGAAGAAAATCCACCACACCTTATTGAATTCATTCGCAGGGATCTGCGCTGGTGTCACGGCAACCTGCAATATTGTAAACTGCTAGCCATGCCGAACGTGAACCTGCTGGGCCGGATTCAGCTGTTTCTAGCAATTCTTATGTTTGCCAGCTCGCCCGCATGGCTCCTTTTTATTGCTATGGCTATTTTGACCGCGTCCATCTCTGTGTCAGGAGTGTTACCGTTCGATCCGTTATACGGAACTCTCCTGTTCATTGTGATTATGTTCATGGTTTATGCGCCCAAGCTGGTGACACAGTTTCATGTCCTGACATCCAGTAAGGAACGACGTAGCTACGGAGGGTTCTTATTGGTTGCTGTCAGTGTGTTCTCCGAGTTGATTTATGCCATCTTGCTTGCTCCCATTATGGCGATAGCGCACACCATTTTTATCGTGCAGTTGTTCGCAGGCAGACGGCCCCACTGGGGTGGGCAAGAAAGACAACCGCATGGCATTCCTTTGCAGCTCGCTTTCCAAAAGTTCTGGCCTCAGACCCTCTTTGGTCTCTTGGGTGCTGTCTGGATGACGGGCTACACTCTTTCGAGCACATGGCTTCTTATCCCGGTTATCCTCGGACCATTGCTGGCAATCCCGTTTGCTATGATCACATCGAAGCCGGAACTGGGCAGGTACTTCAAGCACTCTGGCCTTTGGGCTTTACCTGAAGAAGTCAATACACCGCAGGAACTGGAAAATCTCGATAAAGAGCAGTGCCGAGTGGCCATGGAAGCTGCCGGAGAGCAAAGGCTAGCCGACTCGGATTAAAGATCTCGGCTGAGAATAAAGAGGCTTCAGCCCCTCCCAATAAAAAAGCCGATTGAGCGAGTTTCAAACGCAAAATCGGCTTTCCAGTTTTAAGCGGTATACTCTCTCTCTCAAAAGCTAGGAAGAAGGCACTTCCTTAGGCTTTCTCCAAGGCTCACCTTTGAACCATCCGACCATATAGGCAACTGCGATTAAGCCGGCAAAACCCAACAGGTTTGCCATTGCATCCCCGGCAAAAGTTCCTTTTAAGCCGAGCTCATTGCGCAAGATCGCAAGAGCTTGCCCAAGAAATATGCTGGCGAGGAAGACTGCAAGAGACTGCTGGCCCACCTTTTTGATCGTGCGCACGACTTTGCCGCGCAAACCGCCCACAAGCAGGCGCTGACCACCTTCACCGACAGCCACCCACGCCACATAGGCTAGTGCAAGGAAGTGGATGAAACGCAGAACTCCCATCTCTGTTTTTGCAGTCAGAAAGCGGATCTCGTCGGCGATTGCACGAAGTTCCGGCACCTCATTGAGGATACCGTGATAAGCGAACGGAATAGTCAGAATGATGATTGCAGCACTCAGGAACAGCAATCTCTTTTTAATCGGGGGTGCCGGGATCCAGCCTTTGATGAACGCAAAGCCGGTAAAGAACAACAGCTGCCATGCAAACGGGTTGAAGAACCAGCGGCGATCTGACCAAGGCTCGGCAGGAAGGTCAACCAACCGAAATGTCGCCAACAACCAGAACACCAGAATAAGGGCTGCAACCGTACCACGACCAACCTTGTAATAGGCAATCATCATCAGTGGCATCATTGCCAATATCACCAAATACATTGGCAGAATATCAAACAGGTTCGGTACGTAGGTGAGCGTCAGTAGGCCCGGTAACTGAAGCAGGGGGTTCTCAAAAAACGGCCACAGATTTAGCTGCCCCACATAATCAAGAGTGGACCAGCCACTGTCCTGAACGAAGGCGAGGAAACCTGCAACTGTGAGGAACAGGCAAATATGGGCCCAGTAGACTTGCCAGACCCGGTAAAGAACGCGCGCGCTTCCCATAGCAAGACCATGCAATTCAAACACGCGACCAAACGCGATTGCTGAGGCCATGCCGGAACAGAACACAAAGATCTCTGTTGCATCAGAAAAACCAAAGCGGGCTGGAATCCATAGCGTCCACTGGTTTCCCGGCAGGTGCGCTATGAAGATGATAAACATCGCGATGCCTCGAAAAAAATCGAGGCGAGGATCTCTTGGGCGGCTGGCCGATTTCATTGAGGGAGCCGATATGTTGTGTCTGTTCACGGTATCTCTGAAACTATAACTGATGAAACCCGGCTCCGATATCCCACGAAGCCGGATCTTTGTTTATCCTGTACGAAATCTTAGGTGTTCACTTTGCATGAGGTTGGTGGCGTCCATCAGACGGTTCGCCTGAGCCATGCGGGTTTCGCCATAGGAGTCTGGTCCGCCTCTCAGGCGTGTACGTTCGTCAATCATGCGCTTTGCTTCCTGACATAGACCAGCGCGTAAAGCAGCTTCAATTGCCAGCCGCTCAAATACATCACGCTGAGCATGACTGCCCCCAACGGTACTCAGCATTGGGCGTGCTTCTGCAAGATGATGGTAAGCGCTGAAAAAATTGCCGTTCTTGAATTGCATCAAACCAGAGGCGATTGGTGATCCGGCAACCTTGGTCACATGCCCCATCTCGTTGCTGTCTTCTTCTCCAAAGGTTCGCATACGCACAAGCAGGCGATCAGAGGCCTGACGGCGATTATCGCCTAGCAGCGCAAGCATGTAATGCAAGTCTGCGAAAACATTACAGGAGTCATCGATACGCTTCTCGCTGATGCTTGCCAGCTCTTCCCAGCGATTTCCAACCTTGAAGCCCTCAAGTTCAAGGCGCACCAGCATGGAAGCAGCGTTGGAAATATCGCGGTAGTCGTCTGTGTGGTCCTTGCGGAATTTCTGATCGTAGAGCTCGAAAACGCGCTCCACATTGCCACGATCCAGATGCAACAGCGCCAGATGCCACCAGACATGGTAGCCAAAGTTGTTGCAGTGTTCCCAGGCTTGTGGCCGGTCATCAAGCCATCTGATGCCTTCTTCGGTCTTGCCGGTCATGTCCAGCACGTGGGCAACCGCATGCAGACCCCAGGCATCATCTTTCTGAAGGGCAACTGCTTCTTTGCCGATCCGCTCGGCCCTGTCAAAGTCTCCGCTCTCTTCCAGAGCAAAGGAGTAACAGCCGTGCACATATCCCTTCGCGACATGATCGTCTTCGTAAGACGAGATCACCCCCTCAATGGAAGACCGCATCCGCGAAGGCTGGCCGAGAACAAAACGAATAGCGTGGATGAGTTTCAGGATAAAAGCATCCCTCGGATATTTCACAAGCATATCATCAAGGCGATCCGCAGCTTTGCCGGGAAATCCCTGAAGCCAGTCATTTAGCGCTTCAACAACGGCTTCTTCGCGGTCCGTAACCTGATGATTTTTGCGGCATTTGTCTGCAATAACGTAGGCTTCAAAAGCAGTTGCCGTCATTTCGCGTCTACCCAGCAAAAGGCAGAACAGGCCGCGCGCAGCTTGGCCAAGAGCAAAACCAGGGTCTGCTTCCAGTGTTTTTGCAAGATGCTCAGGCGTTGCCGCACTATGGGCGAGGAACGCAAGAATAGTGTTGTTCCAGTGTGTTATTGCGCTCTTATCGGAGAGCGTTACCGCATATTCAAACTGGTCATCTATGCGCATGGATGCGATCCGTGGTTACGGCGACCGGCAATTCGTGCACAGCGCAATTCCTCACAAGGAGAAAGCCATTGAGTACGCACTACGAACGATACAGGTCTGCCTGGAAATCTGTCGAACAGAACCCTTTCAAAACTGGCGATGACGTTCAACACACAAAAAGGTGTTTAATATCAGCAGGTTTTGCTTTTACAGAAAATATAGTTCAACCTCATGAATAAATAGAAAACAATGTTCTTGTTTGTAAGGTTATCTGCGTGATAAGGAGGATTTTGTTTGTAAAGTACTACTATTATTATTGATAGTATTAAGTAAAATTTTATTTATTTAGTTGTTTTGTTGCCGTGTTTTGTTGTTCTCAGGTCTCTTTCTGCTTGTAGATTAGGGGCATGCTCACCGTTTCTTGACTTTCCTGCAAGCCTGAACGGTGTAGTCTCCTGTCTGCAACAAAGACCAAGTACGTGGCAAATTCATGGCGGATACGCAAAGCTATCAACAAAGAGCAAGTGATCAACAGCTTCCAGCGCCACAAACTGTAATCGTCGGCGCTGCGCTGCTTGCACTGGCGGGCGTGGCATTGCTCGGGCTTGAAAACAACGGTTGGCGCGTTGCCGTAGGTGCCCTGATCGGAGCTCTGGCAGGGGCTGCTCTTTACCACACCAGCTTTGGATTTACCGCCGCATGGCGCCGCATCGTCACCGAGCGAAGAGGGCAGGGACTGCGTGCTCAATTCCTGCTTATCGCACTGGTTTGCTTGATAAGTTTCCCACTCCTGCAATACGGATCCAACATAGGTTTGCGTACCGCAGGCTTCGTGTTTCCATTCGGTGTAGGAGCAGCAGTCGGTGCCATCATGTTTGGCCTCGGCATGCAGCTCGGCGGTGGGTGCGGCTCGGGAACTCTGTTCACCGTCGGCGGCGGGTCTTCGCGCATGGTTATAACGCTTGCCTTCTTCATTCTGGGAAGCGTGATTGCAACAGCACATATTACGTTCTGGAATTCTCTTCCTCGATTACCGGCGGTTTCACTGCTGCGCGATTTTGGGGTGGTCCCGGCACTGCTCATCACACTTTTACCGCTCAGCGCCCTTGCGATATTCTCGGTGTTTATCGAGAAAAAACAATGGGGTGAGCTGGAGAAGTCCCGCAGGACAATCTCAATTTGGCGAGGTGAATGGAGCTATGTTTTAGGTGCGTTGGTATTGGCGCTGGTTTGCGTTCTTACGTTTATCGTGTTGCAGCACCCATGGGGCGTAACATCCGGTTTGGCACTATGGGGCGCAAAGATATTTTATGCCGTTGGTATTCCGGTAGAGACATGGCCCTACTGGCAATGGCAGGTCGGCGCGATCCAAAGATCGGTCTTCGCCGATGGAACCTCGGTCATGAACTTCGGGATCCTGCTGGGCGCTTTAATTGCAGCAGGACTGGCTGGCCGGTTCAATCCGATTAAAAAGATCAGCCTCAGAGATGTGACGACTGCCATCGTTGGAGGGCTGTTACTCGGCTACGGCGCACGCCTTGCCTATGGATGCAACATCGGCGCTTATCTTGGGGGAGTAACCTCCGGCTCAATCCACGGCTGGCTGTGGCTCGTCTTCGCCTTTGCCGGCTCCATGTTGGGAACCCGCCTCCGGTATCTGATCGGCATGGACCTAAGGCCAATCAACGTAAAATAGCAATCCACCTACGGAACAACTAAAATCCCGCCTTTTAAAATACAGGGAGCCTGCGCAACAGGCTATTCAACTCCCGCTCTTAAACTCATCTCATTATGAGAAGGAATGAACCATGAAATTTCTGACGGGGATGTTCGGTTTTGTTGGAACACTTATGTTCGTGATGGCCGCGTTTCACCCATCTCAGGCCCAAATCACCACTGAGCAAGCGCATCAGGGCAAAGTCCTTCCGCGCAACGGCTGGCGTGTCATCGAAACCACGAAAACAATTGATGAGCTGCTGGAGTCCTTGAAGCAGGCCATTCGCGAAGAAGATATGCTGCTTGTCAGCATGGCGAGCGCATCTCGTGGTGCCACAGCCAACGGTTTTGATATACCCGGCAACTACGTGATTGGCGTATTCCGCAATGACTTCGCACGACGCATGCTGGCGTCCAGCGTTCAGGCAGGCATCGAAGCGCCCATCCGCTTCTATCTGACGGAAGATCCAGATGGCACCGCAACGCTGTCATGGAAGACACCAAGCTTCGTCTTTCAGCCGTATCGTGACACCGCCTCTGTGGATTTGATCTCGCTGAGTGAGGAACTGGATGTGATCTTCCAGCGCATTGCAGACCGTGCCGCAGGAGATACCTGAGGCACGATCGGAAATTCGGCCCTTATAATTTGCCGTCATAGGCCCGCCGGTCAATCCGGCAGGCAAGCACGGTAAACGTATCGCGCTCCAGCGCAGTTGCCGCTTCCCGTTCCAGGCTCGCAGCATCATCTACCCAAACGCCATGCCCGCCATAAGCCTCAGCAAGTGTCGGGAAGTTTGTGGCAGAAAAGTCCACGCCCAGATTTGGGTTCTGGTTGGCGCGCTGCTTCAGCTCAATCAGAGCCAAACTCTCGTCCACCAACACGCAGACAATAAACGGCACCTGCATGTCGCGTAGAACCGCCAGATCGCCAAGCCCCATCTCCAGACCAGCATCGCCCACAAACACAACAACCGGATCCTCCGGCTTCGCCATCTTATGCCCGATACCAAGCGGCAGAGCGCAGGCCATCGTACAAAGCGCGGAACTTTGCAGCATGGTGCGAGGCGTCAGGCACTCCCAAATCTGGCTTACCAAGATGCGATGTGCACCACTGTCAGCAGTAGCTACCGTTGTATCCGGCAGCACATCACGAAGGGTGCGGAACACAGTCGCCGGCCCCCAACCACTTTCTTCAGCGGCAAAGTCTGCCATCAGATTATCTCTGGCAGGGCTGATCCGGTCACGAAGCCATTCGCTTTCATCCACCACAAGATCCGCTTCATGCTCTGGCGTCAGAGAAAGCAGCGTCGGTTTGATATCGCCTTCCAGCGTGTGGCTCACATGATGCATCCCATGAGTACGCAGCACAGGCGTCAGCTCAATCACGGGCGTCGCATCACTCCATGGATTGCGCCAGTTCACACGCATCTCGATTGGGTCATACCCAATCAGCACAATCAAATCCGCATCGGCCAGCAAAGGCATCAGGCTCTGGTCAGCCTTTGGCGACAAGCCTGCACCACCAAGAGAGAGCCGATGCCACTCTGAGATAAGCCCCTTGCCCTTGTAGCTGGTAATCAGTGGAATCTGGTAGGCTTCACAAAAAGCCTCAATCTCACTGCCAGCATTTGCATTCACCGCATCAACACCGGCAATCGCAATCGGGCGCTGAGCGGAACCCAGCAGAGCGCGCGCCTGTTCCAGCACATCACCAGCGGGCAACCGCATCGCACGAACACCGTAATTCGGCGGTTTCTGCGTTTCGGTGCTCTCGCTTTCTGCCACCGAAATCGGCACATCAATATGCACTGGCCCCGGCTGACCAGACATGGCGATGGAAATCGCCTTGTCCATCATGGCATTCAACGCCCCCGAAGCCGCTTTGAAACTGGCCTTCACAATAGGGCGGAGCAGCTGCTGATGGTCCATCACCTGATGGGTGTAGGTTTCTGCCTCTGCGCTGTCCACGCAACCGGTCAGGAAGATCAGCGGAACCCGATCCTGAAATGCATTGGCAACCACGTTGACCGCATTGGTCACACCCGGCCCCAATGTTGCCAGCAAAACAACCGGTGCATCAGTGCCTTGACGGGCACAGCCATGCCATGCGCCCTCAGCCATAAAACCACCAGCGTTTTCGTGCTTCACCAGAGTAAAGTTCAAACCTGCAAGGTTGAGCGCATCCATAAGAGCCAGCACTTCGCCGCCCGGAATACCAAAGGCATACCGGCTGCCAGCCTGATGCAATTTTTGAGCAATAAGATCAGCACCGCGCATACTTATGAGTCCCCCAATGAGATGATGCAGCGTGCTGCGAGATCGTCAATGTCTTCTTTTGATTTCTTTAGATGTCTGCTGAGCACATCCAGACTGTCCTCCCCAAGCGTCGGCGGGGCCTTTCGGTATGTAACCGGCGTCTTGCTGTAATTGATCGGGTTGCCAATCAAATTGACCTGCCCATCATGGGCGTCCTTGTGCCTCAGAGAAATCTTCATGTTGCGGTGAAGTACCTGCGGATCACTGAACACGCCAGCAAGGTCATTCACCGGACCACAGGGCACGCCAACAGCCTCAAGCTTGCGGGCCCAATGCTCTGCCTCGCGCTTGATCGTGTATTGCCGCAGCTGTGGCACCAGCTCAGTGCGCTGGCGCACGCGGTCAGCGTTGGTCGCAAAACGTGGGTCTGTGCTTAATTGCGCACAGCCAAGCACCTCGCAAAATCGCTGGTACTGCGCGTCATTGCCAACCGCCACCATGAAGTCCTTGTCCGAGGCCGGAAAGGTCTCATAAGGCACAATGGTTGGGTGGGCATTGCCAAACCGCTTCGGCACGTTGCCGTCTGTGAGATAAGAGAGCCCCTGATTGATCAGCCAAGCCACCTGACAGTCAAGCAAGGAGATATCAATGTATTGGCCTTCTCCGGTTTTCTCGCGGTGGTGCAGGGCAGCCAGAATAGCGTTGCTGGCATACATGCCGCACATCACGTCAGCAATTCCAACGCCGATCTTCGTCGGGCTGCCACCATCTTCCTCCGGAAGTCCGGTGAGGCCCATAATCCCGCCCATAGCCTGAATGAGCGCGTCATACCCTGCACGATGCGCATATGGGCCGGTCTGGCCAAATCCGGTGATGGAGCAGTAAATCAAGCGCTCATTTTGCGTGCGCAGATCATCATACCCGAGCCCTTTACGGGCAAGGTCACCAACCTTGAAGTTTTCGATGACAACATCCGCCGCCGCCGCCAGCTCCTTCAGCATCTGCACGCCTTCTTCCGAGCGCATGTCGACGCCAAGAGAGTACTTGTTGCGGTTGGAGCTGAGGTAATAAGCGCTCTCGTGGGTGTCAGTCCCATCTTTCCCTTTCAGGAAAGGAGGCCCCCACTTACGGGTGTCGTCGCCGCGCTGAGGGTGCTCGATCTTGATGATCTCAGCGCCCATATCCCCCAGCAGCTGGGTACAGGTTGGGCCTGCCAAAATACGGGAAAGGTCAAGCACCACAAGACCATCCAAAGGTCCCTTGCTGCCTGAGGGTTGGTGATGTTCACCGTCTGCTAGAGAATTCAAACCGTCTAATCCATTGGTATTGAGGCAAGATTGGTCGCAAGTGAGGGTGACTGACCCTCTCGCTTGCAGCAATCCAGCAAATTTTGGAGAGACGTTAAAACACGCTTAAATAGCCCACCACCTCAAACTGAAAAACACACGGCATCGTGATGGTCCGTGAGAGGTGGGAGGGCGGGATGGACCTGTGGGGGCTACCAGTGTTTGGTGTTGGCAAGATCCAGCCAGGCGCGGCGGATCCAGTTGGCTTGCATGGTGTGTCCGCCATCATGCAGGCAAAGCTCCAGTTTCTCGCCATGGGCCGACCAAACATCGCACTGCAGATCTCCAGCCGTAATCGAGGTTGGGGTGAGGTCGTAAAGTCCGGCCTGCCGCTTCCACACATCAAGGCTGTCAAACACATCTGACTGCCGCCAGTTTGCGCCAATCGCGCGTCCCACCATAGGAACGGTTTTATCTTCAATACCGTGCGTGTGGTAAAGGTTGGTCAAAGGAGAAGGGCAGGAAACAGGGACAGGATCCCAGAAGGCCCCGGCAATGGGGGCAAAACCCGCATAATTCTCGCCCTTGTAACAAGCAAGGTTCCAGACCATGGACCCACCCATGGAAAAGCCGGAGAGCATGATTTTGTCCCGATCAATCGGGAAGCGCTCGGAGACATCATCAAGCAGCTCGTCAAAGAACTTGAACTCGTTACGATCCTGACTTGGCGATCCGGGATAGGACCATGAGCCGCCAAGCCCTTGCGGAGCAATGAGAGCCACGCCGAGGTCGCTTGCAAGGCTACGAAGTGCTTGGTTCTGAATGGTTTGATCAGCTTTGCCCTTCCAGCCGTGGAGGTAGATTATGGCACCAATTGGTTCGTTATCTGCAGGGGAACCCGGAAGTGCAACATAATACTGGCCACTCTCGACTTCACAGGGAGAGCTCACACCACAGCTCGCTTCCTCTGCCATTGTGGCATTGGGAACCAGACTGGAGGCAACCATCGTAGCCAATGTAACTGCACCTGTAAAAAGGCCCATGCGCATTCCACTTCTTGCTGCTCTCGCGGTTTAAGCGCATTGAATCTCATGGATAATTCGAGGACGCGCCGAGATTATTCTTCGTTATGCTAACATACGCCTCAGAGCCGGTCTTACTCTTAAAACTTGTGCCGTCATTTACGACTTGCGCAAGTCGCCCTAGTGCCATTCTCCTTCTGTGGGAATGTGCAGGGTATTGCCGCAATGCTTGCAGTGAACGGCGTTCATTATCGTGATGATTAAGGCCACAATCAGGACTCACCACAAAAACAAAGCCGATCACCAGTCCACGCGCGGGTAGCTTTCAAGTTGGGGAAGGGGGCAGACAGCACGAAGTAGAGAATCGTGACCACATCAAAGATCAATAGGCCAACACGTCAGGAGCGCCCAATTGTGGTCGGGCCGAAGGAAAAACGGCGCAGCGCGCGTCTGAAATCTGCTTATGCATCTTGCATAAATTATCCTTGTGACTACAATAACTTACTATCAAATTTGCGTGACTTCAGCCGGCTGGACACGCTCTCCGCCCATGCTCTTTTTGTCGAAGATTTTGCCCCTTCAGAGCCATTTGGGCCATTCCGGGGCACCCCTTGCGCATTCCCTTTGCAAGTTTATCTAAAGGTTCTGTAAATGATTAAAGGCTTTCAGCTCCAGTTTCGCTATGAAGAATACCAAGGCTATACCAGTGCCGCCTCCTCCAGGGTACTTGGAGGAGTGGCGGACCACAAACCACACCTGTCTTGTGACCGGCGCAACCGATGGGATCGGACGTGCGCTGGCCATTCGTCTGGCTGATGCCGGACAAACGCTGGCCATCGTGGGCCGCTCTGAGGAAAAGGTGCAATCCGTTCTCAGCGACATCAACGATGCTGGCCCAAGACAACCGCACTGCGGCTTTGTCGCAGACCTTTCGTGCATCGCGGAAGTTGACCGTCTGGCTAAGGATCTTTCTCAAAAGCTGCCGGACCTCAACCGCGTTGCCTTATGCGCCAGTGCCATGCCGGGGTTCCACGGCATCACAGCTGACGGTGTTGAGGCAGGGTTCTCCGTCAACTGTCTGAGCAGGGTTCAGCTGCTGGACAAACTCACACCACTGCTCAAGAAGCAGGAGGAGCCGAGAGTAGTCTCCTTCGCCAGTCCGGCAACGCGGCTCGAAGCTCCAAATCTGAACGTGCTCAACGATCCTGATGGCAACCTCAGCAACTGGGATCGCAACACCGCCCACACCAGCTACAACCTGCTATTTGTGGCGCAGTTGGCAGAAAAGCTGAAAGACACGCAAGTATGCGTCAACGCCTTTGGCCCGGGTTTGGTCGCCACCAAACAGGTGCACGGTTACAGCGCTATGAGAAGGCTCTGGTTCAGCCTGCAAAACACTCTCATAGGCCGCACACCCGCTTATGCGGCGCTGCCTGCAATGCACATGCTGCTCTCGCAGGATTTCGCAGAAAAGACCGGTGGGTTCTATGAGTGCGCTAGAAAAATTCCACTGGATGAGTCTTTCCTGAACGAAGAAACACAAACGAGACTCTGGGAAGAAACCGCGCAGCTTGTGCAGCTGGCTCAAGCAAATCAGAGAGAAAAAATTTCCTGAAACCTCTTTTTGTGACATCAGTCACGGCTTTTCAGCTGAAAAGTGAGAGGAGGACTCTACCACTAAATCAGTCTGGAATTTTTGGTTGCCAGGAGACCTTGGCAGCAGACGCTTGAGCTATGTCTGCCCTCATCAAGGATTGAGTCACTTCCCTAAGGTAAGGTTAGGCAAGTGCTGCCAGCAGTTCTCACTGTGTAAGAGTAAAAAATGAATAACAATATTGAACCTTATGCCGGTCCTGATCGAACCCTGACATCATCTCTGCGCAAGGCATTCCTTTCATTTCTGACGGTCACACTGGGGACTGTCATAATTGCAGGAACAGCCACCGCGCAGGAAGCACCTCCCCCTCCGGGTGTGATCGTCGAACCTGCACGCATGGAAGTCATTGAGGAAGAACGCGTATTCGCTGGGCGAACCGAATCCATCAGTCAGGTCGATCTGATCGCCCGTGTTGGTGGGTTTCTGGAGCCGCTGGAATTCAACGAAGGTCAGACCGTTGAGCGGGGTGATCTGCTCTTCGTGATCCAGCAAGAACCTTACGAATTTGCCGTTGAGCAGTCCCGAGCCACTCTGGAAAGCGCTCAGGCAAGGGTGGATCTGGCACAGGTCGACTTTGACCGTAAGCAGCAGTTGGTCAACCGTGACACCATCTCGGTGTCAGAGCTGGATACAGCCCGCGCCAATCTGAAAGAAGCGAACGCCACATTGGCTCTCCGGCAGGCAGATCTGCAACTGTCCCAGCTGGATCTGAGCTACACCGAAATTCGTGCGCCGCTGGATGGCCAGATCGGCACTGCGGTGTTTCAGGAAGGCGCCTACGTCAATGCCAGTAGCGGCACTCTGGCAACCATCACGTCTCTAGATCCTATCCGTGTTGCGTTTCCCGTTCCACAAACACTGATCATACAGGCCCAACGTGCGAACAATCTTGAGACAGACGAGCTTCTCATCCGGCTGCGTCTATCCGACGGAAAGTACTATGAGCACAACGGTAGGCTGGAGTTTCTTGAAGCTGAAGCAAACCCGGGTACAGACACCGTAACCACCTACGCCGTCTTTGATAACCCGAACCACATCCTGTTTGACCAGCAACTGGTTGATGTTGTGGTCAAGGCCAAGGATGCAGCCCCTGTTCTCGTCGTCTCCCAATCTGCCTTACTGCTGGATCAGGAAGGCCCGTATGTTCTGAAGGTCAATCAGGAAGACGTGGTTGAGCAGCAGCGTATCACTGTGGTCGACCAGATCAACGGCCTCGTTATTATTGGCAACGGGCTCAATGATGGCGATCTCGTAATCACCTCGGGCATTCAAAAAGTGCGTCCGGGAATCAAAGTCAATGCGCAGCTGGCAGGTCAGTAAACCATGATCTATGACGTGTTTATTCGCCGACCGCGGTTGGCGATGGTGATTTCGATCCTCATAGTCGTGGTCGGGGTGATCTCCATCTACTCAATTCCGGTCTCGCAATACCCGACGATCGCACCGCCAACCGTACAGGTGAGAGCCACCTACATTGGTGCTGATGCATTGACGGTGGAAGAAAGTGTTGGCCAGCTCATTGAAGGGGCGGTCAATGGCGTAGATGGCATGCGCTATATGAAGTCATCGTCCTCCAGCGATGGCACTTACTCCCTGACAATCTACTTTGACCTGACCACCGACCCGGATATCAACTCGGTGAACGTTCAAAACCGCGTCAGTACGGTCGAGAGTAAGCTCCCGCAAGAGGTGCGCGATCAGGGCGTCAATGTCACCAAAAAGGCGGGCGACCTTCTGCAGGCGGTGTCCTTTTATTCGCCGGAACAGACCCATGACGGCCTCTTCATTTCCAACTACGTCACCATCAACATTGTCGATGAGCTGAAACGTATTCCCGGTGTTGGTGATGCAACTGTTTTCGGTGCGCAGGATTATTCCATGCGCATCTGGCTGGAGCCCACCAAGCTCAGATCCCTGAACCTGACGGCAGAAGACGTCATTGCTGCCGTTCGCTCGCAAAACAGGCAGGCTGCTGTGGGGCGCGTAGGCGCAGCCCCTTTGACGGAAGATCTGCAGCTTCAGCTGACCGTGACTGCGAAAGGTCGCTTAAACACGGTTGAGGAGTTCCAGAACATTGTCCTGCGCGCAAACCCTGATGGGTCGATCGTGCACCTGAAGGACGTGGCGCGCGTAGAACTAAGCAGCGCCTCCTTTGACGTACTGGCCGAGTTCAACCAGCAGCCGACCGCCATGGTCGGGATTTATCTGTCACCGGGCGCTAACGCAGTTGCCGTGTCCGAAGCGGTCAATGAACGTATCGAAGTCCTTGCAGAGCGTTTTCCGGAAGATCTCGCATACGTTTCAATTTTTGACACGTCGCTCTTCGTGAATGAGATGATCTCGAAGGTGATCCACACACTGCTGGAAGCCTTCGTGCTCGTGACTATCGTGGTCTTTGTTTTCCTTGGCAAGTTCCGTGCAACGCTTATCCCGCTCATTGCCGTGCCCGTGTCCATTATTGGTGCGGTCGCCGTGGCTTACATCATGGGCTACAGCGCCAACACCATCTCGCTGTTGGCACTGGTGCTTGCCATCGGGATTGTGGTGGATGATGCGATCATCGTGGTGGAGAACGTCGAGCGCATCATGCACGAGGAGCCTGACCTCACACCAGCGCAGGCAACCTCAAAAGCCGTTGGCGAAATTGCAGCCCCCGTGTTGGCGACAACACTGGTTCTGCTGTCCGTATTTGTTCCGGTGGCCTTCTTGCCGGGATCATCCGGCGTGCTCTTTAGAGAGTTTGCTGTGTCAATCTCCGCAGCCATGGTCATCTCCACCATCAACGCGCTGTCTTTGTCTCCGGCGCTCTGCGCGGTTTTGATGAAGTCGGAGGGGCTGACGGGCGTTATGGCCAAGGTCTCCAAGAAGATTGATAACGTTGGCCACGGCTACGCCAACCTGATCAAGCGCATTGCAAAAATGTCTCTGGTCTCGCTGCCCGTTGTTGTTGGCTTCGCGCTCTTTGGCTTCCTGATTGTTGCCAATACGCCAGACGGCTTTGTTCCGGACGAGGACAAAGGCTATGCCATGGTGTTGGTCAACCTGCCTCCCGGTGCCTCTCGCAACCGAACCGAGGACGTAATGCGCAAAGCAGACGATGTCATTCGTCAGGACCCGGCAGTTGACTCCACTACAATGATTGCTGGACTTGATTTGCTTGCCGGTGGCGGATCGTCCTCAAACGCAGGCGTCTTCTTTGTTAAGCTGAAAGACTATGAGGAGCGCCCCACGCGCGACCTGTCCTCTTTCGCCTTCGTCTATCGCATGTATGGCGCGTTGGCCGGAATTCCCGAAGCAACGTTCTTTCCGGTTAATCCAGCTGCCATCGATGGTCTTGGCACCGTAGGCGGGTTCGAGTTCATCATGGAAGCGCTGGAAGGGCAGGACCCGACTGTGCTGGCGCAGATCTCCCGCTCCTTGATAGTCGCAGCCAACGAAGCACCGGAAATCGCGTCCTTCTTCACCACCTTTAACGCAAACACCCCGCAGCTGAACGTGCAGCTGGACCGTGAGCGGGCACAGGTGCTCGGTTTGAACATCGCAAGCGTATACAACGCATTGCAAGCCACACTGGGCGGCTACTATATCAACGACTTCAACCTCTATGGCCGCACATGGACGGTCAGGATGCAGGCTGAAGAAAAGTACCGCTCCGGTGTTGAAGACATCGACGCTATCTTTGTTCGCTCGGACACTGGCGAGATGGTCGAACTCTCCGCCGTCCTGCAAACCGAGTTGTCCCGTGGCGCGAACAACATCACTCGCTATAACAACTACCGTGCTGTTTCCTTCAACGGCAACGCATCACCGGGTGTTGGGCTTGGTGAAGCTCTCGATGCAATGGACAAAGTGGCAGCCGATGCCTTGCCAAGCGGTTATGCCTATGAGTGGACCGGTCTGGCGCTGGAACAAAAGGAAGCGGCAGGACAAACAGCAGTGGTGCTGGGACTGGCATTCCTGTTTGCCTACCTGTTTCTTGTGGCTCTTTATGAAAGCTGGAACACACCAATCCCGGTTCTGCTTTCCGTGGCCCCGGCACTGACAGGTGCATTGCTAAGCCTATGGGTCTTCGGTCTGGCGTTCGATTTGTATGCCCAGATTGGGATGGTCATTCTGATTGCACTGGCAGGTAAGAACGCGATCCTGATGAACGAGTTCTCGCTCGAAAAACGCATTGAAGGCATGGGCCTCTATGAATCTGCAATCGAAGGCGCTCGCCTGCGTTTCCGCCCTGTGATGATGACATCTCTTGCCTTCTCTGCAGGTCTGGTTCCGCTGGTGGTCTCCACTGGGCCGGGTGCAGGTGCCATGGTCGCCGTGGGTGTTCCGGTGTTGGCAGGTATGCTGTTCTCGGCAACCATCGGCATCTTCCTCATCCCGACCCTTTATGTCAGCTTCCAGTGGATGCGCGAAAAAGCAGGCTGGACCATTGAAGAAGGTCAGGCAGCAAAAGGCACTGGCGGTGAACTGGCAAAGGATGGCAACCAGAAGAAGCCATCTGAAAGCTGAGTTGCAGCCACGTAAGATAACAATGAAAAAGGCGCCTTGAGCGCCTTTTTTGCTAAAGCGGTTTGCTTTTAATGTGAGGCGTATCCTGCGGCTTGAAGGAAGTTTGAGCATTCCTCGGAGTTGAAGAGA
>CANLTN010000014.1:0-101280 GCA_947494035.1 uncultured Pseudovibrio sp. | reverse complement strand
GGCGCGAGTGACGGGACTCGAACCCGCGACCTCCGGCGTGACAGGCCGGCACTCTAACCAACTGAGCTACACCCGCTCAATCCAAACTATCAACAACAACACCAAGTTACATCCGCACCACCCTTCCGGGGAAAAGTGGCGCGAGTGACGGGACTCGAACCCGCGACCTCCGGCGTGACAGGCCGGCACTCTAACCAACTGAGCTACACCCGCTTGGGCCAGCAACGTTGCGTCGTTGTTGGTGGCGCTGATTTACGGCGGGGGCGGGTCCAAGTCAAGCGCAGTTGGATGCTCTTTGCGAGTTTTTCCTGAATAACTTGTTTTCACTGTCAAAATTGCCCTTCAAAAGCGCTCAGATGTGGAAAACAGGGTCGTATAAGACGCATTTATCCCCTTATGGACTCAAGGATAATTGGGCTGCCATTGAAAAGAAATTGAATTCGCATTGGCGGAAATTTCCAAAACCACCTCAAAAAGACCCAGTCAAGTATTACTACTTAGCTTGAGCCAGCTCCTGCGATACACTCAGCTCTACAAATCACAGACAAAAGACAAAGATCGGCAGTCCAAATCAATTCAAGGACCGGACTTATGGGCACTTCTTTCAAGGCGCTTGCTTTGGCAGCGACAGCATCTGTCATTTTCCCTTCCACCGCACTGGCCGATGCCGGGGGCTTCATTATCGGGCTTGGTGTAGGCGCCATTGGAAAAACAATCATTGACCACACAGGAAGCCAACAACAAACACCTCAGGTCATCACACCCCCACCCCAAACAGTGCCCAATACACCGCGCATCCCAGTCCAGCAGACCATAAACCTCAGCCGCATCCAACTGAAGGATGTCCAGTACCGCCTGAACCTGCTTGGCTACAGCGCAGGTTTTCCTGACGGCGTCGCCGGAATACGCACCCGCCGCGCCATCGGAAAATTCCAGCACTCATTGGGTTACGTTGCAACCGGAAACCTCACCCGATCCCAGCTTGAAGAACTTTATGCTCGCACACAAAGAAAACGACAGTCCATAACCCGGATCGATCAAGCCAAACCCGCTCCGCCGCAACCGCCCCTCCCCCAATCCAATCCCGGCACAACGGTAGAGGTGGCCAAGGAGAAGCCGGCAGTGGTCGCCCCAAAACAAATCACAGTTGCACTGGACCCAAGCAGTCCACCCAACATCTACGGCCTGATCACCGGAATGCTCAGCTACAAAACAGCAGACCACCTGAAGACAGAAGGCTACGAAACCTGCGTGGAAACTATTGGACTGACCACCTGCGAGAAATCCTCCTTGAACCTGAAGGAAACTGTCAACGTAAATAAGGTGGGAGACATCATCTATGGCCTCACCCGCAACGTGAGCTTCATAACAGGAGCCCCGAGATCAGTTGTCGTGAGCAAACTGAAAGAGGCCTACCCCAACCTCACGCGCTTTGAGCAGATGGCAACATCCACCTCCACCACCTGTCTGGAGCACTATACCAGCAATGCAGGCAGCTTGCTCGCACCAGCGAGCGCCAATCCTTCAGACCCGGAAACACTCCAGACACTCTCTGAGAACTGTACCAACTTCTACGCCATTGAACTGGAAGGCGACCGCAATCTCACATCCATGAGCATCGTGCTGTACGACAGCCAGCCAATCCAACTCGCCGCAGAGCAACAGACCGGCATCTTTAAAATCGAATCTGAAGCAGCCGACGAGTTAGAGTTTTAAGGCACATCACCAAGAGCAAACACAGCAGCTCCTCCAAACGGCGAACTTGCAGCCGCACCATTCCGCCTGCCATATTTATGCAACCCGTGAAATGCGTCCTATAAAGTGTTCCTCAATTGCGCAAACTCGCTTTGTGAACATAAGGATAAGCAACAGCTTCCGGTAGCAATCTCCTACAATCGCTATGCGCGTATTTTCAATTTTTTCAACTTACAATTTAATAGGGTTTAAGTTAAATATACGAAAGCGAGTTTATTTCTCTCCGCTTCTTTGAGTATTTATTACGTGCAAGGCAAAATCATGCGCAAAACGACAAAGCTTACTTCCGCTCTCTGCCTCTCTCTGGCAATCAGCGCCACAACCGCTCGTGCTGGCTCTGAAGATTTCATCTTTGGTCTTGGTGCCGGCATTATCGGCAGCGCGATCGTAAATGGGGCCAAACAAAACAGTGCCCAGCCACAACGCAGAACCACAACGCGCAGAAGCAACTTCTCGTCAGAAACGCAAGACATCCAAATGCGCCTGAACATGCTGGGCTTTGATGCAGGAACACCCGACGGTGTTTCCGGCCGCCGCACTCGTCAGGCAATCCGTCATTTCCAGATCTCCATTGGAGCCTACGCAAGCGGAAAACTCGACAACCGACAAATCGCTCGGCTTTATGAGCTGACAACACCGCAGCAGCCAGTCGCCACCGTTACAACGCCCGTTATGGCCGCACCTGTTGTTGCAGCGCCAGTCGTCGCAGCGCCTGTTGTTGTTGCACCCGTAGCAACAGCGGCACCGACACAGCAAATCAACATCACCATGCCAGCCGTTGCCGCAGCGCCAGCAGCAAGCGCGCCCGAAGCCCCGACAGAGCCTGAGCGCCTCGCCCTTGACCCAGCCAACCTGCCTGCAATCCATGGCCTGACCGTTGAACGCTTCGAACACGACGTCCTTGGCCTCCTGAAAAAGGTTGGCTATCAGAACTGCGCGGTTGATGCGACAAAGACTGTCTGCACCCTTGAAAAAGACTCGCTCTCTGAAACCATCAGCGTTCTGACACAAGACGAAAACATCTACGGCCTGCAACGCGAGGTCAGCTTCAAGAACCCGGCACCACGCGCCGCCATCATGGGTAAACTACTCAACGCCTACCCTACTCTTTCCCACTTCGAGAACATGACAGCGTCCGACGACAAAACCTGCCGCATCACCTATCTGGGTAACAGCGGAGAGCTCCTCAAAGACGCACTGGCAACACCAGCCTACGCAGAGGCCCTACGCCAGCTGGCAGACAACTGCACCGACTACCACAGTCTGGAAGTCTTTGGCGAAGACACAGTCAGCGGCCTGCGCTTTGTGTTCTACAGCAGCCAGCCAATCAAAGACGCCATCGAGAACCGCAAAGGCGCGTTTCAAATCTCCTCAAAATCTGCACAGGACCTGACCTTCTAAGTAACCATGCAAGAAGAGCTTGGCGCGCAGCCATCCAATATGTTTCGGCGCAGGCAATAAAAAGGCGGAGCTCAAAGCTCCGCCTTTTTTGCATCTACCATTGCAAGGGACTTACCAGCCTTCACGAATACGCACGACCAGAGCGGTCACAAAACCAAAGATCATGTGACCGACCAGAGAAGCCCACGTCAGCGTAATAAAGCCGAGGAACGGTGGCAGGCCAGCAATCAGATGCGCCATGACGTAAAGCGCAAAGACCCAAAGACCCACCCCAAAGCACGGACCAACAATCCACCATGGCAGCGGCGGAATAATCACACGCGCCAGGGGTCGGGCAATAAAGAGATAGCCAATGGGGTAGAACACCACGCCAACAATGGCATGGATAACCTCAGCCCAGAACCAACTGCTAAAACCAAACACAGACTGCACCAGCGCAGCCGGTTGCAGCGGGCCACCAACCCAGACCGGCGTTACAAAGCGCGCCCAGATCTCCCAGCTCACATCGGCAGCAAGGCCTGCCAGAATAATGGTACCTAAAGTATGCCACACAAGTGGCGGACAAACCGGATGCTTATGAGTTGTCTCACTCATAGGACTTGAATCGTTCATAGGGGTCACGCCTCCACGCAAGATATCCTTTTTACGCGGAGAAGAAACGATCCTGACTCAACAGCTGCCCTCAGTAAATCGCAGAAAAAGAGCACACGCTATGAGAATAAACTCCACGCATTTCTACCTGAAGCTTAGCCGTTAGATCCTGAAAACACCCTTTTGTTTTTGCTCGAATTCACGTGGGTTCCTACAACCTTAAGAAACCAAACCAGGAAAGAACCCGTTATGATTTAGCGCAGCCATAGTGGAGACATTGTGAAATACAAACAACAAAAAAGCCTCCGCGGCGTTCCGGGAGACTTGAAGTCCTCTAAGAGGAATGGTGGGCGATGAGAGACTCGAACTCCCGACATCTTCGGTGTAAACGAAGCGCTCTACCAACTGAGCTAATCGCCCATCCGGCGGGTATGACACCCTCTAAAGAGAGGATGGTGGGCGATGAGAGACTCGAACTCCCGACATCTTCGGTGTAAACGAAGCGCTCTACCAACTGAGCTAATCGCCCCCGCTAGGGTGGTACGCCGTGTGGCGTGGGGAGCTATTTAGCCGCCCTCCCCACCCTTGGCAAGGCCTGAAATTGAAAAAAACGACATTACCAGCAAAAAACTTAATCCAGCCACCCAGCCTGTGAATTACCTGATTAAACAAAGGCTTGTCCACATAGCGAAAACCCCGGAGCGCTCCAGAACTCAGCACATAAAAAAAGCCCCTGCCACTTCAACAAGCAGCAGGGACTCTTAAACCTAAAACGAACAAGGCCAATTAGGCGTTGACTGCGTCTTTCAGGCCTTTACCAGCTTTAAATTTCGGCGTTTTGGAAGCCGGAATCTGGATGGTTTCGCCTGTGCGTGGATTACGGCCTTCAGTTGCTGCACGAGCGGAAACTGAGAAATTGCCAAACCCGATGATCCGAACTTCATCGCCGCCCTTCAGCGTTTCAGTGATTGCTTCGAAAGATGCTTCTACTGCTTCGCCTGCCTGTGCTTTGGTCAAGCCAGTTTTTTCTGCAACGGCCCCGATCAGATCATTCTTGTTCATGACAGTCCCTTTCTAAAAATAACGTGGGGAATGCGTCAGATTCGCGCTGCACTCCTATTTCGGACATTCGTGCGAAAATGCGATCAAATCAAGTTACAAACCGCAGAAAACTGCCATTTTCTGTGTAGTATCAACCAAAAAAAGCCTCGGAACACGTCCGAGGCTTTTGTATCCACAAGCAGAAGGTTCAGATCAGTGGGCAACCACCCCTGAACCCTTGTTATCTTTGACTAATGCTTCTGAGCTGGATTTATCTTCCTCTTCGCTCCATTCGATTGCCTCAGGCATCCGAACCAAAGCATGTTCAAGAACTTCATCCATGCGCGCGACTGGAACAATTTCCAATGCGTTTTTCACATTGTCAGGAATATCCGCCAGATCCTTCGCGTTATCTGAAGGGATAAGAACCTTCTTGATGCCGCCACGCAGCGCCGCCAGAAGCTTCTCCTTCAGACCACCGATCGGCAGCACGCGACCACGCAATGTGATCTCGCCTGTCATCGCCACTTCACGGCGAACCGGAATACCGGTCATCACGGAGATGACGGTGGTTGCCATGGCGATACCGGCAGATGGGCCATCCTTAGGTGTCGCGCCTTCCGGAACGTGAACGTGCAGCTCACGCTTGTCAAACAGTGGAGGCTCGATACCGAAGTCTTCACAGCGAGACCGTACATAAGACGCAGCTGCAGAGATGGACTCTTTCATCACATCACGCAGGTTGCCCGTAACAGTCATCTTGCCCTTGCCCGGCATCATGACACCTTCAATGGTCAGCAGCTCACCGCCAACCTCGGTCCATGCCAGACCAGTGACAACACCAACCTGATCTTCTTCCTCAACCTGACCGAAGCGGAAACGTGGAACACCAAGGTATTCCTCAACCATATCCTCATCGACAGAAATGGAAGTCTTGCCAGACATCAAAATGTCTTTCACAGCCTTACGAGACAAAGAGCTCATCTCACGCTCAAGGTTACGCACACCCGCTTCACGGGTGTAAAGGCGGATAACCTTCTGCAAGGCAGCGTCAGTCACCTCGAATTCACCGTCCTTCAGACCGTGGTTCTTCACAGCCTTTGGCAACAGGTGACGACGACAGATCTCGATCTTCTCGTCTTCGGTGTAACCGGCAATACGGATGATCTCCATACGGTCCATCAGCGGACCAGGAATGTTCAGCGTATTAGCCGTGGTCACGAACATCACGTCGGAAAGATCGTATTCCACTTCAAGGTAGTGATCCATGAAGCTGCCGTTCTGTTCAGGATCAAGAACCTCAAGCAGAGCAGAAGACGGATCACCGCGGAAATCCATGCCCATCTTGTCGATCTCGTCGAGCAAGAACAGCGGATTGGATTTTTTCGCTTTCTTCATGGACTGAATGACCTTACCCGGCATGGAGCCGATGTAAGTGCGGCGGTGACCGCGAATTTCAGCCTCATCACGCACGCCGCCAAGGGACATGCGCACGAACTCGCGTCCGGTTGCCTTCGCAATGGATTTCCCCAAAGAGGTCTTACCAACGCCTGGAGGACCAACAAGACACAGGATCGGGCCACGCAACTTGTTGGCACGCTTCTGCACCGCAAGGTACTCGACAATGCGTTCCTTAACCTTCTCAAGACCAAAGTGGTCCGTATCCAGAACCTGCTCGGCAAGCGCCAGATCGTGCTTCACCTTGGACTTGCGGGACCATGGAATACCAATCAGCCAGTCAAGATAGTTGCGAACCACAGTCGCTTCTGCGGACATCGGGCTCATCTGCTTAAGCTTCTTCAGCTCGGCATTCGCCTTCTCGCGCGCTTCCTTGGACAGCTTCGTCTTTTCAACGCGCTCTTCCAGCTCAGCAAGCTCGTCACGGCCGTCTTCGCCATCGCCAAGCTCTTTCTGAATGGCCTTCATCTGTTCATTCAGATAGTACTCGCGCTGGGTCTTCTCCATCTGCCGCTTCACACGCGAACGGATGCGCTTTTCCACCTGCAGGACGGAGATCTCGCTCTCCATCATACCCAGCACCTTCTCAAGGCGCTCTGTGACTGCCACAGTGCCAAGCAGAGCCTGCTTGTCGTGGATCTTCACAGCAAGGTGGGACGCAATCGTATCAGCAAGCTTCGAGAAGTCGTCAATCTGGTTAACGGCGCCGAGAACTTCCGGAGACACCTTTTTGTTCAGCTTCACGTAGTTCTCGAACTCGGAAATTACTGAACGGCCAAGAGCCTCAACTTCAACCTCGTCACCCTCACTCTCTTCAAGAATGACAGCTTCTGCTTCATAAAGATCATCGCGATCGGTGAACCCGCCGATTTCGGCACGTGCTACACCTTCAACCAGAACCTTTACGGTATTATCAGGCAGCTTTAACAGCTGCAAAACTGTTGCAAGAGTACCGACCTTATAGATCTGATCGGTATCTGGATCGTCATCCGCCTCGTTCATCTGGGTCGCAAGCAAAATCTGCTTGTCAGAGTTCATCACCTCTTCCAGAGCACGGATTGATTTCTCGCGCCCTACAAACAGCGGCACGATCATATGAGGGAATACGACGATGTTGCGCAGCGGGAGGACAGGAAAAACCGCGTTTTCCGTCTCTTCTACTGGGCGCATTTCATTGTCAGCCATCTCTATTCCTTTCAAATTGCAGCTCTCCAACAAGAGCCACGAAAAAGCGCAACATAAAAATTAACTAGACCCCACCGGGCATTCGTATAATTTCGAAGGCCGAATTTCCTCGCCCCAATACGGGCACAAACAAATTCGCCGAGCTGCGAACTAGACCTATTAGGTGGAGACACCACCCCTACCTGTCAAGCACTCCTCACCCATGTCTTTCAGCGATCTGTTGATATTATAAGCTTTTTTCCTACTGGAAAGAGCATATAGCACCGCTTGATCGTTTTCACACCTGAGCTGGAATACCATCCTTTCCGGTCTTGGTTCGCCGTTTACGCAGAACTCTCTTAGGCTGCATCATGCAAGAAGCATGAGACAAAAAATGGGCGGCACTCTTTTAAAAGTTACCGCCCAAATTCAACTCAATACCTGCGAGCGACGTCTACTGACTCATCAGTCACACAACGCCTCAGGCGCTGGTTGCCGAATTCTCCGCACGATCCTCGTAAATGTACAAAGGACGCGCCTCACCATCGACAACTTCAGCAGAAATCACCACTTCCTTGACGCCTTTCAGCCCAGGAAGCTCATACATGGTCTCCAGCAGAATTGCTTCAAGGATAGACCTCAAACCACGAGCCCCGGTCTTACGGTCGATCGCCCTGCGGGCAACCGCCTTCAAGGCGTCCTCATGGAAGGCCAGCTCAACATTTTCCATCTCGAAGAGACGCTGATATTGGGCAACCAAAGCATTCTTAGGCTTGCTCAGAATTGAAACCAGAGCATCTTCATCCAGATCTTCCAGAGTTGCGATCACTGGCAAGCGACCGACAAATTCCGGAATCAGACCGAACTTGAGAAGATCTTCAGGTTCCAGCTCCGAGAACAGCTCACCTGTCTTACGATCTTCAGGTGCCAGAACAGAGGCACTGAAGCCGATGGAGGTAGAACGACCACGGTCAGAAATGATTTTGTCCAGACCAGCAAAAGCACCACCGCAGATAAACAGAATATTTGTTGTATCTACCTGCAGGAATTCCTGCTGCGGATGCTTGCGACCACCCTGCGGCGGAACAGAGGCAACAGTCCCTTCCATGATCTTCAGCAGTGCCTGCTGAACACCTTCCCCGGAAACATCGCGGGTGATGGATGGGTTTTCTGCCTTACGGGTAATCTTGTCCACTTCATCGATGTAGACAATACCGCGCTGTGCACGCTCAACATTGTAGTCAGCCGCCTGGAGCAGCTTCAAAATAATATTTTCTACGTCTTCACCAACATAACCCGCTTCAGTCAGCGTGGTTGCGTCAGCCATCGTAAACGGAACATCCAGAATTCGGGCGAGCGTTTGTGCCAGATGGGTTTTACCACATCCGGTAGGACCAACCAGCAGGATGTTGGACTTTGCAAGTTCAACATCGTTGTTCTTGGAAGCGTGATTGAGGCGTTTGTAGTGGTTGTGCACCGCTACGGACAGAACCTTTTTGGCTCGGCCCTGACCAATCACATAATCATCCAGAACACCACGAATTTCCTGAGGTGTCGGGATCCCATCACGAGACTTCACCAGCGAAGATTTATTTTCTTCGCGAATAATGTCCATGCAGAGTTCAACGCACTCATCGCAGATGAATACGGTCGGACCCGCAATCAGCTTACGGACCTCATGCTGGCTTTTTCCGCAAAACGAGCAGTAAAGCGTATTCTTGCTGTCGCTGCCGCTGGCTTTGCTCATGAGATATAACCCCGCATCGTTTCAGGGGACGCAGCCCCTGCTAGAATTCTTAACTCGACAGCGAAACGTTCGCTTCGACATTCTATTGACTTATCGCGTTTCGCGCTTCGCTTCCAGAGGGAAGCTTTAGAATTTACGAACAGCCATTCTCTTATCCGATATTTGGCCCGCAATAATCAACATTCCTTTAAGCACCGCACGTAAAGTTCATTTCCTGTTAAAAAAACTTTCACGTGCGTTACTTTTTTTAACCAGCATTAAGCAGGTTCGATAACGTTTAGGCTCTCGCGATTTTCGATAACGTTATCAACCAGACCGAACTCTTTCGCCGCATCTGCACTCATAAAGTTATCACGCTCAAGCGCTTCTTCAACAGCTTCCAGTGTCTGACCTGTATGAGACACATAGATCTCATTGAGGCGACGCTTCAGCTTAAGGATCTCCTGCGCGTGCAGCATAATGTCTGCTGCCTGCCCGCGGAAACCACCGGAAGGCTGGTGAACCATGACGCGGCTGTTAGGCAAAGAAAAGCGCATGCCCTTCTCACCGGCAGCCAACAACAAGGACCCCATGCTTGCGGCCTGACCGATACAAAGAGTGGAAATCTTTGGCCGGATAAACTGCATAGTGTCATAAATAGCAAGACCACTGGTCACAACGCCACCCGGAGAATTGATATAAAGCGCAATTTCTTTATTCGGGTTTTCCGCTTCCAGATAAAGCAACTGGGAACAGACCAGCGTCGCCATTGTATCTTCCACAGGACCTGTCAGGAAGATAATGCGTTCCTTCAGCAGCCTTGAGAAGATGTCATAGGCCCGCTCACCCCGGTTGGTTTGCTCTACAACCATTGGCACCAGGCTGTTTGTGAAATACTCAACAGGATCGGTCATGCGTCATCCATTTTAAATATGCAGAAAGCTTAAGTAAGCTCTGTAACTTATCCGGCATTCCGGCAAGCCTGCAAGAAACTTATGTCGAAAAAAGCGACATGCCCACCCATGGGATGTCGCCCTTGTCTTAACGGCACTTGCCAAAAGGTAAAGCCACAAGGTTTATGGAGTGTTTCCATAAGCCCCATAGCCTTATCCCAATTATAGGGAAGCTTAAAGACCACAGGCTCGCGATGCACGCAAGACCACTTCAGATATTTCGGCTTTCCACCTTAAATTTCAATATGCCAAACAAGAAAAAGGGGACGCAAGGCCCCCCTTTTCCAAATTCTTCGGATAATCCCGAAAATTATGCTTCGTCTTCGTCCTGAGCCATAAGCTCTTCTTTGGAGACGACTTTGTCAGAAACTTTCGCAAGTTCCAGAATGTAGTCCACAACCTTCTCTTCGTAGATTGGGGCACGCAGAGAAGCGAGAGCCTGCTGGTTGTTCTTGTAGAATTCGAACACCTGCTGCTCTTGACCTGGGAACTGACGAACGCGGTCAAACAGAGCTTTCTGAACTTCTTCGTCAGAAACCTGAATGTTGTTCCGCTCACCAACTTCGGAAAGAACCAGACCCAAACGCACGCGGCGCTCGGAGATCTTGCGGTATTCCGCCTGAGCTTCTTCTTCGGTGGTCTTTTCGTCTTCGAAAGTCTTGCCGGACTGTTCCATGTCAGCCTGAACCTGCTTCCAAACACCGTCAAACTCTGCTTCCAGAAGTTTTTCAGGCAGATCGAAAGTGTATTCTTCGTCGAGCTTGTCCAGAAGAACGCGCTTCACTTTCTGACGGGTCGCTGCACCGAACTGGCTTTCAATCTGGCCACGAACGATTTCTTTCAGCTTGTCCAGAGACTCAAGTCCCAGCTTGGTTGCCATTTCATCATCAATAGCAACTTCGCCAGCAGCTTCAATGCCCTTAACGTCGATGTCGAAAGTAACTGCACGGCCAGCAAGGTTTGCAGCGCCATACTCTTCAGGGAAGGTCACGTCGATGACTTTCTTGTCACCAACTTTCATGCCAACGATCTGCTCTTCAAAGCCAGGAATGAACTGACCAGAACCCAGAACCAGCTGACCGTTCTCGTCTTCACCACCTTCAAATGGCTCGCCGTCAAGCTTACCCAGGTAGTGCATGGTGACGCGGTCGCCGTCTTCTGCAGCAGCGCCTTCTTCACGCGCTTCAAATGGACGGTTGCTTTCTGCGATCTGCTTGACCTGCTCGTCGACTTCTTCTTCAGAAATCTCAACGATTGGGCGCTCAAGTTCAATTGCGGAGAAATCTACGATTTCGAACTCAGGCAGAACTTCGTAGGAAATGGTGTAAGCAAGATCTGCTTCGCCAGCCAAAACCTTTTCTGCATCATCATCAGGAAGATCGATTTCTGGCTGAAGAGCAGGCTTTTCTTTGCGCTCTTCAATGGTCTTGGCAGTGGTTTCGTTGATCAGGTTACCGATCAGCTCACCCATTGCCTGACGGCCATGAACTTTCTTCAGATGTGAAAGGGGAACTTTACCCGGACGGAAGCCGTTAATGTTTACCTTTGACTTCATGTCATTAAGGTACTCATCGAGGCGGGTCGCCAGATCCGTCGCCGGGATAACGACTTTGAGTTCGCGCTTTAGGCCCTCGGCCAGGGTTTCTGATACCTGCATTTGCTTTGCTTCGTCCTTGATTTAGGACGTGTACCGACAAACCAATAATGGTTTGCCCCAGCACGGTAAACATAACACCAAATTTCGAAGAGGGAAAAACGCTTCGGGTAAAATCCCTCAGCTCTTATCCGCCTGACGAAAGGGTGAGCATAAACCGAACCTCGACAACGCCCTCAACTTTTCCGTTTCCGATAAGCTACGGTCGTTTATTTATGCACCGTATCACCGGGGATATGGTGCGGCTGGAGGGACTCGAACCCCCACGGTCTCCCGCTAGAACCTAAATCTAGTGCGTCTACCAATTTCGCCACAGCCGCGTTGGAGGGGTAGCTAAATGGGAACCCGAGAGAAGTCAACCACCTAATGCGTTGTTTATGCCCAGTTCTTGGTTTTCCACGCGATTTCTACCTATGAAACTGTGCATTACGTCATTCAGGCACTCATTTCTCAGATTAAAGAGCGCATCACATCTTTTTATCTGGTCTGGCAACCACCTTATCTATCAGCGTGTACAGACTATTTTATCACAAAGCCGCAAGAGAGCGCACTTTGCAAAAGTCGTCAAGATGCCTTCAAAGACAACTTCCGGCGACCACCCCTGCTTTATCGCCCTCAAGACGGGCAGAGTTATGGCGATCAAAGTTCTTCATGCTCTCCCCTGGATAGAAGGCACGCCGCATCCAGCCGGACTTACACCAAACCGAGGCGCTCTAAAAATCACTCACGAACTCAGAGAGTTCACTCACCACCTCGGGAATACAAGCAATCACATCTTCAGCAATGAGCCCTGCTCCGGCTATTTCAGCAGCACGCCCATGCACCCACACACCTTTTGCAGCAGCCTCATAACCACTCAGCCCCTGCGCCAGATACCCGCCAATCACACCGGCAAGCACATCACCAGACCCCGCAGTGGCAAGCCATGGCGTACCGCTCGTATTGATCGCCGCTCGCCCAGTCGGATCAGCAATGACAGTATCTGCGCCTTTCAGCACAACCACCGCCCCAGCCCGTTCTGCTGCTTTTCGGGTTCGCTCCACTTTGCAATCGGTTGAGGCCGGTCCCAATAGATCAGGGAACAGCCGCCGGAACTCACCTTCATGCGGCGTCAACACCACATGCCCAGCGCTCCCAGCCTCAGCAATATATCCAAAAAGATCTTCTGGCTTGCCCTCAAACGACATCAACGCATCAGCATCCAGAACAACCCCGCGCTTACCAGAAAGGCACTCGGCCACCCTCTCCTGCGTTTCCCGGCCAACACCGGCAGCAGGACCAATCACAACTGAATTGAAACGCTCATCTTCCAAAATCTGCTCAAAATCCGCAATCCGCTCCGCCTGACGGATCATAACACTCGTCAGATGGGCCGCGTGCACCAGCGCCGCCTGCTCCCGCGCCACAACAGTAACAAGCCCGCTGCCTGCCCGCTGCGCTCCCAATGCCGCAAGACGGCTGGCTCCGGTTGAAAATTTCGGCCCACTCACAACAATTGTATGGCCTCGGTTATATTTATGCCCCGCAACACTGGGCTCATCAGGAATCTCGCCCCAAAGGGCATTGCAGTTATAAGAAGCCATCGGCCCGAGTTGCTTCAACACAGCCTCATCAAGGCCAATCTGCTTAACAACAACCTCTCCGCAATGAGACCGCCCCGGATAAAGGTAATGCCCCGGCTTGGCCCGAAAGAACGTGACGGTCAAATCCGCATGCACAGCCTCACCCAGCACCGCTCCGCTCCGCCCGCTTACGCCCGACGGCAGATCCACAGCAACACATTGCGCCGGACTGTCATTGATTTGCTGAACCAGCTCCAGAACCTCACCATCAAGCGGACGGGACAGACCGGCGCCGAACAAGGCATCGACAATCACATCATCCTCGCCCAACTCACTGAGGGCGATCCGCATACTGTCCATAGAGGTGAGATCAAGATCCATTTCATTGTAGGCCACCTCCGCATCACCTTCCAGCATCTGCGGATCACACAACAGCCCAACAGAAACATTCAGCCCATCACTGTCCGCAAGCTGCGCAACAACAAAGCCATCTCCTCCGTTATTTCCCGGACCACAGAACACAAGGATGCGCGATTTGGACTGCAAAACCGGTCCCATCGCATCAAACACAGCCTCGCCAGCGTTATGCATCAACTCGATACCGGCAGTGCCACCTTCAATGGTCAGCCGATCAGCCTTATTCATCTGTAGCGGGGTCAACAACTCATGCATAACGCTCTCCAACTCCCAATCCATCAGGATCTGGCTCCAGATCGCCACCAATAAGCTCAGGACAGCCTGCTAAAAGCTAATGAGTTACCCCTGACCAACATGCGGCAAAACAGTTCCGAATCAGCATCAAAACAAAGCCTGCGCCTGATGCTTCCATAAAGACTGCCGACTATAATCTAAGTCTTGGCAAGGGCGCATTCGCAATAAAGGCACCGACGGCCCTACCGATTGGACTTTGGCACCGTCTTTTTTGCGCCCTTCCCGCCCACCGTGTCATCGCTGGCAATCACCACATCTTGAGGCTGGGAAAGCTCAATCAGATTGCCATCAGGGTCACGGATATAAACGGAAAGGATCGGAGAGCTGGCACCAGTGCGAAACGCCGGCCCCTCCTCAATTATCACAGAGGCTGCATTCAGCCGTGCAATAGCGGCATCCAGACTTTCAACGAGGAAGCACAGGTCAGCGGTGCCCGGCACCTGCTCACGGGCCAGCGGCTCATGAACAATATCAACCGGTTGAAGATTGATCTTCTGCTGTCCAAAATGCAACGCCCGTCGCCCACCTCCAAATATGATCTCGGTCATACCCAGAACGTCCTGATAAAAACGACTGGTACGTTCAACGTCATGAACGGTAAGCACGACATGATCGAGAGAAACCAACCTCATCACTCGCTCCTTTAACCGCGCGGCCCCAAAATTGCCTTGCGGCACTGGAATAAACACACGCGAGAAACTGCATCAGCGTTTGCAACACCAACATAACCCTGCCTTGCGCAGAGAACCAACACCTAGTTTCTGCCGAGATGAATAAATCGTGCACTGCCCAATTTTTAACCAACATGCACAGCGCTTGTGCACGAAATATATCTCGGATGCACTTCCCCCTTATTATTCAAGGAGCGAATTGCCCGTTTTCGCGGCTTTTTATGTAATTTACGAAACTGGCACGGTTTCTGCATTCAAAATGGCAAAAGTTTTGATGCACGAACTTTCTGCACACGCGCTGGTCATTTTTAAGAGCATGCCAGACCAGAAGCGCAGGCAGATACAAGACGAACTGAGAGTATGACGACCATGAAGAAAATCGAGGCGATCATTAAGCCGTTCAAACTGGATGAAGTGAAAGAAGCACTTCAGGAAGTTGGCCTTCAGGGGATCACCGTTACCGAGGCAAAAGGATTTGGCCGCCAGAAGGGCCATACAGAGCTCTATCGCGGCGCCGAATACGTGGTCGACTTTCTGCCAAAGGTGAAGGTTGAAATCGTACTCAACGACGATCTTGTCGAAAAAGCTGTCGAAGCTGTCAAAGATGCAGCACAAACAGGCCGGATTGGTGATGGGAAAATCTTTGTTTCAAACATCGAAGAAGCCATCCGCATCCGCACCGGCGAAACCGGTGAAGATGCTGTTTAAGGAAATTTTCTGCCCGCAACCCGATAAGTGGAAATAGGTCTTCGGATCAGGGAACGAGCAGAGCACCGAATTAGAGTTACCTGCATGAACGCAACTCACTGCGGGCAAACTCTAGGACTAAACAGAGGACCAATGACGCGTTGGGGGGAGTACTCCCGTCAGGCTTGGTCTTCAGCAGAACAACACGACGCCACTGGCGAATTTATAAGAGGAATAGGAAGTTATGACGACCTCCGCTGATGTCTTGAAAGAAATCCAGGAAAAAGACGTAAAGTTCGTAGATCTTCGTTTTTCTGATCCACGCGGCAAGCTGCAGCACGTCACCATGGATGTTTCCCAGGTGCACGAAGACATGTTCGCTGAAGGCGTTGCATTCGACGGTTCTTCTATCGCTGGCTGGAAGGCGATCAACGAATCCGACATGATGCTGATGCCAGATCCGGAAACAGCTCACATCGACCCATTCTTCGCGCAGTCCACTATGTCCATCTTCTGTGACGTTCTGGACCCACGCACAGGCGAAGGTTACAACCGTGACCCGCGCATGACAGCCAAGCGCGCTGAAGCCTATGTAAAAGCATGTGGCGCAGGCGACACTGTATACGTTGGCCCGGAAGCTGAATTCTTCATCTTCGATGACGTTCGCTTCGCATCCGATCCATACAACACCGGCTTCAAGCTGGACTGTTCCGAACTGCCATCAAACATGGACAGCGAGTATGAGTCCGGCAACCTCGGTCACCGTCCTCGCACAAAAGGCGGTTACTTCCCGGTTCCTCCAATCGACAGCGCTCAGGACATCCGTTCTGAAATGCTTTCCGTCATGACCGACATGGGCGTTAAGGTTGAAAAGCACCACCACGAAGTGGCAGCTGCTCAGCACGAACTGGGTATGCAGTTCCAGACCCTGACCACCATGGCTGACCACATGCAGATCTATAAGTATGCGGTTCATCAGGTCGCTCACGCTTACGGCAAGTCCGCGACCTTCATGCCTAAGCCAGTCTTCGGCGACAACGGCACAGGCATGCACTGCCACTTCTCCCTATGGGAAGACGGCAAACCAACCTTTGCAGGCAACCAGTACGCAGACCTTTCCGAGAATGCTCTGTACTTCATCGGTGGCATCCTGAAGCACGCGAAATCTCTGAACGCATTCACCAATGCGTCCACCAACTCCTACAAGCGTCTGGTACCGGGCTACGAGGCTCCAGTTCTTCTGGCATACTCTTCCCAGAACCGTTCTGCATCCTGCCGTATTCCATTCACATCTTCTCCGAAGGGCAAGCGCGTTGAAGTTCGCTTCCCCGATCCTTCTGCAAACCCATACCTGGCGTTCGCTGCACAGCTGATGGCTGGCCTTGATGGCATCCGTAACAAGATCCATCCTGGTGAAGCAATGGATAAGAACCTGTACGATCTGCCACCGGAAGAACTCTCCGAGATCCCAACCGTTGCAGCATCCCTGCGTGAAGCTCTGGAATGCCTCGATGCAGACCGTGAGTACCTCAAAGCAGGCGGCGTATTCGACGACGACCAGATCGACGCTTACATCGAACTCAAGATGGAAGAAGTCATGCGCACAGACATGACCCCTCACCCGGTTGAGTTCGACATGTACTACTCCGTCTAAGACATGTAAGGGCTGCTCAAACTCCAATGCAAAGAGCAGCCTCTTTCATTTAGACAAAATAAAACCCCGACTGGCCCCAGTCGGGGTTTTATTTTTTTCATCAATCAGCGCACAGGTATAGATACCTTTTTTCAAGCCCGCCCCCTCAACATAGCAACGCATAAAACACGCAAATTACGCAAACCAACGCACAAATCCGCGCAAACCCGATCGGTCCTCATCACAGCGCGAATCCAGCCATGAAATTCAATAAGGATATCCACCTTCGACAAGCCTGTATTGCTGGGCGAAGCCTATTTTTCAGCCTCTCTAAAGCATTGTTCTACTTACGCGTTTCAAACGAAAATCGATTTTCCTGAGCGAGTCATGATAATATTTGCCCTCACCTCTTGAAAGGAAACACGGGCATTCCTATCTTAGTAACAGGTCAAGAGAAGGAGATTAAATGACTCCACCAGACCTGCATGTCGTACGGTACTCATAAAGGCGATTGAGCATTTTTGAATTCCCTCTGCGAGATGTACAATATATCAGGACTACAAAAACGGCCTGAGCGACTGCGCGTCATCAGACGGTAAGCATGGATCGAACCCGGACGTACGCGGGCGGAAATCAAATAAAACGCCCCAGCAAATAGCCTTGAAACGGTAAATCGCGGCGATCCAACTACAAAAGCAAAACCCCGCAAGTCCTTCGAGAAGGACGCGGGGTTTTCTTTTGCCTACAGCTAAGCCCATCCCCTCCTCACAACGACAAAAATGTTTGTTGCAAGCGAAATTTTCCGCACAATTCCAAGTACTCCGCATAGCTTTTGAGCTTTCGGGAAAAAACGAGTGAAACCCTTCAAAAACTCAGGTATAGACCTTTCAACTTGGAAATACTCAGTAAATTGAACAGGCTTGACCAATGAGCTCATATAAATCCGAATTTATGCGGACAATGGAAGAACGCGGTTTTCTGCACCAACTCTCCAACGCCGAAGGGCTGGACGAACTGTGCGCCAACGAGACCGTCACCGCATATATTGGCTTTGACTGTACCGCGACCAGCTTGCACGTTGGCTCCCTCGTGCAGATCATGATGCTGCATTGGTTCCAGAAGACTGGCCACCGCCCGATCACCCTCATGGGAAGCGGCACAACCCGCGTTGGCGACCCGACTGGCAAAGACGAAAGCCGCAAGGTTCTGACCGATGAAGACATCGAGAACAACAAAGACGGGATCAAGCAAGTCTTTGAAAAGTTTCTGACCTTTGGCGACGGTCCTTCCGATGCAATGATGATGGACAACGCCGACTGGCTGCTCAAACTCAACTACATGGACTTCCTGCGTGATGTAGGCCGCTACTTCTCTGTCAACCAGATGATCCAGCGCGACAGCGTGCGCCTGCGTCTGGAACGCGAACAGCATCTGTCGTTCCTTGAGTTCAACTACATGCTACTTCAGGGCTACGATTACCTCGAAATCCACCGCCGCACCGGCTGCCGCCTGCAGATGGGTGGTTCCGATCAGTGGAGCAACATCCTCTCCGGCGTGGACCTCGGTCGTCGTTTGGCAGACAAAGAACTGTTCGCTCTCACCACCCCGTTGCTGACCACAGCTTCCGGCGCAAAGATGGGCAAAACCGCAGCAGGCGCAGTCTGGCTCAACGCCGATATGCTAAGCCCTTACGATTACTGGCAGTTCTGGCGCAACACCGAAGATGCGGACGTTGAGAAGTTCCTGAAACTCTTCACCATTTTGCCAATGGACGAAATCAAACGTCTGGCAAGCATGGACGGCGCGCAAATCAACGACGCCAAGAAGATACTCGCAACAGAAGCAACCGCCCTGCTCCATGGTCGCGAGGAAGCTGAGAAAGCCGCTGAAACCGCTCGCAAAGCCTTTGAAGAAGGCGAAAACGCAGCTGGCCTACCAACCATCGAGATTGCAGAAAATGAGCTGACCGAAGGCCTCGGCATCCTCAACCTGTTTGTGACAGCAGGCCTGTGCGCTTCCAATGGTGAAGTCCGCCGCAACATCAAAGGCGGCGCAGTGCGCATCAACGACAAAGCGGAACAAGATCACACCCGCACCGTTACGCAGGCAGACCTGACCGACGACGGCGTGGTCAAACTCTCTCTTGGTAAGAAAAAACACGTTCTTCTAAAGCCGGTCTAACCAACTGATAGATAACCAATTTGAAAAAGCCGGGCCCCGTACCCGGCTTTTTCTATGCCCGCAAAACCCTGCAAGTTTAAGCAATTGCATCCAGTCAGCTCCACTTTGAACTAGGCCCTATATCCTAATCTGCCCCTGTTATTTTAGGGGAACACGCATGGCCAGGCAGAAGTGGACCGCACAGAACTACCTAAAGCACGCCGCCTATATCACCAGCTTTGGGCAGGAGGTTTTGGAATTGCTTGCCGTACAACACGGAGAAAGCATTCTGGATCTGGGATGCGGTGATGGCACACTGGCGCAGGAGATCCAGAGCCGCGGCGCTATCGTGACCGGCATTGACACGGCACCAGATATGCTCGCGCTGACAGAGGAAAAAGGCATCAAAACTCTTCATATCTCCGCCGAAAACATGGAATTCGAAGGAGAATTCAACGCAGTCTTCTCCAACGCCGCCCTCAACTGGATGCAGGACTATAGAGGGGTTATTCACGGTGTGAAGAAAGCCCTGAAGCCTGGAGGCCGTTTTGTTGGCGAGATGGGCTCCGACAAGAACTGCCGCATCATCCGATCTGCCATGGAGCAATTATTCGCGGAAGACGCAGGATTCGGCCCCTACAAAAGCCCATGGATTTTCCCGCCGCCGGAAACCTACGTCCGCGCTCTGAAAGAGGCGGGCTTCTCAATCATCTATCACACTGAAATTGACCGCAGAACCACTCTGGAGACCGATATCAAGGGCTGGCTGGAACTCTTTACCGACACCCTTACACAGCAACTGAACGAGCCGCAGAAAAAACGCTTTTACAAGGAACTCATTAAACGCCTAGAACCACAGCTGTATTCAAGCGAAAAAGGTTGGGAGGTAGACCACGTCTGCATGCGTTTTGCAGCCTACTTACCCGTCACCCTTACCTGAACTCAAAGATCCGACGGAACACGCCCGGTGCAATCGCAGAGACCGGATTGACGTGGAACCGTGGGTTATCAAAGGTACCATCCAGTTTGTAGGTCACCCCAAACAGTCCTTCATCAGAAGACCCGCCACCCAGAATCAGACCGACCACCGGAAGTTTCGCAAACAGGTTGTTGATCGCATAAGCCGGTACAAACGTTCCTGTCACATTGAGATTGCGACTCTTCAGATTGGCGCTGCCGCTAAAGGTCCCTCCGACAATGGCCCCGCTCAACGTACCCTTCGAAACATTGATCACATCGCCATTGCGTGAGAACTGCATCCGCATCTTGTGGAACGAAGCTTCCCCAGAACTCACAGCAGCCGAATAAACCTCGTTATTGCGAGCACCGCGAATGTCCTCTGGACTAATCCCTCTCAGCGCTTTAATCGCAGGATCTTCCGTGATGGAGAAGTCTGTCACCGTCAGCTGTCCCGCCCAGTTGGTATCAGTTGGCATTTGAATATCCAACTGTCCGATACCACCACGCATACGCGGGAAGACATCCACAAACCGCAAAAACTCGCCAGTATTGTTCATCTTGCCCTTGGCAAAGCGATGCTGCCCAGATCCACCAATGGTAAAGCTGAACTGCCCGCGGCTTGACGTTGCACCTGAAACAGTCAGATCAACAGGGCTCCCGCCCCGCAGCAAACCATCAACCCGCACGTTTTGAGCTTGCACACCTCTAAAACCTGTCAGACGACCAATATTTAAAGTAACCCCAAGCAATGACCGATTGTTTTTTGGCGAAGCTTTAGCGTGGTCTGACCCGAAAGAATCAAACAAGGCACGACCATCAAACCGCTCGGCATTCATAACAACGGTAAACCCGCCGCCGGAACGCGGGCGAACAGTCATCTTGGCCTTGTCATTGGGACGCAGGTTAAACGAAGAAAAGTCGGCCAGAACCAGATCACCAACCCCATTAATCTTCACATTGCCACGAACCTCGACGCCTTCGGCGACGAAGGAAAAGTTATGAAGCGTTTTGGAACTCCCGGATTCTGTCAAACGGAAGCGTGCAATTGCACGAACACCTGTCGCTTTGCGCCAGCCCACTTCGGGCACATTAATAATTGCATTCGACAGATCCAGCTCAAATGTCTTCGCTCCGCCGACGTCTTCATATCCGACCTTCACAGAGCCCGTCACATAGTCCTGAAGATCAATGCCATATTCTTTCAGGTCCTTGGCGTTGGCGACAAACGTCACATCCTGTCTATCATCCGCGCCACTTCCATCGCGACTGGCGCTAAAATCAATCACAGACTGGAAGCCATTCAGCTTGCCCTTACCCGAAACCAGAGTCTGTTCGTTATCCGCCTGAATAATCAGATCTGCATCTTCAATCGACTGACCGGAAATCTTTGCTGTACTGGTGAAATCCTTCAGGTCCAAATTGGCACGCCACACAACATCTTTTACAGAGACTTGTCTGGTGAGAGGGAATGAAGCTTCCACGCGGACTTCCCCCGTACCAGAAAGGTCGGCAGGCACCAGATTAAAGCTATCCAGCGCGTTGATTGGCTCAGAATCGGCAAGCACTGCCAGATCATCTGTACTGCCCTCCACCCGCACCGAGACCTCGGCTGGCTGGATACCAGGACCAGCAATCCGTTTGACCCCAAACTGAATCTCGGGCAGCTTAACGATATTGCCGTCTTGCATACGGAAATGGCCGTTGGTTCCGGTAATCGAAAAATTTTCGTTCTCTATCTTGCCCGATCCAGTGAGATCCCGCGCCACGGGTAGCGTGTTCAAAGCCCTGACAGACCCGTCAATCACATCAAAGGACGCAGTAAGACCATTGCCCTGCCAGGCAGGTGTGCTGCGATCGCCATCAAACGCTGCTGGGCCAAGCGCCATATCCAACGAAATATTATCAACACGCCCGGTTCCCAGCTGATTAATCAACCACGTCCGAACCCTGGGTGCAGTAATCGTTGGCCAAACTTGCACCAGCTCCCCAAAACTGAGGCTTGGGCTGAAAACTGAAAGCGCAAGAGAAGGCCCCGGCTTCCCATAGTAAAACGACCCGGCCAGATTGATGTCAGCATCAAGACCAACAGCACGTGCACGCTCAATGGAGATCATCGTATTTACCGGATCAAAAGTTCCAAACGCATAGGCGTCCGGGAACACCAGTGGCGGCGACTTCACATCTTCAGGTGCAACCACGATCTCTCGCGAACCAAGCGTATAGTTCCACTCCGCGCCTTCTGTAACTGGAGGCTGCAAAACACCGCCAAAAACGATACGGGTATCCTTGCGGCGCACATGAGAGCGGCCGATAACAATATCCGGGTTGTCGCGCTGTAAACTAAGGGCCAGAAACGCTTCGTCGATCGTTACCGAGTTATCTGGTGCAGTCCGAATAAAGATAGGTGAAGTGCGCACGTTCATGTCCGCCTTGACGAACTCACCCGTTGGCCAGAGTTCCGCGTTTGCTTCAACGGACAAGCGCGTGTTCGCCAGCTTGTCATCATGGGCAAAACTATGCGTTGGAAGCAGATCCCTTAAAGAGGCATCATTCAAGGTAACCGAGATGTTTCTGGTTCCGGTTTCCGGCGTCACAGTGCGCTTCAAATCCCAGGACCAGTCCCCTTCTTTGCCCACAATCTTCGCATTGACGGCAAAGGACAGATCGTCCAGAAGCACAGCATTGGCATCAATGCCATCAGCAACAAACTCTTCGCTCGGCGTATTGATCACCAGCCGGCCATATTCGATATCGACCTTCTCAAGATGCCAGCGTTTCAGCTCCTCAACAGCAATCACGCTGAACTTGTCAATCGCGACAACGCGGTTTTGGACCCGCGGCAATGGCTCAGAACCAGCAGCTAGGTTAATCGTCGCAGAGGGGCGCTCAAGCGCAACACTGGTAACTTCCAGATTACCGGTCAAAAGGCCAAACAGATTCACGCCCACTTCTGCATGCGGAAGCAACACAGTCGCGGCGGTGCGCCCGTTGACACGAATAAGGGAATCCTCAAGAATAATGCTGCTGCCATTCTCGCCAAACAGATCGAATTGCGCGTGGCCAACTGTCACGTTAAGTGTCTGACTCTCGAACTGCCTGATGGCCCAGTCCACCAAGTATGGGATTGCAATCGGGCCACTCTTTAGTCGATAACCACCAACAACGAAGACTAGGGACAGAAAAACGCCTACAAGACACCATATTACGCGGCGCTTAAAACGACGAGTAGCAGAAGAGCGTTCAAGCTCTGTAGAATTTCCAACGTCGACGGCCAGATTCCTCATCCCTGTCTTAGTGGTACGTTCGAGTTTTCTCGAATCATAACCTGCGCTAGCATTGCGTGATCAAAGGTGCTCCGCAAGATGAATTGCTTAATCGCACCATACACAAAAAAGTACCGTCCCGAGAGACCAACTGGCACCCCAGGAGCAAATAAGAATGCCTGACACGAAAGATGCAACACCCTCCTCACAGCTGGAAGGCATGCCTGCACCGGATTTCACCCTACCCACAGATTCTCAAGAACAATTCACCCTATCAGAACAAATTGGTCAGTTAGTGGTTGTGTATTTTTATCCAAAAGATGACACGCCCGGTTGCACCAAAGAGGCAATTGCCTTTACCGAACACGCAGCAGAGTTCAAAAAGCACGATGCCGTGATCATCGGCATTTCTCCCGATACACCATCAAAGCATGACAAGTTTAAGGCGAAACACAGCCTTACTGTCACACTCGGATCCGATACCGAAAAAGAGGTGTGCAACGCCTATGGCGTCTGGGTGGAAAAGAACATGTACGGAAAAAAGTACATGGGAGTTGAACGCGCCACATTTCTCATTGATAAAGACGGCAAGATTGCCAAGATCTGGCGCAAGGTCCGCGTTCCCGGCCACGTCGAAAAGGTCTTGGAGGAACTAAAAAGTCTGAGTCAGTAAAAATGCCAAAAACACCGGGCAACAACGAAGCAGATGCGTTTGCAGGGCAAGCGCATCTGTCTCTCCCCGAAAATACCAGCGTGAAGTCTCTGAGGGATGGCGCCCGTCAGATCCTGGAAACACCTGATCTGGAATTAAAAATAGCGCTTGCATACTACGTTGCAAATCAATGGTTTAAAGGCGCTTTTTCCATCTCCCGTGGCACCGGCGAAAAACCCATGCCAGACCGACCGGGCCGACCGGCAAAACCGGAACTGCTTCCGCCAAGGGACATGCCAAAGCGTGCAGTGGGTGGCAAGAACGGCAAGGTCGCCCTGCTCCATTCAATAGCTCACATCGAACTCAACGCCATAGATCTCACTTGGGATCTGATTGGCCGCTTCACCCACGTACCTATGCCCCGTTCCTACTACGATGATTTTGTGCGTGTCGGCCTTGAAGAGGCAAAGCACTTCACACTCATCCAAGACAGGCTTGCAAGGCTTGGTCACTCCTATGGCGACCTACCCGCCCACGACGGTCTCTGGCAGGCTGCCCAGTCGACAGGCAAAGACCTGACTGCCCGTCTTGCCATCATCCCCCTCGTGCTTGAAGCCCGCGGCCTCGACATCACTCCCTCCATGATTGAAAAGGCCAATGCGACCGGCGATGAGGAAACAGCAAAAGTCCTCCAAGTCATTTACCATGATGAAAAAGGCCATGTAGCCTATGGTGCAAAATGGTTCCGCTTCATGTGTGACAGGCACCGCGTTCGCCCTGAGCCACGCTTCCAGCAACTGGTAAAGCAGCATTTCAAAGGGCCGCTTAAACCCCCGTTTAATGACAGAGCAAGATCAGAAGCAGGCCTTACTCCGGGCTTCTACCGCCCGCTCATCAAGCTGACCTGATGAAACACTGCGGTTAGGATTTATTAACTATAACAAACTTTAATTGTATTTAATGAAACCTTTCCAGCGGGCAAACTGAGCAAGTGGTCATGCGATGAACATTTCTAGCTGCAGTGAGTTTCTGAGTAATTTCAAGAAATTAAAATGGGGCCCTCCAATTCGGTTTGCGCTCATCACATCACAACTGCGCGTGCTTCCACCCATTGCCTACTGGATAGCCGGTCTGATCGTTACGGCACTAGTATCCGCAATATTAGCTAGTGGTTTTCAGCAATCACTCAACGATATGCGCCTCGACTCCACATTATCCCGTGAAAGAGCGCTCCGCGAAAACTATGAGAGCGAAATCCGGGACCTGAAACTCCAGCTCGGAGAGTTACGCGGCCGGTTGGATCAGGACACTTCCGAGCTGCCCCCCGCAAACAGCAGACAGCACGAGCTGTTGGAGCAACAAGTCCAGAACATTGAAGCACTGGTGCAACTGGCCGAGCAGTCAAACCTGCTCCTGTCAGCCATTCCGCCCTCACCAAAGAGAAAGCCGCTGAGCCGGAGAGCTTCGGCAGTTTCCACAAACGCTCTGTCATACGCACCCCAACTCCTTAATGCAGCACCGCTGGATTTTCTTGCCACGTTGTCAGGCAAAACCAATACCTCCGCTCAACCAGCAACAGCCCCCAAGCACCTCGTTTCAAAACAGGAGCAAGGCCGTCGCCTTCTCATTGCATACACACAGGCCGCACTGGGTGACGTCAAGCGCACCCTCACCCTGCTTAAGAAGGCGGGTATCGCACATCCGGCATTGCATACTCAAAACTCTTCCGCTGGCGGTATCTATCAGGATATCGGGTCAGCGGATCTGGACACCAGCATGATCGCAGCACGTCGGATGATTGAGCAACGCATCAAGCTGAACGCAAAAGTCAAGGCACTCCCGTTCGGGCGCCCACTTACCAGCTTCAATATCTCAAGCTCGTATGGGCCAAGAACGGACCCGTTCCTTGGCAAAACTGCAATGCACACCGGCGTAGATTTCCGGGCCAATCGTGGCACACCAATAAAAGCAACCGGCTCAGGCATTGTTACACTCTCAAGGTATAACGGCGGTTATGGCCTTTCAGTAGAGATCGTCCATGACAACGGTTTCGTAACCCGCTTCGCCCACATGCAGAAGCTGCTCGTCAGCGAAGGGCAGCACATCAAGATCGGCGATATTATCGGCACGGTTGGAAACACAGGTCGCTCAACAGGCCCTCACCTCCACTACGAAGTGCGCCTCAACGGCCGGCCAGTCAATCCAATGCATTACATTCGCACCGGCGACAGACTTGCTGCAATCTTCAAGCCCAAACCAAAAACGAAAATCGCTCTCAACCTTCCTTAAGCTCCATGAGACAACAAAAAGAGCCCCGAAACTAAGTTCCGGAGCTCTTTTTTTCATTTCGCAAGCATTGGCTTAGTCTAGGTCTTCAACCGCAGCAGGTGCGTTGCCAAAGGCACGGTGCGCCAGCGTCGCTTCCATGAACTTATCCAGATCACCATCCAGAACGTCAGAAGGCGCAGTGCTTTCCACACCGGTGCGCAGATCTTTCACCAGCTGGTACGGCTGCAGAACGTAAGAGCGGATCTGATGGCCCCAACCGATATCGGTCTTGGAGGCAGCATCCTTGCTCGCCTGTTCTTCGCGGCGCTGCAACTCAGCCTCATAAAGGCGCGCACGAAGCATATCCCACGCAGTTGCGCGGTTTTTATGCTGGGAACGCTCACTCTGACACTGAACCACAATACCGGTCGGATTATGCGTGATACGAACAGCGGAGTCAGTGGTGTTCACGTGCTGACCACCGGCACCAGAGGCACGATAGGTGTCAATACGGCAATCGCTTTCGTTAATCTCGATATTGATGCTGTCATCAATAACCGGATAAACCCAGACGGAGGCAAAGGATGTATGGCGGCGCGCGTTGGAATCGTAAGGCGAAATACGAACCAGACGATGAACACCCGCTTCGGTCTTCATCCAACCGTAGGCATTCTCACCCTTGACCAGCAAAGTTGCAGATTTGATGCCCGCTTCTTCACCGTCGTTATATTCCATCAGCTCGACCTTATAGCCGTGCTTCTCACCCCAACGGCGATACATCCGCAACAACATGCTGGCCCAGTCCTGACTTTCAGTACCACCCGCACCGGAGTTGATCTCGATATACGTATCGTTTCCGTCGGCTTCACCAGAAAGCAAAGACTGCAGCTGCAGTTTATTGACCTGTTCCAGCATAGCTTTCAAAGCAGCTTCAGCCTCATCAACGACAGACTGGTCTTCTTCCATCTCGCCCATTTCAATCAGTTCCTGATTGTCGGCAAGATCCTGCTCAAGCTTGCGAACACCGCCAATGCTGTCATCCAGCTGCTGGCGCTCACGCATCAGCTTCTGAGCATTCGTCGGGTCATTCCAAAGGTCCGGGTCTTCAGAAAGCGCGTTGAGTTCATCTAGACGGACAAGTGCAGTGTCCCAGTCAAAGATGCCTCCTCAGCAGGCTTATGGCCTGCTTGATTTCGTCGACGATGGCCTCCATTTCGGCGCGCATCGGATACCTCACTTTTTTGAAAAACAATCATGCAGTTAATATCACTGCCTTGGGTGCGAACATAGTCGCAGCAATCCAATTCTGCAATCAGTCAGACCACAGAAACTGTGGGCTGGCCACGCAGTTAGCGTGGCCAGCCCGTAAAGTGTTTTTAGTAAAGTCCGCCAGTTCCCGTCATAACCGCTTCCCCAGCCTCAGGGGAAAGATTTTGTCGGATCCCGATCTCATCCTGGAAGCCAATGACAGAATAGCTGTCTGGCGGCGATGTGCCCGGCTTGAAGGATTCCAGAATGGTTCCCGGATCCCCCGCACTTGCGCGCAGGCCGGTGCGGCGATTGATGGAAACCAGACGCAGGCCGTTTGGAACACGGAACTCCAGAGGAGGAGTGTCCTTCAAAGCATCCTCCATAAAGGATGTGAAGATCGGCGCAGCAATCACGCCACCTGTCGCACCACGACCCATTTTACGCGGAGTATCGAACCCGACATAAACACCAACAGTGAGCTCAGGTGTAAAGCCAACGAACCATGCATCGCGTTCATCGTTGGTCGTACCAGTTTTACCGGCAACAGGACGGCCAACAGCCTTAACGCTGGTTGCAGTGCCACGCTGCACCACACCTTCCATCATGGAGGTGACCTGATACGCAGTCATCGGATCCAGCACCTGCTCACGAGTATCGATAAGCTGAGGCTCGACCTGATGATCCCAATACTCTCCAGAGCAGTCGGTGCAAACCAGCTGATCGTTCTGGTAGATGGTCTCACCATAACGATTTTGAATACGGTCAATCAGGGTCGGCTTAACCCGCCGACCACCATTGGCGATCATGGAGTAAGCCGCAGTCATGCGCATAACCGTGGTTTCACCTGCGCCAAGAGACATGGACAGCACCGGCATCATATTGTCATCAATACCAAAGCTGCGTGCATACTCGGCAACCAGATCCATACCCATATCCTGGGCAAGACGAACCGTCATCACGTTACGGGAAAGCTCGATACCTGTGCGCAAGGTGGAAGGTCCATAGAATTTTCCGCCGTAGTTCTGCGGCTTCCATGGGTCCTGACCCGGTCCCTGATCAACCTCAACCGGCGCATCCAGCACCACGGAGGATGGCGTATAGCCATTATCAAGCGCTGCTGCATAAACGAACGGTTTGAAAACGGAACCAGGCTGACGCCAGGCCTGCGTTGCACGGTTGAACTGACTGTCTGCATAGCTAAAGCCGCCAACCAGTGCCAGTACACGGCCCGTGTGTGGATCCATTGCCACAAGCGCACCGGACACTTCCGGAACCTGACGCAGCACATACTTGCCACTCGCCATGCGCTGAACATAAATCACATCGCCCGGTTTCAGCACTTCCTGAACATTGCGCGGAGCACGGCCATCGACGCGGGCCCAGCTCATGTCACTCAAAGAAAGATCCGCACGCACACGCTCGGTAGATAGCTTCTGGTCCTCCAGCCGTTCCGGGCGAAGACCCACAACAGCTTTCTGGTTACTCACGGAAAGCACCACAGCACTCGTCCACTCAGGAACATCATTCAAGGTTTTCACCTTGTCGAGAGCGGCACCCCAGTCGTCGGAGGAAATCTCAATCGTGCTGATCGGGCCGCGCCATTTGCCGCGCTGATGATCAAAGTTGATCAAACCGTCACGCAGAGCCCTGCGCGCTTTCAGCTGCATATCAGGGTCAAGTGAGGTCCGAACGGACAGACCGTCTTCGTAAAGCTTCTCTTCGCCATATTGAGATGCAAGTTCCCGGCGCACCGCTTCCGAAAAGTATTCAGAGCCTCTGACAAGGTTACCAGTTGGACGCAGTTTCACTTCCAGCGGCTTTGCCTTTGCCTCAATACCTTCCTGAACGGAGGCATATCCATTTTCAACCATACGGTCGATTACCCAGTTACGACGCTCAATAGCGCGGTCCCGGTAACGGTATGGGTGATAGTTGGACGGGCCCTTTGGAACAGCTGCAAGATAAGCAATCTCTTCAAGATCAAGTTCGTGAACAGATTTATCAAACAGGATCAGGGAGGCAGCACCAACACCGTAGGCGCCAACCCCGAGGTAGATCTCGTTCAGGTACAGTTCGAGAATTTCGTCCTTCGTGTAAGCCTGTTCAATACGCAGCGCCAGAAGCGCTTCTTTAATCTTGCGCTCGTACTTCTGCTCACCAGTAAGAAGGAAGTTCTTTGCAACCTGCTGGGTAATCGTGGACGCACCGACAAGACGGCGTCCTGAACCACTATTACGCAGGTTTGTAATCATCGCACGGCCGATGCCCCACGGGTCAAGACCGATGTGCTCATAGAAGTTCTTGTCTTCCGCAGACAGGAAGGCTTGCTTGACGCGATCCGGAATAGCCTGAATCGGAATAAACAAACGCCGCTCACGCGCAAACTCATACATAAGATGGCCATCGGCAGCATGCACGCGGGTCATCACTGGGGGTTCGTAGTCCTTCAGTGCAGTATAATCTGGCAGATCCTTGGTTATGTCATTGAGATAAATCCACAGTCCGGCAGCTACAACTAGCCCCAGAACAACTGAAATCCCAAAGAGATATCCAATGAACTTCAAAAATAATCTCATATTCGGGCTCGTTTGCTTTCCCGCTAAGAAGGTTTGTTTCGTGAAGCCAGCATTCCAGAGCCGGTTTCAAACGCCGTTCCTGATGCATTTCCCGTTTTGGGTCAAGAGGTCTTGCCCGGAATGAAAGCAGCAGAATCGAATCCAGACTTCACTGTTACAGTTTGGCACTCAATCGCTTTTCATTATGGCAAAGCTGAGGCAAGAACTTAGCCTTTATCCCACTACAGCCGCGACACATAAGCACCTGAAAAACAATCATACCATACAGCTATTGCCGCGCAATTTTGGCCCGAAAGAAACTGTTCGTAGCCTGAACAATCGCGTCCGACACACGTTCCCTCCACTCATCCGAACCTAGCATTTTCTCATCCAGATTATTGGAAAGAAATCCAAGTTCGATTAAAACAGAAGGAACATCGTGACTTTTAAGCACCTGAAATCCCGCAGCACGGAGAGGATTTTTAATAACCGTTGTGGCGCTTTTAAGTTCTTCAACCACCAATCGTGCAAAATGTATCGAAAAATTCTTAGTTTCGCGCCGTGTCAGTTCTACAAGAATATCCGTAACCTCTTCTGGCTCATCGGAAAAATCCACTCCACCGATCACGTCGGAGTAATTCTCCCGCCGCGCCAATGCCGCAGCCATCCGGTCCGATGCGTTCTCGGAAAGTGTGTAGATTGAGGCCCCACGGGTGGTCTCTGCCCCATTTGTGATCGAATCTGCGTGGATTGAAATAAACAGGTCAGCCCCCTTCCCCCGTGCCAGCTTAGTGCGTCTCCCAAGGGAGATAAACCTGTCATCATCGCGGGTTAGGTAAACCTCATAGTATCCCAGCTTCTCCAGTTTCTCTTTCAAAAACCGACCAAAGTTCAGGACGATCGCCTTCTCCAGAGTGCCATTGCTGCCAACAGCACCTGAATCAACCCCGCCGTGACCCGGATCGATCACGATCACCGGCAGATTGCTTTCAACCGTTTTTGCCTGCTCCTCCACCGCATGCCCTTGTGGCACGGAGGAAGTTGCGCCCACCGGCAGTGTCTGCGCGATGGACTTGCCAACGGCCGCCTCAAACTGTTCGGGAGAAGATTCAGTGAGATCAATAACCAGCCGCGTTGGTTGTCCCTGCAAACCCGGCAACAAGAACGTCTTATCCAGCGCAACCGGCGCATTCAGGTCAAGGACGACCCTTGAACGACCTTTGGAAATGGAACCATACCGCCACGACTTCACAAGCCCGCGACCCTTCGGCACAAACTCGCTCGGAAATTTAAAAGAGACAGACGGAAGATCAATCACCAAACGATAGGGACGCGACAGGAACGACAGGCCGTAACCAACCTCACCATCCATATCCAGAATAAAGCGCGTCCGTGCCATATCGCCAGCAACACGGGCATCAGATACCACCGATACCGTGCTTTGAGCGAAGGTCGTTGTACTGGAGCCAACAACCGCTATGAGAGAAAATGCTAGACAAAAAAAACTGAGAGCACCGAACCTGATTGCATGACTGATGCGGCCCACCTTTTTCACTCCCCTATCCGAATGCTGGCAATTTAGTTTAAATCAAGTTGAACGATTAAATGACCGTTAAGCGAAAGTCACCCTGCCAAACCCATCATTAAGCATTGATTAACAACTGCAGCTTTGGGATCAGTGCACCCTCAGAACGATTTTCCCAAGCTTGCCAAGTGTCTCTATGAATCGTAAAAGGAATATTAGGACTTCGATTTGGAACTGATCTGTAAAGTTGTGAGCCGTATTCTTTGAAGCAGATATCCTGAGATTTTCGCAGTTTTCAAGCTGGTCAGAATGCTTCAAGAACGTTTAAGAGCCAATTATGCCGTTTCCGGTTTGTTGATGAGGATACGGTATAAACCAACTGGAAGAGCAGTCTACTCGAGAACCAAGACAGATTTTTGCCATAGTATTTTAGGCTGTGGCGGGTTGTGAACAGTTTTTCTGTGGCTTGGGATAAAGCTTTTTCTCCGAATTTTCGGGGAGATAAGCCATTCAGGCACAGGGGAAATGCTTGCAGGTTGGAAGCCTGAAGAAGCGCTTCCGTTGGATTAATGCCACCTTTAAGGGCGGCCTAAAGAGATCATTAAGGGCGAACGGTTTGTCAAAGCTACGCGCAAATACAAATGAGCATTCTGTAAGAAGCAGTGCGCCGACGTCACAGTCGGCCCCTTCTTGCCATGGTCATGCGCGCCGCCGTCCCGCCTTTTCTACTAGCAACTTACATAACAAGTTGACCGACCTGACGATGTACAAATCTCAGCGCCACTCGCGCCGTCTTCACGGTTTGGTCCTAAGGAACTCACTTCATGGCAAACAAGATGCTGATAGATGCGACCCACCCGGAGGAGACCCGGGTTACGGTCGTACGCGGGAATCGGGTTGAGGAATTTGACTTTGAAGCTGCAAACAGAAAGCAGCTTCGCGGAAATATTTATCTAGCAAAGGTCACACGGGTCGAGCCTTCACTTCAGGCCGCCTTCGTTGAATACGGCGGCAACCGGCACGGTTTCCTCGCATTTAGTGAAATCCATCCGGATTACTACCAGCTTCCGAAAGAAGATCGTGAAGCTCTTGAAGCTCAGCTCGCAGCTGAAGCGGCAGCAAATCAACGCGAACGCGAGCGCAGAGAGCGCGAAGAAGCACAACGCGAAGCCGAAATCCAAAAAGCAGCAACAGCTAGGGCAGCAGAAGCGTCTGAAGACGTCGTCTCCGAACTCGTCGACGCCGAAACCAGTGCACTTGAAGCAGAGCATGAAGCCGAAGCGCTTGCCAGCATGGACGCTCCTTTCCAGGACGACAGCGTCGAGGATATTGATGCTGAAGACGACCTGGACGATCAGGCCAAGAAACCAGCAGCAAACGAGAAAACCTCCAAGGAAGCTCAGGCAAAAGCACAGCCTGTAGAGGCAACGGACGAAGACACTGAAGAGCCGGAAGAAGCTGAGGACGAAGTGCAGGAAGAAGTTGCTGTGCGTCCTCGCCGTCTGCGCGACAACTACAAAATTCAGGAAGTCATCAAGCGTCGTCAGCTTTTGTTGGTGCAGGTGGTCAAGGAAGAGCGCGGCAACAAAGGCGCAGCTCTGACCACATACCTGTCACTGGCTGGCCGTTACTCTGTTCTGATGCCTAACACAGACCGCGGTGGCGGGATCTCCCGCAAGATCACCAAGCCGGTCGACCGCAAGCGCCTGAAGCAGGTTGCAGGTGACCTTGATGTGCCGAACGGCATGGGTGTCATCCTGCGGACCGCAGGTGCAAGCAGAACCAAAGCAGAAATCAAGCGTGACTTCGAATACCTCCTTCGTCTTTGGGAAAATGTCCGTGAGCTGACTCTTGATTCAGCCGCCCCTACCCTCGTTTACGAGGAAGGCAGCCTGATCAAACGCTCGATCCGCGACCTTTACAACAAAGACATCGACCAGATTATGGTTGCAGGCGAGCATGGCTACCGTGAAGCGAAAGATTTCATGCGTATGCTGATGCCAAGCCATTCCAAAAATGTTCAAAGCTATCGCGATGCCACACCAATCTTCACCCGGTTCGGCGTGGAAGCACAGCTTGATGCAATGTTCTCACCGCAGGTAACGCTCAAGTCCGGCGGTTACATTGTCATCAACCAGACCGAAGCTCTGGTTGCGATCGATGTGAACTCCGGTAAAGCAACCCGCGAACAGAACATTGAGGACACCGCCCAGACAACCAATCTGGAAGCGGCTGAAGAAATCGCCCGTCAGCTTCGTTTGCGCGACCTCGCCGGTCTTGTGGTTATCGACTTCATCGATATGGAAGAAAACCGCAACAACCGCGCTGTTGAACGTCGCTTGAAGGAATGCCTCAAGTCTGACCGTGCCCGCATCCAGATTGGCCGCATCTCGCACTTTGGCTTGCTGGAAATGTCACGCCAGCGCATCCGCACCGGCGTGCTAGAAAGCTCATCTGTTGTTTGCCCGCATTGCCACGGCTCCGGCATTGTCCGTTCAGTGGAATCCGTTGCACTGCATATCCTCCGCTCCTTGGAAGATCAGCTGCTGCGCGGCTCCTCCCATAACCTGAACCTGCGCACGCCAAATGAAGTGGCAATGTACATCCTGAACCAGAAACGTCATCACCTGATGGATCTGGAACGTCGCTTCGGTCTGGAAATCTCCATCTTCGGAGATGACAGTGTAACCGAGCAACACTTCACGATGGAACGCGGCGAACTGGCAACCCCAAGCGAACGCACTCAACCATTGCCTGCGACCGTTCAACCGGACACCATTGCTCCGGTCGAAGACGAGGACGACGAAGCAGAAGCCGAAGCAATCGTTGAAGAGCTTCCTGAAGAGCAAACGCAGGAAGTTGCCGAAGAAGAAAACAACGATGGTCGCCGTCGCCGTCGCCGTCGCCGCCGTCGCACAGGCTCAGATAAAGCGGAAACCGAGCAAAAGCAGGAAACCGCCGAAGCCTCTGCTCAGCAATCTTCCGATGAAGAAGCATCTTCTGAAGAAAAGTCCGAAGACAGCGTTGAAACAACCGAGGACGAAGAAGATCGTCGCCGCAAGCGTCGTCGTGGTCGCCGTGGTGGACGCCGCTCTCGCCGTAGAAACGGATCTGACGAAAACGCTGAAAGCAATGAGGCCTCCGAAGAATCCGAGCGTTCGGCTGAAGGCACCCCGGACAGCGTTGAAGAGATAATCGCAGAAGCAAAATCCGAAGCTCCTGAGGAAGCTGCAACTTCTGAAGATGCGTCTAAAGCTACGGAGACTTCCGAGCCAGCAGAGGCACCAGCCACTGAAGAGGCTGCAAAGGAAGAAGCTCCAAGCGAAGAGCCAAAGAAAGAAGCGCGCAAACCACGCCGCCGCCGCAGAACAAAAGCTGCACCTGCTGAGGCAGCTGAGACGGAAGCATCGCCTGAGGCCGCAGAAACACCAGCTGCTAAACCTGAAGCAATCGAAGCATCTGCCGCAAAGCCTGAAGAAGCCGCTGATGTGGCTGTAAAGGAAACTCCGGCAGAAGCGGAAGTTAAAGCTGAAGAGCTTGCGAAAGCTGATGCGGAGCCAGCCAACGAGCCAACAAAAGCCGTTGCGGAGCCACGTAAGGAAGACGCTCCAGCTGAAGACATCAAGGTTGAAGACGTAAAGCCTGAAGCCAAGGAAGAAGCAGCCCCTGCAACCGAGGCACCTAAGACTAAACAAGCCGCCGAGGCTCCTCAAACTGTAGAAGCTGAGGCAGACGTGCCTGCCAAGTCGAAAGCGCCTACCAAACCAGTCGTGACCTCTCACAAGGTCGTTGAAGGTGAGACCGTCGCAGTTGATAGCGACGAAGAATCACCACGCCGGACTGGCTGGTGGCAGCGTCGGTCCTTCTTCTAAGAAGACCTGAAGTTACAAAAAAGCCCGCTCAGTTGAGCGGGCTTTTTTATTGCCTGTTATTTAAGCCAGTCTTGCAGCCGCCCCACTGCTAGCGCAATATCAGGCTCCTTTCCCGCAAACGAAAAACGCATATATTGGTGCCCGCGGCTCAAATCAAAGTCCACACCGGGCGTCGCAGCAATATGGATCTCTGCCAACATTTTCTGGCAAAACGCCATTGAGTCATTGGTCAGGTTTGAAACACCCGCATAAACATAAAACGCCCCATCAACCGGCAACACATCAAAACCCAATTGAGGCAGATGGTCGAGCAACACCTGCCTGCTTGCCGCATAGCCAGCCTTGACCTTTTCGTAATCCGTTACTGCATCAAAAGCCGCCGCTGCTGTCACCTGTGCCAGCTCCGGCGGTGAAATGTATAAACTCTGCGCAATTCGCTCGATCGGACGCACAAGGACTTCCGGCAACACCATCCAGCCGATACGCCAGCCGGTCATGCAGTAATACTTGGAAAAACTATTGACGATAATCGCCTTATCCGTAAAGCGAAGCGCTGTCTCCTCCTCCATATCATAGGCAAGTCCATGATAGATCTCATCCGAGATAAACCACAGATCCATCGCTTCACAGGCCTCCGCCAACGCCTTCAGCGCCTCAGGAGACATCATGGTCCCGGTTGGATTGGCAGGACTGGCAACAAGAACACCCTTCAAAGGCTTTTCCTGATGCACCTTCTCCAGAATCTCAGGTGTAAGCGACCAGCGCGTCTCCGGCCCAACCTCAATCTCCACACACTCCAGACCCAGAACCTCAATAATGTTTCGGTAAGCCGGATAGCCCGGAGAGGTAATCGCAATCCGGTCCCCCCTGTCAAATCCGGCAAGAAACGCAAGGTTGAAGCCTGCCGACGACCCGGTCGTTGCAAAAATGCGAGATTCTGGGACCGTTAATCCGAAGGTTTGCTTGTAATAGCGAGCAATGCTCTTCTTCAATAAAGGAATGCCCTGCGCTTCCGTATAGCCCAACCGGCCAGAAGACAGATAGTCATGCGCAACCTTCAAAACCGAATCTGGAATCGGCGCTCCGGGCTGCCCCACCTCCATATGCAGCACGTGAGCACCGTCGTGCTCAAGGCGATTAGCAGCATTCAGCACTTCCATAGCTTGAAAAGGCAGCACTTCACTACGTTTTGATCCCATTAATACTGACAAATGTAGTCCCTCTTATTTCTTCTTCTCTGGCCCTGTGCTTTAATTTCGCGGCTACTTGGCAATTTTGCCTAATAACTGCCTATCTTGGGTGGTTAAGGCTTATTTGAAAGTCTATGTAGTACTTTATGTACGAAACGCTCTGCGCCTGCCAAGCCAACTAAGGGGACTTGACGTGCAATTTAAAAACTGTGCATTGAAACGTGTGATTGAACCAATCAAATCACAAGCAACAAAGTTTGCGCGCAACTTTCTTATTACTGCAACCGCATTTTCTATGGTTGTACCTAATGTGGCAATTACCACAGCTCAAGCTCAACAAAAGAAGGGGCTCCCCCTCGTTCGCGATGCGGAGACTGAAGATCTACTGCGCGAATACGCTAAACCGGTTTTCCGCGCGGCGGGGCTTCCAACCAATCAGGTTGAGATCATTCTGGTCAATGACAAGAGCTTTAATGCGTTTGTGCCCGACAGCCGCAGGATGTTCATCAACCTTGGCGTGATCATGGAAGCCAAAACGCCGGGCGAAGTTATCGGCGTAATCGCGCACGAGACCGGCCACATCGCAGGTAACCACCTGGTCCGTATGCGTCAGGCAGCCTCTAGTGCCCAGATTATGTCAGTCATTGGCATGATTTTAGGTGCAGGCGCCATCGCCGCAGGTGCAACAACCGGCAACAGCTCCATCGCCCAAGGCGGTGCGGCAGCTGTAACTGGTGGCGGCGCCCTCGCACAACGAAATTTCTTGTCTTACCGTCGTTCTGAAGAATCGGCAGCTGACCAAGCGGCGCTACGCTACCTTGATCGTATTGGCGTTTCTGCCCAAGGCATGCTCACAACATTTGAGCGCATGGCAGATCAGGCGCTATTTTCAGCCCAGTACGTAGATCCCTACGCGCTCAGTCATCCAATGCCACGTGACCGTTTTAATGCGCTCCAAAACAAAGCGAAGAACGGCAAGCACTTTGCAACCAAGGATTCCGAACGCCTTCAGCTCAAACATGACATGGTCAAAGCCAAGCTGCTGGCCTTCACCAGTCACAGAAGCACAGTTTATCGGGCGTACCCGGAAAAGGACAAAAGCCTGCCCGCACAATATGCCCGCGCAATCGCCAGCATGCGGTCAGAAAAAGCATCCAAAGCCGTCAAAAAAATTGACGCTCTGATCTCACAGGCCCCAGAATATCCATATTTTTATGAAGTTAAGGGGCAAGCATTGCTCGAAGGCGGTAAACCGCAAGCGGCTATCGCCCCGTTCCGCAAGGCATTGGCTCTTTATCCCGGCAACCCTCAACTTGAGATTTGGCTGGGCTTTGCTATGGTTGCGTCCAACGATACGCGCTATCTGACAGAGGCAAAGAACCTGCTCACCAGAGCGCTGCGGAAAGATCAGTATTCCATGAATGGATACGCCCAGCTCGCAATTGCGAACGCCCGTCTTGGCGACACAGCTGGCGCAGATCTGGCAACCGCACAAAGTCATATGGCACGCGGCGATATCCGCAGTGCTCAGCGCTACGCCAAGCGCGCCCAAACTAAATTGAAAGTGGGCTCACCAGCCTGGCAACAAGCTGACGACATCATGTCAGCAAAGGTTAACCAGCTCGGACGCCGTTAACACATCAAACAGAACAAGCAGATAAAAGCAAATACCTGAACAGGGTTACAGGAGACGTCATGCAAAAACTCATTCGCCGCGCTGCCATCACAAGTGCAGCAACGCTCGCTCTGCTGCCAGCAACTTTTTCTGCGCAGGCAGAACCAGTGGACCGTGCTGAAGTGGAAACAATTATCAGGGAATACCTTGTCCAGAATCCTGAAGTCGTATTCGAGGCATTGCAGGAACTTGACATGCGACGCGTCGCCGAAGAGGAAAACGCTCGCCAGGACGCCATCGCTGAACTTGAAGATGAGATCTACAACAGTGAATATCAGGTTGTCCTAGGCAACCCGGACGGTGATGTCACGCTGGTAGAACTGTTCGACTATAACTGCGGCTATTGTAAGCGTGCCCTTGATGACATGGTTCGCCTTGTTGACGAAGACGACAATCTCCGCATTGTTCTCAAAGAGTTCCCTGTTCTCGGCAAGCCTTCTCAGGACGCAGCGCGCGTTGCAGTTGCAGTCGCTGAAATTGCGCCAGAGAAATACGAAGACTTCCACCTTGCCCTTCTCAGCCAGCCTGGTCGTGCAAACATGGAAAGCAGCATGAAGATCGCAACCGATCTGGGTATCTCAAAAGCAGATCTCGAAGCGTCCCTGGAGTCTCCTCGCGCTGCTGAAACCTTCCAGGAGGTCTTCACCATTGCAGAACAACTCGGTATCACCGGAACCCCATCCTACATTGTTGGCGATGAAGTGATTGTTGGTGCCGTGGGTTACGATGCTCTGAAAGAGAAAATTGCCGCTGAACGCGAGTAGATTGTTCTCAATCACGCATTTCAACGCATTTTCGCCGCTTTATCCTTAAGAACTCAGCTCAGAGCGGACAAAGGTCTTTTCCTTGGTCCGCTCTGACCATATAAGAGGGCCTGTTATGTTTATTTGACAGGCTACACTTTACCAATACGTCAAGTAAACCTAGCTCAATACACAGAGTTCATGAGAAAAGATTGGTTGCGTATCTCCGTCTTCCGCTCAGTACTTCTGGGTTAACTAAAGAAAATGTGCCTTTCTGCGCTGATCAACATGATATTGCCTTATGCGCAGCCTAGGCACCTGATGCATTCTTTTTTTAAGACGGCATCTCGCAACTAGAGAATTAATGGCTATCTAAGCAGCTAATGACCAACTGCTTGTGTAGTTCATTCAGTCAGAAAATTCTGATTCTGCTCTGAGCAATCGAATTTTCGCAGATTATTAAAAGGCCATCCTTGCTGCACAATCGCTTTGGGGGCCAAACCGAAGGCTTCTGGCATTTACCAGAGCATTTCGAACTGGACGATGAAAACGATGACGAAAGAAACTAAGTTTGATCAGGAACTGATCCGCCAGCTCGCAACTATGCTGGACGAAACCAACCTGACCGAAATCGAGGTAGAACACAAAGATCTCCGTGTTCGTGTCGCTCGTCAGCTGACAATTAATGCGGCAGCCCCAGTGGCTCCTGCCCCGGTTGCTGCACCAGCCGCAGCTCCAGCACCTGCGCCTGTAGAAATCGCAGTTTCTGCTAATCCCGCAGATCATCCGGGCGCCGTGACCTCTCCAATGGTTGGCACTGCATACCTTGCTCCAGAGCCAGGTGCCTCGGCTTTCATTGAAGTCGGCAAGTCCATCAAGAAGGGCGACACAATTCTGATCGTGGAAGCAATGAAAACCATGAACCAGATCCCTTCACCAAAGTCAGGTACCATTACCGCGATCCTGGTTGAAGACGGTCAGCCAGTAGAGTTCGGCGAACCACTTATCATCATCGAATAACAGGCGAAGTCTCTATGTTCTCCAAGATCCTCATCGCAAACCGCGGCGAGATCGCACTCCGCATCCTTCGTGCCTGTAAAGAGCTTGGCATCCGCACTGTAGCGGTCCACTCTACTGCCGACGAAGACGCAATGCACGTGCGCCTGGCTGATGAAAGCGTATGTATTGGACCGCCAGTCGCGCGCGACAGCTATCTCAATATTCCGCAAATTCTGGCTGCCTGTGAAATCACTGGCGCCGACGCTGTGCACCCTGGCTATGGTTTCCTCTCCGAGAATGCCCGCTTCGCGGAAATTCTCGAAGCACACGGAATCACCTTCATCGGCCCTACCTCTGAGCACATTCGCGTGATGGGCGACAAGATTCAGGCAAAGACCACGGCAAAAGAATTGGGCATTCCAGTTGTGCCGGGTTCTGATGGTGGCATCACGCCTGAAGATGACGTCCATGCAATCGCGAGCGAAATCGGCTATCCGGTTCTCGTAAAAGCTGCTGCAGGCGGCGGCGGTCGCGGCATGAAGGTCGCAAAGACTGCAGAAGATCTGGACACCGCGATCTCTACCGCGCGCTCCGAATCCAAAGCAGCCTTCGGCGATGATGCACTGTATATGGAAAAGTACCTCGGCAAACCACGCCACATCGAGGTGCAGGTTCTGGGCGACGGTCAGGGCAACGCAATTCACCTTGGTGAACGCGACTGTTCCTTGCAGCGCCGCCACCAGAAGGTATTTGAAGAGTGTCCTTCCCCTGCTCTGAACGAAGAGCAGCGTCAGGAAATCGGCGAAGTCTGTGCGGACGCAATGCGTAAGCTCAAGTATCGCGGTGCAGGCACCATCGAATTTCTCTATGAAAACGGCGAGTTCTATTTCATCGAAATGAACACCCGTTTGCAGGTGGAACACCCTGTGACTGAAATGGTAACCGGCATCGATCTCGTGATTGAGCAAATCCGCATCGCTGGAGGTTCCACCCTTTCAATCAATCAGGAAGATGTGCGCTTTACCGGCCATGCTATCGAGTGCCGTATCAACGCAGAACATCCGCTGACCTTTGCGCCATCTCCGGGCACAATCACCTACTACCACCCACCGGGCGGTCTGGGCGTGCGCGTGGATTCCGGCGTTTATCAGGGCTACAAAATTCCTCCGCACTATGACAGCCTGATCGGTAAGTTGATCGTTCATGGCCGCACCCGCGTGGAATGTATGATGCGTCTGCGTCGTGCTCTGAGCGAGTTTGTGGTTGATGGCATCAACACAACTGTGCCGCTCTTCTCTGAGCTTCTGGACAATCAGGATATCGCCAACGGCGCCTATGATATCCATTGGCTGGAAAAGTTCCTGGAAGCGCATATCGCAGCACAGACCGCCGAAGAAGACTAAGGAGATCCAGAGAGGTCAGCAGCAGTCGCCCATGCAGTTTCAGATTACCCCGGAAATTCTGCTCAAAGCATACGCTTGTGGTGTCTTTCCAATGGCCGAGACTGCTGGCTCTACTGAGCTTTTCTGGATAGATCCCGAGCGGCGAGGCATCTTGCCGCTCGATTCATTTCATATCCCCAAACGCCTCGCAAGAACCGTGCGCTCCGACAAGTTTATCGTGCGGGCCTCCTGCGACTTCAAAGGCGTCCTTTCCCATTGCGCAAACATTACAGCTGAGCGCAAGGAAACCTGGATCAACGCGGAACTCAAAAAGCTCTACACCGAGCTATTCGCAATGGGGTTCTGCCACACAATTGAAGTCTATAACGCCAATGAGGAACTGGTAGGCGGGCTTTACGGCGTCTCCCTAGGCGGGGCCTTCTTTGGCGAGAGCATGTTCTCAACGCAGCGTGATGCCTCCAAGGTAGCGCTCGTGCATCTTTATGGCCGATTGCTCTACGGGCACTACAAGTTGCTGGATGCCCAGTTTCAAACAGAACATCTGGAACAGTTCGGCGCGACAGAAGTCACAAAAGAGCACTATGGCAAACTTCTCGAAAACGCACTGAAGCATCTCGGGGATTTCAACGCCTTACCGCAGGAAACCTCGGGCAAATTACTGTTGCAAATCATCGAGGATATGCGACCGCCACGCGGCAAAAAAAACGGCCCCTCCTAAGAGGCGCATCGCATTAATTCAAGGTTGCAAGAACCTTCGGTCGTGGGACTGGAATTTCACCTGAAGAAACAAAATCATTGCCAGCCAGCTCATCTTCTTCAGGGACGATCTCAACAGCTGGACCTGCGTATCCCTCTGGTGGAGGAACCGAGGTGGACGTCTTACAGTTGATCAGCCAGATGTCGTAAACGCTGTGCTCAACAGCATGCACACCCGGATTACTTGCAAACATCCAGCCACTGAAGATCCGGCGGACTTTGCTGTCCAGCGTAAGCTCATCAACCTCAATAAACGCAGTGGTTTGCGAGGCTTCAGTCAGAGGACGTGAATTACATACACGGGGTGTCACCTGCAGCGCGCCAAACTGAACAGTCTCGTCAATATAAACATCAAAGGTGGTAACGCGGCCGGTGATCTTGTCGAGTCCCTTGAACACTGCAACCGGGTTCTGAATTGGCGTCTGAGCTTGTAAAGGCGATCCAAACGCAACCCCACCAATCAACGCAGCAAGTGCGCAAGATGCAGCACGCCCAAGATATCTACGTATTGTAAAACCCATAAAACTTTCCAGCAGCTAATGATTCAATCGCCCGAGCATTAAAGGGCTTAGCACTGGAATGCTACGGGGAAAAGGCAAGAACGAGGCAAACAAGCGGCAAACCCTGAGGAATCTCCGCTAACCCACAGGCGTTGCTCAGATGTCACGCAACTTGGGACCGACACCTTGCAAATTTTACTCAAATCACAAGCTATCAATTGTCCAAATCCTCGTGTGTGGCTGGTTTCATAACACTGAAAAATGTCCAGAACCGGGATCTTTATGCAAATAAGGCAACCATCACCCTTCACTCCCCCGCAAAGCCCGGCACCAGATACCTTGCGTCCAAATTGCGCGATTATGCGTTATTTATGGGATATAACGCGTTTTTTTGCGTTAATCTGCGTTCTTATGTCAATCGCACTCCCTACTCAGGCACCAGCGCAAAATCTCTATAAAAAATTCATCAAGCAGCAGCAAAAACAGATCCTGAAGGCACCCGAAGAGAAACCAGCATTCCAAAATCCCAGCAGCACAACGCCGGATGGTTTGTACAAGCCCGCCATGCCGCTCATGGCGTTTGATGCCGAAGATCTCATCAGCTTATTCCCACTGGCACCCGCCGATACCAGCTCACCCAGAGCGACCCTTCAGAGCTTTCTGGAGATCATGGAAGAAGCCAATCAGCTCATTCTCGAAGCCTACGAGGAAAGCACCGGCATGGGAGCGTTCTCCATGGACGTTCTGGGCATGGGCGAGGATCAAAATCGGATTCACGAGAAAATCCGCATAGCCGAAATCCTGCTTGAACGGGCAAGAGGCGTTTTCGATCTTTCCAGCGTTCCCAGCGCCACCCGCCAGCAAACATCACTGGAGCTGGCCCTGCAGCTGAAGGAGATACTGAACCGCATCCCGCTCCCACCGCTGCAAGACATCCCTGGAACGGCTGCTGGAACCTATGACTTCAACCAGACCAACCAGAAAGACAGCTGGACAATTCCCTTTACCCAGATCACGCTAACCAGAGTGCAAGAGGGTCCAGATCAGGGAGAGTATCTCTTCTCAGCCGAAACCGTGGATCGTATCCCGGAGTTCTATCAGGATGTCAAAGACCTTCCGTCCCAGTCCAGCCTGAACAAAGACCTCTATCTTTTCTATGCCTCCAGCCCGGGACAGCTGCTTCCTCCTGCATGGTTCTCATTGATCGAGCAACAGCCCGAATGGTTGCTTGGGATTGTGTACGGGCAAGCAGTTTGGCAATGGATTGCGTTGATTGTCGTAACTGTCGGCGTCCTTGTTCTGACGCTGCTGTTTGTAAGCCGCATGCACCGCTTATCCAATCGCAACAAACCCTTCATACGCCAGCTGATCAACATCATCAGTGCCGTGGTGATTGTGGGTGCGCTGATCTTCCTGCGCTATCTGGCGGACAATCAGATCAATATTGGAGGCCAGACGCTTCAGGTGTATGACCTGACGATAGAAACACTGGTCTGGATCGGTTCTGCGATCATCATCTACAAAGTGCTCCGCCTGCTGAGCGAGCTGGTGCTGTTACGCGATCACCCCGTTGCCTCCATTGACAGCAGCCTCATTCGCACAGCAACACAGCTCGTCGCCACCTTGTGCGCCCTGATCCTGCTCACCTATGGCGCAACCCGTCTGAACATCCCACTCTATGGCATCATTGCCGGTATCAGTGTAGGCGGCCTCGCGATCGCCCTTGCTGCCCAGCCGACACTGGAGAACCTGATTGGCGGCCTCATTTTGTATGCAGACGGCATTGTCCATGTAGGTGACTACTGCGAGTTCAACAATGTCCGCGGGCACGTTGTCTCCATCGGATTGCGTTCAACACGCATCAGAACCACGGACAGAACGCTTGTCACCATTCCCAATGCAGACCTTGCCAAGATGAACTTCATGAACCTCACCATGAAAGATCATTTTCGCGTCGTTCTCAGGTTTGTACTCAAGTACGATACAAGCACGCAGAAACTGGAAACACTTATCACTAAGATAAAACAGATGCTTGCAGCCTACCCCCTGTCCCTGTCTGACGGCGCGAAGGTTCGGTTTGAGAGGAATAATGAAATTGGCATCACCTTAAAGGTAGAAGACAGCGTGCAGGCTTCAACACGTGGTGAGTACCACACCATGAAGCAGGATATCCTTCTTCGCACGCTCAAACTCATTTCAAAGGAAGATATCGAAGTCGCTCACCCCTTCATCGCCACCTATGACAAAGCCATGAGCGAACCACAGAGCAAGGAGCCGCAAAAGTCCGGCTCCAAGGCCAAATCCAAGCAAAAGTCAAAGCCAACAAAGGCAAAAGCTGTAAAACCGAAGACGGCCAAATAAAAACGCGGCCCCGAAGAGCCGCGTTTTATTAGTATCCGAATGAGCGAAAAGCCTTAGCCAAGAGCTGCGAGGCGATCAAGAGCCTCGGTCATCTTCTCTTTGCGCTCGGCAAGCTCAACCACTTTTTCTTTCTCAGCCGCAACAACATCTTCCGGCGCTTTTGCAAGGAAGCGTTCGTTTTCCAGCTTCTTGGAGATCTTGGTGAGTTCACCAACAATCTTGTCCAAAGACTTGCCAAGACGAGCCTTTTCCGCGTCCAGATCGATAACGCCAGCCAGCGGCAGACAAACGGTCGCTTCACCAACTACGATCTGAGCAGAACCCTGCGGGATTTCGTCAGCAGTGGTCACGTTCTCAGCGCGAGCGTTCTTGATAATCGCCGCCTCGTGGATTTCCAAACGAGCCTTGGTCTGATCAGAAGCACCACAAAGAACAACAGGAACCTTCGCACCAGCTGGAACGTTCATTTCAGAACGTACAGAGCGGATCTGAACAATCATATCGATCAGCCAGTTGATCTCCGCAGCAGCTTCCTCATCTTCACCAATCGGAGTTGGCCAGGAAGACAGCGCCAGAAGTTTCTCACGCTTGTTCTCACCATCTTCAACCGTGCGGTTCCACAGCTCTTCGGTGATGAACGGCATGAACGGATGCAAAAGCTTCAGGATCTCGTCACGAACCCAAGCAGTGGTCGCACGAACTTCTTCCTTCGCCGCTTCATCATCGCTGTAGAAGATAGGCTTGGTCAGCTCAACGTACCAGTCACAGAAGGTATTCCAGACAAAGCGGTAAGCTCCACCAGCCGCATCGTTAAAGCGGTAGGTATCAATCGCATCAGAAACTTCGCGAATGGCGCGGCTGGTCTCGGTCACAATCCAGCGGTTCACGGTCTGCTTGACCAGCGCCGGATCGAAGCCTTCAACCGCATGACACTCGTTCATTTCCGCAAAGCGGCAAACGTTCCAGAGCTTGGTTGTAAAGTTGCGGTAACCAGCAACACGGGATGTTGCAAGCTTGATATCGCGGCCCTGCGCAGCCATTGCGGCAAGCGTAAAGCGCAGCGCATCCGCACTGTATTCTTCAATCAGCGCCAGCGGATCAATCACATTGCCCTTGGACTTGGACATCTTCGCGCCCTTCTCGTCACGAACGAGGGCGTGAATGTAAACCGTGTCGAATGGCTCGGTCTTCATGTAATGGTTGCCCATCATCATCATGCGGGCAACCCAGAAGAAGATGATGTCAAAGCCGGTCACAAGAACGGATGTTGGGTAATAGCGCGCAAGCTCAGGCGTCTTATCCGGCCAGCCGAGGGTAGAGAACGGCCACAACGCGGAAGAGAACCAGGTGTCCAGAACATCTTCATCACGGTAAATGGCAACAAAGTCAGCCTCACCAGCCTCATGAGCGGCAAGAGCGTCGTTCTGCTCCATCAACTTGACAGGCTTGCCGTAGAACTCCGCAGCAGCTGCGAGCGCTTCTTCTTCGCTCTTTTCAACGAAGAACTTGCCCTCAAGGCCATACCACGCAGGGATACGGTGTCCCCACCACAGCTGACGGGAAATACACCACGGCTGGATGTTTTCCATCCACTCGTAATAAGTTTTGTCCCAGTTGGCAGGCACAAACTTGGTGCGACCTTCGCGAACAGACGCAATCGCAGGTTTCGCCATGGTTTTGGCATCAACATACCACTGGTCGGTCAGCATCGGTTCAATCGGAACACCACCACGGTCACCATGCGGAACCATGTTGAGGTGATCAACAACCTCATCCAGAAGGCCGCGCTCTTCCAGCATGGAAACGATCAGCTTGCGTGCTTCAAAGCGCTCGACACCCTCAAGGGTTTCAAGTGTCTTGCTCAGCTCGTCAGTCAGCTCCAGACCATCCATAAAGCCTTCTGCTTCGCGCAGAACGATATTGGCTTCTCGGTCCATAATGGAGATCTGCGCCAGATCATGACGCTTACCAATGTCAAAGTCATTGAAATCGTGCGCAGGCGTCACTTTCATTGCGCCTGTACCGGTTTCAAGATCAACATAGTCGTCGGCAATAATCGGAATACGGCGGCCAACCAGCGGCAGAATAATATCTTTGCCCTGCAGCGCTTTAAAGCGCTCGTCATCCGGATGCACGATAACAGCCGTATCACCCAGCATGGTTTCCGGGCGAGTGGTTGCAATTACAATGTAATCGCGGGTCTCGAACTCGGTTGCCTTGCCGTCTTCATCAAACGCAATCGGGTGCTCGTACGTCACACCATCCGCCAACGGATAGCGGAAATGCCACATGTTGCCCTGCATTTCCTTCTGCTCAACTTCCAGATCGGAAATCGCAGTCAGAAGTTTAGGGTCCCAGTTCACAAGGCGCTTGTCCTTGTAAATCAGGTTCTCTTTGTAAAGAGAAACAAAGACTTCCAGAACGGCCTTTGACAGGCCCTCATCCATGGTGAAACGCTCACGGGACCAGTCACAAGACGCACCAAGACGCTTGAGCTGGTTAAAGATCATCCCGCCGGATTCACCTTTCCATTTCCAGACACGCTCGATAAACGCTTCACGGCCAAGGTCGCGGCGGGTCATATTACCGCCCTCAGCAGCCATCTGGCGCTCAACAACCATCTGCGTTGCGATACCTGCGTGGTCCATACCCGGCTGCCACAGAACGTCGCGACCGCGCATGCGCTGGTAGCGAACCATAATGTCCTGCAGGGTGTTATTCAAAGCGTGGCCCATATGCAAAGAGCCAGTCACGTTTGGCGGCGGGATCACGATCGAGTAGGTCGCAGCTCCATCTTCTGCGCCCGCACCTGCCTTAAAGGCTCCTGCCTGTTCCCAGGCTTCGTAAATCCGCGGCTCAACGGAGGCCGCCTCATATGTTTTATCCAGCATACCTAAAGCTCTTCCACTTATGGAGTTTGTCTGGTGTAAATCGGATGCACCCGCCTAAGTCAACCTTTCATGCCACCTGCAGACACATTTGAGCGACAAATACCCAAACCGCCCACACTGCAGCTCTGTTTTACTAAGGTTTATCACGAAGGGAGTCATGGATTCCGGATAATCAGAGGAGAGCTGGCCTCCCCTCTGATCCGAAAGATTATTTGCGCGAGATACGGTCGATCTCTTGGCGCACAAGCCGCTCCACCACACCCGGCAGATGCTGGTCGAGCCAGCCTTTCAGCATCGGGCGCAGCATCTCGGCCACAAGGTCTTCCAGCGTACGGGCGTTCTTGGACAGCACCGTGTTGGCAAGACCATTAAAAGCACTGGATACAACCTGATCCGTAGTGCTTGAGATAAGTGTTTCCATTGGATCTTGCGCAGTAGCAGGCTCTAAAATATCGTCCTGTTCCGCACTGCTCAATCCAAACGCTTCCGGTCCCAGCGGATCGATAAAGGCGACATCGCCATCCCCCCCATCGGCCGTTTCCGCAAGGCCTTCAACCATTTTCACCGGGGAGAATTGCTCGTCAATCTTCTCTTTTTGCGTCAGCTCCAGAACTTCACGCTCTTCTTCCTTCACCTCTTCAGGTTCAGGTGCAGGAGCTGGCTCCATCGCCGCTGGCGCATCATCAAAGAGTTTATCCAGATCGTCCTGCGACAACTCACGATTTGCGTCCGCTTCACTCAATACATCATCTGTCATTTGCTTAGCGTCGCTCGCTTCGTCATCCGAAATTATCTTGCGGATCGAGCTAAGGATATCCTCCATGGAAGGCTCGTTACCCTGTGAAACAGCTCCCATGATTGCACTCCACTTCTGTTCGCGTCTAATCCGCCGGCATTCCGACTCAGTTAATTAATAAATACTTACTCAAATATAAGAGAAAAGCCGAGCCGCCTGACAGCCACACAGCTGGCAAAACGCCAATTCCCACAAGGAAAACTGGCATTCCGGCTAAAGCCCCAATAAAAAAGGGAGCATTGCCTGCTCCCTTCTCCAAATTCATCATTATATCAGAGGAGCTTAACGCCCATCTGGAGTCCGCAGACCAATCCACTTGTCGCGCACCAGACGATAGTGCTCGGTTGGATCGTAACGCGCCCCGCTCAGGCCAAGATTCTCATAATCCAGACGACCAACGGCGGACAACAACGCATAGGCAGCAACCACGCGATCACGCTGAGAGGTAACAAGCGTCACACGCGCATCAACCAGATCACTCTGTGAGTCCAGAACATCCAGTGTGGTCCGCTGACCAACACGCTGCTCTTCAATCACACCTTCCAAAGCAAGGCGCGCTGCTGCGACCTCGGCTTCCGACGCTGTGATCGAGGCAATAGATGCATTCAACTGCCCCCACGCAGAAATGGCCTGCGCGCGAATGCTGTCACGGGACACATCAACCATAAGCTGTGTACGACCCAAATCTTCTTTTGCCTGGCGAATTTGTGAGTACTCGCCGCCACCTTGGTAGAGTGGAATGGTCACACGGCCAAAGATCGAAGCTGACGTGTTTCTCCCTCCACCGGCAGTAGTAAGTGGATCGGAGTTATCGCTATATACAAAATCTCCAAGCAGATCAGCAGATGGCAGCAACACACCCTCTGCAGTTTTCACTGCAAACTGGGCCGCATCAACCATGAACTGCGACGTCTGGATCGAAGGATGCTCTTCCTGACCGATGGAGATCGCTGCAGACACTGTCTGCGGCAACAAACTGGTGACATTGGTGCGTGCACTCAGGTTTGTTGGGTCAATTCCAATGACTTGCCGGAAGATCGCACGGCTGGTGTTCAGGTTTGCCAGCGCCGTATTCAACGCAGATTGCGCACGTGCACGTCCAGCTTCAGACTGAGAAACATCGGTCCGCGTACCTTCACCCACATTAAAGCGGTCAACGGACGCACGAACTTGCTCCTCCTGGAAGTTTAAATCGCTCCGGCGCAGGGAAACCAGCGCGGTATCGCGAATAACATCCATATAAGCGGTGGCAGCCTGAAACAGTGCCGTTTGCTCCGCAAATCGCAAATCTTCACGCTGCGCACGCACAACAGACTCGGCCTGACGCGTAGAATTTATCGTCCTGAAACCACGAAATAACGGCTGATTCAATTCCAGCGTAAATCGAGTTTCCGAACGGGTGTTAGTAACAGAACCGCCGATGCTCTCAGATTCTTGCCACCGGCCACCAAACAATCCAGCAGCAGATAGGGTCGGACGCCATCCAGCCAGCGCCTGAGGCACACTTTCATCTGTCACGCGAAGCTGAGCACGCGATGCATTCAATGTCGGGTTATTTTGATAGGTAGCAGCCAATGCTTCCTGAATAGTAAGGGCATTCGCGCCCTGAGCACTCACAAGCATGCCAACTGCGGCTACTGCACCCGCTAACGTTTTTCGAGAAACCACTTCATATGCCTCAAACAAAGGTCAATCTTACGAACCGCAAACCCAACACGTTTGCCGAAAATTTATCATATTCGACGTTTTCCGCCCCCAGCGATTAAGCTGGTTGCGAAAAAAAAAAGAAACTGCGACGAACAGGCAACATCTAATTGATACAATTAACTAGCCCAAATGCAGAATACCATTCCCCGAAGGCACACTAATTGAACCACTAAGATTTTACTACTGTTTTCTCACCCAATAATTGTTGCGTGGATATCTCTTTATGGACGGCAAATCAGCCCGCACCCATTAGCAGCTTTCCCTTGATCCAGACGAACTGAACTGATCCCCCCCTACAAACAGCAGGACGGGGAAGCTGTAATTCACATCACGAAAACGAAACTCAGAAAGAAAGCTGCACAGAAAAACAAAAAAGGCGAAGGTTCCCCCTCGCCTTGTATCGCAGCGCATCAACTACAAGCCCTAGAACTCAAAGACTTCCGGCTTCTCGAAACCAGGAAGCGCACCCGCATGCGCGTTAAAGGCAAACACAGAGCTCACGTTATCGCCAGATCTGGTATAACACCGCGCAACACCCGCATTGCTCTCACCTTCAACCACAACAAGACGACCCCCGTCTTTCAGCTGCGCTGTCAGCGCTTCCGGCAGCACCTCGACAGAACCGTTGACCAGAATAACGTCATAAGGAGCGTCAGCCGCATAGCCTTTGGTCAGATCACCATCAATAACCGCAGCATTCTCAATGCCAAGCTGCTCCAGATTCGCAGAAGCAGCTTCCGACAGCGCCACATCGGCTTCCAAGCCAACAACGGATTCTGCAAGGTAAGAGATCACCGCAACACCATAACCGGAAGCAGCCCCCACAACCAGAACCACATCCTTATCGGTAATATCAGCCAGCTGCACAAGACGACCAAAGATGTGTGGCTTGAGCATCTTACGCTCACCTTTTTCATCCACCACCACATCTTCATCAATATAGGCCAGCTCCCTCAGGTTTTCCGGAACGAACTTTTCGCGGGGCACCTTGCCCATAGCACCAATAATGCGCAGGTCTGTAATATCATTGGTTCGCAGCTGATTATCGACCATCAGTGTTCTTTGTTCCGCGAAGTTGACCATCCTGTCCTCACTGTCTCGCAAGATTCTTTGGCTGAGAGATATCGTTCATGCACCACAAACACAAGCTGCCACATCCCTAAAAATAAACGGTACCCTCTGTTGTTTTTCTATTTTTGAATTTTGCAATGAAAATATGAGCTTTCTCCTGAAGCCAGAGGAGTGCATGAAGGACGCTTCACAACACTCCCACACAGGTAAAACCCATAGATTTCGGTGTTTTACACAAGAGTGATATCAAAATCCAATTTGCCCGCTTGACTATCAGCCCCAAATATCAGAAAAGCCCTCTCACACCACACGGGGCCTCTTGGCGGAGTGGTGACGCAGCGGATTGCAAATCCGAAATAGAAAACCCTCCAAACAATTGAATAATTTGCGCTTTCTGCGTTCTTGCGATTGCCTAAACATGCTCAATTATCGCATACGACAGCGCCAGTTTGCCTAACACTTTCGCCGCGCTGATTGGCATTCTGCCCCGCAGTATTCTGAAGTGAATACCGACTGTGGCCGCTGAGCGGCAGAGCTCCCATGGCTAAAACTGACCGAACAAAAACCGCGTAGGCCGCTGTGAGAGACCCCGTAATAATTAGCTCTGGATCCTGGACTTTGTCCATGATCAACTCAAGATCTTGGTTACTTCGGAGCTGATCACAACTGCAAATCCAGAAATTTCCCAACGTTCTGCCGATCAGAACGCCGTTATCGTCTGGGTCTATTTGCCCTCAGCCGCCTACCCGGCGGATAACTTTTCTCGGGCTGCGTTGGGTGCTGAATGCGATCTCTCAGCCGCCTACCCGGCGGATAACAAAGGCATCATGCTCCAGCCGCTGGTGGTACATCTCTCAGCCGCCTACCCGGCGGATAACAGGACGCCCCGAGCTAGAAGCGCTCGTTAGATTCTCTCAGCCGCCTACCCGGCGGATAACCTACAACAGCCAGTAATTCTGCGCCTTCTGGGTCTCTCAGCCGCCTACCCGGCGGATAACGATGTACCTGCGGCTTTCCTCATTTTCCACTATCTCTCAGCCGCCTACCCGGCGGATAACATCGCCGGATACACGGCCAGATCATTCCAAATTCTCTCAGCCGCCTACCCGGCGGATAACGTCAGCGATGCGTGGTCAGACACGTATGTGATTCTCTCAGCCGCCTACCCGGCGGATAACTTGAGTGTAGCCACCGTTTAGCGTGTCTTGAATCTCTCAGCCGCCTACCCGGCGGATAACGCACTTCAAAGGCTCGCGAGCTATCGGGTTCTTCTCTCAGCCGCCTACCCGGCGGATAACTTCGTCTTTCTCAATTGAGCGGCCCCGCATGATCTCTCAGCCGCCTACCCGGCGGATAACCAAATCGCGGGGAAACACCTCACACCCGATGGTCTCTCAGCCGCCTACCCGGCGGATAACATTTTCAATCAGCAAGCGCGGCATGTTTGGCGTCTCTCAGCCGCCTACCCGGCGGATAACTCGAGCGCGAGTAGTTCCAGAAATTGGGTGGATCTCTCAGCCGCCTACCCGGCGGATAACAACCTGACGCTACCAAGGACGACGGCGAGTGGTCTCTCAGCCGCCTACCCGGCGGATAACGCTATGGACTCCCAGTGGGATATCCGCCGTCATCTCTCAGCCGCCTACCCGGCGGATAACGGGATCTCAAACAAGCCGAGATGATGGGCGATTCTCTCAGCCGCCTACCCGGCGGATAACGCTCCAAAGACAACCTAGCTCGCTACTCAGATTCTCTCAGCCGCCTACCCGGCGGATAACTATTCGAACGAGCAAACTCGAAACTCCGTAAGTCTCTCAGCCGCCTACCCGGCGGATAACGCACGCTACTCGTTGAAGCGTTCCGCGAAGACTCTCTCAGCCGCCTACCCGGCGGATAACCCCGAGCCGATCAGAGCGGCCTCGTTCTGGCTTCTCTCAGCCGCCTACCCGGCGGATAACTTTGAGCTGGGTATAAAGCTGCAGAACTTTCTTCTCTCAGCCGCCTACCCGGCGGATAACAACAGCGTGCTCAAGATCGAGCGCGTGCGTTGTCTCTCAGCCGCCTACCCGGCGGATAACGGATATGAAGACCCTCCCCGCGAAGATCTACCTCTCTCAGCCGCCTACCCGGCGGATAACGTATGGGTAGCTGACTTCATCCCATCTTATGTTCTCTCAGCCGCCTACCCGGCGGATAACGGAGAATACAAAGGAGACTTCGAGGGTCCGTGTCTCTCAGCCGCCTACCCGGCGGATAACATATTTTGCAACGAACAGAGTACCCTGCCTGCTCTCTCAGCCGCCTACCCGGCGGATAACGATGATGATTACATCGTTGACATGTTGATGCATCTCTCAGCCGCCTACCCGGCGGATAACATGGCAGACGCACAGGCGAGATCTATGCAGTATCTCTCAGCCGCCTACCCGGCGGATAACTAGTGCGCATTTCACTCTCACTGAGGCCCAGTTCTCTCAGCCGCCTACCCGGCGGATAACGATGAGTTCCTCGCAAAAATCTATGGGTTTGTTCTCTCAGCCGCCTACCCGGCGGATAACGAAGAGCCAGTAGACCCAATCGACTGGGACATTCTCTCAGCCGCCTACCCGGCGGATAACTTCAAGGATGGCGCGAGCCATGTCGCGAACAATCTCTCAGCCGCCTACCCGGCGGATAACTCTTCCCCAAATTCCAAAAGCCTTTTTAATTGATAAGCTTAGCTTCTGAAACTATGTTGAACCATCTTTTTTGAGGCACATCTTAAAACATTGTATTTATTCACCTTTTCCAAACGGCAAAAAAAGATCCTTTTTACATCCTTTCGTCAGGCCCAAATTTTCACTACAGGACAGCTGTATCTTTGACGTATCCAGAACCCTGAAGTTTCCTTTCTTGGGATACTGTACGCTCGCTGTCAGCAAGTGTTTCATGGCTTCGATTGTTAACGCTGATTGTGGGCCAGACCGCTCGCTCATGGCTCGAGCTGTAATATTGCTAAACAACCACTCCTCCTCAGGCAGGGTGTAAACTTCCAAGCGTTTGCCAGCTGCTTCATATGCCCCTCCAGCATCTGGAGCGAAATTTATGTGCCAAGACGCATCTTTCAGATTTTCTCCAAACAAGGTGAAGTAAAATATTTCTTGAACAGAACGCCTGAATTTACGCAACTCGGATATCCTGCGGTTCATACGAGAGACATTGTTATCGCAGTATTTGCGTAATATCGGGATTACATCGCTGCCATATGGATCGATCACCTGCCTGAGTTGCTCTCGTTCTAAATCACGAAACGGCACAGCGTTGGTATCTTCAAACAATATGGATGTAGTTAAGGCCTTAAGTTCCATTTCGCCCAGTAAAGTATGGGTCAGCCTATCTGGCAAATGATCAAAGTTAACTGCAGGTGGCAGAAGACTTCCCGGTTCAGGAGGTGTTTCCATACCAGGATACTTAAGAGCACCCTTTTCCAGAACAATCGGGCTACAACCAAGCACAGCTATATTAGGGTGATCAGCGACCAAGAACCGATGGCGGTTCACGCGGCCAGCTACGTGAATAAGGGCACGCAAGCTTACCGGATCAATTATGGCGTAGTCAAAATCAAGATCGTTGCCAGTTTCAATAACCGGTGAGGAAACTACAACGATTTCGATATCTTTAACACCTGCGTCCGAGGCTTTTTGAAACGCGCCAAATTCCGATAGAACCTGAGTTAAACCCTCGCTCGGATTCGGTCCTTTTCGTGTCAAAGCACGCTTAAGCTTGTACTCGATCCAGTTTCTGTCGCTCCACATAAACTGAGAGTGCAAGCACGCTTTCAGGCGCAACCGTTTTCTTTCAACGAGCACTCCTGCCTTTAGTTGCGCGGCCATGGCTGCCGTATGCGCGATACTAGAAAAATTAGCTAGACCAACAGATACTCGGACTCCCTCAATTTCTACCGCATAAACATCGTGGTATCGAGAGCAGGTCTGATCAATTTGATCAACCAATTCATGCCAGTTTGCGCAAGCAGGAAGAAGTTCGCACTTTCTTAAAACTGGCTGATGGTTGAGAGAAGTAATCATTCGTATGCGACATTCATCAAACAAAGGCTCAAATTTATCTGCATTAGCTTGTGCCAGAACTGTTTCAGGGCGATCGCCAGCAACTAACAGATTGACGCCGTCGGCAACTCCGAATGTCTTGGCATAATCTTTCCACCCCTTACGGTAGGCATCAAACATGGGGCCGGCAAGATCACCACGTTCAGTCGCAGACATAATGACCAAGCGCCTACCGCTTGCCCCCACTTGATAGGCAAGTCTTGGCAAAACGGCTTTATCTTCAGCATTAAACTGATCGATTTCATCAATTATGAGGTCAGATGTTAGCACCCGCAATGCAGATGGCAGATGGCCGGCGCGAACTGGAGAGGCAACACCAATCAGGTGATCTATCGTAGCTATCAGTACAGGGGCAGTTAGGAGAGCACTATACTTTTCAGAACTGCTTGCATGGGCCAAAATTTGCTCGCAATAATCTGGCAGGGGATTATGAGAAGGATTGCTACCATCAGAGATCAGCTCACCGGTTCCGTCTGCGACCTGTAGCCAATCAGATCCCACCATTAGCGGCTCACCTTGCTTATCGGGCTCCTCTTTATCCCGCTCATGAAACTCTAATGGTTTCTGTCCAATCAATACCGAAATATCTTTGGGGTCAAAGCCCAGATCCTGCGTATACGCTGCAGCTGTTTGTGTCGTCAGTGCTCGCAAATTAAGCACAGTGGAAATTCTGAACTTCCGCCGCGCGGTATTTTTATCGTTAAATGTGGCGCTCGACAGTATAGCTACCCCGCCGCCCGTTTTTCCGGTACCCACAGGCGCAACAACACAAGCAAAAAATCCCGCTTCAAACTTCGAACAAATCTGTTTGGCTACTCCTGCAGCTCGTTTTTTCCATTGAAACATTGGATGAGTTCCAGTCAGATTTGTGACTTGCTGCGGCATTTGCTTTGCTGACAGGGCAGGAAAATTATCGCGTTGCGCAAAGAGCAAATCAAACGAGCCAAAGGCTTCCTGATAAGTTCTTTGGGTATGGGTGTTCAGGGTGTCAGCGGGAGCCCGATCAATAGTGTTTGCCAAGTGTCCTTTATTGTTACCGCTTTGTTCCTTTTTTGCGGAAGCCATATGATCTGCGAGCATTAAGCAACTACGTAATGCCATGTCGATTTGACCATAGGTTGCCTTAGTATCAAGCTCGCTAGCATGTCGGCGGATAGCCTCCAGCCACCAGTGTTCACCCCAGATCGGGGAGCCCGCAGCTAACGATAAATCAGCATTATTCAATTCCAGATTTTTATTGACATGCTGCACTGCATTCAGGCCTTCCAAATTGTCCTGAGCATTTGGAAGCCGGTGATGGGTAAGGATCAGTAAGCCCACAGAATCGGCAATCCGAGACCGTCCTTTATTTGGCGGCAAAATCGTTCGATTTGGGTCGGCATAAATATCCTCCAGCAACCGCTTTGCTTTTTTCACTACCAAATCGATATCTTTGACAGATAAATTGCTCAATTTCTTAATTAATGCTTCGTCGTCCAACCCCTCAACTAGAGCATGCCATATTGCCAGAGAAATCAATTCGTGGCGGATCGGCTCACCCAATTTCTTTTTGGATCGTAGCGCAGTTCTGATTTTCTTTTGAAACAGCTTAAAAGCCTTGCCCAAGTCATGGAATAAGGCGGCAATCAACAATATGGCCAGGGCTGGACGCAGGCCGGTGTCTCTTGCCTCGTGGTAAAATTTCTCCCGCATATGGAGCGGAAGCACAAGTGCTGGCTCCCCTCCATATTCTATACCATCTGGATCTCTCATCTGACTAACACGTCCCTACGAAGCTAAAACCGCGCAGTCGGCCAAAGGCCGTACAGGTAGGAAGGCAGGGTTGGTTTTTGCCGAGAAACCATAACTGGACACAAGAAGCGGTTTCTGAGAGATTCTGCCGATTTTTTTTTCAATGAATAGCGTTCTGGTACCATATTGTAGTGGTAACACACTTGTATTGCGCCTCGGTTGAACAAGGAGCTTCAGCGGCCCTTCACCTTTGCTATGTCTGAACCTATTCTGACGTGCTACTTTACCAGCACTAGACCTCTCGATTGATCTATTTCTGTAATAGGCAGTGCCAAACTCTTCTGATCCAGGATCGACTGGCCCAAACTCAGGGGCCAAAATCATCGCCCTCCTTATCAAGGTGCGCACACGATCAGTTTCCAAGAGATTCGTAAGAGAGCTGAAACTACCCAAAACGGCAAGTTCTTCCCCAATCTGAAGGCTATCTCGTCCGGCGCGTGTTTGAGGAAAGGCGACGGCCAGATAGTCATCTGTAACACCCTGCCTATTGACATCATGAACAGCATGTAGACAAGTTCGAAAAACGTCAGCAATGGCCCCCAAAAATAAGGCTTCGGGTGTCGGCTGTATCATCAAGGAGGCTACGGCCTGACAACGCCCTTGACCTGCAAAAGTTTGCATTTTCATGACACTTACTCCTGATTATTTTTCTTTCCGAAGACGCCACCCCGTACGAGATTTGCCATGATGAAATGGATCTCTCCAGGGATCCCGTTAGGTCCGCCTTCATGCTCGAACTCGCGAAGCCAATCGCCGGCCTGCTTGCGTAGATCAAACAAACTTTTCTTGGTTTTTGTAGAACGCAGAACTTCCGAGTTTTGTTGAATTCCCCCAAATGGATTTACAGCAATCGCACCGTAATTTTCATTTCCATGCCATATGTCTATGTGCCGGATCGCAGCTCCGATTTTTTGGGAGTGTAGTGTAGCCTGATTGTTGACCTCGCCGTGATAGAAGACGGGAACCTTAGACAAAACACGGCCAACTCCTTTGTACTTGGTCGCTTTTTCGGCATCGCGTACATACTCCTGAGAGGGAAAGACCTCCTGTAACTCTTCTACTTCCGCCGACCAGATAACACGAAATCCGAAAGGTTTTTCGGTTAAACCCAGTTCGAAGTTCTCTAGGAATGTGATGAGGTCGTCTTTTGTCCCATCCGTAAGTGCCGCGACTAATTCGCCGACGTCGGCAGGTTCTTCCAAACTGAGACGCAAGGGGTCAAACTCAATCAACCTATTGCGAAATTCAATACTTACGCGAATGTGATCGGATTGTTTCAGATTGCGCCAACTGAATCGACCATTGGCATAATTCCAAAGATACAAAAGCGCTAATGTAGAATAGCCCCCCTTTTCCATGTAACGGTTTGATAATTTTTTGTAGCTCGCAAAAACTTCTGGATCATCGCAGGAATGCGGCTGCCGTGATTCCGGGACGATTCTTACGGAAAGTCGCAACTCCAATCTGTCACATTCGACGGGCACATGAGCTGTTTCAATTGTTTGCGGGTTGCTTTTGCCCTGCTTGTCTACCGGTGCACCATCGTGAGATGTTTGGCCACGTACGCCTTCTTGCTCAACTCTAACGGGATATTCACGATCAGGAGCTTCGGAATTTATGGCAACAAACTTTCCCTTGGAAGTTTGCTGTGATCGGCAAAATGCAAGATTACCACACACGAATTTATATTCTGCTATATTTGACATAACTTACCTCTTATTTTAATTTTTGTATTTCGGGTGGGTGAGGATCCAGTCGTCATTTAATGACCAGCGCCAAAAGAGATCGGAAACCCCATTGGGTGTGAGCTCCATTAGGTGAGGAGATTTAATGGAGACAAGCTCGCCAACCCCGACAACTGGCTCCGCGAAAACGTGAGGCGTAATAGCGTCTCGTGTATTGTACCGTTCTGGAGCCTCTTCAGGCGCTTCCAGCAGCCTAAACCCAAGGGCGATTGGGACAAGCCGTTCTGAGATGCGGGTTGCCGGAAATAGGGTTTTTGCGATCGCGGCTAACCCCTGTTCATCTCCCGACGAAATTAATCTGAAATTCGGCTTATTTGGGCGTTGCAGGATATATCCCCCGCCCCTAACGTGTTCCGCAACTTCGGAAAAACAGCTGCCGTCGCCTGAAACGCGTTTCGCCTCAATTAGATCACTGATGATGGTACCCCCTGCCAAAGTACAGCCGGTTATAACCTCCCCTAATAGCTGTGCATCGTCGAAATCTGGAATATCAAAGATGAGTGAGAGTCTTATATCCCCCCTCATATCCTCAACTTTCTCTGCAGGACGAAAACCGCTTTTCACTCTGAATTCTGGACGCGTCTGTCCATCAGTGGCGTAAACGGAATGGTAGATTGTTAATACGGAGATATCCCAGCGCGGGACACCCAAAAGAGGTGCCATATGGGCGGCTAGCCCCAATGGAGCAGTGGTGCCAAGCAACCCGGAAACATAATCGTTAGGGAATAAATTTGCATCTTCTAAAGTTATATTGGGGACAAGGCACTTCATTGGCATGCTCCCAATTTCCTGATACAGTCTCTGAAATGGGCGTCATTCAGAGCTTCACGGGCGGCGACAAACTCATCCTCCTGCCACTGCCGGTCAAGCAAAACTTCAATAACTGTTGCGGGTTGAAGTTCTGCCGCATCGGCTCCCCGTTCTTTAACATCTTTCTGAACCGCAGCAATGAAATCACTCGCTTCACGTACAAGAGTATTTGCCCGTGATTTCAGATGATCGCGCATATTCTTGTCGTTGTACTTCTTTGTCGAACGCATCAAATCGACATAGGCAAGTATTCGATCAACCAAAACCGGGTTATGAAGGTGCGGAAAGGCGCCCCCATTCGAGTACCGGTAAACCTCTCTCTCATAACGTGTAAAATCACCTGGGAAGCGAGCATGAAACCGAACGCGCTTACCGGTGATTTTACCGGAGATATTCTGCGGCTGATCACTCAGCTTCTGCCAGCTCCAGGAACCCTTTGAAACTTTATCGCCGTTAATGTTGATACCGAATGCGTGTTTGGCACGGATCCGTTGCATAATTGAGTAGGCGGCTGCGGGAGCAACCGGGGTAATCTGGAGGTCTTTTCCTTTGTTAATTGGATCAGGAACATAGATGATCGGAAAATCCGGTAATGCAAGGGAAGTGATCGGAGCCGGGCCTTCGGCTAATGCCTTTTCGATGGCTTCCAGACACTCCTTGCCGAAAACCTCTGAAAAAACTTCTTTAACCTTGGCTGAATTTTCATCTGGATTCAGGAAATGATCGACAAGGCATTTACTCTTGCTACCAATAATCGCCAATGGTCCGTACACTATTTGCGATGGGGGTATCAATTTCGCATTGGTGAAAGGCGTTAGTTCACTGAACGAATTATTATATTTTCTTTCGACCCTAAGTACCGACTGATGCACACCCGCTTTAGGATTGTCTGTTTTTGCGCTGTGGGTACCTGAGTTTTTAATTATAAGAGCAAAGGTCTCCGGGGTGGCCAAATCAACATGCTTTAGAGCTGCCTTCATCCTCCGAAATTCATCCGCGATTGTATCAGATCGCAGCGCGCGACCAGTTTCTCTGAAACTCAAGACTTTGCGTTTTAGGGGTTGGGGATTCTTGGCTACCATTTCGGCCTCTCCTTTACATTCCGCAGAGGAATATAAAGCCAATAGCAATATTGCCGCATTTTCCCAATAATAAAATTTTGCATAGTGTAAATAATATCATTCTGGATGCACATTGAAATACTTAGGCAAGAAGATAAATAGAAAACCATATATTGTGTGGGCACTTATGTTCCTTCGTCAGTTCGGAATTTTGGAAAAAAAGGCCTATAAAGATCATTTCAATATTTCTGATGCGACTTTATCTCGGGACCAAGCTGAAGTTATGCGAGACCTCAATCAGGGCTTTAGTCGAGAAATAGTGGTAAACCGCAAAGGGCGCCTTCGGTGCCTAAGAACCGCTGAAAACTCAGGTCTGGAAACTTCCGTTCTTCGCGAACACACACTAAACGACTACCTGAATTGCTTTTGCGGTCCCAGTTTCCGAGGGATTGGCGAATTCGTCTCAGTTCCCACAGAGCCAAGGTCACTTGGTGTAATCTGTAGTTCTATTTCCTCGAACAGAAGCTGCGAAGTTACTCCTATGAATTCAACTGATACCGTGCCCACGCAATGGTCACCTCATTATCTGGTTGATGTTGTCGGGGAGTTTTGGGTTTTAGGATGGAACCATCAAAAAAATGCGGTAGATGGTATCAGATTGTCCCAAATAGCCGCGGTCGAACTTTTACCCCACGAAACACATCCGCAGATAGCGATAAGGCAAAGCCAAAAATGCTATGAAAACGCGTGTAGGCGAATACTGCTTGAGCGGTGTGAGGCCCTCTCAGTGAGGTCGCCATAATCCACACAAGCCTCTAAGCGACAATCACTGCAAAAACGCCGCTTGCATCGAAACGCACAAGCCGCATGATATCAACTAGCAAAAGGGCCCGAACACTCCCTTATTCCAAAGCCAAATTTGCCAACTGCATATGACGGCGCACAACATCTCTTGGTATATATACTGGTGAAATAAGCGTTATGGATCAGATAGATTACAAAGCAGCTCGACAAAACTTAGCGGAGGTGATGGACAAAGTGAACGACGTTCAATTGCCAACGCTTATAACAAGGAAAAATGGGAAGCCGGCAGTATTGATGAGCCTAGAATACTTCAATTCGGTACAGGAGACACACTATTTGATGGCGAGTCCTGCAAATGCGAGAAGACTATCAGATGCTATCGCTCAACTAAATTCAGGAAACTGAATAGTGAGCCCTGCCCGTTGTCATATAAAGCTGGATAGGCTTGCCTTTTAAATGGAGTGTTTTTCTCCAGCTCAGCGCACTTGTACTTACTGCTTTAAGAAACAAGTTCGGTTCAATCGCCCTGGAGGTGAAACCATGTTACGGCTAGGCTGCCCAGTGACAGGCCAAATATCAGGTGCCGGGACAAAGCCGACATTCGCTGCAGTACAAAATTCTAGGTCAACATCAAGCCATTACCGCCGTGATGGGCCATTACCAGACATTCAGGCGGTTCCATCAAGGGTTGAACAACAGGGTTCCAAGACACAGGCCGATTGTTGAGGCGGGTACGTCCCAATTACTTCTTCCGGCCCGAAACCGGACATTGGACATGGTCCATGACGCCGCAGCGCAGCATCACCAAACCGGTCACTCATGGCACGTGCGAGTTCCGCGATTTTATTGTTGTCCGCGCATAATAAATCACGCCATTTCGACTCGTGCTCAAAGTTTCTGGAAGACGACACTCGCGCGATCTTAGGCTCCGCCGCACCTCCGCAACCCATAGTGGACCATCTTTATCAGCTTCAGGATGTCGATCGAGTTGCCGCTTGACCGAGTGCGAACAGGTCTTCGACAAACGACCGGTGGCCGTTCTCGATGGCCGCCGGTTCAATACCGAGTTTCTCCGCATAGCGTGCATTCATGCCGTCAAGGATGGTCGTGATATTATCGCCGAGCAGTTCTGCCTTGGTCGGCAGCGTCATGGTGTAGGCATAGGATGCGATCGGGCCGAGATGCTTGGTGATCCGTGTCTTCTCGATTTCTGAGATCGAGGCCTGCATGCAGGCTTGGAAGCACCAATAGCAGGTCGCCCAGCACTCGACGATGTCGTCCGGTACCTGGTCATGATCATTACTTAGATAGAGCTGGCGTATGGCCGGATCGTTGCCGCCGAATACCACAAATAGAAGCCTCCCCATGACAAAGGGCCAGCTGTCCTTGTCGCCTTCGGCAGGCAGGACCTGGATCGAGGAGCGCGGTGGTTGCTTGCCCTTCTTGGCCTCCGATCCCTTCCATGACGCGGCTGCGATGATCATCAGCAGTGCGCGCAGGCGCAGGATGTCGTGATTGTCCAGCTGTCCGGTTTCTTGTCGATCCATGATACGCTGTCCTAACTTGAGTGCTGCGCTGACGAGCTGGTCTTTGGTGGCTTTGCGCTGTGCCGCTTTGCGTTTGCGCGCCGCTTCTTCCGGCTCTTCCTCTTCCGGTGTCTTTTCCTCTTTCCCGAAGTCCGCGCCAGCGGCGATCGCGGCTTCTGCGTTTTCGGTTTCATCACCGAGATTGAACGCGTCGCGCATCAGGTCGTCATCATCTGACTCGTCAATCTCGTCGCGTTGTCCGTCGATGCCGAGGATGCGGTTCAGGAATCCGCGCACCAGCGTGACTTCACTCCCCGCGAGGCTGTTGTGTGTCAGGCTCGCTTGAGCAGTGCGCGGACGCCGTCCGGCGATAAATTGTTCGTAGCTCAGCACTTCATAGTGCGCCGCCGACTCGTCATCATCGCTGCGACCCGCCTTCGGAATCAAGATTGGCGCTTTGTTCTTGTCTGCATCCGGTTCGAGCCGTTCGAGGACATCAAGCACTTCCATCAGCATCAGACCAGCTTCGGTTTCTTCATCAAGACCGCGCAGCGCATTCTCCGTTTTGCGCGAGCGCGTCTCCCTGATGGCAGAGCTCAATCGGTCGATCAGCGTGACAATGGCGGGTGCCGACCGATGCCCGTCAGTGAAGACCAGACGGGCGAAGGACGGCCTGACATCCGTCCCGAAGATCTGGAATCGCGGATTGCGCTCACTGTGCAGCGGCGACAAGGTGCAGGGGATTACCGATCCGTTTTGGTCTAGCAGTTCGATGGTACAAGCGGCCGGGTCGATCGACGATGCAGGTCGCCAGACCAGCACATCAACCCTGACCTCGAATTGGCCAGGGGCTTTTTCTGCCAGCTCTTCCAGCGGCAGATCATCATCGAGCTCAGGTTCGTCGATTTTTGCGGGCTCAATCGTCTGCTCTTCATCCAGAACACCGGCTAGGTCGAGCGCTTGTATGATGGTGTCGGGCGGCAGTCTTCGATAGAGACAGACCTCTTCGTTCTCGCCGACATAGTCCTCGCGACCAAGTGCCGCGAGCGTGCAGTTGGCGCTGCCGAGCAGAACGTGATCGGCGTTTTGCGTTTGCGCAATTATGGTTTTTGCGTGGATGAATCGTCCTTCCCGAAATTCGTTCCGACAGTACAGCTTCATGTTGGGTAGTGCGCTCACCGCGTCCTTCGGGAACTGGACGACCGCAGGGTCGATCACCACTGACACCTCTTCGGGTGAAAGCCGTTCGTTCAGATAAGAGAGTGCTGCAAGGCCCATGTCCCAATACGGGCTTACGACGATCAGCCGTGTGACCGATTCGTCGATGAGATCGGCAAAGCGCTGACCAATGCCGGTCTCGATTCCGGTGGTCAGGAACGCGGCTTCGGTCTGGTCGGCGAGGCCCATCTTCTCGGTCGAGGCGACCGCCTGCCGAAGCCACGGCGCTCTTACCAGCATCCAGTCTTGCTGGCCACGCAGCGCCTCCTGATCGTGACCGACAAAGCGTGTCAGATACTGCCATGCCGCGGCGACCATGCGCTGTTCTGCGGAATCTTCTTCACCGCAGCTGATCGTGTCGACCAGTTCGAGATTACCAGCAAGGCCTGACGAAGTGATGTTCGCAGAGCCGACAATGATGCGACCGCCCTTTCGTCCGATTTGTAGGAACAGCTTAGGGTGAAACACCTGGCGGGCAGTCGCTCCCGTGACCGTGTAGAGCTTGCCCGCATGATCCGGCAGTGTCGAAGCGCCAGTGAGGGCGTGGGTCAGCATCCTTGCATCGGGAATAACGATGTTGTTGCGGCAGCCTGCACCGCGAAGGCGTGGCAAAACAATGTTCTCATAGGCGTCGAAATCGATCCCGAAGGTCGTGAGGATGCTGGTGTGATAGCTCTTGTCGGCAAAGCGTTCGTACAGCTTCATGCGGCACCTGCCGCTTCTGCGCCGAGATCGGTCAGACCCTGACCGCCGACCAAATGGATGTCTTTGAGGAAGGTGATCGCGGGGCCAAGGCGCGGGTTCGTGAATACCGGCCCGTCCTTTTCGCGTAGCCTGATGCGTCCTTCATCCATCTCGAAGAGGAAGGTATAGTCCCGCTGATATCGGAATTTGCGCAGTGCCACCCACAGGTGGCGGCGTATGACCCGTTCCTCGATGATGTTAGCGATGATGTCGGCAAACGGTGCCTTCAGGTTGCGATCGAGGAAGCGCGTCTCGCTCAATAGAGAGCGGAAGGCATCGGGATTGAAGTGGCCGAGTTCGGCAGCAATATCGCGGTCGCCTTCCTGACTGCGCTTATGGATGATCGCCAGTAATTTGACGGCCTTCCAAGCTAGTTCGGGCGGGCAGAATTTTTCCTTACGCCCGGCACCGCGCACGATGTCGCGTGAGAGAAACCATTCAGCTTTGGGGTCGTCCGCAGCATAGGCGTTGGTGGCAGGGGGCAGGTCTTCTAGGAAGCTTTCCCAGTCAGCTGGCCACGCTTCGGCAGCATCACGGATTTCATCGACGCACAGGCCGATAAGGCGCTCCAAAGTAATGCCCGCGGGGAAATTGCCCAATTGATCAAGCGCGAATTTGAGCAGTGTCTCCATCGCGATGTGGCTGAGATCGTTGGCGTGATAGACCCACCAGCGCTGGCGCTGCGCTTCCAGGGCAGACGATGCGAGATCGAGCGCACGGCCTTCGCTGTCGTATCCCGCATAGAGAATCCAGCGGATTTCATCGGGCTTGGGTTCGCGGCCCAGAAATCCCGCGACCTTCAGGATGAGCAACACACTAAGGCGTCGCGATAGCGCTGACGCATCCTCCTTGTCGGTCTCTTTGAGCAGGATGTCCTGATAGCGTGCGCGTTCTTCACTTGCCGGATCGATTTCGGAGGGTGCGAGCGCAGAAAACTCATCGAGTTCGGACAGGCCGACAGAACCGCGCTTGATGACTTCGAAAAAGCGTCTGGCAAGCACTCCCATCGCATCATCGAATACGGCAGCCAATGGCTCGCCGACTTCTTCAGTCAGTACAGGTATGGGATGTCCGACAGTTGTGAGGATGCCGATCTCGGAAACCTGACTGCCATAAGCAGCACCATAGGCACCCCACGCTTGCTGGAGATAATGTGTCTCGCTGCCGGGTTCGGCGTCCTGCGCGAATTCGATGGTATCGCTGTTGGCGCTGTTCAGTTTCTTTCTGGCCCAGTCGATCCCCGCAACACCGGTTTCGCCGCCATGCCGACAGGCGATCAGGGCGTAAAGCGCTTCGGTGCGGCGGATGTAGCGCTTCCAGGTCTCGGGATTGGTGTCGCCGATATTCTGGCCGTATGCCCGGTTGAGCCAAGCGTAGAGGCCATAATAGCGCATGCGCAGCGTCACATTGCTGATGCCGGGTAGGAAGGTTTGGTAGAGATTGACGCTGCTATTCTGCATGCCCAGCGGATCGAGCCCGTTTTTGTTCTGGTACTCTGTCCACTCTGGGAAATTCACCTGCCCGTTTTCTGCACCATCCATAAACCAGCACTCCTAGTAATCGACTGATGAGAAAGGATACTCTGTGAGTCTGAGCCCAAGGTCAAACTACTTTTGCGCAGCCCGCAATACCCGGAGACCCTCTGGAACTGCCTCTTTACCAATGCCAGGGCGAACGGCCAAAATGTAGGCGAAAGCGGAGGTACGAACGTGCCGCAGAATTGGCCAATTTTGACTTGGAGGGCCGCTCTTTGCGCTCCGCCTGAACGTCAGCTTTCGGAAACGTGAAGCAAGAAGGACAGTGTCCGGTTACTATGCATCTCGGTCGCTCGTCTAGGGCGCAGCGAACGACAGCAATCCGCCCCACAGCAGCAACATGATTGAGATCAACTTTAACTTGAAGCTTGCTCTGGCTGGAGCTGCCCTAAGTCAGCTTGAATGTCCGCAATGGTCACGCAACATGCCGGGAATGACCATAAGATGCGGGACATACCGGACCTTCGCTGCAGTGCAGAAATCTAGGCCGACACCAAGCCATTGCTGACGTGGTGGGCCAGCAGCGGACCTTTGGGCGGTTCTCTCTTAGGTTGAGACAGGATCACCCGCTGCCAGCATTGCCGACATTCATCGGATGCTCAATGCATAAGGGTTCAAACGCACACAAAACGGGACGAGACTGCCATCCAAATCTCAAAATTCACTGTGCGCTTTTGCCCTTCAGCGGCGGAGCGTATTGAAATCCGCACCGGATTTATGCACCGTACCCGATACTTTGCCTCTTTAGGTAGGTCGCAATGGAGCATTAGTCATGGCATATGCATCATTTTTGCAATCAGTCGAAAGCTCGCTTGGGTTGTAAACCCGCTGGCAATTTGGCAAGCTAACAAAAGCTCTTATAAAGTTACTGATATTGAAAGAAAAATAAATTGACCGATGGTGAATATAAGTTTGACCCGCAAACACAATTTTCCGCCCCTGACTCGTATTTCATCAAACTGGACAAGAGATGGAAGCTAGACGAGCTGAGTGACTTCTCAAAAAATTACGAACAGTCATATTACGCAGCACTTGCTCTATTTGCACTTCGCTCGGATAGCAGCCTCGGCACTGACACACAGAATCGGCTGCTTTCGCAGATGGCTCGCTACCCTTGGAAAGGGGGGTTTTCTACCGTACATTTCTACTATGGCGTGAAGCGTATTGTCGGAAAGAAACGACAACCTGAGATTAAGAAAATTCAATATGCATCGCCGGGATTCATTGAGCTCAGCACAATTCAAGACGTTGCACTTAATCTCGGAGCCGTTGTTGCGAGTATTTGCGGTTCAATCACAATGATCAACGCAACATACAACCGTATCTACAAGGGCCTGCGTGAAAGGCAACTCAATGAGATTTCAGTAGAAAAAGCCCGCCTAAACCTCGTTCAAGAACACCGGGATTTCCTACACCAATCAATTGACGACATGGGCCAGCATTTGGGCTTGGATGACCAAGAACGGTTAATACAAGCATCTGGAAATGAGCTCAGAGCACTAAAAATTCTGCTATCGATGTATCGACGCATAAGAATTGTGGCTCGATTCCAAGATGATAAAAAAGTTCGTCTACCCAAGCATAATTCCGAAAATACGGGGTAAGCTGATGGCCTGAACAGGCAAAAAAGTCGGCGCGTAAGCCGTCCTATTTGAGATTTCATCTCGTCAAGCTACTGGTAACGTCAGCTTTGGCCAATGACATCGCTACTGCGTGCCCATACAACAGAGGTCCGGTTCCCGCCCGCAGCGATAAACTGAGCAAGATCGGCCTTAAGTTGAACTCTCGCATTGGTTGGAGTTATCCGATTTCAGCTTGAATGGCAGCAATGGTCACACTTCGAAATACCTGGAATAACAATGAGATGAGGGACAAAGCCGACCTTCGCTGCAGGTGCGAAATCTGCAACGAACAGCTGGTCATTCAGGCGTGGAGGGCCGCGAACGGCCATTCAGGTGTTTCCATCAGAGGTTGAGGCAGACTAAATGGCGGCGCCAATACCATGCCAAGCGAATGGCGGTCAGTACTTGAGGATTACCCACATTGGGGTGACGATGTATCTCGTCTGGAACTAAAGACTTCAAGCGGAAATGTTGTCGTCGCCATAGGTGGGGCGCTTGATGCGCAGTACACTGGTGAGGATGAAATCCCTATTGTTGCCGGCCTACGGACAGAAGACGGGGCTACACTCTCAATAGTCAATTTTGAATGGTGGCGCACAATATCACAACAGTCCATTTAAGGAGAAAATATGAAACTTCCAAAATATGCAGAAAACGTACCACGCCAAGAGTTGGTACAAGCTATATGTAGAAATAATTGCGGCAAAGTCAGATACATGAAGGTTTCAAGAACACCTTGGAGCAAGAACGAAGATTTTGCGAACAATGATCTCCACGCAACCTGTTTGAAGTGCGGAGGCCAAGCGAATGACTATTACAATTGGATAAAGGTGTAGCAAACAGTCCAACTAAGGAGGCCCACTCACATTGGGTAACAAAAACGTTAAGCACACAATTTTGTATGTTCTTCAATCTGTCCACTTGGATGGCAGGAGATACGTGAATGACAAAAAGATCGGTATATCGGGCAAAGGTAGCGCTACCCTTAGATCTCGCATTTCTCAATTATCTAATACGAAGAATAATTTTGGTGCCCAATGTGTTGCTGCTTGGGAAGTTCCCCATGAGGACGAGAACTCAGCTCAGTTTTATGAAAGATGCCTGCATCAAAAATTTAGAGATCAGGTCATACACTGCAATGGTGCAAGAACGGAGTGGTTCTACGATGATGGGGACGGTCAGCTCGATATTGTCAGGGAGGTGTCAAATTTCGCCGAAAAAAACTGTTTGCTGCCAATAGACGTAACAAAGCTTCAAGATGCCAACGCAAAAGCGCTAGCTAAAAAGGTAACGAGACAGTCTTTTGACCATATCCATTCGATGGTTTCTTCATTCTCCACAGCACCCATTCAGAACTTCAACCTCACCAGAGATTGCGTCCGCATTACAACCAATGACGGTAGATCATTCCATATTAATGTCAGGGCAGACCTAAATAAGCAGTACATTAGTATTAGCAAGACAAAAGAAAATTACGAACGCTTCATAGACCTGTGTCGCACCAATAACTTTAAGCAAAAGATTTCAAAGAAAAGCGGAAACATCAGAGTATACGTGAGATCCCCAAGAGAAATGTCTGATGTGATCGATGCGTTTTATGAGGAAGGAACTGAATAAGTTGCCCCCAATTTGCAAATAGGCATAATAATGGGAGTCTAACAAAGGAGCGAGGGAAAGCTCTTTTTAACTATGCTAGCTGGCTTTGCCGAGTTTGAAACTACCCTCCGGAAATAACGACAAGCTGAAGGCATCGCGAAGGCGAAGGCGGCTGGAAAGTAGAAAGGTGGCAAGAAACAGGTTAACCGCGATCGAGTTGTAGCATTGATCTGTCCAGGTATGAACAAAAGTGCTATTTCCATACTTGGTTGCAATGTCAAAACCGTGCAGCGCATTTCGAAAGAGTTAGAACGATCCGAGGTTCAATCGTCTTTGTTTAATCGTTAGTGGGAAACATGACTTCGTATTATTGGGTAAATTTGGGCGACTCCCACAGGGAGGTTGCAGAGTACAGATTTCTCTGGGCACCATCGCATACTTTAGACAAGAATGGCCGTCGCGTTGTGAGTGCGGGCTGGAAAGCAGTTCCTAAAGTTCGTCAAGGGGATATTATCTTCTGTTATTTCGATGGTAAAATCAAATACTTAGCAACATCTACTTGTAACGCATATGAAGCAAAGAGACCGGAAAATCGGGCCTTTCACAAATGGAAGAAGGAAGGATACAAAATTGATGTTGAACTCGAAGTTTTGATTGAACCTCTGGACACCCAATCGATTAGTGAAAGGTTTATCGCTCGTTTCAATCAGAATTGTACCCCGAAACTATTCACCTCTCAGGGCCGGGTTGGTGAGAACTACATGATTGCGATACCACAAGAGGCGGCTGCTTTCTTGTTGCAGGAATGCGAAATAGAAAAAGTAATACCTGTCGATTTAGGTAATGCGGAAAAAACTAAGGACACTTCTGAGAAGCGCGAACGAGATGCAATTGCAAAGGCGCGTATTGGGCAAGGTCGGTTTAGACAAGATCTACTAGAATATTGGTGCGGAACCTGTCCTTTAACTCAAGTTGATGTTGCTAGTTTGCTGATTGCGTCGCATATCGTGCCATGGCGCCTTAGCAACAATAGCGAGAAGGTTGATAAATTTAACGGCTTCGTATTTTCACCTTCGGTCGATAGGCTTTTTGATAAAGGATTTATCTCTTTTGATGATGATGGCGGAGTACTTCAACGCAATGACGTACCAACACTCCTTCTACAAAAGCTTGGGATCCCCTCAGAAGCTCGTATATCAGGTTTGCAACATGAGCATATTAACTACCTCAAACGACATCGCACAATCTACGGCTTTGAGTGAGCGGCAATCAACTCTCACCTTGCCTGCTTAGTATAATAGGTTTTCCAGTATCTAATACGCATCGCCGCCGCCATCTAATATATGCGCCCGTGCACTCAGCCTGACAGTCCCACAAAGGAGCTTAATGCCGCTCATCGAGGTGCTTCAAAAATGATTGAAATCCGAGATTGTTCCGTCGATAATCTAACTTTCCCAATCATAACCTTGAACCAAGCTCAAGAGTTGTCCAAAGCAAGCGAGGAGATAAAACGGAATATTGCAAAATATAGAGAGTATTGCGAAGAGAAAATGCTAAAACAGATTAAAGAAAAGATTGAGCCGCTCGTAAAATAATTAAGTGGCTTTATGTCTTCAAGTACCACGTTCTATGCGTTTTCCCTTTCTCTCCTGTTACCACAGCATCGTCTTGTCGGAGTTCGAAGCCCCCCTATCGATTTGCGAGTTGGTTTGGTTTATCAGCTAACACTTGGCGCCATCCAACTACGGAGGACAGCTCAATGAAACATACCTGATTTCATGAGCTGAGCGCCCCTACCGCGAAACATACCCTCCCTATTAGGAAACTAAGTCTGAGAGGGTGTAATGAAGCCTGGAAGACGGAGTGTCAGAAAAGCTTTTCGCTGGGGTGTGGTGATGGGGCCAATTGGCTTGGCTTTGCTGTTCGCAACAGGTCAGGATGTAACGCCGCCAGCCTTCAGCGCTGAATTCATAGGCGAGGTGATTGGAGGTATGATAGGGGCGGGCGGGATGTTCGCGTTTGTCGCTTGGGTCCATAACGGATTCAGGCACTAAGGTGTAGAAGTAGCGGCTAGATCCTACCGACAAACTACATCATCCAACTAAGGAGAGGAAACCAATGGATTTATGGCGCATTCACCTGCGGCCGAAAGGAAAAACTGCCGAATCTGTAGTGTCTTACTGCATTGAAAATAGCTGCTTTGGACTTGGCTGGGGCATACCTACGGCGGAAACTCAAGAAAACGTTTCGCAATATCTAAAGAGACACCGAGGGGTTCATGGCAAACGGAAAAGATCGGTGCATGCAATACTAGAGAAAGTACAGCTAGGGGATTTAATTTGGGCACGTGATGCACATGGTAGGTATCTATTGGGTAGGGTGAAAGGCGCACCGAGGTTTGCATTCAAGGATCCGAAAGATAGATCAAATGCAGAGCAATATGACATGCATCATGTTGTTCCCGTTGATTTACCTGGCGGCCAAACAAGTGGTAGCTCGATAGTAGACAGGGAAGTTCCAGGGCTAGTAAAAGCAAGGTTCTCACAAGGGCCAACCTTGCAAAAAATTCGTGACACCACAAGTCGGCGATATAGCGACTGGTTATACAATCAGAAAGAGAACGAAAACTGTCGATTAGAACTGCCCCGTTATTTGGGGCCATTCCTAGATCTACTAGATTCCTACGACTTGGAAGACCTAGTTTCCTTGTATTTGCAAGAACGTGGCTGGAGGGTCATTCTAAGCAGTCATGCAAAGAATACTCCAAGATTCGAAGCAACATTTATGCATTGCGAACACGGTTCAGCGGGGCTGCAGGTAAAGCACAAAGGTACAAAAATTCTTCCTGCTACAAGGTATGCATTAGACCAGCAAGTTGATCAAGTATTCCTCTTTGCAGCGACTGGTAACTACGGGGACATAATCCCAGACAATGTACATATAATTGAAAAAACTAAGCTTACTGAGTTTGCTTTTGCAAACCAGGCACTACTCACAGGCTCACTCCAGTACTGGTTAAAGATCTCTAATGAAGGGTCCAACTAAAGAGCCCTTCTTTCCGTGCTCCATCGCGAGCTAAAAGAGATCGACCTGTAGTTGAAAGCGCGCGCTGGCAAGGCACACACAATAAGCGCCCAAATGTCAGCTTTGGTCACACTGCCACATACCGGGATTAACCGTGAGATGCGGGACAAAGCCGACCTTCGCTGCAGTGCAGAAATCCAAGTCAACATCAGCCATTGCTAACGCCGTGCGCTCCCGAGCGCACGTTCAAGTATTTCCCTCATGGGTTGAAGTAGCGTTTTCAAAAGATCACTTAGATGCATTCGAGAGTTTGCTTTGGTTGCTCCTCTCGGTCTCGAGGAGTCATTGGACGTCTCATCTAGTGCTGCAGTGCGTTTCCTCAAATCTGCTACCTAAATATGTTGCAGTACTAGTCTATTAATTCAACAGAACGAACTTCTGGTAGCGGATCACTTCCAAGCTCTGATTTCAACGCTTCCAATCCAGCATCGCGATCCAAAAGAAGTTTCGAGAGGCGATGCACCCCCTTGCGAACGCCGGGTAATTCGGCCATCGAAAGAACCTCCAAATTCTTTTGTTCATAACTATACTCAGTGAGCAAGTATGGCAGCGCACTTGAAAGGCGATCCAATTCATCGTCGTGCAATTGGGACTTATCGACCATGTCACCCAATAGATTGAGGGTAGAACTCAATCCTGGTTGTGTCCGTTGTTCACAAGCGTGGAGCAAAAGCTCTTTAATTTCGCGGGGAACAATGGATTCTGCAGAAGCATTATCAATAAACTGCTTCATCGCGGTATAGGCAGGATACACACGACTTGGATCACGGCTGGCGATTGCGGATCGAATTTGTGCGAAGGCTTTCAATTGATGACACGGCCATAGGCGCGATACATGAAATGCCGTTGCGGCCAAGGATGGTATGTGTGCAATATTATCAAGCTCCTTCAATTGCTTAATGGAATCTTCCGGCAGGTCCTCAGTTTCGAGGCGTGGCAGCAGACACAATGCTAAGACCTCGCCGATTTCACTCCCTGTTGCGCGGTTATGCTCATCAACTCTCGACAGAGCCCGGTGAAGTGGATCTTTTTCTTCTGTCACAGTGGGCGTCCATGCCAAGCAGCTTTGGATACAAGAAATAGTTGTTTCTTTTTGGACAACAGCCTCTGTTCTCTCCAAACCCACACGAAAGTTCATCAATAACTCGTGCCCGATTTTGCCACTCGCCACAGCGCCTACAATCTTCTCAAGAAACAGTGTGTTCGCGCGCTCCTTGCCAGGCAACTCCAGAAAAACCCAAGGATGCAGTTGTGTGTTACGAGGCCATTCACCTTTACCACAACCTGCCCATATTGCCGTTTCTAGTAATTTGGCCTGATTCTTGGATAGCTTATCGGCTTTATGGAGCGCGTGAAGTCGCCTCAAAGCTCTGGCCCGGTCTATTTCTGCTCCGTCGTTGGCTAGCTCAATCAGGGAATCAATTCGAACAGAGTTGTGCGGAGAGGAGTTGAGCTTTTGCATGTCTTCATCTGAGAAAGCGTCAAAAATCTCCGGCCAGCGTTGTTCAGGTGCCTGTATTCCAGCCTCGCCTGGTGTTTTTATGTGCAAGGCCAATTCCAACGCTTTCTGGCGTTCATCAATCTTCATGGCTTCAACGGCACCTTTCAGAACCGCTTCGCAGGCAGAGTAGCTATTGAACCCAAGCGCAGAAGAGTCAAGCAGTTTGACCACCCACTGAAAAACCTTCAAGGCCCGCATGGCTGGCGCACGGACAACGATCCTTGCCAAGAGTTCCATAAGAAAAACCAAATGGTTATTGATTCTATGAGAAGCACCTAATTTGACAAGCCTGTCTATGCGTTGTGGGATAACTGAAACAAAATGTTCGATAGTTGCCTCAGTAAGAAGAGCGACTTTCATGCGTGGCATGATCCAATCGAGTATCTTTTTGTCCGACCCGCGATATCTAGCAAGGAAGGTCAAGAGATCCCCTTCATCGTGGTTCGTAATCGCCCGATATGCTGTCACCAGCCGCGAGGAGAACAGATTGGTATGCGCAATACCTTCGGGCGCACCTGTCCGCTCGATTAGTTCAAGCAGACCATAGAATGGACATTCGTCGTCTCCGCCTAATCGCGTGGTGCCGCCAGGACTGTATCGACCAGACTTGAACGAGAGCTTCCATTGCACTTCGTCCTCTTTATTGCGGTCAATTCTTGACGTTGCGAGGTCATCAAGGCGCTTAATTGTATCCCAAGGGTCGGCTTTTGCTGCGACATAGCGCATCCGAGTTTCGTGACTTTCATCCTTGGGAAAGGAATAGAGGTCTCCCTTCAATGCAGTATAAGATACTCTATGGAAAAGAGCCGCCCATCCCTCTAGGGAAATCAACCATGCGGATTTCGGAGCCTTAAGAAGTTTCTGGCGAATGCAGAGAAGCGCAGCTTCATATAGCTCTGCTGCCTCCCGGTCGTGAAATAATGTCGCCAATAGTCCAGCGCGCCTCATCATCCAGATCGGCTGGTTACTCTTGATTGCATTGGCTGCTTTCTCGACTTCATCATCATCCCAATTTAGTAGGGCGCGTTGTCCTGCTTCGTATGCGTGATGTAAGGTTGATTCATCACTACCGATTGCTTCCAATCTGGTCATCCAACACGTCCACTCATCCCAGTTTTGATAACGACGCCACTCCGAAGCAATTGAAGAGCAAAGTTCGGTTTTTTGGGAACTCGATAATCTTTGTTCTGCACCCTCAAAGTGGGTATTGGCTTCTTGAATATCGTGGTGATTGAGCCAGATCCCAGCGGTTCGATGGCGCCATATACTTTCCAATGCAAAGCGTAAATGAGCCTCTGTACATTCGCCGGGTTTCCGTACTGCTGGAAATCTATCGCCTAGCCTGTGTGTTTCCCGAATAGGGCCAATGATCCAGCCAGGATAACTACTTCTGTCCTTCACCCATGCGCTTACGACTTCCTCGCGGGTGGGGCGATCTTCTTCAGTGGGAACAGAAGATTGAGAAAACTTGTTATAGTCTATGTTCCACACATAAGGAGACGGCGGCTTTGAGGCCAACAGCGCCTTAAAGAAAAGTTCGAGAGCCTTCTCATGTTGCTCATCGTGGCGCAGATCAGAAACGAGTGGCGCGAGATCAATTGGGGTTACATTTCGCTCTTCTAGGAGCGCCCTTGACACCGGTGATAGGTTGAGTGCGCCGACGAACCGGATGCGTCGTGACGAAACACTGAGAGTGTCGCGAACCCAACCGCTCCACTCCAAGAAGTTAGGGTCGATGCCGGAAAAACCGATAAGGCAAAGTTCATGCTCAAGCATGACCTGTTGAGCAAGATTAACGAATGGTGCAAATCGGACCGGATAAGTTCGATAGTCATCTTCAGTAAATATGAAGGGCTTATGGGAAGGCAATGAGCCATGCAGCTTTACAATCCGAGGTCGGGCCCGTTGAGCGATGTCTTGGATAGTCCGCACACAGCTATAAATTCTGTCTGGGGTTTGAGTTTTAGTGCGTTCGAGCAACGTGTCCCAGTTGGTTGTGAGAACGTCCCGCCATGGCAGCTCCATTAGCTGTTTATGGAGTGGACCTGGCTCCCATTGGTCATCTACAATCAGACGGCTGATCAACTGATCCAACCCGCTTTCGCCATGGAGTGTCTTATACTCCTGAGCTAATCTGAGGGCATCGGGCCCCTCTCCTTGGCTGTACCCTAAGGCGGTTGCCATCTCTGTTTTGAAGTCACCCCAAAGTGGAGGCGCGGGTGTGTTTGGTTCGCGGGTGCACACTCGGCTGAAGCCTGCGCCAACCATAACAGCGGCTTCATCCTGCCAAAGAGCACGTGCAAACGCCTCAAATTTTGGAAAGTCGGGAAGGCTACGAAAGCTATCCAAAATCGACGGTGTTGCATCATTGCTCATTGCGTAATCCTTTTGTTTCTAAAGTATTATTTAATTGTAATCACGCTGTCATGGTAGACAGCCTGAGGCGATGATCCCAGAATAGCGAATGCTTGAATCCTCTTAACACCTTATATAAATTCGCGAACGCATCCAAAGACCGCTTTTGGCGCTTTGCGTCAAGATCATTAAGGTCAATCCTGAGTTGTCATTTCGTTCTGTATGGCACTGCTCCGTCATCAGGCGAATAGCAGCAACGGTCACTCAGTGACATACTGCAAGCGCGAAGGCCTATGAACTGATGAATGACCGAAATGAGCTCAACTTCGTGAGCGACCGATTAAGTCGACCTAGGTGTTTAGTCCCGCGATGTGGTGGGCTACAGATCAGTGATCATAAGAAGGGCACACTATTGGACAGATTCGTCACGGGAGCGCCAAGACAACGCACGCCGTCCGAGCTCTCATACAGCGATCGAAAGCTCCGAACGCGGCGTTGAGCCGGGAGTTGGGGATCAACGTCAAAACGGTGGTCAAGTAGCGCAAACGCAATTATGTACATGATGCTGCGATGGGGCCGAAGGCAGTGCGTTCGACCGTTCTCAGTATTGAGGAAGAAGCAGCCGTCGTCGCGTTTCGGCGGCACACGCTGATGCCGCTGGATGACTGCCTATATGTTCTTCAGCCGACGATCCCGCATCTCACACGCTCCTCATTGCATCGTTGCTTGCAGCGCCATGGCATCAGCGGGCTGCCAGAGGTCGAAGGTGACAAACCGAAGAAGAAGTTCAAGCGCTACCCCATCGGGTATTTCCATATCGATATTGCCGAGGTTCGCACCGGCGAAGGCAAAATCCGCCTCTTTGTGGCCATCGACCGAACCTCAAAGTTCGCCTATGTGGAGTTACATGAGCGAGCGGGCAAGGTGGTCGCCGCCCAATTCCTGCGCAATCTGATCGCAGCGGTGCCGTACAAGATCCATACGATCCTGACCGATAACGGCATCCAATTCACCAACCGCAAGCAGGACCGGTTCCCCTTCGAACACACCTTCAGCCGTGTTTGCCGGGAGAACGCCATCGACCAGCGCCTGACCAAGGTGAACCATCCCTGGACGAACGGGCAGGTTGAGCGCATGAACCGGACGATCAAGGAGGCAACGGTCAAACGCTATCACTACGACACACATTCTCAGTTTGAAACGCATGTCACGGACTTTATTGCGGCTTACAACTATGCGCGGCGACTGAAGACGCTACAGGTCCTCACGCCATTCGAATAAATCTGCAAAATCGGGACAAATGACCCGCACCGTTTCAAAATCAACCCAGCCAACCACATATCGGGACTAAACACCTAGGAAAACGAATACTGCGAGAGCTTTAATGGGCGAATGCGGGACGAGTTAGTGAAAGGCGAAATCTTCTATTCACTACGAAATGCCCAGATAATCATCGAGAGCTGGAGGAAACACCACAACACCAAATGACCATAAAGTGCCTCAGGCTACCCGCCCGCCGGCTCCGGAAGCAATAATTCCGATGGTCCAAATACCAACCATGCACTAACTATCAATATCGACCGCTAAATCGTGGCTGCCCAATACCTTCGCTGAGTTCGGCTCATCTTCGCTTTCCGCGTCTTGGAAATGCTTTTCCAATGAATTTCTGTTGGGGTGGTATTTTTTTTTGCTAGGCATGCGGAGAACTTGGCCGTTCAAGGTCCAATAACTTGTCCCCATCAGCGATGACGAGACGTGGACGATCATAGTATCGGGTTCAATCTTTATCAGCTTCAAATCAAACAAGGTGTGGATGTCTGCACGAAGCAACAATCCATTGCTCACATGATTTGTACTTGGACCGTTATAAGGTCGAATATGGGCAGCCTGAAGCACATCGGGTACTGCAGTCCCAGTAACACAGCAGGTAGCATCGTATGCTTCAATGAGCGTTTTCCTAAACTTAGATTGCCCCTGCCGTTGAGCAACCTCTGCCCAGACTTTCTTCTTTCCATCTTGTTCGTCTTCTGGATTGAATGGAGCCTCTTCAACGAGTTTTTGCACCGCACTCTGGGCTCCAAGCACCTGCTGGTCCCAAAGGGAAGGAGCACACAAATTGAGTAATCCGACAAAATTATCTAGCGCTTGCTCAAACTCCGCATATAGATCGACATTTTCTAATTCTTCAATCGAGAATTGCCTACAAATAGTTCCCGCACCGGTCCTATCGCCTTCCGATTTGAGAAATCGAAGCAGTTGGGCAAATGAACCGAACTGACTGAAGCCTTCGTCTCCATTTCTAAGTCTCGTCTTCCTATTTAAAACCCACCCCCCCTGTTCTGCGAGCTGATTGTCAATTTGAGAGACAATACTTTCTGTGCGCAGCGGAAGTTTAGAATTAATAAACGGGATGAGGGTTCTATTTCGCACTTTAGTCTCAGCGTCGTAATAGTCGTCTTCGGAAATTGAAGCTGCAAATCCCAACTCTAAGCCATTAACGGACGCAATAACGTAGATTTGCGGCATGTAGCCGAAAGCATCCGCACTTTTAGCACAAATTGATACCCATAAATCAGTTGGACGATGCCCCCGCGAACCTCGTGTCCGGGAATATAGTTTAGGTCTTAGCTTTAGCTGTTCGGAATACGGATGCCCCTCAAGGGCAGCCTTGGCAACCTCTTGCAGTTCGCTAAAAATCCTCCAGTAAGCTTCTTTCTCTTCTGCGGGAACCACGCCCTCTTCATTTTTACCGCCGAACGCATAAGGTGGTGCCTTCAACCATTTTTCAAATACATAAAAATCTGCAGCAGACTTCATAGTTACTCCGAGTAATCATTTGGCTTAGCGACACCGTAGGAAGCATCAACCGGAAATCGAGATTGATTCTGAGAGATTTTTTCATGAGCAGCCACCGCTAGGTCTATGCCCATAGTGTCGCAGAACATGAGCAGATAGAGGAATACATCAGCAGCTTCAGACCTGGTTTTTTCTACAAGCTCTTCATCCTCTTTCAGCTTCTCTGAACGCCACTGGAAAAGCTCCAACAACTCCGCAGCCTCAATATTAACCGATATGGCCAAGTCCTTTGGAGTGTGGAACTGCCCCCAGTCTCTTTCATCGCGAAATTGTCTCAACCTTTGAATAAGTTCATCCATGACTTCATTTCCATATCGACGCCACCAACTCTAACTAAGTAGCTAGATATGTCATCTTTTTTCAAGGTCATCACCCTCAACTAAAAGGAGTTTTGATGCTGCACCTTTTTGCAGTAGGTCACCATCATCATACTTACGCACAATTCCATTTTCAAAGTACCTCGGCAATCGGGATAGATTAGACTTCGCCAATAATCCTACTTCTATGGGTACATGATGGAGGTAGCCGCTCACTTTACTGAGCACCCTAATTTCATAAGCGAAGCAGACGTGTATTTGACGAAGCACCCATTCACTCTGCCAACACCGCTTTATTCCAATCTCGACATCAACATTAAACTGCCACCCGGCCGAGAACCAAACAGCCGAAACGCCCGCCCTTGCGAACTACCCGCAGTCAACCAAACCCCCAGGAAGGACCCGTAGATCTTAGGTGGGAGCAATCATCATCCATGCTGAGATGACCAAAACCAACCAGAACCAAAGCGCAAACTTGCTCCGCATTCAGGCATGGCTGTTAGCACCGACCATTCGAAAAGCCTAAGCCTAAAGAGATAGTGTACTCATCTCGGAGATAACCATACGCTTCAGCCCAGAGCACCCCATACCCCCACGCCCTCGGCCGAGTGCTCTTCCTGTGCTGCCTCTTCACGTGCCTCAATTTCCTTTGCGATCAATACGGCAAGCTGGCTCCTGCGAGTTGCGATGGCAGTGACCAAAATTTGCACAGGATGCCTTGCCGGTAACACTTTAAGTTTACTGTCATGATCCTCGCTTAAGACTCTTAGCGCCTCGGCGTGCTGATTTGCTATGCGTGCATCTCGTGCCCGTGTGGACACCACAAACCCTTTCACCTCCTCCTTGGTCGGCACGCGCTTATCCTGACGCACAAAATCAATCAATTCAGCATGCCAGCCCTCTAACGCCGCAGTGGTTGCAAGCTTGGCATCGTAATCAACCAACGCCTTGACAGCCACCGATTCCAGCCAAGGGTCTTTAAGCTGTGCAGCACCTGCGTTCCCCGCTTTCTTCTGCTGGTCCCGCTTCAATCGCTGCTCAGCATCCTTGCATGCAGCCACAACAGCGCTCACATAAGGCCATGTTGAAGACGTCGCCCGCCCAATCAGGCTTGCAGCCACTGCCGCTAAAACCTCCTCAGAGGCCCCCGCAAGCTTTTCAGAAAGGCTGGCAAAATAAGCGTCGGGGCTGGAGCCGGGCACTTTCCTGAAGGTGCCTTGCATTGGCTCAATGAAGCAGGTTTTCACAATGTCGCTGGGTGCTCCCATGGGCTCACCGACCAAACACGCGGTCTATAGCGTCATTAACTGCTTGCTCCTCTGCAGCAGCTTTGCGCGCCCGCGCTTGCGCCGCTTTATGCCCATCTGTAATAAACCTTGGATCTATCTGCCCTTGCTCTAAGCGGCTGCTCTTCGCAGCTAACACGGCCCGCGTGAAATAGTTCAAGCTTCTGACAGGATCAGGTGCAGCCTCAAGAACCCTCTGCACCGTGGGCATTACATCTAACTCAAGATCACACCCATTCACCGCCCAGCCCCAAGCAGGCTCCAATCCACCCCGTAAGCGCGCAGCACTCGGGTCCAGCCCAATCTTGCGCAAGAAATCCCGCAGCGGCTGAATAAAGCGTTGCCCGATCCCGCCCGCGTTCTCTCCGGGCTGCTGGATGCATTCAGCCCCTCTACCAAAACGCCCACTCGCAGCCCTTTGGTCTTCTTCATCTTTTGTTATTATGGACTCGTTCTTATAGGTGCTAAATTTGTGAGATAGCCCCTGCCTCTTTTGGCCCCCTCCTCCTTCCTCGCAAGTCTCCTCATGTTCACCACCTGAAGCCCCCTCCTTCAGATCCGGATCTGCCTGTGGGGCCCTGTCCTTGTTGATGACCTTATACGTATGCGAACAATCACCGCCATCTGGACGCACACCGCGCTTAATCCGCAACCAACCCGCTGCCACAAGGTTGCTGATCGCTTTTTGGACTGTGTACCGGGCAACTCCAAGCTGGCGCGCCATTTTCACCTGGCTGCGGAAACACGTTCCGCTGCCATCGGTGGAGCAACACAACAAGCCAAGCACCTGCACATCACGCGGCCTCAAGGTGCGATCCTCAAACACACCAGCCGGGATAATAGACAAACGGGTACCGCCTTCGGATTTAGGCATCTTAAAACCTCCAAAGCACTTAAATCTCAAGTTTTAGTAATTGGCGCCGCGCCGAGGCTTTCTCCCCTGCGCGACATCGAACCCACCCTGTTAGACCTCAGAGCGAGTGGAGGTCGCCGGACCTCCTGAAAATTCCTGTTCCTGCAAAAGCCGCCCGTACGCCCTCTTCAGACAATCAGTTAGCGCCAGAGTGTTGTTCACTAGCTACAAAGCCGTTGATTGTACGCACCCGAACGCCCTTACAATTTGGCACCCACTCAAGTTCGCAGGTCAATGGCCATTCGTGAAAACTCACAATACAACAAAAAAACACAATTTGTATTACAAAGATGATGCAAATGGCAAAAAGTCAAGTCCCATCGCATCAAAAGTTGTGTTATACAATTCAAATGAAACCAGCAGACCGACTCAGACAGGCCCGAAAAGCCGCCGGACATAGGCACGCAACCGACGCCGCAGAGGCCTTGGGCGTCAACAAAGTCACCTATATTTCCCATGAAAACGGTAATCGCGGCATCGGCCCCAAAGCAGCACAAAAATATGCAACCGCCTACCGCATCAGCACCGACTGGCTTTTGTATGGCACCGGACAAACTCAGGAAGGAACCGGAAGCTCTGGAATTTCAAACACTTCAGAGTTGGTTCACTCACTTTTGTCAAACAGTGACCGCCCCGCATCCAGTAAGCTTGACCGCGAGTTGTTCCAACGCTCCCTTAATGAAGCACTGCGGTTAGAAAGAAGTTTGCTTGGTGGCTACGGTAGCATCGAAGATCTGATGACAATGACAGAAACCATCTACAAGGTTGCGCTCAAGCGAAAGAAAGAAACTCCAACCGAATAACGGTTAGGACATCTGTGCTCTACTTACACTTCCACGCGTCGCGTCATCAGCCCGGAAAATTCCAACCCATATAAGATGGTGGACTGATTTTTGCTGAGCTCTTATCTACCCATAAATTAGATTTATATTCAATGCGTTATATATTAAGATCTATTTCGCGCATCTCAAGTCGGATGATACGCCTACACTACTAACCGCACTCACGACCTTAACCAAAACAGCCGTGCACACATCTCAACGCAAACAGTGTTTCTTGCGCAACGCTACTTTATGCGAAACTCAAAATAAATTGTCATTTCAATGCTTTGAATGTTCTAAATCTAGAGTTGTTAACAGGTAAATAAATTCTATATAAGTTTTTATTACGCATCATTGTTGACTAATATGATGCTTTAAGCATTACTTACGCATCACAAATCAACGGGAAGGTTGATTAAAATTTTGTCTTCAGGAGACACACCATCCACCCCGCAACTGATTTTAGGCCGCGCAGATAATTGTCGCGAAAGCTATTTCCCCCCACTAGGGAGAGTTTAAATGATTGATCACACCAACACTTTCAAAACTTCACACACAGTCGATCACTGCCTAAGCGAAGACAAGATTCTCGCACACGAACGCAGGACACACCAAGAACTACAGCATGAAACTGAAGGCTGCCTACAAGCAGTTCCCTCAGACATTTACTCGGCCACGCTTAATAAGCTTCAAAGAGTAGCTGCGGGTTTGATCATTGATAACCGCCTCATATCCATTTTGACGAGAGAAGCCTTTACCACCTGTCTTTTGGATAAAATTGCACAGCTATCCTTAGATACCAGCAGAACGCTAAATGCAATGAAACATCCTGGACCTCTATGTGCGCACGCCTGGAATGATTGTGACGGACCCCATACGACGATTAACAACTAGAGCTTAAAAATGGCGAGCTAGCAAGGCGCAGAGAGACTCTTACACCACCAAACACCTCACCCCTATCACGTCGGAACAAGGCTGACGAACGCTAACGGCTTTCATCACAGCACAATACACCTACCCCTATTTCAGTGGGAGCAACTCAGTATGGCAAACCGAGCAATTTTAGTAAATCAGAAAGAGGCTGCAGAAATGCTTGGGGTTTCAGTACACCTTTTTAAGCGCCTGAGGTCTACAGACCACCGACTTATGCCCGCTGTTATCCCGCAAACCAAAAAGGAAGAACGCTATTATGTTTCAGACCTTGAGCAATGGGCACATTCATTAAAGTATCCAACTACTAACGCCTCAAGCTCGAGTAGTGGTATGTGGGATGACCAAAGTGCGCCTTAAAGGACTATCGATCTATTCACGCCGAGATAAATGGTATGTCTACATAAGAGACAACCGAAAAGCACTAATAAAGGGCTTTGAGGGCTCCAAGGAGGCACTTAAAATCCAGCTCTCAACGCCAGAGATATTGAAGCAGTATGCAGAGCTTTTAGACGCACCAAAAGAAAAAGGCTTTGGGACACTTGGCGGACTAATTGAGTTTTACCAAACAAAGGAACGCTGGACCCGATTAGCACCGCGTACTCAATCCGACTATCAGAAAACGATCAACTGGCTAAGAGACAAAAACGTTCTCAAAGCACCTCTTGTGAAAATTGTCCCATCTGATATGGCCATCACCCGCGACAAGGCCTCCAAAGACAAATACCCCAAATTCTCAAATGACGTGTTAGCTATGCTTTCAGCTGCGTTCTCAGTGGGGATTGAATACGGTTATGCAGGATTGAAAGTTAACCCAGTAAGAGGCATCCCTAGGAAACACAAAAACTCACAGGAAGCCAATAGGAGTTGGGAGCCTCACGAATTTGAGTCAGTTTTTCAAATCGCCCCCAATCACCTAAAACCTGTTTTAGCACTGGCAAGATGGACAGGAGCAAGAGGACAGGACATTGCAATCCTCAGATGGAATAACCTCCACGGGTCTCAGGCAGATGGCTTTCACATCACCTACACTGCGAAAAAGAACAAGGTAGATTGTTTCATTTATGTCCTCCCCTCTTTATTGGAAGTACTGAATTCAGAAAGCAAATCAACGCTAACAATCTGCAAGAACTCGCTTGGCAAACCTTACCCATCAGAAAACGCCATGCGCAAGGCCTGGCAAGATTTCAAAGCAAAGCCCATATTCAAAGACGCCTGCCCCACGGGGTCCGATCTGACTTTACACGGCTTACGCGTGACCTATGCCAGCGAGCTAAAAGACCGTGGATTTTCAGATGAGGACATTGCCCAAGCCATTGGCGACAAATCAACATCTATGGGTAAGCACTATAGCAGAGGCAAGAATGTTGAAAAATTCGCGGCCCGCGTACATAGAACCCTCTCCTAGAGAACAGCTTATGAACAGTTTTTGCCTAACACTTCAAAGAAAGTTGCCTAACTGGCTTGACTATCAGGCCTAAATATCAGAAAAGCCGTTTCACACCATGATGTTGGCCTCTTGGCGGAGTGGTGACGCAGCGGATTGCAAATCCGTGTACGCCGGTTCGATTCCGGCAGAGGCCTCCACTACCTTTCTTCTCCCCATTGATTTGTTTGGCCATTCCCTCCCTCAGGGGATGATGAGAGTTCGAACATTTTCCGGTTTTCTTTTTAATCAGCAACAACTGATGCAGTACGGGGATGCCCTCAGCTTTATCGCACCAACGCTGCTAGACTTGGCAATAATGCTAGCCCTCGAAACGTCATCCTCGTATTCAGTCTGAGCTACAATCTCGCTGTATACGTGAAATCTGCTTTGAAGACCCTTTCACTGAGAAACTTGTTTCATGGTATATTTCCCCTAGCAACTCTAAAGCTACTGTAATTTCGCTCCTTGCCATCATTGCAGATTTAACGAGCCCCTCTTCTGCCTTTATAAGGAAGGAAGCTCCCATGGGGGTTAAGTGTGTTTCTGCTGGTTCTCGACGTATTGGGCCGTCATCAATCTTTATCAGAAGCTTAGGTTGCACAACGTCCACAAGCTCCTCACCAAACTCGTCTAGTGACTTGTCTGGGGTTACAAAGACTAGTGTGAAGTACCACGACTTTGTACAGTTCAAACTCAGGCCGTATCGAGTCTTCAAGGTGAATGCTATTGAAGTTGGATCATCACCGAAAGCACTATTATCTTTTTGGTAATGCCATTTTGCTTCCGCTTGATTGCCAATAAACAAAAATAGAACAACTGCCAATGTGAATCTCATCTCAAGTCTCCGGCACGGTTCAATATATCCGATGTTTTATGTCGGCCTATACTTACCCAGCCTAAGCAACACTTATTATCACTGCTTGAACTTAAAGATTACAATAAATCCACTCACATTATATGATTGAAACCAACTTAATATGCTGATTTCACGGGTTGGCGACAAAAAGCTCTCGGACAACTTTTGAAGCCCCCGTTACACTCAGGTGGTTACTATCAACGTAGTAGAACCCACCTGCATCTGCAATTTGACAGTCTCGGCCCTTACACAGCACCGACTTCAAATCGGCAAGCTCAACAAAATCATATTTATCAGCAACCATTTGGAGCAATTTGTCTAACTGGAACTGCAGCTCCAGATCATCCATAGCTTTAAACCTGCAAGCAGGCTCAAAGATTTCCCGGTCCCGATAGAGGTATAAAATGCGGCAAGGCTTTAGTCTTTGCTGATTGGCAGCTTCGGGCACCTGTGTAGCGATGATAACTTTCTTTCCTAGCCCCCCAAGAAATTGAAGACTCTCCTCCAATTTCACAACTTCAGCTGGAAGATTGGAGGACAGCGAACCGGATGCATTAGCCTCGTCACCCGCGCGCTTAGGCGTCAGGTTCAGCAAGGAGTGCCAGCGTGCAGCAATCACAACCGTTTTTGCATCTGGAAATCTGGCAAGCTGACGGCCTAAGGTTTCCCGGTTAAAATGAGCACACTTGCCTGCAGAGTTTTTGTAGCTGTAAAAATACGGACCACACGAGGGCGCTTGAAAAACAACAGCTCTCAGTTTTGCCGCATGAAACACTTCACTCATCCCAAGACCAAGCGCGCGTGCATGAGAATCCCCCCAAACAAACAGTGTTGGCTCGGCCTTCTCAAAACCGACATCACAGGTGAATGCATGTTGTGGACCATCCAGCTGGCTGCAGTGCTCGTCCTCAAAAGAATGATCCTGCTGCAACTGCAACGTCATCGCTAAAACATTGGCGGGAATAAACACACGAAGAAGCTGACTATTGTTGATCACCACAAGACTAAACACCACGGTCAGCGCCGTCATGGCTGTGAACCACCTCTTATGAACCGGGACCGGCTGCCTCCCACAAGCCCTGAACGGCTTCTCAACGAACCAGTAGAGCGGGCACGCCAGCAAAAGCGAGAGCGCCACACCCATGTGCATGCGCACAAACAAGCTTTCTTGCATCGGGTCCATAATGTGCATCAGAACAACAACCGGCCAATGCACAAGGTACAAACTGTAGGAGATCCGGCCCAGTGCCCTTAAGGGAGCCAGCTGAAGCGAGTACGCTGTTACCATATTCCCCGCCACACCCTGCCAGAGCAGGACGGCTGTTGCTAATGTCGGAACGAGCGCTACAAAACCGGGCCAACCCGCTTGCGGAGCAATAAAAGCGCAGACAGCAAGCGTGACGATCCCAAGGGCCGAAACCAGATTCGAACTAGCCGCAGATGGTGTAAAGTCCTTTTTCTGCAGTAAAATCGCGACAAACCCACCCACGCAAAACTGCCAGAAACGCGTGAGGATCGAGAAATAAGCAACATCTGGATCAGGACCAGAAAGGACCACAGCGCTGATGAATGATATCAGCGCCAGAGCGCCAATCACCAATACCTTATTGAGCACTGGTCTTTGTGCAACAAGGTACAAAACCAACGGCCAAAGCAGGTAGAACTGCACCTCGACCCCAAGCGACCACAAATGCAGAACCGGCTTTTCAATCGCGGCAATGTCAAAGTACCCCGACCCGGAGGACGGTGCATAGATATTGTAGGAAAACAGCGCTGAGTAGAGGAAGGAGATCGGGAAGTCGTAAAGAAGAAACTCAGATGGGTAGCTGAGAAACAGCAGTGCAAGGGCCGCAAGCACCACATAATAGGCTGGCGCAATGCGCCAGAACCGCTTCCGATAAAACTTTCCAACCCCATGGAAAGACCAGTCAAACTGCCCCCCAAGCACGATCTGTGTCATAAGGAAGCCGGAGAGGACAAAGAAGATATCTACGCCGATAAAGCCGCCATTTACACCCGGCAAATTGAAGTGAAAGAGAACGACAAAAGCAACAGCCAGCCCCCGTAATCCTTCAATATCAGGCCGGTAGACTAGGCGCTGGCTCTCAGTGCTCGTCATCAAAATCTTCCAAGGTGCAGCAGGTTAGAGATGCTGCAATCATCCGGCATTCATTGGCACAGACAACCTTTCGATTGTGTATGGCGATAATTCCTAGGCACTATTTGAAGAAAGCCAAAACGATGACCACATCTGCCAGAACCTGTGCAGTACCGCTTCTCCGATGTATTCCAGCCTATCTTTGACCATTAGACTGCTCAGGTGAACCAACACATCAAGGGGCAAGCATCAAATGGGTGATATAAACGAGCTTCCAGCCAAGCCCAAGTCCCCTTCTCGCCGCAAGAAGAAGCGTAAGAAAGCGACGTTTGCATCAGAAAGCGAGATGTGTGCGCACTTCATCAGCAAGCTGCCCGCTGAGTGGATCACATATCCTGAGTGGGGCAACTGGGATATTCTGCTGGTAAGACACTCCGACGGCTTTCAGATTGGCATTGAAGCAAAGCTCCGCCTAAACGCCAAAGTCATCTCACAGGCCGCTGAAAATGCCTATCAGTGCAACACGCCGGGGCCGGACTGCCGCGCCATCCTCATCCCGAAAGGCTCCAATCTGGATTTCCAGCCCGTCTGCAATATCCTGTCCCTGCAAATCATTGAGATTGAAAGCGAAAACTCCAAGAGCCCGAGCACTGTCAATTGGTATCGCCCCAAATTACCCAATCCAGACCGCGCCTCTCCAGCAGGCAACTTTAAAGAGTTTTACCCGACCGAACGACTGGAGCTACCCGAGATCATCCCCATCGTTGAAGCTGGCAAACCCTCCCCGATCAAACTGACCCCTTGGAAAATCAAAGCCATCAAGCTTGATATTCTGCTCAAAAAGCACGGCATGGTCACCCGCAAATTGTTCAAGGCACTCAATCTCAGCACCACACTCTTTCTCCACTCTGGAAACGGCTGGATGCACAAGGGCACTGAACGGGGGGTATGGGAACGCGGCCCGAACTTCCCTGACCTCAGAACCGGCTGCGAAGAAAACTACGACGAGTTGGAAAAGCGCTACAAAACATGGGCCAAACCCCTCCCTCTGGAAAGCATCCTCAAACCAGAACCGCACGAAGAACCAGTTCCATGAGCACCTGTAGGTTCCCCCTAAAACAACTGTGCTTTACTTGAACTAGAAAGCTGGTAACTTACCGTTAGGTAAGACTTACAATTGGGATTGAACTATGGTTTTTAAGACGCAGGACAGTTCAGGCAATCTCACGACCTATAAAGACGCTAAGCGGCATTACTGGCTGATCGCCTATTTCGGTAGCAGCATTACAGTATTCACCGTGGTGCTCTACGCATACACGCAGGTCACGGCAACCCTATTTCTTCCTCTCTTTTATTTCTTCATTATCATCCCTGGGCTTGATGCGCTCCTTGGTGAAGACCCATACAATCCACCGGATGATGTGCTGGCCCAAATGTCGGAGGACCCGTATTACAGCCGCCTCGTGCGCTGGCTCGTCCCCTATGCGTGGATCAACCTGTTTGCAGGTGTCTGGCTCGTCGGCACCTATGACCTCCCGCTCTGGCTAGTTGCTTTGTTTGCCTTTGGTATGGGCCTGTTCGGCTCTGGCACCATTATGCTGGCCCACGAATTAGGCCACAAAACCAACAAGACTGACCAACTGCTCGCCAAGTATGCCCTCGCAGTTGTCGGCTACGGGCACTTCTGCATTGAGCATAATCGTGGCCATCATATCCACGTGGCAACGCCAGAGGATCCGGCCAGCGCCCGCATGGGAGAAAGCGTCTACGCCTTCGCCTGGCGCGAGATCCCCGGTGCGTTCGTAAGGGGCTGGCAGAACGAAAAGATGCGTTTGCAAAAGAGAGGCCTAGGCACATTCTCCCTGCAAAACGATATCCTGCAAGGCTATGCCATCACGCTGATCGTTTTCTCAATCTGTACGGCTCTCTTCGGCTGGACAGCTCTTCTTTTACTCGTCATTCAAAGTTTTGTGGCTTGGTACGGCCTTACGCAGGCAAACTATGTTGAACACTACGGATTGCTGCGCCAAAAGAACGAAAACGGCAAGTATGAGCGCTGCCAGCCACGTCATTCCTGGAACACCAACCACATCTTCTCAAACCTGAGCACATTCCACCTGCAACGCCATTCAGACCATCACGCCAATCCATTGCGCCCCTATCAAACCTTGAGAAACTTCCCCGACCTGCCACGTCTTCCCAGCGGGTATCCGGGCTGCTTTGCATTGGCGGCAATTCCCTCACTCTGGTTCAGAACGATGGACCCTAAGGTGATGGAATGGGCGGGCGGCGACATCAACAAGATCAACCGTGTTGATGGCTATGAACCTGCTGGCACATCTACGCTCAACACCTGTTGAAACACACAGAATACCAACGCAACTCATAGCAATCCCTAGGTCACCCCGCTAAAACAGGGATAAGTTTTCTAGCGGGGTAAGACCAATGCAACACGGTGGTGATCTATCAAAGGCAATTGCCACATATGGTGGCAGGCAAAGCGACTGGCTGGACCTCTCCACCGGCATCAACCCCGTTGCCTACCCAGCAGCAGAACATATTACTGCCCGTGGCTTGGCAGATTTGCCGGGCGAACGCGCCGAGAAAGCGCTGCTTGCGGCAGCTCGGCAAGCCTACAGCCTCGCTCCCCAGTCCGCCATAGCAGCCGCGCCGGGCACGCAGGCAATCATCACTATCCTTCCACACTTACTCGGTGCGACCTCTTCCATATCCATCGTCGGCCCAACCTATTCCTCCCATGAGGAGAGCTGGAAGAATGCTGGTGCATCAGTTAGGTGCATTTCCGCAAAGCAAGCACATGAGGCCACCACAGACCATCTGTTGATAGTGAACCCCAACAATCCTGATGCCCACATTTTCTCAAAGGATGAACTGCTGGCACTTGCGGCCAGCAAGCAACAAAGTGGCGGCTATCTGATTGTCGATGAAGCCTTCATGGACCTGTATCCGCAAGCCTCGATCATTCCGGAGATCAAAGATCTACCCATTCTGGTTCTGCGCAGCTTCGGCAAGTTCTTCGGCCTTGCTGGCTTACGTCTCGGGTTTCTGGTTGGCCCAAAAGCGGTAACAGAAAAGCTGCAGAGTCGGTTTGGCAGCTGGGCAGTATCAGGCCCCGCACTGGGCGTTGGCCGCGCCGCCCTAGCGGACCTGAACTGGCAAACTGAAATGCGCAGCACCTTGAAGAACAAAATGGGCCTCTTTAACACCCTGCTGAAAGATCAAGGCATTTCAATTGTCGGCCAGACAGATCTTTACATACTGATCGATCACCCTTTAGCCCACCCTCTCCACAAAGCCTTGGCCGCGAAGAGAATCTGGACGCGGGTGTTTGATTACAGCGAAAACTGGATGCGGCTTGGGCTACCTGCCGCAGAATCTGACCGACAACGGTTTGGCAAAGCCTTCAAAGAGGCGATACGGACGGTAGAAAATCATGCTGCTCTTTGAACATACGCTCTGGATCGTCCTTCTCGCAATCATGCTCGATGCCATCATCGGTGATCCTGACTGGCTCTGGTCAAGGTTTCCCCACCCTGTCACCCTGCTCGGCAAGTTCATCTCCTATATGGATCGCACATACAACAAGCCTGAGTACCCGCGCTCCATGCGCAAAACCAACGGCGTCTTCGCATTGGTTGCACTACTCATCTGCGCTGCCTTTGCCGGGAGCGTCCTGCAGGCAGCGCTCAGCTACCTGCCCTTTGCTGATGTGTTGATCGCACTGGTTGGGATGACGCTGATAGCGCAAAAAAGCCTCTACCAGCACGTGGCGAGAGTGCGCGATGCCCTACGAAACTCCGGGCTCACCGAAGCACGAAAGCAAGTCTCCATGATTGTCGGTCGCAACCCGGACTATCTGGATGAGGCCGGCGTCGGCAGAGCAGCAATTGAATCGTGCTCTGAGAACTTCTCCGACGGGGTCGTTGCTCCCATCTTCTGGTTTGCTGTGCTCGGCCTACCTGGCCTCTTCATGTACAAGGCCGTCAACACAGCCGACAGTATGATTGGCCACAAAAACGAAACCTACCAAGACTTCGGCTGGGCCTCCGCCCGCTTTGATGATCTCATCAACCTGCCTGCCTCGCGCCTCTCCGGCCTTCTCATCGTGTTGGCAGCGCTGGTTTCACGGCGCCCCTACAAAGCCGCAGCAGCAACCATCCTCAAAGAAGCAAAAAACCACCGCTCCCCCAACGCAGGCTGGCCAGAAGCTGCAATGGCGGGCGCATTGGGTGTGGCATTGGCAGGTCCACGCCAATATGCAGAATACCGCGTAGAAGACCCCTTCATGAACGCCAGCGGGCGCAAAGAAGCCAATGCAGACGACATTGACAGCGCACTGAAACTCATCGCAATTTCCTGCGCCCTGCTGGCATTGTCTATCGCCGCAGCAGCACTGATCCTTTAGACACGCGACTGCGCAATACCCCAGAGCGCATCCAGATCAAGATGTGTCTCAAGATGATCAGCAAGAGCATCCAAAGCCTGCTCTACCCGATGCTCATAACCAAGCTGGGAAACAGCCCCAAACCCATTCAAAAAGGCTGCACGGAACGCATCGGAGCCGAAAATTCCATGCATGTAACAACCAGAAATCAGGCCATCTTTCGAGATCGCCCCATCCACATGATCACCAAGATCAACAAAGGGCCGCTCACAATCTGCACCTGTTGTCCGGCCCACATGGATCTCATAGCCAGTGACACTCTCCCCACTTGGAATATGTCGACCGGTCTTCTCAGTAGTTTCTTTATGAGGCGTCAAAACAGTTTCAACATCCAGCAAGCCAAGCCCCTCAACAGAGCCCGCCGCTCCCTCGATGCCATCAGGATCAGCAATCCTCTTCCCAAGCATCTGGTAACCACCACAAATGCCTAGAACCTGCCCACCGCGGCGCACATGCGCGTAAAGATCAATGTCCCAGCCTTGCGCACGGAAGAATGCTAAATCTCCAATGGTAGACTTAGTACCCGGCAACAGAACCACATCCGCATCAGCAGGCAGCACCTCTCCCGGCAGAACGAACTCCAGCGAGACATCAGCCTCCATGCGCAAAGGGTCGAGATCATCAAAATTCGCAATCCGGCTGATGACTGGAACGACCACCTTCAGCTTGCCGCGATGAGTGCTCTCAGAAAGATCCAGAGCATCCTCGGCTGGCAGGTCCTTCACTTTGGGAAACCACGGCACAACCCCGTTACAAGGCCAGCCGGTCTTCTCTTCAATGGCTGTCACACCTTTATCAAAGAGCGAAGGTTCACCGCGGAACTTATTGATCAAAAACGACTTTATGCGTTGCACCTCAGCTGGTTCCAACACCGCATGGGTGCCAACAAGCGAGGCAATGACGCCGCCACGATCGATATCCCCGCACAGCACCACAGGAATATCCGCCGCATCCGCAAAGCCCATATTGGCAATATCGCCAGCACGCAGATTGATCTCCGCAGGCGAGCCCGCCCCTTCCACCAACACCAGATCGGCCTTTGATTCAACCTGTGCAAAACTCTCCATAACATATTGGATAAGCGTGCTTTTCTGCCGACCAAACTCAGCCCCGCGCATTGTGCCAAACCGCTTACCCTGTACAATAACCTGAGAGCCGCTGTCGTTCTCCGGCTTCAGCAAGACAGGATTCATATGCACGCTTGTTGCAACCTTCGCACCCCGCGCCTGCAAAGCTTGGGCGCGTCCGATCTCCCCGCCGTCAGCGGTAACAGCAGCGTTGTTGGACATATTCTGCGGTTTGAAGGGCTGCACAGAAAGGCCGCGCCTAGTAAAAGCGCGGGCCAGTCCGGCGACAAGAACACTCTTGCCGACATTGGAGCCGGTGCCCTGTATCATCAGGGCAGGCTTTTTTATTCCCGTTTGTGAGGAAGGCACGATCTAGAACTCAACCCCTTCCTGAGGCTTCACACCTGAGCGGAACGGATGTTTGATCTGGCCCATCTCGGTCACAAGATCAGCAATCTCAATCAACTCTTCCTTCGCGTTGCGACCAGTGATAACTACATGAACATCCTCAGGTTTTTCATCGCGCAGATACGCAACAACCTCTTCAAGCGGAATGTATTCGTAACGCAGTACGATGTTCAGCTCATCCAGAAGAATCATCTTGTGCTCACGCGAACTGATCAGCTCCTTGGCCGCATCCCATGCAGCGCGGGCAGCATTAATATCCCGCTGACGGTCCTGCGTTTCCCACGTAAAGCCTTCGCCCATACGCTTGATGGTGACCAGATCAGAGAACCGGTCCAGCGCCATGCGTTCGCCGGTTTCCAGACGACCTTTCACGAACTGCACAACAGCAACTTTGTGGCCATGGCCAAGGCTGCGGAAGATCATGCCGAAACCAGCGGTGGACTTGCCTTTCCCCTTACCGGTGTGGACGATCAGCAACCCCTTCTCAATGGTCTTGGTCGCCATAATCTTGTCACGGGCCGCCTTCTTCTTGCGCATCTTTTCTGCGTGGCGGGCGTCCAGTTCCTGTTCACTCATGTCAGCTTTTGTTACCATCTTATTCCCCTCGGTCCATGAGTGCGCGTCGCAACTCTAACAAATCATCATAGGCGCTGTTTCGCTTCGGCACCCACATATCTCGTTGAATGACCTCTAAGAATCGCTCGGTCATTTCCAAAAGCGCTGCAGAATTCTTCTCCGCAATAAAGTCTCTCACCTCATCATCATAAAGATATGCATCATATAACTGATCGAAGTGATGGTTTGAGACAGCATTGGTTGTCGCCCCAAATGCAAAAAGATAGTCCAGTGTCGCCGCCATCTCAAAGGCACCTTTATACCCGTGGCGCATCACACCGGCGATCCATTTTGGATTGGCAGCTCTCCCCCTGACAACCCGTCCAATTTCCTCAGAAAGCGTGCGGATGACAGGGCGTTCCGGGCGTGAATGGTCGTTGTGGTAGATGTGCGGGGCTTCACCTTTGAGCGTTTCAACAGTCGCTGCCAAACCGCCCTCAAACTGATAATAGTCATCAGAATCAAGGAGATCGTGTTCTCTATTGTCCTGATTGTGAACCACTGCATCAGCGTTTGTCAGGCGAGTGACCAAGTCGTCCTTGGCTTGTTCTCCTTCCTGTGAGCGGCCATAGGCATAGCCGCCCCATTCCAGAAAACTCTCCGCAAAGTCCGCACGGTTATCCCACAGCTTCTCGTCAATCAGTGCCTGCAAGCCTGCGCCGTAAGCCCCTGGCTTACTTCCGAAAATCCGCGTGGACGCCCGCTTGCGGGCCTGCCCCTCTTCAACACCTTTCGCCAGTAATCCCCCAAGCTCCGAGCGGAACCGGGCTGCCAATGGATTGGCATCTTCAGGTTCGTCCAACTCCGAGATCGCAGCAACAGCAGCATCGAACAGATGTATGAGCTGCGGAAACGCATCGCGAAAAAAGCCGGAAATTCTGAGGGTTACGTCAACTCGGGGACGTTGGAGTTCGGAAAGTGGGACAATTTCGAATCCGGTAACGCGACCAGAGGCCTCTTCCCAGACCGGACGGGCCCCGATCAAGGCCAGCGCCTGAGCGATATCATCCCCGCCGGTGCGCATATTTGCGGTTCCCCAGCAGCTCATGGCAATGCTCTGCAGCCACTCACCATGATCCTGAAAGTGCCGCATAATCAAAGCACTAGCGCTTCTCTCACCTAGCTTCCACGCGACTTTTGTGGGAACGGCTCGAACGTCAATAGAATAAAAGTTACGCCCGGTCGGCAGCACATCTGGTCGCCCACGGGACGGCGCACCGGATGGTCCAGGGGGGACAAATCGTCCAGCGAGGGAGGATAACACCCCTTCCACCTCGGCAGCCCCAGAGGCATCCACGGACCGCGCGATCTCTTGCTCCAGCGCCTCCAGCACAGCAGAAGTCGCTGTAAAATCAGCAGGAACCACCATTTCACCAGAAACAAACGTCAGCGCCAGCGCTTCCAGCCGCTCCACCGTGTCACCACAGCTGCGCCATGGCGCGTCAACTAGCTCCTGTAGCAGAGCTGGTCGCTCGCCAGTCCACTCCTGCTCAAAGGCACAGTCCAGCGGATCAAACCCAAGCAGATTCAAATCCTCAGCAAGTGCCCGTAACAGACTGTTTTCATGAGGCTTTTCACCACGCGGCACGCGCAGCAACGCAACCAGCAACTCGGCCCGCTGCTCCCCTATTGGAGACTGCCCCAGGATATGCAGCCCATCGCGGATTTGCAGCTCTTTCAGGTCACACAAATGAGCATCCAGCCGCGCCAGTCGGGTGTCCTCATCCATATCGGAGGTCAGGCCGATATCCTTGTCCATGCCTTCACGTGCAGCAACGCCAAGTATCTCTTTTCCAAGCGCTTTCAGGCGGCGGTGGTCTACCCCGGCAGCGATGTAATACTCATCCAGCAACGCCTCCAGCTCCAGCGCGGAGCCATGGCTCTCGGCGCGGGCAAGCGGAGGGGTAAGATGATCGATGATCACCGAGGATAACCGCCGTTTCGCCTGCGAACCCTCTCCGGGGTCGTTGACGATGAAAGGATAGATATTCGGCGTCGGCCCAATCACCGCCTCTGGGTAGCAAGCCTCTGATAATGCGAGAGCTTTCCCCGGAAGCCATTCCAAATTTCCGTGTTTGCCAAGGTGAATAAGTGCATCCGCCCCAAAGCTTTCGCGCAGCCACATGTACCACGCAAGGTAATGATGCGGCGGAACGAGTGCCGGATCGTGGTAAGTCTCTTTAGGATCAATGTTATAGCCGCGTGCAGGCTGAATACCGACAGTGACATTGCCGTAGGTCTTCAGCGCCAGCTGGAAAGACCCGTCGACAATGTGCAGATCTGCCTCCGGCGCGCCCCAACGTTCTTCAATCCCCGTGCGCACCGCCAAAGGCAGCTTGGAAAACAACTGCTTATAGCGTTCCAGCGACAGCTCTTCCCCGCCTTTGCGTTGCTTTGCGTCGCTAAGTGCGTTGGTAGGGCCAGCCAGCAGGTCCTCTATCAACGCCTCAGACGAACTCGGCGCATTTTCCGCAACCCCATAACCCTCTGTTTTCAGGGCAGAAAGCAGATGCGTGCAGGAGGCAGGCGTATCCAGCCCGACCCCGTTTGCTATACGTCCGTCCTTGTTGGGATAGTTTGCGAGGATTATGCCGACTTTGCGTTCATTTGCGTCGGTATGTTTCAGCCGCGCCCAATTGGCCGCCAAGGCTGCCACAAACTGAACCCGATCCGATTTTGGTACAAACCGAACAAGTGAACATTGTGTCTTGGTATCACGATCCCCCTCTTCCTTGAACGAGATCGCCCGAGTCAAAAGACGACCATCAATTTCCGGAAGCACCACATGCATGGCAAGGTCACGCGGGGATAAGCCCTGATCGCTCTCCGCCCAGCCCTCTTCGGAAGAAGACGACAGCACGATTTGCAAAACACATGCACCTTGCTTGTCCAGCACCGTGCCGGAATGAACAGCACCAGCGCTCGACAACGCAAACGCGGTCGCGTTCAAAACAACATCCGGCGGGCACTCATCAAACACGCTGGAAAGAGCAGCTGCGCATTCCGCCTGTTTCAGGCTGGCCACATAAAGCACCAGCGGATTTATCCCCTGTGCCTCCAGCTCATGGCATAATGCCTGCACTGGCTCAATGGCCCCGCTTTGGTAAAGCGCGCGGTAAAACACAATAGCAGCAACCGGACGACTGGGGTCCTTCCAGCTCGCCCGCACATCATCCAAAGAAGGGAGCGAATGATCCTGCAACACCAGCCCTGCCCGTGGCAATGCCATCGGCTCTGGCGGAGCCTCAACAGGAAGTTCCGCAATCTGCGCTGCATAAAGCAAAGCACCGGAAAGGTTCTCCGCACCACCTTCAATCAGGTAGCGCCACAGCAAATGCGCAGTTTCAAGCGGAACAGTCGAGCGGCTCACCAGCTCCTCGTCCCACTTATCGTCACCGGGCAGCAGAACCAGCTTCACACCCTCAGCACGGGCAACCGCTTCTAACCGCTCAACGCCGTAACGCCAGTATTCAACACCGCCCAAAAGGCGCACCACCACAAGCTTGGAGGCCTGAATGGTCTGCTCCACATAAAGATCAACGGAGTACGGGTGCGACAAAGCCAGAAAACTGGCAAGGCGCAGAGAGTACCCATCATGCTGGGCGTGCGCCGCCGCAAGGCCTGCAAGCTCTGTGTCCGCTGCGCTTAAAAACACAACATCGGCAGGCGCCTGCTCAAGATCGACGGCCTCTTCTCCATCATCCAATCGGCGTGATTGTCCGACAAGTACATGCATCAGCTGGAAACCACTTCAAATGAGCTCAAAGCCGACTGCACCCCGTGCTTGTCCAGCCCCGCAAGACCGATCACAACCAGCTTGGAGTGGCTTTCACTGCCCGCTGCAAACCATGCTTCCACACGCGGCCCAACCGCTTGTACGAGGACTGGAGCAGTCTTGCCTTCAACAACCACACTGCCTTTGATGCGCAATACACCGGAAACCTTCATGGCAGTTTCCACCTGGCTCTTAACCTCGTCCAGCGAGGCAAACCGGCGGGTCGGCAGCACAAAACTCTCAAAGTCATCATGCGAATGATCGTGATGATGATGGTGGTCGTGGTCGTGGTCGTGGTCGTGGTCGTGGTCGTGGTCGTGGTCGTGGTCGTGGTCGTGAGCATGCTGCGCTTCATGGTGCGAAAGGCGCAAGTCCATATCATCTTCTGCACCCGCATCGCGGCCAAGCAGAACATCCAGCGCCAGCTCACCATTTGAAGCAGCCACAATCTCAACCCCGTCACGCACACGGCCACGGATGGTTTCTTTCACAGCAGCCAGCTCCGCTTCACTCAAAAGGTCGGCTTTGGAAAGCACAACCAGATCAGCACAGGTCAGCTGATCAGCAAACAGCTCTTCCACCGGGCTTTCATGGTCCAATGCCTCATCAGCCGCCCGCTGCGCCGCAACCGCCTCTTCATCAGAGGCAACCTTGCCTGCAGCAACAGCCGGTGCATCCACCACAGTCACAACGCTATCTACGGTGACGCGCGGCTTGACAGAAGGCCAGTTGAACGCCCGCACCAACGGCTGTGGGAGTGCAAGACCGGAGGTCTCGATCACAATCACGTCCGGCGTCTGCTCCCGCTCCAGAAGCATCTCCATGGTTGGCAGAAAATCATCAGCCACGGTACAGCAGATACAGCCATTGGCCAGCTCAACAACCTCATCGGCGGAGCAATCCGGGTCCGCACAGCCATTGACCAGCGACCCGTCAAATCCCATCTCGCCAAACTCATTGACGATCAGCGCAATGCGCTTGTCCTGGGCTTTCATCAGCAGGTTGCGTACCAATGTGGTTTTACCAGCACCCAGAAATCCAGTGATAATGACCGCAGGGATTTTCTTGGAAGGGGCAGCAAAGAAGGAAGTCATAGGGAAATCTCCGGGGAAACAGCAGGCTTCAGCTGTAGTGGCTGACCTGCTGCAATAAACAGAACAAAGTGGCAAAGTTCAGCAACACGCTGATTAAGGCGACCTGCCTCATCTCTAAAGGCACGGGCCATGGCATTTTCAGGCACAATGCCCATGCCCACCTCATTGCCAACAAACACAACAGGGCACGGCAAACTGGCAAGAACCAACTGAAGCTTGTCCAGCTCAACTCGCCAGTCCCGTTCCACATGCATAAGATTGGATAGCCAAAGCGTCAGGCAGTCGACAAGGATGGCTCGATCGGAACCCGCCTGCTCTTTCAACACACGCACAAGCTCCAATGGCTCTTCAACAGTGTCCCAAAGATCGCCGCGCTGCACCTTGTGCTGCGCAATGCGCGCCTCCATTTCACCGTCAAAGGCCTGACCTGTCGCAATATAGATTGGACGTCGCCCACTGCTCAAAACCAGTTTCTCGGCATATGCGCTTTTCCCGGAACGGGCACCACCCATTACAAGACAATGGCGAGCATCCCGCTCGCCTCTCTGTACAGCCATCGGAATTAGCAGGCCAGAACGCGCAGGGAAGCCGCAGCTTCAGATGATGGGTATAAAAGTAGGGCAGCTGCCTCACATGGAGACAGGAAAACTTGTGTCATGAGCACCTCTCGCCGTCCACCCGACAGCAGTCCTATGTCAATTCGTATCTCCAGCCGGTCTCCTGGCTTGCGGCTTAACCGACTATAGCCCCTTCCCAGCACAACAAGGCCAGTGGGATTATTGCTAGAGTCTCGCCGCTCACAGTTGCGGGGGCAGCTGCGGCATACTTCCAAAGATGGAGCCTTCCAAAAATGGAACCGCATTCCCGTTTCATCCTTTTATATTCCGCATACACAGATCATAAAAAGAAACTGGAGGTCTAGCCTTCAGTGTTGGGCGCAATTCGCGCGCCTGTCAATTGGCTTTGTGTGAATTCCAACATCCTCGGAAGATCAAACCCGCAAAAATCACGGGTTTTAGTGATCTCTGGCTAACCCACTTGGATATCTCAATAAAAAAAATGAGAAACTGTCCACAAATCGAAAAATTCCTAAAAAACGACTTGGCAAACACACCATGCCTCTGTAAAAGCCTCCTCACGCAAACGGCGAGGCAAACTCGCAAGGGTGTCATGATCCCCGGTAGCTCAGTGGTAGAGCAAGCGGCTGTTAACCGCTTGGTCGCTGGTTCGAATCCGGCCCGGGGAGC
>CANLTN010000013.1:0-102426 GCA_947494035.1 uncultured Pseudovibrio sp. | reverse complement strand
TATAATGTGTTCGCCCCATGAAGTCCTCCTGTTGTCAATTTAACAGAAGTCCCTCCACTTTTCCCGAACCAGTCCACATCAAAGTCCTGAGCCAATTCGCTCAAGGTCTTCTCTCCGCGAATAGCAGCAAGCGCGACTTTCGCTTTAAAGGCCGGACTATGGTTCCGGCGAGGACGTCTGCTCATGGTGGTCTCCTGTTCTTGGCATCATGCCAGTTTCAGAAGCGAAATCCACTTATACAACCTGTCCGAATTTCCTGAGCCAGCTCTTATCTCTGGCGTTGCCTGTGCAGGTCTTGAATATGATACAAAAGATACCGCCAAGTCATCGTTCAGAGAAAAGGATGAGCACTCCATTTTCTGTATTTATCTATACGTTAATATGTAATCCTCTACGTATATTGATAGAGCGTAATTATAACGATGGAACAGCGGAACGTGCCGATGACTGAGAGTGAGAAGCGCGTTGAGAAAATCACAATTCCAAGTGATGATGCCGAGCTGACGGGCAACGTCTACTGGCCTTCCGGTGCTCCAAAATCCTCTGTCATCATTCATGGTGCAACCGGCGTGCCGCAGATGTTTTACGCCAAGTTCGCCCGTTGGGTCGCAGATCAGGGGCACCTCTGCCTCACCTACGATTATCGCGATTTTGGTGCCTCCAGACGCAAGCCCGTAAGTGAGTCTTCCGCAACCATGTCCGATTGGGGGGTGCAGGACCAGCAAGCCGCGTTCGATGCGCTCTTGCAGCTGGCGGATACACCCAAAACCCACGTGATAGGGCATTCCCTCGGCGGCTTTATGCTGCCCTTCCACCAAAATCTGGATAAGGTGGACAAGATAACCACAGTCGCCTGCGGGCTGGTCTACTGGCGCGATCACCGTCTGCCCTACGTCATACAGGTGATCATGTTCTGGTTCCTGGTCATTCCGTTTATCACCCGTTTCAAGGGATACCTGCCGGGCAAAGCAATTGGCCTGGAAGATATGCCCGCCGGTGTGTACTGGCAATGGCGTAAATGGTGCACATCACGCAACTTCTTCGAAGTTGATATTGGCGGTACCCTGCCATCAATGAACCCAAACCCCTATAAAGGCCCCGTCAAGATCATCGGGTTTACAGATGACGACACAGCCCCGAAAGTCTCGCTCGACCGTTTAGAGGGGCTCTATAAGCAGGCTCAGGTCACGCGCAGGATGATTGATCCCAGTGAATATGGCCTGAAAGATGTCGGTCATCTACAGGCGTTTGCCGGCCAAAATGCTGCAGTCTGGCCAGAGATTTTGGACAGCCTCTAAAGGCCCATACCTTCTTAACAAAGAGAGAATGAAATAGACCAGAGCTGAAGAGCCCGAATAACACGCCATTAGCGTCAATCTGCTCTACTAGTGGAAAAGCAGGAAATCCCATGCTTCTTCGACTTATCAAAGTTCTGGTCTCCTTGGCTTTTGGCATATTTGCAGCCATGGTTTGTCTCAATAACTTTCAGGACTCACCAGCAAATCTGGCATACATTGAGACCATCATTTCCATGGTGGACACCTTCCCGACCAGTCCAAAATTCAGGGCACTCTTCCCATTGGAAGCAGCCCCGACCTTCCTCATTATCATTCTGGCCATTCAGGGTTTTATCGCCCTCATGCTCATTTTAGGGAGTGCGCGTATGCTGGTCAGTATTCACCGGCCTGCTGCCGCTTTCAGTCGCTCCAAATCCACAGTCTCCCTTGGTTATTGCGTTGCCATCCTGCTTTGGTTCGGCGTGTTTGTAATCGGCGCAGGGGAGTGGTTCCTCGGCTGGCAATCCGAAATCGGAAGAGGCGCGATCAACACCTCCTACAACATCAGCATCATCGCCTTTCTAGGCCTGATCTTCGTGAATCAGAAAGACGAGAACTGCGAATAAGCAGGGAGAGCCCCCATGAGTTTCTCCCCCTTAGATGTGACCTGAGAGTATCTATCTGAGGCATTTGAAGGACTGTGTTCCTACTGGAATTGCGCCACGCTTGAAACATGTTGAGTTGTGTTGAAGGGGAGGCGACATGGATACCAGTTTCGGGCGGAATGCATTCTCGGGTCAGCCTGCCGCGTCCAACGCCAAACCGCACGGCTCCCTGCCTGCACGTTTTCTGGACAACGACTACCTGATTGGCTTGGGTCTCGCCCTGCAGAAAAAGCGCGGCACCGAATACCTGACAGGCAGCGGCAACACCGTCCAGCGGCAGATCAACAATCAACTTCAACGGGTTACGCTCCAGTACACCAACCGGTCTTTCTATTTCTCCTCCATCTTTGAGGGAACTATTGTGGTGTTCAACTACCTGCCACAAAGCGAGAGCATGGCGCATTACAACGAATACGCCCATGTTGGAAAACGCCTTGCGACCATCCGGAAGTCACAGATCAGCGAGCTCCACCAGATTGCCGAGGAAACCAAAGCCATCGCCGCCATCGAGCTGCTGCTCATCGAGTTCCCCGGCAGCCTCACTATGCTACATCCGGTGAAGACCCGTAAGTGGTTCGGCAAAGACCGCATCGAATGGTACGCCCGCCAAGGTGGCCGCCACTACCGGATTGAAACCTCAAACTCCGGCGCAGGCCTGCACCAATGGAAGGACAACCAAACCCTCCTCAGACTGACCCCCAAACAAATCCACCTCCACTCCCAACTCCGCCTGCAACGCATGGCTGAACAGAACTAACTTAATATCATTGTTGATCACATGTAGTATTTCACGATGAGGCTTCGTCGGGAGGGCTTGAAGTCGAGAGCGCGTATTCAGTGAGACGTTTTCTATGTCCTTATCTAAGATTTTGTTCGTCGCTGTATTCGTGCCCGCACTGATGGGCATCGCATTACTGGAAAGACCAATGCGTAGCGGCTCTCGCAAGCGAGCCATACAAGAGAGCGATGCACCCACTGACACGGGGCCTATTTGTGACGACAGTGGGGCTTGGAGCGATACGGTCGGCGGTCTGAGCGGAGGTGGTGATGCGGTCAGTAGCGGGGGAGGTGATTAGCCTTTTCAGCAACCAAGCCGTCTCCTCTCGCATGTCTTGGAATCTATGAAGAACAGAGGAAAGCCAAGCAGGACAGAGCTCTGAGTTGAAGTCGTTGTAGACAAAAAAAGCGACCATGAAGGCCGCTTTCTATCGTTCTGGAGCTTTAATGCACACCCTCAGGATTTCTTCACAAACTCCGTCAGAATAACAATGCGCTGGTCGTTGACGCGGCCTTCGATGTGCTCGGCGTTGTCTTGCACCAGTGTAATGTTGCGCACCGCTGTTCCGCGCTTGGCAGTAAAGCCAGCGCCTTTGACCTTGAGGTCTTTGACCAGCGTCACCGTGTCGCCAGCAGAAAGCACAGCGCCGTGTGTGTCTTTGTGCACGATAGCATCTTCATCATCTGCTGCTGCCACACCGGACTGAGCCCATGCCAGCGTCTCCTCATCCAGATACAGCGTATCCAGCAGATCACGCGCCCAAGCTTCACCAGAAAGGCGGCCCAACATACGCCATGCGGTTACCTGAACAGCTGGCTCAGTGCTCCATGCGCTTTCATTCAGGCAGCGCCAGTGGTTCACATCCAGCTCAGCCTCGCTCTCCATCTGAGCAGCGCAGGTAGCACAGGCCAGAATGGATTTATCCGCACTGCCATCGCTATCCGGACCAACGGCTACAGCAACAAGTTTCTCTGTCGCACTGCAAAGCTCGCATTTGTCTTCCGCGCGGCTGCGCAGGTCATTCTCAAGGGACATGGCTAAAGGCCTTTAGATCGTTGTTTCACGAAAAAGGCGACCAGAGGCCGCCTTGGAATTCTTTGCCTGTGAGAGCTGGTTGCTGCTTTGCTTGCCGGCTCGCCGCAGCTTAAGCTGCTTACTCTCGCACGGCCTTCGCACCTGCAAACGACAATTAGTCGTTTGCTTTGCTTACGCAAACTGGAGCTTTGCTCGCCCGCTCGACGGCGCGCTGCGCCTTACTCTCGCGTGCCTTCGAAACTCGTAATGATTCACTGGATCATTGCGTCGGGCCTACTGGCCCGACCGTTTCTCAGTCATCCATCTTCAGCGCTTGAATGAACGCTTCCTGAGGGATCTCAACCTTACCGAACTGACGCATCTTCTTCTTACCCGCCTTCTGCTTATCCAGCAGTTTGCGTTTACGGGAAGCGTCACCACCGTAACATTTCGCGGTCACATCCTTACGCAGGGCAGAAAGCGTCTCACGCGCAATCACGCGGCCACCAAGTGCTGCCTGAATCGGAATCTTGAACATGTGCCGAGGGATCAGCTCTTTCAGAACCTCACACATCGCCCGCCCGCGTTTATCTGCCTGTGACCGGTGAACCAGCACGGAGAGCGCATCAACCGGCTCATCATTTACCAGAATAGACATCTTGGCCAAATCACCGGCACGGTATTCGCTGATTGTATAATCAAACGACGCGTAGCCCTTGGAAATGGACTTCAGGCGGTCGTAGAAGTCAAATACCACCTCGTTGAGCGGCAAGTCATAAGTGACCATCGCGCGAGACCCAACGTAGGAAAGGTCAACCTGCACACCGCGGCGATCCTGACACAGCTTCAAGATAGCACCCAGATACTCATCCGGTGTCATGATGTTCGCGCGGATCCAAGGCTCGCGGATCTCTTTGATCTTCACAACATCCGGCATATCAGCAGGGTTGTGCATTTCAAACTGCGAGCCGTCCGTCATCTCCATCTCATAAACAACAGATGGCGCTGTTGCGATGAGGTCCAGATTGAACTCACGGGACAGACGTTCCTGAACGATCTCAAGGTGCAGCAGACCAAGGAAACCACAGCGGAAACCAAACCCAAGCGCAGCCGATGTTTCCATCTCATAAGAGAAAGATGCATCATTAAGGCGCAGCTTGCCCATGGCAGAGCGCAGGTCTTCAAAGTCGTTGGCATCAACCGGGAACAGACCACAGAACACAACAGGCTGAGCAGGCTTAAAGCCCGGCAGCGCTTCCGTGCAGCCCTTTTTATCCGTGGTGATGGTGTCACCTACACGGGTATCCGCAACTTCTTTGATGGAAGCTGTCAGCACGCCAATCTCACCCGGCCCAAGACGGTCCGTCGCCACAAACGCTGGGGTCATCACGCCAACGCGGTCAACCGGATACACAGCGCCAGTGCCCATCATCTTGATGGAGTCGCCTTTTTTCAGTTCACCATCAATAATGCGAACCAGAACCATCACGCCAAGGTAGGTGTCGTACCAGCTGTCCACCAACATGGCCTTCAACGGGCCATCCGGATTGCCTTTGGGGGCAGGAAGCTGTTTGACGATTGCTTCCAAAACATCAGGAATACCAAGCCCGGTCTTCGCTGAAATCATCACCGAGTCAGAGGTATCAAGGCCGATCACATCTTCGATCTGCTCTTTGATGCGATCCGGCTCCGCAGCAGGCAGGTCAACCTTGTTGAGAACGGTCACGATATCGTGGTCGTTGTCGAGCGCCTGATACACGTTCGCAAGCGTCTGCGCTTCCACACCTTGGGAGGCATCAACCACCAGAAGGGAGCCTTCCACCGCAGCAAGGGAGCGAGAAACTTCATAGGCAAAGTCCACGTGACCTGGGGTGTCGATCAGGTTCAGCGTGTACTCTTCACCGTCGTCTGCCTTGTAAATCAGGCGAACGGTTTGAGCCTTAATGGTAATGCCGCGCTCCTTCTCGATATCCATGGAATCGAGAACCTGCTCCGTCATCTCACGATCAGTGAGAGTGCCGGTAGACTGGATGAGGCGATCGGCCAGGGTGGACTTACCGTGGTCGATGTGCGCGACAATCGAGAAATTGCGAATATTGGACAAAGTTTTGGTCGTCATGGGCGCTCAATTACCACTGCTTTGCTCTATGGCAAAGCACATAATAACCCCCCACGCGCTTTTTTACTGTTTTTCATCCAATAAGTGAGGAGCATCCCGTCTGACTGACCGTTTTCATGATGCTCCCGCGAAAATACTAGTGCAAGCCAAGACCAAACATATACGCAGCGATGTTAGTCGAAGCATCCTGTAATAAACTCAAGTGTCAGCCGCCAGAGCCCTCTTGAGAGGCACTGCCAAATATGACAATTCTGCAGGGAGCTGCAGCCTCCATTGAACGATTGCATGTCGGTTTTTGAAAGAGGATGCGCAGAATTGTTTTGCTGAGGTCGAGCAACCAGCACCGCTAAGATGCTGGCGACCTCAGGAGTTTTAGAGGGACTTTCATGAAACTGCGTCACGCAACCAAATCTGATATTCCGGCTATTCTGGAGATCCATAATGATGCAGTCAAAACTCTGGCTGCGATCTGGACCGATAATCTGGAAACGCTGGAAGATCGACATAACTGGTTCGACAATCGACTTGCAGGCGGAATGCCGGTGATCGTGGCCGAAGATCACAGTGGCGCTTTTTTGGGGTACGGCAGTTACGGTCCGTTCCGTGAAAAGTCCGGCTATAACAAAACCATGGAACATTCCGTCTACATAACGCCGCAGTCACGTGGAAACGGCGCAGGCTCTGCACTATTGAAAGAGTTGATCAAACTGGCAAGGCAGGGCGGCTACCACGTGCTGGTCGGAGCAATCGATAGCGAAAACAAAGGCTCAATCGGCTTGCACGAGCGCTATGGCTTCAAAGTCACCGGAGAACTTCCCCAAGTCGGCTTCAAATTCGGCCGCTGGCTCGACCTGACCCTGATGACCCTCATCCTCAACAACGATGAAGCCCCAAAAGCCTATGTCCATGATTAATGACGAAAGGGAGCATATCCGCTCCCAAACTACTCCGTCCTCAATACAGCCGCGCAGCTATTAGGCAGGTCGGCGACGGTTAAAGGTGGCTTCGGAGCAGGCGGTTTTGCACCCGGCTTTGGTTCTTTCGGCACCCATGGTTCGTCTGAAAGCCAGTAGGTCAACTCACTCCCGCAGCCATCTCCCGCTGGAGGAGGGGCTTGATCCCGGCATTCTTTGCTGTCTGCCGGGCAGGTCATGCGCACGTGGAAGTGGTAGTGGTGTCCCCACCATGGCCGCACCTTGCGCAGCCAGTCGCGGTCTCCGGTCTCGAACTCACAAAGCGCCTTCTTGATGGTCGGGCTCACGAAGATACGCGCAACACCGTCATCCTGCGCAGCACGGCGGATCAGTTTTGCGTGGGCATCGGTCCAGCGCTTCGGGTCAACGCTACGGTCTGCGCCCGGCTTGCTCAGGTCCTCCTTGAGCATGGAGATCGCGCTCTCTGTCTCGCGCTGCTTGGAGCTGAACCGATAGTCCGGCATTTGCCGCAGCCAGATGTCGGCATCCAGCCCGATCTGATGGGAGGCGTGACCGGTCAGCATCGGCCCGCCGCGCGGCTGCGAAAGGTCGCCAACCAGCAGGCCGTTCCACCCCAAGTTAGGAGCGTCGTCAGCCAGTCGTTTCAGAAAATCAATAAGAGTTGGGTGGCCCCAGTTGCGGTTGCGTGACAGGCGCATCACCTGCCAGTTCTCACCATCATGGGGGATCGCAACAGCCCCGGCAACGCAGCCCCTTGCATAGCTGCCAAAGGAAAGCGGTTCAGCATTACTCGGTGTCTCTGCATGGCCGAAATGAAACTTGGCAGCACCCGGAAACTCCGGAAGCTGCCGTAATGCGTCGCGATAATCTTCCTCGGTCAAGGGAGGCTTCGTGTCAGGAAGAGGTACCGCGTAGGCACCAGCAGAAAGCATACTCACCATAAGTCCGCCAGCCAAAACGGCGGTTTTACGCTGATGACCTCTCAATCCCAACATGATCCCTCCAACACACTCACGGGCCTACCGTGATTCACTTTTCTTATTCATCTCAAAAGTTGTAGCAGCGGCGGAAAGATTGTGAAGCCTAAAAGCCGGGGCCATCCTGCCTTTCTTGCATAAGGTCTGCCAGTTTATCCAGTTCGGCATCGTAGGCAGACAGCAGTTCGTCCGCAAGATGGTTCAGTTGTAGCGCTTCGCCGGGGCGAACGCTATAAAGGTCACTTCCCAGATGAGGAAGGTCAGCCGTCAGGCGAATGTACTCGACCCCCGGCATATCTGCGAAAAGCACATCTGCATATTGTCCGGTGGAAGCCGTCTGGCCGTGCATATAACTGCAAAGCAAAGGCGTGCCTTCTTCCGGCGAGAGCCAGCCACGCGTGCCCCACTGCACAGTCTCTTCAAAGCTATGCTTCTCCTCAACGGGATTGCCGCTGCCAAGCGACAGGATGATGATGTCCTTTGGGTCCCAGCCATGACGCCGCGCCTCGGCATATGCCGCCAGCACTGGATCATTCAGGAAGCTTGCCGCATCAATCATAATCTCTTCATCGCCAGTGGTCAGGTTTTCAACGCGCGCTGGTTCAAACCAGGATGGCGTGGAGGTTGTCGCCCGTACAGCCTGCCAGAAGTAATAGTCATCCTGACCCGTTGTGTTGTTGCCCATGGAAACCACACGGCGGTTTTTCAGATCATACGCCGTCAGCAAAACGGAAGTCAGACTGCTGGACAGAGCACTCCACCCGATGCGTTGCTTGATAGCCTGCTCAACCGGACGCTCCTGAATGGCTTTGTTGAACTGCCGGAAGGGGTGGTACAGCGCCCGATGGACCCAGTGGCGCCGGTTGGTCATATAAAGTTCACGGGCCTCAATCTCGAAGAAGTCCTGCAAATCATTCAGTGTCATCGCGGATTCGCCACGCCGCGAGTGGTCCGGATTAGGCGCGGTGAGTCCGGCGGCAATCAGGCCACCACTGGATGTTCCGCAGATCAGATCGAAATATCGGTGAAGTGGAGCGGACTTGCCGCGCATGGACAGTTTGGTTTCAAGCCCGCGCAGCAAGCGAACCGGAAGAAGACCGCGTGCTCCACCACCATCAATAGAAAGAATAATGCGTTTTCTTTTTTTCATTGAAGAACCCAGTGCCGTGATCGTGTGTTTTGAATCGTTTTTATTTTTATCGAGTCTGTCCAAAAATGAGGTGAAGAGATGACGCCTCAAAACGAGGAAACGCAACCGCTTGAGATTGCGGTGAATTAAGGGTTAAGCTGGGTCTGCTGCGAGCAGGTGGATTCCACCCCCACCTCAATTCCGCCACCAGCTACCCCTACGGCATCTTGGGGGCGGCAACGTATCAGTGCGGCACGCCTCACGTCTGTCAGTTTAAAGGAACGGTCTCAATGGAACACAACATACTCCTTGTGAAGCCAGTCCCGCTTGATCAGGAGCAAATTACCGAAGCGATCTGTGCTGATCTGTTGAAGAACGGGCTGGAAGTTGTGGCCATCAACTCTAAGCCTCTGAGTGTTGATGAATTTGAAAAACACTTTATTTGTAAAAGCCTTGCCCATTCCGAATATATGACCAGTGGACCGGTGACCTCGATTTTGTACAAGGGAGAGTCGGCCACCAGCTTCGGGCGGGCCTACAAGTTCTGGTTCCGAAAACAACACCCGACAGATGAGCTCAGAAATATCCTGCACTCAACGGAGCCGGGGAATGAATTTGCCACGCAGTTCAAGCTGTTCTTTCCTGACTTGAACATTACCGACCATCATCAGGTCGCAGATCAAGGCGTCTACTTTGGCGAGTTGACCGAGGCACAGCGCAGTGCGTTATCTGGGTTATCCGCCTTCAACCTGATCGCCGCCAATGAAGAAGAAGCGAACTCGCAGCAGTTCAAAAGCATCAGCGAATTAGCCAATTGCAAATATGTAGGCGTGCGGGAAGATGTTCAGGCAGGCAGTGAAATACTGCGATATCGAAGAAAACACGAGTTGGGCGCGCCCAACGCAAAAGAGCTTCGCGTCCTGCTTTTCAAAGAGGAGCAAAACTTTTGGGCAGCAATCCCGCAGCTGAAAGAGGCGCACAAGGTTCAGGCCGTGGTGTGCTATAAGCCGCGTTTCACTCTCCTGCAAACCGAAGAGCTGCGCACAGCAACTCTTGAGAGCAATCTGTTTTGTATTGGCGGGAGCTTTGGAGATGAAGGGCCCGGCTCAATCAGAGTTTCACAAGAGCTGACAGAGCTTTTTGACAGTTGGTTTGAGTGCAGTCAGCTGGTGCTGGACTTTCCCGCACTACCCACTTGAAACAAGTTTCAAGCCGACGATCGCAGTGATCAGCAGGGCTATGAAGAAGATGCGGGCGAAGGTGACCGGTTCTCCAAAGTAGAAGATGCCGACGATGGCGATGCCGGTGGCCCCGATGCCGGTCCACACAGCATAGGCTGTGCCGATTGGGATGCAAGCCATAGCTCTGGTCAGGGAGTAAAGCGATAACAGCGCCGTGATGGCAAAGGCAACTGTGAAAGGTAATCTGGTAAAGCCCTCAGACATTTTGAGGCAGAGAGCAAAAATGATTTCCAAAAAGCCCGCTACGAAGAGCCACGTCCATGCCATTGCCATTCAGTTGCCTCCTTGCGCAACGTTTGTTGCCTGCTTCCAGAAACTACTGAAAGGACTGTGGTCCCCACTTCTCGGTGACCACCAAAATACTGTTTGAATGTCCCGGTGGCTTATCAGGACCTATCAAAATTAGGGTTCATTTGGAGCAAAACCCCTTTCAGTCCTTGTAAGATTTACTGAGTAAATTTAAGGGGGGTCGATTAAAACTTGCTGCATGCTTCCTCGGACCCGAAGGCAACCTGCAACGGGCCCGTAGGTTTCTGACCTGATACGCTGCTCGTGCAAGCGGTGTAACTTTAGCGCTGCCAACACCGCCAGAACGAACAGCCCGCCATTACCGAACGCGCCCCGTTAATAGCCGTAGTCGTAATAGTCGGGATAATAATATCCGTAATCCCGGCGATCTCTGTACGGTTCACGATAAGCTCTCTCTTGCCGCTTTATCTGCTTGCGTACGAACTTATTCCGTTCCTTTTCGAACTTGCGATAGGCTTTTTCTTGCTTCTTGAAAGCCTTTTCCTGCTGCTTGAAATACTTTTTGTGATGCTTATCCGCATACGCAACGCTTCCGAAGGATGCAGTTGAAAGCGCTACAGCAGCAGCCAGTCCAACTTGAAGTATTAACCTCTTGGCATTCCTCATGATTATGTGCTCCAGTGACGTTTGGTTATTCGTGTCACTATGGAGCAGGAACCGAGCAGACTTATGGCACAGCACGGCAATTTGATGCGCTGTGTTCTGTTTGGAATCCTAATGAGTGTAATGCCATGTGCAAAGCACAAGTAATCAACGGGGATAGCGCTCTCTTGTTGCGAGAGTTTAGAAAATTAGGAGGGAAAGAGAGTGGGAAAAAGCCATGCAGATATCTCAGGTTGCCCGCCATCGCGGGCGAAAATCGTGGATCACTCGAACCAGTGATCTATGACAGTGCTTTCATTGTGCTTCACAAAAAGCTGAGTGAAAGCACTGTCAAATGAGCAGGTCATGCCGACCTGATGCGTACCAACGCATTAGTAGCGGCGACCAGGAGGACCCCTGCGGTCAAAATGCCGTGGATGAGCGCCAGGCCTGTATAGGCGGCGGTTATCGTGGTGGTTCCGGTATGCGTGCCTGCGGTCGTACCTGTAGTCACGTCGATCCCGATAGCCTCTTCGGTCCCCGTCAATCGCTCTTTCTGCTTGGTCGAGAATGATATTGCCAAGAGGATTGGCCGCATACGCAACACTGCCGATTCCGATGGCTGGCAGTGCTAATGCTGCAGACAGAACGAGTTGCAGCACGAGTTTTCTGATATTTTTCATAGTGCGCTCCAGTGATAATAGGTATTATCCCGATCACCTTAGGTTAGCTTGCTGTCAAACATGTGGCACACTTATCTTGCAGACAGACTTATTATCTCATTAGAAATGGCAGAAAAACGCAAATTATGAGGGGAAATGGGCGGCAATCAGGCTTCATTGAGAGAAGCCTGATCACGAGATCAAATTAGCGCTGGGCCAGTTCCGCCACAGCCGCAATCATGCGGTCCAGATCTTCCGGACGCGACAGACGGTGGTCGCCGTCTTTCACCAATGTCAGCACCACATCGTCGTGGGCCATGCCTTCCACAATGCGCAAGGCATGTTGCCACGGCACGGCATCATCTTTCTGGCCTTGCAGAATAATGGTCTTGCAGTCGGTGATGATCGGATCGCCAAGCAGAAGGTTCTTTCTACCATCCTCGATCAGCTCACGAGTGATGATGTACGGGCTGTCGTCATATTCGGAAGGGCGCTCGAAGCGGCCTTGCTCCATGATCTCCTGCTTCATCTCGTCGGTGAACTCATGTTTCCACATCAGCTCCTCGGTGAAATCAGGTGCCGGTGCAATCAACACCATGCCGGATAGCGAACCCTCGATCATCTCAGAAGCCTCATGCAACGCTTTGGCCAGCAGCAGTGCCATCCAGCCGCCCATGGAAGAGCCAACAACAATAGTCGGGCCTTTGCAGAACTGTTTAAACACAGCAACCGCTTCTTCCAGCCAAAGGGAGATGGTGCCATCAACAAACTCACCACCGGATTCCCCGTGACCGGAATAATCCATGCGTGTGTAGGTCAGACCTGTTGTTTCTGCCCACTCGGCAAGCACTTCTGCCTTGGTGCCAAGCATGTCGGATTTGAAGCCGGACAGCCACAGGATACCCGGCGCACCGCGCTCATCATGACGCACTGCGATTTGTCGTGCACTGTCGCCTTTGCCAACGCTGATGAATTGGGGTAAGTCAGCACTCATTCATAACCTCCAAACGCTTATCGGCTTATCGTGGCCGGCAATTGTCTGGAAACCTGACTACAGCCTCGTCACCATTGCCGCCTGTTATTTGGGCGAGCATAGTTGGATGATGTGCAAAAAACACAGAGAAATATCCAAAGTGCCAACCATTTTGCAAATTGTCCCCGACCTTCAAACCGGCGGAGCCGAGCGCACCACTCTGGATGTTGCTGAGGCAATCGTGAATGCAGGCTGGAAGAGCCTTGTGATTTCACAAGGCGGACGCATGGTGCCCGAGTTGGAAACAACCGGAGCGGTGCACTTTGAAATGCCGGTCAAATCCAAGAACCCTTGGACTATGTGGCGCAACTCTTATCTGATCGAACGCATCTGCAAGGAACATAACGTTGATCTGGTTCACGCCCGATCCCGCGCTCCGGCGTGGTCTGCATTGTGGGCTGCACGCCGTCTGAGCATTCCTTTTGTCACCACCTATCATGGCATTTACAGGGAAACCAACAGGTTCAAGGCGTTCTACAATTCCTCCATGACCCGCGCCGACAAAGTGATCGCGAACTCTAAATTCACAGCTGATTTGGTGGAACGGCGAGATCCGCGCACCAAAGGCAAAACCTCGGTGATCTACCGTGGCCCGGATATAGACTCTTATGATCGCGACAATATCAGTGATGAGCGCGTCTCGGACCTGCGCGCCCGCTGGGGCGTTTCCGACAAGCGCCGCGTGGTGATGAACCTTGCGCGCCTGACAGAATGGAAAGGTCAGCGCGTCTTGATTGAGGCGACCCGCCAGCTTGTTCAGCGCGGTGGCTATGATGATGTGCTTGTGGTTTTAGCCGGGGATGATCAGGGCCGCGAGACCTACCGCCAATCCCTTGAGCTCCAGATTGAGGAATCTGAGTTGGTCGGCAACGTCCGCATTGTTGGTCACTGCTCGGATGTTCCCGCAGCGCTCGCAATCGCAGATGCTTCTGTTGTCGCCTCCATTGAGGCCGAGGCCTTTGGCCGTGCCGCTGTCGAAGCGCAGGCTGCAGGCGTGCCGGTGATCGTCTCCAATATTGGCGCGGTGCCGGAGACCGTACTCGTCCCGCCTGTGGTGCAAGACGAAGAGCGCACGGGCTGGCACTTTGAGAATGGCAACGTGGAAGAACTCGCGGATCTGATGGCTCAGGCATTGGATCTGAGTGAAGAGGAGCGCGCAAAACTTACCAAGCGCGCCCATGACCATGTGGAACGCTCGTTCACCAAACAGGCCATGTGTGCCGCGACGCTTGATGTTTACCGGGAGTTGTTACCAACAGAGATCTAGCTGGTTGCATATGTCGCGCAAGAACCAGCAAAACTAGTGTTGACTTACGTGACATTTTTCCTGATTTTAGCAAAGCAGCAATAATGATGCCCCTGCAATATGTTTCTCGACTTGACGAAACTGCCGGAACGAGTCATTGAGCTGTAGTCAAATATTCGTAAGTTCGGCAGTCTAAAGAGGAGATACTCACATTCGCCGTCCGTTTCGCGCACCGCCACCCACCAAGGAAGGGCCGCGCACCAATAAAGAGATTCGCGTTCGCGAAGTGCAGCTGATTAACACCGAAGGTGACAACCTCGGTCCAACTCCAATCGAAGAAGCCCTCGCTATGGCGGTGGATCAAGGTTTGGATCTGGTCGAGATTTCCCCGAACAGTCAGCCACCTGTTTGTAAAATTCTGGATTATGGTCGCTACAAGTACCAAGCCCAGAAAAAAGCTGCAGAAGCGCGCAAAAAACAAAAGATCGTTGAGATCAAAGAGATCAAGATGCGCCCGAACATCGACACTCATGACTATGAAGTGAAGATGCGGAACATGCTGCGCTTCTTTGAAGATGGTGATAAAGTGAAGGTGACACTTCGCTTCCGTGGCCGTGAAATGGCCCACCAGGATCTCGGAATGAAATTACTTCTGAAGGTTAAAGCTGAGACTGCGGAGATCGCTAAAGTCGAATCCCATCCAAAGCTTGAAGGCCGCCAGATGATGATGGTGCTTGCACCTATTTCTCGTTAACAGGCTCAGGTTGAAGCGCTCCAGCATGGTTTCTGTGTAGCTACTCAACCGAAGTCCCAGAGATTTTTGAAAATACCCGGCACATCGTGTCGGGTATTTTCATTTGGCGGCTGCAAAACGAGGGCAGAAGAGGGTGCCTTCACAAAAGGAAGCTTGACCAGCTTCTGCCTGCCCGCAGGAAATGGGTGTATGCTCGCACGATATCGCGGTCCATGCCATCTTGCGCCCCAATTGAAAGACTATCGAAGGTGCACAATGAGACGCCAGCCGTCAGCTGATTGCGTCGGCACCACGGTCAAGCTCGGCATCAGGGTTTGATGGAGCAGACCTTTTGTCTGTAAGGGGAGGGAAGTGATGTCTAACACCCAACTGGAAGTGCATCACCAGCGCATGAAAAGCCTTATTGCTTATACGGCCACATCAATGGAAACACCCCATCCATCACCGTTTGGCGGGGCAGTCTACTCCGCTGAAGGGGAATTGCTGGCACAGGCCTATGATAGCGTGATCAGGGATTGTGATCCAACCTGCCACGGCGAGATCAACGCTATCCGACAGGCCAGCAAGACCCACAAGTCCCGGAGTTTTGCCGGAGGCATCCTGTACAGCACCTGCGAACCCTGCGCCATGTGTATGGCCGCTACCGTGTGGGCTGGCTTCGGTACGCTGGTCTTCGGAGCTTACACAAACGAAGACGCCACCCACTTCTGGCCTCAGGAGATGGACCTGCGTGCACGCGAAATCGCAGAGCATATGGTCGAGCGGCCAAAGATAAAGATTTACGAGGGGGTAGAACGGGAAGCTTGCCAGCATCTCTTCACAAAATGTGCTGCCGCCCATAAGCGGCTCGGCATCGTGATCTGACGGATTTTTTGGCCTCCAGCGGTGCTTTCTTGCACACTCTGATGAGGCTGAGCGGATAAACTGCGCGAACTGGGACCAATCCCAGCATATCGGGAGGGAATCCTCTTGCATTCCCTCGCTGGCAGTTTTATAAGGCCGCGTTCAAAGTCGCCCGGCGGTTTTCTGTGTCTTGTCCTAATACAAGAATCAAGCAGGAATTATAGGGCATGCCGTGGCGGCTTCTGATGCATCCATTGCAAATTTTTGATCGGTTTACCGATCATCACAAGAAAGGACGCAAAATGCCCAAGTTGAAGACGAAGTCTGGAGCTAAAAAGCGCTTCAAACTCACCGCGACTGGCAAAGTTAAGTGTGCTCAGGCTGGCAAGCGCCACGGCATGATTAAACGCACGAACAAGTTCATCCGTAACGCACGTGGTACCACCACTCTGTGCGATGCAGATGCTCGTATCGTGAAAAAATATCTGCCTTACGGCTAAGCCTTAAAACCTGACACTAGGAGACTACCATGTCACGTGTAAAAAGAGGCGTCACCGCCCACGCTCGTCACAAAAAAGTTATTAAGGCAGCCAAAGGTTACTACGGCCGTCGTAAGAACACCATTCGCGTTGCTAAGCAGGCAGTCGAAAAAGCGGCACAGTACGCTTACCGCGACCGTAAAGCTCGCAAGCGCAACTTCCGTGCTCTCTGGATCCAGCGTATTAACGCAGCGACCCGTGAACACGGCATGACCTACGGCCGCTTCATCGATGGCTTGAACAAAGCTGGCATCGAAGTTGACCGTAAGGTTCTTTCTGACCTCGCGATCAATCAGCCAGACGCATTCAAAGCACTGGTTGAAAAGGCGCAGGCTGCTGTAGCTTAAGTGCTACAGTAGAAAGCAGAAGCTTTTTGAAAAAGGCAGGTTCCGCAAGGAGCCTGCTTTTTTTGTGTTTGTTCTCTTGATCTATAAGAAGGACGCATTCTTTCTCTGTGAAATTAGCTCCAAAAAACTGTAATCTCACACTGGTCCAATCACCTTTTGCAGGCACACGGACTGGGTGTCCTTGTAGCCCTGAGATTCATAAAAGCCTGCTGCCTGAGCGTTGTCTCCACGAACCAGCAACTGCACCTTCCAGATGCCCCGTGCCCGAAGCCAATCCTCTGCCGCGTTTGTAATCGCCTTGCCCAGTCCTTTGCCCTGATAATCGGGGTGGGTGCTCACATAATAAAACCAGCCACGATGCCCGTCCTCGCCGCACATGATGCTGGCTACAATCGCACCGTCCAACTCACCCACCAGAATCGTAGAATGCGCGCCTTCCAGCGCCTTTTCGATATCCCGCTCCGGATCATTCCACTCCCGGTAGACCCCGGCAGCTTTCCAAAGAGCAATAACAGCGTCTTGATCTGACAGACGCATTTCACGACAAAACATATGCACCACACATCGTAAGTAGAAAACGGAGGTCTTATCACCGGAGATTTTGCGATTATTCTATGTAATCCAGTAAGTTGGGTTTGAGAAGCGTAATAATAACAAGGTTAATAGTCTTTAAGTAAAACTATGTAAGTCTCTCCGTAACTGAGAGGTTTTGACATGGCTTTTTTTAAGCGCAACGCACAAATGCTTGATGAAATCGCCGCAAATGACCGAGAGGGAGCGCTTGGTCAGCTGGCAGTGACGGAAAGAGAAGAGCCGGACAACTCCATTGCGAGTGCCCGCTTGTTCGATGAACTGGACGCGCTCGCGCTGGACATGGCAGCAGCTGCGGGAGAGCTGGATGCCGTTAACAACACCGCTGGTGCCCTGCAAACCGCCATGGAGAGCCTGCAGGAGGCCTCAGGGCGCGTTGTTGAAAGCAATAGGGAAGTGAGCGAAGCTGTTGAGCAGACCGCTGAGCAAACCTCCAGCGCAAAGGATACCATGTCCAAATCCCAGCAGGCGGTGAGCGAGGCGCTTGCCAACATCAACAGCCTGTCGAATACCATCAGTAACATCAATAACCAGCTGGAAGGCCTTCAGGCCTCGTTTGCCAACGTACGCCAGTTCTCCAGCTCCATTGATGCCATCGCCCGCCAAACCAACCTGCTGGCTCTAAACGCAACCATTGAAGCCGCACGCGCTGGTGACGCTGGCAAAGGCTTTGCGGTTGTCGCCAGCGAAGTCAAAGCGCTTGCAAACCAGACCTCGGTTGCAACTGAGCAGATCGACCAGACCATTCTCCAGCTTGGCAAGGAAGCCGACACTCTGGTGGATCTGGGGAAGGGCGCTCTGGATACGGTGGCGACTGCTGAATCCGGAACCCAATCCATCAACGAGCTCTTCCACGAGCTGGAAGCGACGGTCGAGAACATCTCCGCCAACACGGATTGCATCCGCACAGCTTGCGCCAACAATGATGCCGACACAGAAGAGCTGCTGCGCAACCGCGATGAAATGATGGGCGTTGTCTCCGCAAATACCCAGAGCATTGAAACGGTCACGGGCCAGATGCTGGAAACGTCACAGACCGCTGATGCGTTCCTGGCAGAAGTCGCTGTCGAACATGGCGACAATCTCAATCAGAAAATGATTGAAATTGCAAAAGAGACCGCAGGCAAGACGATTGCAGCGTTTGAAGCGGAAGTCGACGCAGGCCGGATCTTAGTCAACGACCTCTTCGATTTCACCTACACGCCGATTGAAGGAACCGACCCCGCCCAGTTCATGGCGCCGTTCACGCAAATGGCAGACCGGGTGCTCCCGACAATCCAGGAGCCCGTCAAAGATCAGGATGACCATATCATCTTCTGCGCAGCACTGGACCTGAATGCCTACCTTCCAACCCACAGCAAGGAATACTCCAAACCACAGGGCAATGACCCGGTCTGGAACGCAGCAAACTGCCGCAATCGTAGAATGTTTGATGATCGCACAGGGTTGAATGCAAGCAAGAACACCAAGGACTACAGCCTGCAAACCTATCGTCGTGATATGGGGGGCGGAAAGGTGGTGATGATCAAGTTGGTCTCGGCACCAATCTGGGTCAAAGGCCGCCACTGGGGCAATACCCTCATTGCGTTTAACGCTTGATCTGAAAAAGGCGGGCTGATCCCAGCCCACCTTAAAACACCAGTGCCTTCCCAAAAACGGGAAGGACCTATAACTCGCCGCGGATCACGTAGCGAAGTATATCCACCACCTGATCAGGCTCTTCTGCAACGGCCATCGCCGCCGCATCAACTTCCTTCAACGGGTGGGTCAATGCCGGATCGTGCAGCACGATGATGCTCTTACCCAAAGCGGACGCATAGCCTGCATCAAACGCCGCATTCCACTGCCGCCATTTGTCACCAAAGCGCACCACGACAACATCGGCTTCAGAGAGCAGCGTGCGGGTGCGAATAGCGTTGACCTTCGCCCCCTTGTGGTCTCTCCAGAAGTTGCTTTCTTCCGCGCCCAGAATCTCTGCACCGCAATCATCGCTGGCTTCGTGATCCAGCACAGGGCTGTCGAAGTGGACAGGCAGGCCTGCCTCAGCCGTACCATGCTCAATCCGCTCTCTCCAATCACTGTGGATCTCACCTGAAAGATAAACACGCCACGTTTTCATCGGCTCGCCTTCCCAAAAGAATCTGCATTCACCCTCAAATTTTAGGAGGGGTTGTAGCCAGGTTCAAGGTCCATCAGCTGATTAGTGACGCTTCTCATGACACGATCACGCCGACGTTCCATAGTGGAGAGGCGGTTTTGAGCAAGCAGAAGCTCTGCGCGGGCCAGATAAGCATCCATCCGGGCAGCCTCTGCTTTTTGGCGGCAAGCCTTTTTGTCCTCGCTCGACTTGCAGTTCTTACCGCGCGCTTCTTCTTCCAGATCATCAATACGGTACTGAATCTGCCGCATATCCTCATGCGCGCTCTCTGCGGCCTCATTGGCCACATAAAGTTGGTTGCCAAGTGAATAGCCGACCTTGAAGCCTTCCTCGCTCGCAACTGGGCAAACACCGCGATAGCTCTTGTCCTGACGGCCCTGCTCAAAGCCGGAGATCGGGGTGCAGTAACTTTGCAGGCCAAGTGTTCGCCCCGCCATATAGGCATTTACATCCGGCGTAACGCCATACTTGCTGCAAGCTTTTGTATGTTCATTGAGCTTGTCGGAGGTGAAACCGGCACGCCCGTCAACAACCCCAATGCCCTGCCAATCGCCGGTCTTGCAATCGTCCTCGGAAAGTGAGGCACATCCGCTTAGCGTCAATCCAATCGCAGCAACAATAAATCCTAGTCGCATCCCCAAAAAACCTTCGTAATAGTCCATTCGAAACCGCGATCCCGCAAATCTGAATGAATAAAAATTGAAACTATGAAAACCTAAATAGGATGCATAGCCTGAACACTTGCTGAATACAACTGTTCACTATATGTTCTTTTTAAGGAATCGGGTTTCTCTCGATTCGGGAGATCATTTTTTATTGATATTGGATAGTCCGATGACGAAAACCATTGAGTTTAAGGGGCGCTGTCTATGTGGTGCGGTCGCGTTTGAAGGTGCCGCGCCGGACGAACCGGTCAGCAGCTGCCATTGCAAGCAATGTCGCCAATGGGGCAGTGGTCCGTTTGATGCTTACAGCGTGCCACTGGCGAATCTGAAGTTCATCTCAGGCGAAGATGCCGTCAAATTCTACGAATCCTCAGAGTTTGCCCGCCGCGGCTTTTGCGCAAACTGCGGATCAAGCCTGTTTTGGCATGCCGATCGCCACCCGGACTGGAAAGACCGCATCGCAATTGCAGTTGGAGCGCTGGAACAGCCAATAGGCCTCACCGCTGGACCGCATATCTTCTGTGCCAGCAAGGGCGACTACTACGAGATTGAGGACAGCCGACCTCAACATGCTGACGAAGACTGATTGAGGGAGGAAAACATGTCGGATTCGCAAAGTTTCAAAGCAAAATGCCTGTGTGGTGAAGTCTCATTCAAAGCAGAAGCGCCTCTCAAGGAGGTTGGCTTGTGCCACTGCTCAATGTGCCGCCGCTGGAACAGTGGCCCGTACCATGCGGTGGGAATCCCACTAGACGCATTGAAGGTTGAGAGCGGTGAGGAGAACATCTCCTACTATCGCTCCTCCGAATATTCCAAGCGTGCGTTCTGCAACAATTGCGGCAGCAGCCTGTATTATCACGGAGATAAAATTCCCGAGATTTCTGACAAAGTTTACTTCAGCGCTGGATTGCTGGAAGAGCCGACAGGCTTAAAGCTGGCAGGTCACATCTTCTGCGCCAGCAAGGGCGATTACTACGAAATAGAAGGAGACCTGCCTCAACACGAAACAGTCGAATAATATCGGTGCAAATAGAGCGCGGTTGGATCAGAGCACGTTTTTTACAGGCTCTAGTTCCAGCCGTTCTTCCACATATAGTCCAGTGCGTCCCGATAGGTCGGAAACTTGAACTTATACCCCAGCGCGCCCTTCAGCTTGGCATTGCTTGCCCGCTTGACTTCGCCATAAAACGTGATTGCCATCGGCGAAAGATCCGCATCTTCAAAGGCAATGGCTGGCGGCGGCTCAACACCCATCAGGCCAGCAGCATATTCCACCACATCTTCCGGTGGGCACGGCGCATCATCGCACACGTTGAAAATACCCGAGGCGTTGTTCTCAAACGCGCGCTGCACAGCCCCGGCAATATCCGCCACGTGAATGCGGTTGAAGACCTGCCCCTCTTTGATAATCCGGCGCGCTTTGCCTTTTTCCAGATTACAAAGGGCATTTTGACCACGCCCATAAATGCCCGCAAGGCGCAAAATGCTGACAGGAATACCGGTCTTTTCGGAAAACGCGAGCCAATCTTTCTCTGCTTTCAGGCGCTGTATAGAGCGTTTGGAGGTTGGGTTACACTCTGCTGTTTCAGTGATCCAGCGACCTTGATGGTCGCCGTAAACGCCGATGGTCGACAGGTAGCAGATGGCCGTTGGCTTTGCCTCAGCCAGCGCATCTCTGGCAGCATTCAGCAAAGGATCGCCTTGGCCCGTCGGCGCAGCGGATACCAGAATATGGGTCGCAGAAGCAATCGCCTCCAGAAGCTCTTCACTTGCTGTTTCACCGTCAAACAGGATCGGCTCTAGTCCAATGGACCGCAGCTCCTCCATCTTCTCTGGCGAGCGAGTGGTTCCGCCGATCCATGAGAACTCGGTACCAAATAGTTTCACAAAGTGGCGAGCCGAATATCCAGCCCCCAAAATCAACAAGCGCATTCCATGCTCCCCGGCATATGTCTACAGCTTCAGATAGTTCCTACGCACTTCATAAAGCATCACAGCCGTTGCAACAGCCAAATTCATTGAATCAGCTTGCCCTGCCTGAGGAATTTTCACCAGATCAGAGCAAGTATCAGCCAGTTTATCACTCAAGCCTGCCTGCTCATTGCCCATCATCAAAATCACAGGTTCTTTATAATCTACAGCACGATAGTCCTTTTCACCCCGCAGATGGGTGCCGACCACAGGGCCGGACCAACTCTTGCGGAACTCAACAAACTCATCAGCAGTGCAGCGCACAAGCGGCATATGGAACAAAGAGCCCATCGTTGCCCGCACGGTCTCAACGGCAAACGGGTCGGTTGTGTCGTCAATCAGAATAACGCCGGATGCCCCAACAGCATCTCCGGTGCGGATAATCGTGCCCAGATTGCCCGGATCGCGCACACGGTCCAGCGCAATCCATGTACTCGCGCTTTTTGGATCAATGTCGCTCAGCTTCAGGGTCTGCTGCTCATAAACACCAACCACCATCTGCGGATTGTCGCGGCGGGTAATCGCGCCAAGCACAGCGTTGTTCACCTCAAGAATGAGCGCACCGCGTGCTTTTGCTTTAGCAGCAGCTTCCAGCGCAATCTTGTTCTCGCGCGCCTCCGGTCCAAGCGCCAGATAACGCACGCCCCAGCCTGCTTCGAGTGCATCCGTCGCCAGCTTCAGGCCTTCAGCAACAAACAGCCCGCTCTGCTTGCGATTTTTGCGCTGGGCAACAAGGCCTTTGATCTCTTTCACAATCGGGTTGGAGTGAGAGGTGATCTGCTTCACAGCGCCAGCGCGGTGGGTTTCTCTGAATTCCATCGGGTTATGCTCCCTCAGCCTTAGTGTTATCTGGTGCGCTCCACCGGCTGAAAAGGGAGGTTGAGAGCAATCGTGGTCCATTAAGTTCGCGAATAGCCAGCTCGCCGGATTCGATCGTACCCGGCAGGCCATCAAGGCATTCACGCATCAGTTCGTGAGAGGCAAGGAAGCTGGCGCGAATTGCATAGCTGGACATCAGCAGGAACTGCGCATTTGGCGACAGCAGCTTGCGCACGCAGGCCAGCATATGTGGCACATTTTCAAAGAAATCCCAGACTTCGCCATTGGGCCCACGGCCAAACTTTGGTGGATCGAGAATAATGCCGTCATAAGTATTTCCGCGGCGTACTTCCCGCTCCACAAACTTCATGGCATCCTCGCAGATCCACCGGATCGGCTTATCTTCAAGGCCGGAAAGCTCCTGATTTTCGCGCGCCCAGACAATCGCCTTTTTGGACGCATCAACGTGCGTGACATGCGCGCCAAGGGCAGCAGGCAGCAGCGAGGCCAGACCGGTGTATCCAAACAGGTTGAGAATCTTGAGCGGACGGTCCGCTTTTTTGATCTGCTCGCCAACCCAATCCCAGTGGGCAGCCTGTTCAGGAAACACGCCCACATGGCGGAAAGACATGAACTGGCCGTTGAACGTGGCAGGCCCGTATTTCATCTGCCAGATTTCATCTACCTGTTTGGCAAACTTCCAGCGGCCCGGGCCTTCTTCCTCAACATCACCGGTAAAGATCGCATCCGCGCTCTTCCATTCGCTCTCCGGCAGGCGAGGGGCACCCATGGCCTGTGCTTCAGGACGGATCAGCTTGTAGCGGCCATACCGCTCCAGCTTCTGTCCGTGTCCCATGTCCAACAGGGCATAGTCGTCCCAGCCGTTCATCTCCACCATCACTGGCAAAACGCTGGCAGGCGTGGCAAAGCGAGCGGATGTTGGCTTGTGCTCCCGCATAATCGGTTCAACGACAGCTGTGGCCGGAGCGCTGCGCGTTTGCTCGCGCCGGTTTGGGCGAGCAGCAGTCGGGCTGTCTTTTTTGCCACCACGAGTGTCGCGGGGATTACGCGCCTCTCGTTGGTCACGCCCGTCACGACTATCCCGTTTGGCAGAAAAACCACGCTTCGGACCGGTGTCCCGCCGTGCTCCGCCTTTTTTGGATTGCGCATTGCGGGCGCGTGGAGCGCCGCCTTTTGGTGATTTGCTCAAGGATGTTGCCTTTGATTTTCTGCGCACAAACGCGAGGCAAAGCCTCACGCTGATTTCATCTGTTTAATGAAAAGGCATTAAGGCGATGCGAGCCTGCGGTCAACGCTTTAGCGCAAAACAAAGCCTTTACCGTTAAGTGAGTATCCACAGCGTGCAAGCGCCAGCTTGGAGCAGGACCTGTAAAACGTCACTGTCTTCTGAAAAGAAGTTTTGAGCATCCACGACAATTTTAACACGAGAGGTACTTGTCTTTTCCCTCGGTTTAAGTCCAATCTACATGACGTTGAATGCAAAAGTGACCTTAAGGCGCAAAGCCTACCTAAAGGAAGCACTGAGAATAACGAGGGGCCACTCTATGGAAATGTCTGGAGAGCAGCAAATACCTGCGAGTCAGGAAAAAGTTTGGGAAGCTCTCAATGATCCTGAATTGCTGAAAAAGTGTATTCCGGGTTGCGATAGTCTGGAAAAAACCTCCGACACTGAAATGACGGCAACAGTCACCGCAAAAGTGGGACCGGTTAAGGCCAAGTTCAAAGGCGCAGTAACGCTCTCTGATCTTAACCCGCCAAACTCCTACAAGATTTCCGGTGAAGGCAAAGGCGGTGTGGCTGGGTTTGCCAAGGGCTCGGCAGATGTAGCTCTGGCACCAAGTGTAGGTGGCACGCTCTTAAGTTATGAGGTGACTGCCAAGGTCGGCGGCAAACTTGCCCAGCTCGGCAACCGGCTGATCGACTCGACGGCCAAAAAGATGGCTGAGGAGTTCTTCTCGAACCTGAACAGAGAACTTGGCGGCACGCCTGTGGCTGAAGAAGACGAGCCTCTTGCGGACGACGAGCCGGATACAGCGATCATCGAAGAAGCCAAGACCATTGCCAATCAGCACATGGTCGATGCTCCGACGGAAGTGATTGCCGATGCTGAGCATGCCTTGGAAGAAGCGGTTAAGGACGTTGAAGAAAAGGTAGAGGTCGCCGCAGCTAAAGGGTTCCTGGGTGGTCCGTTGGGCTGGGGAATTCTAACTCTGCTTGTTCTCATCGCTCTTTATTGGCTGCTTGGCACCTAAAATTTGGGTGATTGCAAACGGCAGAGTGCGGAGAGCGTACTTTGCCGCAAAACCACCCCTGAGAATAATTGGGCCAGCGGCCTAATTTACAACCAACTACGTTGATAGGAGCGGTGATCCTGATCAATGTTGTTGGCTTCATAGCCTGCGGACGCGAAAATGCAGGCTTTAGTGAGGGAGGAAAACCATGACGACTGTCTCTTTGACGGTGAATGGAAAGCAGATTTCTGGTGAGGTTGCAGACCGCACCCTATTATCTACATTTCTGCGTGAAAATCAGGGACTGACCGGAACGCACATTGGCTGCGATACCTCGCAGTGTGGTGCATGTCTTGTACATCTGGACGGCAGGGCAGTTAAGTCCTGCAGTATGCTGGCTGTTCAGGCTTCCGGTTCTGCCGTTACCACCATTGAAGGCATTTCCCAAAATGGCCAGCTGCACATCATGCAGAAGGCGTTCAAGGAAAACCACGGCCTTCAGTGCGGCTTCTGTACCCCCGGCATGATTATGTCTGCAATCGACATGATTAATCGCCTCGGGACTGATCTGGACGAAAAGACAATCCGCCATGAGCTGGAAGGCAATATTTGTCGCTGCACCGGCTACCACAACATCGTCAAGGCGATCAAAGCTGCTGCAGACGAGATGGCGGAGATTCTCGAAGCCGCAGAGTAATTCAGAGTTCAACTGGCTTTGAGGCTGGATGCACCCCGTTTTACGCGGAGGGGCGGTGCTGGCGTCTATGAACAGTTGCTGAAGTCAACCTTCCGGGAGGGGATGGAAATGGCAGCAGAAGGAATTGGCGCACGGGTGCTGCGCAAGGAAGACAAAAGATTTATTACAGGCAATGGTCGCTACACCGATGATGTGACCATGCCACGCATGGGCTACGCAGCCTTTGTTCGTTCAACACACGCGCATGCGCGCATCAAGTCCATCAACACCGATGAAGCGATGAAAATGCCGGGTGTTGATGCGGTTCTCAATGGTCATCAGCTGGTAGCTGACGGCATTGGCAATATCATCTGCGGGTGGATGATCCATTCCAAAGACGGGTCGCCAATGAACATGGGCGCTTACCGTGCTCTTGAGTCGGAAACCGTGCGCTTTGTTGGCCAAGCCATAGCAGTTGTTGTGGCAGATACCCTGCAACAGGCCCGCGACGCAGCCGAAGCGGTCATCGTGGACTACGAAGAGCTGCCAACCGTCGTCGATAGCCTTGATGCGCTCAAGGACGGCGCCCCGCAACTCCATCCGGAAGCTGCCGGTAACCTCATTTACGACTGGGAGATCGGCGAGGAAGCGGCAACCAGTGAAGCGTTTGCCAATGCCGCGCACATCACCCAGATGGACTTGGACAACAACCGTCTTGTTCCAAATCCCATGGAGCCACGCTCCGCTCTGGCGCACTTTGATCCGTCGGAAGAGCACTACACGCTCTACACCACCTCTCAAAACCCGCATGTGGCGCGCTTGGTTCTCTCCGCGTTCTACAACGTGGCTCCAGAGAACAAACTGCGCGTGATTGCACCGGATGTGGGCGGCGGCTTTGGTTCCAAGATCTTCATCTATCCGGAAGAAATAGCCTGTCTGTGGGCCACAAAACGTGTTGGCCGTCCGGTTAAATGGACTTCTGATCGAACCGAAGCGTTCCTGACAGACGCACATGGTCGTGACCACCACACCACAGCCGAGCTGGCTCTGGATGCGAACAACAAAATCACCGGTTTCCGCGTGAAAACAGTCGCCAACCTTGGCGCTTACATGTCCTTGTTCTCATCCTCCGTGCCAACCTATCTGTACGCGACCTTGCTGTCCGGCCAGTACAACATTCCGAATATCTATGCGAATGTGAAAGCGGTCTACACCAACACCGCGCCTGTGGATGCATATCGCGGGGCAGGGCGCCCGGAAGCGACCTTTGTTGTTGAGCGCATGATGGAAACGGCAGCAAAAGAAGTTGGCATGGCGCCAGCAGAATTCCGCCGCCTCAACTTCGTCCGTGAGTTCCCGCACCAGACGCCTGTGATTATGGCCTATGATGCCGGTGACTACGAAGCGTCGCTCGATCTGGCTATGAACGCCATCGACTACAACGGCTTCGCACAACGTCGCGCTCAGTCCGAAGCGGGCGGTAAGCTCCGCGGCATTGGCATGTCCTGCTACATCGAGGCATGCGGAATTGCACCGTCTCAGGCGGTGGGCTCACTGGGCGCTGGCGTTGGGCTTTGGGAATCTGCCGAGGTTCGTGTCAACGCTGTTGGCACCATCGAGGTGCTGACCGGTTCTCACAGCCATGGTCAGGGCCACGAAACCACCTTCGCCCAGCTGGTGTCAGACCGCTTAGGCCTGCCAACCGATAGCATCTCCATTGTCCATGGCGATACTGACAAGGTGCAAATGGGCATGGGCACATACGGCTCTCGTTCAGGTGCGGTTGGCATGTCCGCGATTTCCAAAGCACTCGACAAAGTTGAAGCCAAGGCGAAGAAGATCGCAGCCCACTTGATGGAAGCCTCTGAAGGCGACATCACCATCGAGAACGGCGAGTTGAAAGTTGCCGGAACCGACAAAAAGCTCTCCTTCACAGAAGTCTCACTCGCAGCTTACACCGCCCACAACCTGCCGGAAGGCATGGAGCCGGGTCTGAAGGAGGGCGCGTTCTACGATCCAACCAACTTCACGTTCCCTGCGGGCTGTTACATCTGCGAGGTGGAAGTTGATCCTGATACCGGTGTTGTCTCCATCGAGAACTTCGTGGCAGCCGATGACTTTGGCACCATCATCAACCCGATGATTGTGGAAGGTCAGGTCCACGGTGGTCTGGTTCAGGGCATTGGTCAGGCCATGCTGGAGCACACCCAGTATGACGAAGACGGCCAGCTGCTCACAGCATCCTATATGGACTACGCCATGCCGCGTGCAGACAATGTGCCATCCTTCAAGCTGGAAACCACAGTTACAGAATGTCCGGGCAACCCGCTTGGCATGAAAGGCTGCGGGGAAGCCGGAGCGATCGGTTCACCGCCTGCCGTCATCAACGCCATCACGGACGCCCTCGGCATTCGCGATATGCATATGCCTGCCTCGCCCAACCGCGTCTGGCAGCTCATTCAGGACAACGGCATGAAACAGGCAGCGGAGTAACAGGGTGGCACAGGCTGGCGCAAAACCGATATTGGATCACAAGTTCATCGCCATAGAACTCAACCAACGCACATGGGCTCTTCTGGATAAGGAGAGCCGGTCTGCGGAGGAAAATGACGAGATACTCCATGTCGCGCACGCCAGCCTCTGGCACTGGCTTCAGGTTGGAACGAAAGTCAATCAGCAACGTGGATTGTGGCTCGTGGGCCGCGTCCATGTTTTGCTCGGCAACATCGAAGCAGCCATGCGTTATGCGCTGCAGACCATGGAGCTGACCAAAGCGCATCAGGAGGATATGGCAGATTTCGATCACGCCTATGCTTCCGAGCTCATGGCACGCGCCAAGTTGTTGGCAGGTGAGGACAGCGAAGCCGCAATTCTGTTCCAAAGAGCAGCGCGGCTTGGTCAGCTGATTGACGGCGAGCAAAATCGCAAGATTTTCTTTTCTGATCTGGAGGCTATTCCGTACCCGAAAGCTGAATTATCTGAACTAAACTCATAGCAACTCTGCCAAAGACCCCTATGGGGATGGGAGGCTAAAAATGTACGAGACCAAATATCATCGCGCATCGACAGTGTCAGATGCAGCAGCAATGCTGAAGAACGCTGATGACGGCAAACTGCTTTCTGGTGGTCAAACCCTGATCCCGACCATGAAGCAGCGCCTTGCCGCACCAAGCGACCTGATCGACCTGCGCCACATCGACGAGATCTCCGGCATCACCAAACAGGCTGACGGCTCAATTCGTATTGGCGCAGCAACCTGCCATGCGGATGTGGCTGGCAATGCTGATGTCAGAGCCGCTCTTCCGGGACTGGCTGATCTGGCTGGACACATCGGTGATCCGCATGTTCGCCACATGGGCACGATTGGCGGGTCCATCGCCAACAACGACCCGGCAGCGGACTACCCGGCAGCATTGCTGGCTCTTGGTGCAACCATCGAGACCAACAAGCGGGAGTTTACCGCGAAAGATTTCTTCACCGGCATGTTCGAAACAGCGCTGGATGAGGATGAAATTGTGACTGCCATTGTCTTCCCGGCAGCATCACACACCGCGTACGCCAAGTTCCCGAACCCCGCATCCCGCTATGCCATGGCAGGCGTGTTTGTGGCAAAAACGGGGGCCGGTGCTCGCGTGGCTGTGACTGGAGCAGGGCAGGGCGGTGTCTTCCGAATGCCTGACATGGAAAAGGCTCTGGATGGCAACTGGTCTGCTGACGCCGTCGCCAACATCGCCCCGTCTACTGACGATATGCTCTCCGATATGCACGGCACAGCCGCCTACCGCGCTAATTTGGTGACAGTCATGGCCAAACGCGCCGTTGCAGCATCTGCTTAGCCAAACTGGGTGAAGGGGCGTTTGCCCCTTTCCCTCACTTGCCGGTTTTCAAATATCCAGCCTTCGCTGTGCGCTGGAAGGTGATGGTCGCATAGCCATGAATCTCACCCAGATAAGCCAGCAGAGCTGAGAGGAAAGTCGTTAGACCAACCAGCTCGCAGGTTTCTTCCAGCGTATAAAAGATCTTGTAGCCAAGCGCGTCATACCCAACGCTGCCTGCAAACATGGCGCCCAACATCTCAAACCCGAGCGCGCCGGAAAGATATATGGTTCCCGAGATCACAAACAGAACCGCAAACCGTCTCGGCAGCCTTACAAGAAAGCGCAGGTAAACAAGCCCGAGCATTGCAACCAGAATCATTCCCGGTATCACCCAGGCAAAATAAAGCGGACCGCTCAGGTCAAATGCTGTGCGCAGTGGGTTGATGGTGATTTCGTGGATGCCGATATTTTCATCAACCGACATGTAGAGAAAGCCAACAGACAAGCCCATCCAGTAAAGCCAGTTTTGTGGCTGCTTGGAGTGCCGCTCCATAACGCCAATCAAACCAGCCAGCCCGGCAATACAGAGCATCACCATGGACGAGAACCATGCGCCCAGATTGGTTTCGTGATCCAGTGAGAAGTGACGAAGGTCTTTCAAAGGCGTCTCAACGCCAACGTAGGTAACGAAGACCTGCTGAACGATGCCAAGCAGTACGATCAGAAAGACCGCAGCGTATAAAATGATGGGTACCCTATTTAAATTGAATGCAGCCAACGGTCTGATCCCCCAAGGAAATATAATAAGTAATTATCTTAGTAGATCAGAAGATCACTAAAAAAATAACTAATAAAATTGCATATTGGGCTGGTCTGCGGATTTCCCTCACTCGTAAAAAAGGGCGCATGATGCGCCCCTTCAAACCGAACCGGAAGATTTCGTTAAACGTGCTGACCACCGTTGATGTGGATCTCGGCTCCTGTCACATAGGAGGACGGCGCAGAACACAGATAGTAGATGGTGTCTGCCACCTCTGCGGTGCTTCCAAGACGGCGCATAGGAATGGTCTCAACGATCTTCTCGGTACCTGGAGACAGGATCGAGGTGTCGATCTCACCCGGAGCAATCGCGTTTACGCGCACGCCATGAGGCCCGAAATCAGCCGCCATCTCGCGAGTCAGTGCTGCAAGAGCTGCTTTGGAGGTTGCGTAAGCAGTGCCTGCAAACGGGTGCACACGGCCCCCGGCAATAGAGGTGACGTTGACAACAGACCCCTTTGCCGCTTTCAGCTCCTCAAACAAACCACGGGCCAGCATGATTGGGGCGAAGAAGTTGACCTGAAACACATCTCGCCAGGTTTGCGTTGGTGTTGTCAGAGAATCGAGGCGTTGCCCGTCTTCATCCTTGGGACTGATGCCCGCATTGTTCACCAGTGCGTGCAGCATGGAACCATTGTCTTGCAAACGCTCTTTAATTTGCAAAACTGCATTTTCCAGACTATCAGAATCACCAAGGTCCACTTCAATGTGGTCCTCAGGACCCGATGGCCATGGGCACTTGTCAGAAAACGGTTGTCTGGAACAGCTGATAACCCGGTAACCCGCTGAAGAAAACTTTTTAACCGTCGCGTGGCCGATTCCGCGGCTCGCGCCTGTCAAAACGATTGTTTTGCGGAGATCCTTCGTCGTTTGGTTTGTGTTCATAGGGGCTTTGCTCGTGATAGGACTGCAGGAAACTGGAGTATTTCTCTCTAGTTTTAGAAGCTGTACAGATTATATAATGCTTTGCAAGAGAAATTGGGAGCCCGAAAGCAACCAACAATGATCATTTGTCACTGCAACGTCATTACTGACAAACAAATTAAACAAGCTGCACGCGAACTCTGCGAGAATCCGGAGGGCGGTGTCCCCACTCCTGGCGCAATTTTCCGTCATCTAGGGTACCGACCTAAATGCGGTGGTTGCTTCAAGAGCATCATCGAGGTTGTATACGCGGAAGCTGAACAAGTAAAAGATGACTCTGGACAGTAGCTTGGAATTATTCTAAAAAAGGACAATACCTCAATTTGTCAAGGAGAGAGTGACATGAAGGGTGAACCTAAAGTACTGGAATATCTCAATAAAGCGCTTCGTCACGAGCTGACTGCGGTTAATCAATATTGGCTGCATTACCGTCTCCTTGAAGATTGGGGCTTCACAAAGCTCGCGAAAAAAGAACGCGAGGAATCCATTGAGGAAATGGAACACGCCGATAAGCTGATCGAGCGTATTATCTTCCTCGAAGGACACCCGAATCTGCAAACCCTCGATCCGCTGCGCATCGGTCAGGACCTCAAGGAATGCCTTGAGTGCGATCTGGCTGGTGAATACTCCGCACGTGCTCTTTACAAGGAAGCACGCGAAGTTTGCCGCGACGAAGGCGATTACGTCACCATGAAGCTTTTCGAAGATCTGATGGCAGACGAAGAAGGTCACATCGACTTCCTCGAAACCCAACTGGAGCTTCTGGAAAAGATCGGCGTCGAGCGCTACGGTCTGCTGCAGGCAGCCCCTGCAAACGAAAGCGAATAACCTTTCCGCAATCGAATTACGTAAGGCCGGAGAGTGGTTGCACTCTTCGGCTTTTTATTTGCGCGGCTTCGCCCGCCGCGTGGCCTCTGCGTCTAGCGGATTATCCGGCCATGGATGTTTAGGGTACTGCCCCTTCATATCCGCCTTGACGTCCGCCCATGACCCTTGCCAGAACCCCGGCAGATCCTTGGTGATCTGAATAGGCCGCTGAGCAGGGGAGAGCAGCTGCAAGACCAGTTTGACCTTTCCACCGCAGATACACGGGTGCTCGGAGAGCCCAAACAGCTCCTGCACGCGAACAGAAAGCATCGGGCCTTGTTCGCCACCATAATCAATCGGAATACGCGATCCTGTCGGGACCACAAAGTGGGAGGGTGCCCAAGTGTCCAGCTGTGTGCTCAACTCCCACGGAACCAGCGTGGCCAGCGCATCTCCCAGTGTGCCCGCATCTATCTGGGAGAGGGCGGTTTTCCCTGCAAGGAACGGGCGCAGCCAATCGAAGCCTGCATCCAATGCCTTGTCGCTCAGATCTGGCCAATCTCTCCCGGCAGTCTCTCTCAGATAGTTCAGCCGCCCGCGATAGCGTAGCTGGTCTTTGCTCCACGGCAGACGCGCTGCGCCTTTCCGAGCAATTTGCTCCATCAAGGCATCGGTAATGGCCTCCGGATCAGGATCAGAAATTTTCTTCTCGTCCAGCACCAACTTTCCAAGCACCCGCTGCCGAACGGCCTTGATGGCCCCGTCCGGCATCAACTGCACCTGTTCCTTCTCGCGGATGTGTGAGGCAAAGCGTGCCTCCAGCTCACTAAAGGAAAGTGGTGCTGCTAACAGGATGCGGGCGCGTGCCGCAGTGCCTGTCACCTCGGCAATGCTCAAAAACTTCTCGGCATAGAGCGCTTCGCTCTCTTCCAGCTGTGCTCCGCGGCCATTAGCAAGGCGAAAACTGCCCCGTGCGCCACGCTGCTGGGCAATACGGTCCGGATAGGCAAGGCTTAAAATATCGCCTGCATCTTCGAAATTAGCCCGCTGTGAGGAACGCCCGCCAACCAGCCTCACCCAGCGCTTGGCCTGTGCCCGCGCTTCTTTCGCACGTGGGCTTTGATCCTGCATCAGCCGACGTAGACGATCGCGTAGATCTGTAGAGCGGCCACCCAGCCCATGCTCTCCAATAGTCACTGCAATCAGCGAGGCCAGCTCCGCCTGCCCCTCATGTGCTGCCTGCATCAGCATGTGCCCAAGGCGAGGGTGCAACGGCAATCCGGCAAGCTCGCTGCCAGCTTTTGTCAGGCCACCATCTGCATCCAGTGCATCCAGCTCTTCAAGCAGCTCTTTAGCCTCAGACCAAGCCGCTGCCGGAGGAGGGGTCATGAACTTCAACTGCGCAGGGTCCGCAACACCCCAGTTCGCCACATCAAGCACCAGCCCGGAGAGGTCGCTCTCCAGTATCTCGGGCTTCTCGGCAGCAGGCAGAGCTTTGGTCTGCGCCTCCTCCCAAAGCCGATAACAGATACCCGGTTCCACACGCCCCGCACGGCCTCTGCGCTGTTCCGCAGTTGCGCGCGATACCTTCACTGTCTCAAGACGGGTCAATCCAGTCTGCGGGTCATAACGCGGCACGCGGGAAAGTCCGGAATCAATCACGATCCGCACGCCTTCAATAGTCAGGGAGGTCTGCGCGATTGCCGTGGTTAGCACCACTTTTCGGCGGCCAGATGCAGGAGGACGAACCGCCAGATCCTGAGCCTTGCTATCCAGTGCGCCATAAAGCGGTGCAAGGTCCACATCCGCAGCCACGCGCCCTTCCAACAAGGATTGCGTGCGCTTTATCTCACCTTGCCCCGGCAAGAAGACCAGCACCGAGCCCGCGTCTTTGGCCAGTGCTGCACGAACAGCATTTGCCACCTGATCTTCCAGTCTGCGGCGCGGGTCACGGCCAATGTAGCGTGTCTCGACTGGATACTGGCGACCTTCACTCTTCAGGATTGGCGCATCATCCAGTAGCTTGGAAACCTCGGCAGCATCCAGCGTTGCGGACATGGGCACGATCCGCAGATCCTCCCGCAAGGCTCCCTGAACGTCCAGCGCCAATGCCAGACCCAGATCCCCATCCATGGAGCGCTCATGGTATTCATCAAACAAAACCGCAGCCACGCCGGAAAGTTCTGGATCATTCAGGATCATGCGGGTGAAAACGCCTTCGGTCACCACTTCGATACGTGTTTTGGCTGAAACCTTGCTGTCCATCCGCACGCGGTAGCCAACCGTCTCCCCAACCTGCTCACCAAGTGTATGTGCCATGCGCCGTGCGGCAGCGCGAGCAGCAAGGCGGCGCGGTTCAAGCACGATGATCTTGCCATCTTCACGCCACGGTGCATCCAGCAGGGCCAGTGGCACACGGGTTGTTTTACCCGCGCCCGGCTCAGCAACCAGAACTGCATTGGTGTTTTGCTCAAGCGTTAAGAGCAGGTCCGGCAGAATTGCATCAATGGGCAAGGAAGAAGGCGTCATGGGCTCCGCGCAAAATGTAGGCGTCAATTATAGAAGTGCGGCAGGCGTGAATAAAAATGAACCTGCCACACTCTAATCAATGCAATGCTGCTTCCAGTTAGATCAGAAGTCGCGCTTGGATCTATTCCGGACCCTAGATGTCCCTGCGATGCCAGCTGCGGCCAGTCAGGTCCACCAGATAATCTTCCGGTGCTCGGGTGTAGGCAGCAAGTCCCTCAAGGGCAGGGCTCTTATGTGTGATGATGTAGGTCGGAATAGACTTCATGATACTGTCATGCGGTGCTTTGGCCTCAAAAGCAGCCCGGAACTCACCTGTATGCAGCCACTGCGAGATCTTCGGGGGAATACCGCCCGCCAGATAAACGCCGCCGCGTGCAAGCGTAGTAAGCGCAAAGTCACCGGCCACACGGCCAAGCGCCGCGCAGAACAAGCGCAGCACCTTCTGGGCAACCTCATCACCATCATCCGCCGCCATCGGCACGTCCGAAGGCTTCTCATAGGTACGATGCGCGCCATCGGCCTTCAGGACAGCACTGGCAAGGCGAATAAGCCCTGCACCGCAAACCACCTGCTCAGCGCCGATGCGGCCTCCGATGCGTTCCAGATGCGGCCAGATCCGGTACTCTTCCTCGCTAAGTGGTCCCAACTCGACATGGCCACCTTCACCGGGCACAGGAATCCACTTGCCGCAAGAGCGGACCATCGCGCCAGCGCCGAGGCCGGTGCCCGGACCAACAACAAACTTGGTGGCGTTGTGCACGGCTGTGCCGCCACCAATCTGCTCCAGATCGGTTGAGGACAGAGAAGGCAGCGCAAGGCCCTGCGCTTCAAAGTCATTGAGCATAACCACCTGTTCCAGACCAAGCTCACGGATGAGAGCCGGCGGCTCGATCACCCAGCGCGCATTGGTCAGCGCAATCCGGTCGCTGGAAACGGGGGCGGCAACCGCCAGAACTGCAGAGCGTGGGGCAGTATAGCCTTGTTCCAGAACACCGGCACGGATCGCATCCTGAATGGTTGCGTGTGCTTTTGTCCCTTCCTGACCGCAGAACTTGCTTGGCGCATTGGGTCCTTCAATCAGTGCAAAGCGCGCATTTGTGCCGCCAATGTCAGCGACAAGCACCGGGTAGGGCAGATTTTCAGTAAGCGGAGCAGAGTGCAGCATTTATGAGTTTGACTTTATTGTTGGCTGGAGATTTCTGGGGTCTGTGACGAAGTGGACAACCCTGCAAGACGGGCAGACCGCAAAATAATGTCTGCCGTACTGCGGTTCAAGGCCATCGGAATATCATAGACAAGCGCCAGACGCATCAGCGCCTTCACGTCCACATCATGTGGCATTGGAGAAAGTGGGTCGACAAAAAAGAACAGGCCATTCAAAGCGCGTTCGGCAATCAACGCGCCGATCTGCTGGTCACCACCAAGCGGGCCACTTTTCATGCGAACGATATCCAAAGATGGGCATGCATCATGAATACGACTACCCGTTGTCCCCGTTGCAAAGAGCTTGTAGTTAGCCAGTTTGCTCTCGTGCAATTTGGCAAATGCAACCATTTCGTCTTTTTTGGCATCGTGGGCGATAAGGGCGAGAGTTCTGCGCTCTGTCATTTTGGCTCCGTCAACACGTCACTGGTACGCATCCCCAAACGGTGGTTCCGTTTTCCCAAGAGATGCGACCAGCAAAAACTTGGAGCTTGCCTGAAAGTACCCGCAGCATGCTCAAGCTTCTTGAGATAACCTACCCTTTAGCGCGTCTTGATAGGCTTTGAAAGAGCCAACTTGCTGCCGTTTGTGCCTGATATTTAAGCGGTGACAAACGGCAGCAGGTCATACACAGGTTTTAGAAACTTTTTGGTGCGCTCCGCGTCAGTCGAACAAGGAGCACATGACCATATCTCTGCGCGACTTGGCGCGGATCAGTTTGGGCTGGTCATCTACAAGGCCTGCAATCTCCAGTACAAGTTTCATGCGGATCGCATCGCTGAAGCCTTCTTTGGAGCGCACAGGAATCGAAAATGCGCCCGGTCCACCGATCACACAGTCCTCGTAATAATGATCCAGATGCAGCATGGACTGCCATGAAATGCTCTCTTCCTTCAGCATCAAAGGCAAACCATTGACTGTAACACCTTGCGCGATTGCAGCATCGCGCGCTTCGGTGACCGCGCTGCCCTGATTGTTCGGGCCGTCACCTGAGATATCGATAACACGGCGCATGCCGTTATACTGGTTGGCGGTTACAAGATTAACCGCCTGCGTTAGAGCCGATGATATGGATGTGCGTTGCACCCGGCGCAAAGGGGCCTCGGCAATCTTGCCGGCAAACTCTCCGGCAGATTCCACATCTGAGATAATAGTCCAGTCCGCAACGACAAAGTGCTCATCTTTGCCGCCCCATTCCATGTAGGCGACAGCAATGCGGCCGGTGGGGCCGTACTTGATCGCATCAAGCACTGCTTCAGAAGTCAGAGCCGCAATATATCCTTCTCTCTGAACGCGCTGTTCTTCCGGGTCCATGCTCTGCGAAATGTCAACGGCCAGAACCAGTTCCAGATCGACCTCATTGGACATATCGAAGTTCAAAGATGCATGAGTGTTGGATTTCGCCAGGATGGGGGAAGAAAGCAAAATACCACCAAGTGCGACTGCGCCCGCAATCGCGATGAGGGGTCTTGTGCACATGGGCCGCATTGTCAGCCTCCTTTTTACAAGGTTCAGGATGTCCCGGTCACGACCTCCCACCTCAATTTTTTTATTTTGCTGTAATCGGCACTCAGCTAGCGTAAACATGATACATCCATAGTATTCCTTAGGTCATCCATGGATGTGGAAGACTATTCACTAGCATTGATATATATAGGGTTGTATTAATCCCGCTCCATCAAAACTAATTGTTTGATTTGCCAGTAAATGCTTTCTGAAAATTTTGAGGGCATAAATATTGCGCCAGTTAGTGCGTTGAAAATATTTTGTTTATTTGAAAAATGTTAAAACTTGATGCAATGTTACATAAAGTTGATAATTTTGTTAAGGATCCCGTCGTAAAGCGGGTGATTCAACTGAGTCGCTACCTAAGTAATTTCCGCAAGTACTTAAGCCAAAACTCTTTTATTCTATTAGTATGGTAAAAACAGTGGCTTAGTTCGGGCGCAATAAGAATTTGCAAATCGCCCCGTTTATTTCCTTGACCTTCGGTTTCTCCTAATGCAAATGTGTCCTTGAAATATTTCTCACAGGGTGAAGAAATATTCCAATCTGATTTGGGAGGGGTGCCCGGAAGCTCTGAAACTGGGCATTCAGATAGAAATTTGGGAATGGCTTCTGGAGGCATCTCAGTGAAGCCATTTAGGAATAAAAGAGGCTAGACCATGAAGGCAGACGAATGGACCACATCCTTGGCCATTAGAGCCGCTTGGATGTCTTTCATCGGCCGAAGCACGCAAGGGGAGATTGCGGGTCGTCTTGGGGTTTCTCCTGCAAAGGTTCATCGCCTAATAGCACATGCTCAAAAAGAAGGCTTGATAAAATTTCATATCGAAGCCCGACCTTCCGAGTGCGTTGAATTAGAACAATTTCTCTGCAAACGAATGAATTTGGAAAATTGCTTTATTGCTCCGGACCTTGGCAGCGGTGAAGAAACAGACTCATTTACTGCGGTGTCATCCTTCGCTAGCCAATATCTTCATTCACTTTTCACAACAAACCCGCCTAAACGCATCGGCGTTGGCATGGGTCGCACGCTTCAGTCCACAATCGAGGCGATGCCTCGTGTCCACGTTCCAGAGCTTGAGCTGCTGTCCGTATCCGGCTCGCTCACCCGCCGCCTCTCTGCCAACCCCTATGATGTTGTGCAGCAGCTTTGTGCAAAGACAGGCGGCGAGGGGTTCTACCTCCCTGTTCCATATATTGCTGAAACCAAAGCAGAAAGAGAAACCTTCCTGTCTCAGGGCGCAGTTCAGGAGCTGCTCTCCAGAGCAAAGGCCGCCGAGTTGTTCATAATCGGTATCGGATCGGTCGAGAAGGAAGGTCACCTTGTCAAACGCAAGCTGATTACCCCGGAAGAACGCGAAGAGCTGCTTGCAAGCGGCGCGTGTTCTGACGTGATGGGCCGCTTTGTCGACATCAACGGCAAGGAAGTAGCCTGTTCTTTGACTGAAAAAGCAGTCGGACTGCATTTTGATGATGTCCGCAAGGCGCATGTCGTCGCGATCGTTGGCGGTTACCGCAAAGCGAAAGCAACGCTGGCGGCATTGGCGACTGGCATCATTAAGGATTTGATCATTGATGAGGTTTTGGCCAAGGAACTCGTTGGCCTACTAAAAGAGAATGAACTGGAAACAATAAAATAAGTTTCGGGGCCAGTTCATCTTAAGGGAGAGCCCTTTCCGCTCTACGGGAAGACATAATAAGGAAGAAAACCGTGAAAACCACAACAATCCTCGGTGCGATTGCTCTGACAGCAGTAATGACAACTGGTGCTATGGCAGAAGCCTTCAAGCCCGCAGTCGTTTATGACTTCGGTGGTCGGAATGACCGGTCTTTCAATGAAGCTGCATACAAAGGCGCATTGAAGTTTAAGGAGCGCACAGGCGTCAATTTCCGCGATTTCGAGATCCAGAATCCATCTCAGCGCGAACAGGCCCTGCGTAACTTCGCCCGCCGTGGACTTGACCCAATCATCACGATTGGTTTCGCTCAGGCAGCAGCTCTGGAAAAAGTTGCAAAGGAATTCCCTGAGACTAACTTTGCAATCGTTGATGCTGTTGTAGACCTGCCAAACGTACGTTCTATCGTCTTCAAGGAAGGCGAAGGCTCGTTCCTCGTTGGTCTTCTTGCTGCACAAGCGACCGAAACTGACACCATCGGTTTTGTTGGCGGCATGGACATTCCGCTGATCCGTAAGTTTGCATGTGGTTACAAGCAGGGCGCGAAATACGTCAATCCTGACATTGAAATCATTGAAAACATGACCGGAACCACCGGCGCTGCATGGACTGACCCACTCAAGGGCGGTGAGCTTGCGCGCTCACAGTTCGCACGTGGCGCAGACGTTGTGTTCCACGCAGCTGGCCTCACAGGTACCGGCGTTCTGCAGGCAGCTGCTGATGAAGGCAAGTTCGGTATCGGCGTTGATTCCAACCAGAACTACCTGCATCCGGGCTCTGTTCTCACCTCAATGATCAAAGGTGTTGATGTTGCTGTCGATAAAACGCTTGTAGACGCACAGGAAGGCAACTGGACTTCTGGTGTTCAAGTTCTTGGTCTTGCTGAAGACGGTGTTTCCTGGGCGTACGATCAGTATAACGCGCCTCTCATCACTGAAGAAATGAAGTCTGCAGTTGAGCAGGCAAAAATGGATATTATTTCTGGCAAAGTAGAAGTTCACGATTACATGGTGGATTCTTCCTGCCCGTTCTAATCTAATAGAAATGCCCACACTATCTGGTGTGGGCATTTCGCTAAGGGTTGTTCTTCAGAGCGACCACTTCTTCAAGGCATGACGCCGCGAAGGAAAATTTGAGGGACTTGTGCCCCTGTAGCCCGAGTAGAATTTTCAGTCTTTGGGAGCGAAGGCTGAAGAGGAAACGAGGGAACTACATCGGGATCTGTTCGCTGCTTCCGCTGGGGGCGGGGCGATGTTTTCGAAAAGGTGTACTTCGAAAGCAAGAATGAGATCGACGTGCAAGTTATTGATTTGATAGACCAGAAAGGCCGGGCAACAGTGGCTGAAAGCAATGTACCTGCCATCGAGTTAATTGGCGTAAATAAGAGTTTCGGGCCAGTTCATGCCAACAAGGACATCAACCTTGTTGTTGGAAAGGGATCCATTCACGGGATCATTGGTGAGAACGGAGCGGGGAAGTCCACCTTGATGTCGATCCTCTACGGCTTTTACAACGCCGATAGTGGAACAATTAAGATCGATGGTAAGGCAACCACTATTCCTGATTCGAAGAGCGCGATTTCGCAGGGCATCGGTATGGTGCACCAGCATTTCATGCTCGTCGATCCATTCACAGTTCTAGAAAACGTCATTCTTGGCGCAGAGGGCGGCGCACTGTTGAAAGACGGTGTTGCGAACGCGCGACGTGAACTTCAGCGTTTGGCAGATGAATATGACATGACAATTGACCCGGACGCAGCCGTGGGTGAATTGCCAGTGGGTTTGCAGCAGCGTGTAGAGATCCTAAAGGCTCTGTACCGCGGCGCAGACATTCTTATTCTTGATGAGCCGACAGGTGTTTTGACACCGTCCGAAGCTGATCATCTCTTCCGTATTCTTCGCGTTCTACGCGATCAGGGCAAGACGGTTCTGCTGATCACCCACAAACTGCGTGAGATTATGGATGTGACCGATACGGTGTCCGTGATGCGTCGTGGTGAAATGGTTGCATCACGCAAAACGGCTGAAACCTCCATGGAAGAACTGGCCGAACTTATGGTTGGCCGCAGTGTTCTTCTTGAGGTGGACAAGCCTGAAGTGGAAGTTGGCAAGCCTCTTCTCAAAGTAGAAGGCCTCAACGTACGTGATGACCGCGGCGTGCTGCGTGTGAAGGATGTGTCCTTCGAAGTGCGTGCGGGCGAAGTTCTTGGCATCGCGGGCGTTTCCGGTAACGGTCAATCCGAGCTGCTTGCCGCTCTCTCCGGTATCACACGTGCTGAAAGTGGCACGATGGAGTTGTCAGGTGAGAAGCTGGATCTTGCAGGCGTTCATAATGCCGCAGAAATGCGTCACAAAGGCATGAGCCACGTTCCGGAAGATCGCCATCGCATGGGCTTGGTCAACCAGTTCTCAGAGTATGAAAACTCCATTCTGGGCTACCACCGCGAACCGAAATACTCCAAGGGCATGTTCCTCGATAGGGACGCAATCCGCAAGGAAGCCAAAGAACGTATCGAGAAATACGACATTCGCCCACCAACCACCGAAATGACAGCTGCGAAGTTCTCTGGCGGCAACCAGCAGAAAATCGTTCTGGCACGTGAGATTGAGTGTGACCCGGACGTTCTTCTGATCGGTCAGCCAACCCGCGGCGTGGACATCGGTGCGATTGAGTACATCCACAACCGGATCATGGATATGCGGGCGCAGGGCAAAGCAGTCCTTCTCGTATCCGTGGAACTAGACGAAATTCGCTCTCTCTCAGACCGCATCATTGTCATGTTTGATGGCAACGTGGTCGGTGAGCGTGGGCCAGAAGCAACAGAGCAGGATCTTGGCCTTCTCATGGCTGGTGTCAATCAAGAGGCAGCAGAATGATCATGAACACCCTGCTTTATAATAATATTTGCTTTGACCTGACATTTGGGGGAACACAGAAATGAGTAAGGGGCAACTTCCTCGTTGGGTTGATTTCGGTCTGCTACCGGCCCTCAACCTGATCGCGGCATTCATCGTTTCTGGCTTGGTAGTTGTAATCATCGGCGAAGATCCATTCGAAGCTGTTAAATGGCTCGTTTGGGGCGCCTTGGGTTATGGTGAGGGCATTGGCTATACCCTCTACTACGCAACCAACTTTATCTTTACCGGTTTGGCCGTGGCAGTCGCCTTCCATGCCGGTCTGTTTAACATTGGTGGAGAAGGTCAGGCCTACGTAGGCGGTCTGGGTATCGCGCTGGCTTGTCTTGCGCTCGACCGCTTCATTCCATGGTGGGTCACATTCCCGTTTGCCATTGCAGGCGGCGCGCTCTTCGGGGCAGCTTGGGCGTTCATCCCGGCTTACTTGCAAGCGAAGCGCGGATCTCACATCGTGATCACGACAATCATGTTCAACTTCATCGCATCTGCGTTGATGGTGTACCTGTTGTCAAACATCCTGATCCCTCAGGGGACCATGTCTCCATCCTCTCGCAACTTCGAGGCAGGCGGTCAGCTTCCGCTTCTCAGAAACGTCTTCACCAGCTTCGACTTCGGTCAGTCTCCGGTGAACCTGGCGTTCTTCCTCGCTCTTGCAGTTTGTGTGGTGGTTTGGCTTCTCATCTGGCACACCAAACTCGGCTATGAAATCCGCAGCTTTGGTAAGAACCCGGACGCAGCAGCCTATGCCGGTATTTCTCCGGTACGCATCACGATTATCACCATGTTGATCTCCGGTGCGCTTGCAGGCCTCATGGGCATCAACGTTGTGATGGGTGAGCAAACCCGTCTGCTGCTCGACTTTGCAGGTGGTGCTGGCTTCGTAGGTATTGCGGTAGCGCTGATGGGACGAGGGCACCCGATCGGAATTATTCTCGCAGCCATGCTCTTCGGTTTGCTTTATCAGGGCGGGGCAGAACTGGCCTTCGAAATCCCGACAATCTCTCGCGATATGATCGTAGTCATTCAGGCACTGGTCATTCTCTTCGCTGGTGCTCTGGAGCATATGTTCCGACCAGCAGTCGTAGCGTTCTTCGATCGCTTCTCTTCAGACACAGCAGAAGCTTAAGGAGACGGACATGTTAGACACAATTATTCTTGTTCTCGACAGTACGTTCCGGCTGTCAACTCCTCTTCTGTTTGCGTGCCTTGCAGGCCTATTCTCAGAGCGCTCCGGTATCGTAGATATCGGTCTGGAAGGGAAGATCCTCGGCTCGGCATTTGCTGCCGCCGCCGCCGCCTACGTATTCCAGAGCCCATGGATCGGTTTGCTGGCTGGTATCTTCGTTTCTGTCCTGTTGGCATTGATACACGGTTACGCATCTATTACCCAGCGCGGCAACCAGGTGGTTTCCGGTGTTGCGATCAACTTCCTTGCAGCTGGTTTGACAGTATTGCTTGGTCAGGCGTGGTTCTCACAAGGTGGTCGTACGCCTGCATTGGATAGTGCAAGCCGGTTCAACAACATTGAGCTTCCATTTGCTGATGCTTTGGCGGACTTCCCGGTGTTCGGCCCAATCTACGCAAACCTGATCTCCGGTCACAACATCCTGGTATATGCATCTTTCGCTGCCGTGCCGCTGGTCTGGTGGATTGTGTTCAGAACCCGCTTTGGTCTGCGTCTGCGTGCTGTTGGCGAGAACCCTTCTGCAGCTGATACAGCCGGTCTGTCAGTAACACTGCTACGTTACAGGGCAACGATCATCTGTGGTATTCTCTGCGGATTCTCCGGTGCTTACCTGTCTGTTGCGCAGGGCGCTGGTTTTATCAAGGATATGAGCGCGGGTAAGGGCTTTATTGCTCTGGCAGCTCTAATCTTTGCAAAGTGGAAGCCAGTGAACGCCATGTTCACATGCCTTCTCTTCGGATTCCTGGATGCATTGGCAATTCGTCTTCAGGGTCAGGAAATTCCTGGAATTGGTGAGGTTCCTGTTCAGGTCTTCCAGGCTCTGCCTTACGTGCTGACTGTGGTTCTTCTTGCAGGCTTTATCGGTCGCGCAATCCCACCGAAAGCATCTGGTATCCCATACGTTAAAGAGCGTACATAAGGAAAATAATAATGAGTGCGTTTGATAAGCTTTTTGAAGAAGCGAAGGCGGCCCGAGAAACCGCCTACGCGCCATACTCCAACTTCAAGGTGGGCGCTGCATTGCTCACCACTGATGGCAAATTAGTCTCCGGGTGCAACGTCGAAAACGGCGCTTTCCCGGAAGGCACCTGTGCTGAAGGCGGAGCAATCGCGGCAATGGTCCGTGCTGGCTCCACCAAGATTGACGAGGTTGTAGTGATCGCGGACGCCGCGCTGTGCACACCATGTGGTGGTTGCCGTCAAAAACTTTCAGAATTTGCAAGCAATCGGCAGATCAAGATCCATGTTGCCAATTTGGAAGGTCTGCGCAGAACCTTCACCATGGAAGAACTGCTGCCTGCTGGCTTTGAATTGAATGAACAGATTGAGGATTGATTATGAGCGGATTTGGTAAAGAGTCAGCGGATATTGTACGCGCTGCTCGCCCAGGTGATTATAAAGTTGGAATGATCCTCGGTTCTGGTCTGGGTTCTCTTGCTGAAGAAGTCGAAGACGCGGTTCGCGTGCCATATAACCGCCTCACAGGTTTCCCAGTCTCATCCGTTACTGCGCACGCAAGCGAGCTTGTTGCAGGCACTTTGGAAGGTGTTCCGGTTGTTATTCTGTCCGGCCGTGCACACTACTATGAGAGCGGCAATCCATCCGTGATGCGCACTCCGCTTGAAACACTTCAGGCACTTGGTTGTGAAACAATCGTTGCAACCAATGCTGCAGGCTCCCTGCGTGAAAATATCAAACCGGGTTCTCCAATGCTGATCAACGACCACATCAACTGGTCTGGTCTGAACCCACTCATCGGCGAAGAAGACGAGAGCCGTTTCCTCGATCTTTCCGCCGCATATGATCCAGAGCTTCGTGAGCAGCTCAAAAAAGCAGCTGCTCAAGTTGGTGAAGATCTCGAAGAGGGCGTCTACATGTGGTTCTCCGGACCGTCTTTCGAGACCCCGGCAGAAATTCGCATGTCTCAGGTGCTCGGTGCTGATGCCGTTGGCATGTCCACCGTTCCGGAAGTGATCATGTCTCGCTTCCTTGGCATGCGCGTCGCAGCAATCTCCACCATCACCAATATGGGAGCTGGCCTACAAGCCCACGGCCTCTCTCATGATGAAACTAAGGAAATGGCCCCGCTTGGAGCGGCCAAGATCAAAAAGATTTTGCGTGCCTTCCTCAAAAACATGGCTTGAAGGAAACTGGCAAAATGACCGAAGCATCGATAAAAGAAACAGCAAAGCGTGCTCTAGGACTAATCGATCTAACCAACCTGAATGATGATTGTACTGCAGAAGATGTAGCAGCACTTATTGAGCGCTCCACTACACCTTATGGTTACACTGCAGCTATCTGCATCTGGCCTCGCTTTGTAAAGCAGGCTGCTGAACTGCTGAAGAACTCACCGGTCCGCATCGCGACTGTTGTGAACTTCCCTGCTGGCGGTGAAGACACAGCTGCAGTGATCGAAGAAACCAAGCAGGCTCTCGCAGACGGCGCGGACGAAATTGACCTCGTCATGCCATATCGCGCATTCGCTGAAGGCCGTCGTGGTTTCGCTGAAGATCAGATCAAACAGGTGCGTAAAGCAATTCCTGCTCCAGCATTGCTTAAGGTTATCCTTGAAACTGGTGAGCTGAAGGATCCTCGTCTGATCCACGTCGCATCTGAAGTTGCAATTGCGCAGGGCGCAGACTTCATCAAAACCTCGACAGGTAAGGTGAAGGTCAACGCAACTCTGGAATCAGCCGAAATCATGCTCAATGTTCTGCGTGAAACTTCCAAGGAAGATCATCGCACTGTTGGCTTCAAGCCAGCTGGTGGTGTGCGCAGCGTAGAAGACGCAGCTGAATACCTCAAACTGGCTGACGAACTGATGGGCAGCAACTGGGTATCTGCAGCAACGTTCCGTTTTGGCGCAAGTGGCCTGCTTGATGCAGTGCTTGCAGGCATCGAAGACCGTGACACCACCACTAAAGAGACCTACTGATATGCTTCCTCAAGAAATCGTTCGTAAGAAACGTCAAGGCGAAGTCCTTAGCAAAGAAGAAATCCAGTTCTTCGTAAAGGGCATCACCGACAATAGCGTAACCGAGGGGCAAATTGCTGCTCTGGCAATGGCTGTGTTTTTTAATGGTCTCACTGTGAACGAGCGTGTTGCTCTGACACTTGGCATGCGCGACAGTGGCGACGTTCTCGACTGGTCCGACATCGACGCGCCAATCGTTGACAAGCACTCCACCGGTGGTGTTGGCGACAACGTTTCTCTGATGCTCGCTCCTGCTTTGGCTGCAAACGGTGCTGCTGTTCCAATGATCTCTGGTCGTGGCCTCGGTCACACCGGCGGTACGCTGGACAAACTGGAAACCATTCCAGGCTACACCGCAAAACCATCCAACGAACTGTTCCGCAAGGTTGTTCGTGACGTTGGCTGTGCAATCATCGGCCAGACCGGTGACCTGGCACCTGCTGACAAGCGCTTCTACGGTATCCGTGATGTGACCGCGACTGTTGAGAGCATTGATCTCATTACTGCATCCATCCTGTCCAAGAAGCTCGCTGCTGGCCTTGAAACTTTGGTTCTCGACGTTAAGTGGGGCACCGGCGCATTCATGGCAAACTATGAAGATGCGAAAGCTTTGGCAGAAAGCCTCGTGCTTGTTGCAAACGGTGCGGGTCTCAAAACCACTGCGTTGCTGACCGACATGAACGAGTCTCTGGCATCTGCTGCTGGTAACGCGATCGAAGTTCAGAACGCTGTTGACTTCCTCAAAGGCACTCACGTTGACAACCGTCTGTGGGATGTGACCGTTGCAATCGGTGCAGAAGGTCTTGCTACATCTGGTCTTGCTGACTCCGTTGATGACGGTAAGAAGAAGATGGAAGAAGCCTTCACCTCCGGTAAGGCAGCTGAAATCTTCGGCAAAATGGTCGGTGAACTCGGCGGTCCAAACGACTTCATGGAAAAGCCGGAAGCATACCTTGCCAAGGCTCCGATCCAGCGCGCGGTTCATGTTCCGGAAGCATCTCTGGTCACTGGTGTGAATGCACGCGCCGTTGGTCTTGCAGTTGTTGAACTTGGTGGTGGTCGTCGTGCCGCAGCGGATGAAATTGATCCTGCTGTTGGTCTGACAGATATCGCTGGTGTTGGCACAACTGTCGACAGCGAAACTCCAATCGCTGTGATCCACGCACACACCGAAGATCAGGTTGAGCGCGCAGAAAAAGTTCTGCGTGACGCATACTCCTTCGGTTCTGCAGCGGACGTCAAAGAGTTCGCCACAGTTCGTGACCGTATTGCGCCTTAATCCGCGCAGCAATAATTAACTGGCAGGACAGCCTCTCACCTCTATTAGAGCAGACATTATCTGATTGAGAGCTGTCCTCCAAAACGAAGGAAACGCGAATGCCACGCGCAATTATGTGTGTACTCGACAGCTTCGGTATCGGCGCTGCCGACGACGCTGACAAGTTTGGCGATGTCGGCTCCGACACCCTCGGTCACATTGCTGATGCATGTGCAGAAGGCAAAGGCGATAAAGAAGGTCTGCGTAGCGGTCTTCTTTCCGTGCCAAACATGGATCGTCTTGGACTGGGCGCTGCCGCTCGTGCATCCACTGGCAAAGCTATCAAAGGTCTGGATTTTTCGGGCACTCCGGAAGCCAATTGGGGCTTCGCTGCTGAAGTCTCCAACGGCAAAGACACACCATCGGGCCATTGGGAAATCGCTGGCGTGCCAGTCACATTTGACTGGGGCTACTTCCCGAATGAAAACCCATCCTTCCCTGCGGAACTGATCGAAAAAATCATCGAAGTTGGCGAACTGCCGGGCGTTCTGTGCCTGACACATGGGTCCGGGACGGTTGTCATCGAGGAATTCGGTGAAGAGCATGTCAAAACCGGCAAGCCGATCCTCTACACCTCCGCAGATAGTGTTCTTCAGATCGCTGCTCACGAAGAGACGTTCGGCCTTGAGCGTCTGCTCGATCTTTGTGTGAAGTGCCGCAAGCTGGTTGACGAATACAACATCGGTCGTGTGATTGCCCGTCCGTTTGTTGGCTCAGTTGAAGCTGGCTTCGAGCGGACACCAAACCGTCGTGACTACTCTGTTCTTCCTCCGGCTCCAACTGTTCTGGACCGTCTGGAAGATGCTGGCCGTCAGGTGATTGCAGTCGGCAAGATCTCGGACATTTACGCAGCACAGGGTATTACCAAACTGCTGAAGGGTGCTGGCAACGATCAGCTCTTTGACCGGACTCTGGAAGCAATGGATCTGGCGAAAGACGGAGACCTCGTATTTTCCAACTTCGTCGACTTCGATATGCTTTACGGTCACCGCCGTGACGTACCGGGCTATGCTGCAGCTCTGGAGCACTTTGACAAGCGTTTGCCAGAGATGATCGAAAAGATGAACGATGGCGATCTGCTCATTCTGACTGCTGACCACGGTTGTGACCCAACCTGGAAAGGCACAGACCACACCCGTGAGCACGTGCCTGTTCTGGCATTGGTAAAAGGCGAGCAGGGGTCCAACATCGGAAAACGCCCGACTTTTGCTGATATCGGTGAAACCGTAGCCAAGCACCTTGGCATTGCAGCGGGCGAGAACGGAAATAGCTTTCTTTAAATCCACTGAGGGATTTAAAAAAAAATAAACTGGGCAAACGGTGTTTGCCCAGTTTAGTGTAGCGCGATATATTTCCGAATTGCTTAGAAATTGCAATCGTTAAGGGGTGCAAGGAGAGGCATCCGTCGTGTTACATAAGAGGGGAATGCAACATGCAGGCACGTAAGTTTACTGCACAACAAGATGGAAGTTTAACGCCTGAGATGAAGCAGGCGTTTGAAGAAGATGGCTTCCTGATCCTTGAAGGATTTGCTTCTCCGGAAGAATGCGACCAACTCAAAGCACGGATGACCCGGCTGATTGACGAGTTCGACCCGTCAACCGTCGCGTCAGTGTTTGAAACAAATGCGCAGGCCCATGCGAAGGATGCCTATTTCCGCGAAAGCGGCGATAAGATCCGTTTCTTCTTCGAGGCTGAGGCATTTGATGACAACGGTGCTCTGACCAAGGACAAACATCAGGCACTCAACAAAGTTGGCCATGCTCTGCATGACTATGACCCGGTGTTTGAGCAGTTTTCACGCTCTGCGAAAATGCAGCGTGTTGCAAAAGATATTGGGCTGGCAGAGCCTCTGCTTGCCCAGTCCATGTACATCTTCAAACCGCCTCACATTGGCGGTGAAGTAAACAATCATCAGGACTCCACATTCCTTCACACAACACCGTTGACCTGCACCGGTTTCTGGTTCGCTCTGGAAGATGCGGATGAAACCAATGGCGGGCTGTATGGCGTGCCGGGTGGTCACAAAGGACCACTGCGCAAACGCTTTCATTACAACGGTGAAGGCTTGGTGATGGAGTCTCTGGACGAAACCCCACTCGAGAAATCTGCAGATGATGCAGCTCCACTTGTCGCCCCCAAAGGGACCCTTGTTATCCTCCACGGTCTGGTGCCACACAAATCTGCACCCAACCGGTCCGATAAATCCCGTCACGCTTATGCCTTGCATATGGTAGACGGTACGGCGAAATGGTCGGATGACAACTGGATTGTTCGGGCTAAAGACAAGCCAATGCACGGATTTTAAGAAATGAGACCAATGCAAAATGTGGTGCCGCGTGCTGAATTGCACTGCCATATCGAAGGCGCAGCACCCCCAACGCTCGTAAGAAAGCTGGCTCAACGCTATGATGTAGACCTTGGTGATCTGTTTGACGCCAACGGAGCCTACAGCTGGCATGATTTTACAACCTTCATTCAACAGTATGATGAAGCTGCATCCTTATTCCGTCGCCCAGGCGATTACGCTGAGCTGGCGGAAACCTACTACAAGATGCTCGCAGCTGAAGGTGTGATCTACGCGGAAGTTTTCATCTCCCCTGACCACGCCGTCAAAGCAGGCCTGAGCTACAAATCCTATCTGGAAGGTATTGTGGCTGGTCTGGAGCGTGCAAAGGCAGACACTGGTATCGAAGGTCGCCTGGTGCCGCTCGGTGTCCGTCACGAAGGCGCTGAATCCGTTGAAGCTGCGGTCAAGGCCGTGATCGACAACCCGCACCCACTGGTCACTGGTTTCGGTCTGGCAGGTGACGAGCGTATCGGTCCGGCAAAGGACTTCGTTAAAGCGTTCGCCATGGCGGGTGAAGCAGGTCTCGGCCTGACAGCACATGCCGGTGAGTTCGGCGGCGCTGAAAGTGTGCGTGATGCACTCGACTACCTGAAGATCACACGTATTGGTCATGGTGTCCGCGCCGTTGAAGATGAAGCACTGGTCCAGCGGCTGGTGGATGAGGAAATCACTCTCGAAGTGTGCCCACATTCCAACATTGCGCTCGGCGTCTACTCAAACCTGCGCTTCCATCCGGTGAACCTGCTCCGTCAGGCTGGCGTTCGCATCACCCTGAACTCCGATGATCCGCCATTCTTCCGCACCACACTTGGTCATGAGTACGTTGAAACTTCTCGTGTGTTTGGTTGGACTTACGACGTCCAGAAGTCCATCACCAAGAATGCACTGGAAGCAGCCTTCGTTGATGAGGAAACCCGTAGCATTCTTCTCAAGCGGTTAGAAACTCTCACAGCCGACGCATGAGTTTCTTCCTGAGTTGAGGTGGGCATAATAAGCGGCAAGACTGGCGAAGCTGGCTTGCTTGTGCTCCAAACTTGAGAGTGTAGCTAAAAATAGCCCGTGCCTCCATAAAAAGGCGCGGGCTTTAGTGTGTAGTGATCAGAAGCGGAGAATGGTTCTTAGCAGGAAAATCTCTGAGGAACAGAGGATCTGTTTGATCACCTCCAGCTCTCATGTATAAGCTGGGCAACCAGACTTCGCTGAACCCGGTGAAACTAAAATTTGAGCGCTTTACAGGCCTCATCAGGCAAAACGACAGGAACCGACGAAGATGGAGATGCAGGCATCGCAAGCTTTGTCCTTGCTCAATGCAAGAGCGGTACGCGAACGCTCACATATGCTGTTGGAGCTGGGGCTACAGGGCGAACTTGAGCACTTTGCCGTCGATCTATCGCACCTGGCAGAAGCTGCTCGCAGAACACTCGCAGCGACTGATAACACCTATCCCGACAGGCAGATCCCGTTTCATGCCCGCTGGCGTCATTTCGAGACCGGCGGCGTTGACCGTTGGGCCATGCTGGCTGGAGCGCGTCGCTTCTCCGATGTGCGGGGTATGGGCCGGACTGCGTTTGATTTAGCAATCGTCTCCGCATTGCTCGACGCTGCCGCTGGCGACAAATGGAAGTATCATGAGGCTATCACCGGCGAGACCTTCACATGCTCGGAAGGTCTGGCAGTTGGCTCCCTCGCCATGTTCTCCGCAGGCTTCTTCTCCGATGAACCGTTAGACCCGCTTCGGGCAGATGCCATAACCTTGTTCCGGCTGGACAAGGATGAACTTATCGAAGGCCTGCAGGTAACCGACACGAACCAGCTCATCGGCTTGGATGGCCGCCTCACATTGCTGAACCGTCTGGGTGAGGCTGTATCCCTGCGTCCGGACCTGTTCGGCAAAGAAGAAGAGCCACGTCCGGGCGGGCTTTTTGATGTTCTTTATGAGGAAGGCCAGAAAGGTCCGCTCGATGCAGAGCGCATTCTGGAAGTGGTTCTGGATGGCTTAGGGCCGGTCTGGCCCAATCGTGAGCAGATTGATGGGGTGATCCTTGGCGACACATGGCGTCATTCCAAAGTTACAGCTCAGGATAAAACCGACAATTTGGTGCCTCTTCACAAACTTTCTCAATGGATTGCTTATTCTTTAGTTGAACCTCTCTCGTGGGCTGGTATTGAGATGGCAAACATTGATGGTCTGACTGGCCTTGCGGAATATCGCAATGGTGGATTGTTCATGGACACAGGCGTGCTCCGCCTGAAAGATCCGATACAATCACTGAACAGACATGAAGTAAGTAGCGAGCTGATTGTTGAATGGAGAGCGCTCACAATTGCTCTCCTCGATAAGCTTGCAGACTGGATTCGGGCGGATTTGTCCGTATCGCGGGATCAGCTGCCATTGGCATGTGTGCTGGAAGGCGGAACTTGGGCTGCGGGACGACAGATTGCCCTGGAGAAACGAGGTGATGGATCTCCACCCCTGATGGTCATCAGTGATGGGACGGTTTTCTGATCCGGAACCTGCAATCAATTGCACCCGAGAAAATCAGGTGCCTAATTTAATACACGCACTGCCATGTACATGCTGACAAAAGGCGGCTGCACATACAAAACCCGACGGGGTTGAAAAAGAGGAACACGATGTCCGGCGCAACTGTAATCGCACACCCGCTAGTCCAGCACAAGCTGACCCACATGCGGAGAAAATCAACTCCGACGCAGGACTTCCGCCGTTTGCTGCGCGAGATCTCTTTGTTGCTGTGCTACGAAGTAACACGCGACCTGAAGATGACCACCCAGACCATCGACACTCCGGTTGCTGAGATGGAAGCACCTGTTTTGGCTGGTAAAAAGCTCTGCTTTGCTTCCATCCTGCGCGCCGGTAATGGCCTGCTCGAAGGCATGCTAGAGCTGATCCCGTCTGCTCGCGTTGCGCACATTGGTCTGTACCGCGACCCAAAAACTCTGGAAGCCGTTGAATACTATTTCAAGGCCCCTCAGGAGCTGGAAGAGCGTCTGGTGATTGTTGTTGACCCAATGCTGGCAACTGCAAACTCCGCGATTTCTGCTGTTGAGCGCCTGAAAAAGCGCGGCGCGAAGAACATGGTGTTCGTATGCTTGCTGGCAGCTCCTGAAGGCGTTGCTCGCTTCAACGAAGCACACCCTGATGTGCCGATCTACACCGCCGCTATCGATCAAAAGCTCAACGAGAAGGGCTACATCATCCCGGGTCTGGGTGATGCCGGTGACCGGATGTACGGTACAAAATAAACTGCATTGGTTTAATGAAAGGCGTCAGGCATCAAGTCTGGCGCCTTTTTCTTGCAGTGCACCCATAAGAAAGATAGACAGAAATATCAGAGACGATGCGCACCTCGAAACTGTGTATTCGTCCTTTATGAGGTTTAGCCTGTTTTGTAAGGTCAGGCGCATAAGGGGTTGATGGAATGTCGATCAAAGCTCGTACCCGTATGAAAGTGTGTTGTATCTCAACAGCGGACGAAGCAGCCACCGCTGTTGCTTGCGGTGCCGATGCTATCGGCCTTGTTGCCCACATGCCTTCCGGCCCCGGTGTGATTGAAGATGACCTCATTCATCATATCGCACGGCAGGTGCCACCTCCCGTTGCGACCTGGCTTCTGACCTCACGCACATCTGCAAAAGATATTGTCGAACATGTTCTGACATGTGGAACCAACACGGTTCAGATCGTTAGTCCGATTGACCTAAGCGAATATGCAGAACTGCGTCTGGACTTGCCGGCCTGTACGCGCATTGTACAGGTCGTTCATGTCGAGGACGACTATTCCTTTGAAATCGCTCAGGAATACAGCCGTGTCGCAGATGCGATCCTGCTCGATTCCGGTTCCCCTGCGAATGACGTACTTGGCGGAACAGGCCGAGCCCACGACTGGGACTTGAGCCGCCATTTTGTTGAGAAACTTGATATTCCGGTATTTCTGGCAGGTGGCCTGACACCCAAGAACATCATCGAGGCCATTGAGACAGTAAAGCCTTACGGTGTCGATGTTTGCAGTGGTGTTCGGGTTGATGGTCGCCTCGATGCAGGGCGCATGGCAGAGTTTGCTGCCGCACTTGCCTGCACCTGATTTCCGGAGTGGTCTCCGATAGCCTTGCGCTTGAATGAGAATACTTGCCTTTTTCTTCGGCCCGACGGTATACCTGTAAAAAGTAATGGGCAAAATTCCGGGCGATATCTTGATGCACTTGTAAAGTTGAGGTGTGACACTGCCTGCAAGGAACGGGGGCGCACGTGCAACGTTATATCTGGTTGGCGGCTATTGTTATGTGCGCCGCTCTTATCATCCCTCAGGTGCTAGAAGACCGCTTGCTAGGCGTTGTGGAAGTTTATGAGACCCAGCCTGAGAGCGGGACCGAACCCCCTTCAAAGCGCCTCACCAGAATTCGCAAGTCTTCCAATGGCCACTTCATAGCTACAATCAAAATCAATGGTCACAAGACCAAAGCGCTGATTGATACAGGTGCCAGTCTCCTCGCAATTCCGCAGAGTGTTGCCCGCAAAGCAGGCATAAGAGTTGGCAATGAGGACTTCACAGTCGAAGTGCGCACGGCAAATGGCATCACCTCGGGGGCAACAGCCTTTATATCAAACCTCTATTTGGGCTCAATTCATATACGTAACGTTAAAAGTCTTATCCTTAAAGATGAAGCACTCTCGCAGGTACTTCTGGGAATGTCTGCGTTGAACAGACTTGGCAAGATCACGCTTGGAAACAAAGAACTCGTGATCACACCAAGATAAGCAATAAAAATGAACTCTGCTTCCAACGGCCCTTGAATGGACGGTATCCTTTTGTCTTGCTTGTACTAATCCTCGTTTCATAGGAGGTTGGTACGCAATGAATGACCTGAAGGGAGGCAGGTCAGTAATAGAAAGGAAATGCGGTGGCCATTCGTGATTTTGGTGAACTGGAGAACCGGCAAGTTGTCAAAGAAGTGACACTGCGTGGTGGAAACCTCAGCGCAAGTATCCTCACTTACGGAGCAACAGTCCAAAAACTATGCTTAGGGGATCGCATTCTCACGCTTGGCTTCGATAACCTGCGCGATTATGAGCTTCACTCACCACATTTTGGAGCCACTGCGGGGCGATGTGCCAACCGCATCGCAAATGGTTGCTTCTCAATCGGCTCCGACAAGGTCCAGCTCACGGTCAACGAAGGTGGACGACACCATCTGCACGGCGGCCATAAAGGCTTTGCGCATCGGGTCTGGAACATTGAAGAAGCTAGCAGTGACAGCGTCCTGCTGTCGCTTGTCTCTCCTGATGGAGAGGAAGGTTACCCTGGCACGGTGAATGTCACCTGCCGCTACACCCTGACCAAAGACGACACGCTCCGCATCGAGTTTTCCGGGACCTCTGACAAGCCGACACTGCTGAATCTGGCCCATCACAGCTACTTCAATCTGGGTGATCATACGGATATCACAAAACACCAGGTCATGATCCCGGCGCGCTCTTACCTTCCTGTCTCCGAAGACCTGATCCCCACGGGGGAAATCGTTGATGTGGCTGGTACGCCCTATGATTTCCGCGAGCTACGCCAGATACAGGATGAGCAGGACACCCGTTTCGACACTAACTTCTGCCTCAGACAGTTCCGTCTGAAAAAGCCAGAGTTGTCTGCCGTTGTGTTTGAGCCAGACACCGAGCTCAAGATGGAAGTCTGGTCAACCGAGCCGGGTATCCAGTTCTACGATGGCAGCTCGCTCAACACGCCGGTATCCGGGTTCGGCGGCAAAATGTATGGCCCCCGGGCAGGCCTTTGTCTGGAGCCGCAATGCTGGCCCGACAGTCCAAACCACGAAGAATTTGCATGTTCCACGCTTCAGCCAACTGAGCGTTATCAACAAACAACAGAATACCGTTTCATCTGATGTACTAAGGCAAGACGTGCATCAGGCCCTGTAAAGGACGTTAATAGTGAAGACCATCTTTTCGCCTGATCAGCTGCTGCACGCTCCAGCCAACGAAATCTCGGACGGGAAACTGGTTCCCGCCAACGAGACACCCTCTCGTGCCGAAATCGTTCTTGAGCACCTCAAGAAAGCCCGGTTCGGTGAGGTACTTGTGCCAAAAGAGTTTTCTCTGGACCCAATCCTAAAGGTACATGATGCCGATTACATCAGGTTCCTGCAGGATTTTTGGGAGCTTTGGCAGGCGGAAGGGCGCACGGAACAAGAGGCCTTCCCATTCGTCTGGCCGGTCCACGGCCTCAGACACGATATTGTTCCCGACCAGATTGACGGGAAACTCGGGTTCTACTCGTTCGATGCTGGCTCGCCCATGGGCGAACATACTTGGGTGGCAGCACGCAAGAGCGCTGAAACGGCGTTAACGGGCGCTGATCTGCTCCTTTCCGGTGACAACTCCGCCTTCGCACTCTGCCGTCCTCCGGGGCACCACGCCCACCGCCGCTTATATGGCGGCTACTGCTTCCTCAACAACGCGGCCATAGCAGCCCAGCACCTGCGCGATCAAGGGGTGAGCAAGGTTACAGTCTTCGACGTGGACTATCATCACGGTAACGGCACGCAGGCCATCTTCTATGACCGTGCAGACGTGCAGTTCCTCTCCATTCATGCGGACCCGAAAGTCGAGTTCCCCTATTACCTCGGCCACGCCAACGAACGCGGCCTGAAAGAGGGGGCAGGGTACAATCACAACTATCCTCTTCCGCATGGCTCTACATGGGACATGTGGGAAGTTGCCTTGGAAGACGCTTGCCAGACTATCGAGAAGTTTGCTCCTGACGTCATCGTGATCTCTTTGGGGATGGACCCTTATGAAAACGATCCGATCTCCCAGTTCAAATTGAAAACCGATGACTTCACCAAGATTGGCAGCCGCATCGCCAAGCTGGGTAAACCCACCTTGTTTGTTATGGAAGGGGGGTACGCCGTCGGTGATCTGGGCATCAACTGCACCAATGCGCTGAGCGGATATCTGGATACCGCAAAGGTCGGAGCTTGATCAGCAGGACTGGCTGAAATCAATATTTTGCGTAGTGGCGGGAAAGATATCTTCCCGCCATATGTGTCTTGCTGCATCACCCCTCTTGAAAGCGGCTCGCAATGTGCGTACATCCTTGCGAACTGAGATTTCTTAAAGCGTATTCCCTAAGGTGGGGGGACGGTTTTCGGATAATGACACAAAAGAATATGAGGGATTGAAGTGGTCTCGCCTGTTTTATGACAGGGCTGCTGCTTCAAGCGATCAAATAATGCCAGAACAAAAAAGTCCGCCAACAAGCCTGTTTTGGTTGTTTTTCAGCCCATTTGGACGCATCTCCCGTGAGCCATATTGGCTGGCGTTTGGCCTGATCTGGTGCATTTTGTTCATTGCCCTGAACATCACAGTCGGTTCCATGCAGGAAACCTACATCACCTCTGGCACCACGGAACTGCCACTGGCAGAGATCTACAACGACATGCTGTCCACCAATCCGTTACTATATCCGCTCCTGCTCTTTACAAACTTCATCGTATTCATGTTGGTGATGAAACGCTTGCAGGATCGCGGCATCACGGGCTTTGTGGCACTGACACTCTTCCTGCCTTTCCTCAATCTGATTGTGCCAATTGTAGTTGGCTTCCTGAAGACCCAGGAAGGACCGAACAAGTACGGCCCTACGCCAAACAGCCGTCCGATTCGCCCCAAAAAGTAAGCTGCTCTATTGAGAATTTGCTGCGCAATAGGCCGATGAAAATCACGAAGTTCTAGCAACTCGTGATTGACCATCCGGCGCGGCGCAGCTACATCTCGGGGCATGACTGATATGCTTGCTCCTGCGGTACAAATCTGCCGCGACCTTATCCGCTGCCCAAGTGTCACCCCAGCTGAAGGCGGTGCACTTTCCACACTCGAAAAACTGCTCGCAGACGCCGGTTTCAACGTCTCCCGCGTGACGTTCTCTGACGAGAATACGCCGGACGTGGATAACCTGTTTGCCACCATCGGCACAGGCAAACCGCACTTCGTGTTCGCCGGTCACACCGATGTTGTGCCAGTTGGCGACGAAGCAGCATGGACCCACGGTCCGTTCGATGGAACCATTGCAGACGGCAAGCTTCATGGTCGCGGAACCGCAGACATGAAAGGCGGCGTCGCGGCATTTGCCGCTGCTGCAATCGACTACGTCAAGGCCCATCCAAACGGAATCCCCGGCCAGATCTCCTTCCTGATCACAGGTGACGAAGAAGGCCCGGCCATCAACGGCACAGTGAAACTGCTGGAATGGGCCAAAGAGCAGGGGCACGTGTTTGATGCCTGCATCGTGGGCGAACCAACCAACCCGGACGCTCTGGGCGATGCAATCAAGGTAGGCCGCCGGGGCTCTTTGACCGGCACGATCAGGGTCAACGGCACGCAAGGCCACGTCGCTTATCAGCATCTTGCAGATAATCCGGTACCGGGCATGCTCAAGCTTCTGGGCGCTGTTGCTGAAGTGGAGCTGGACAAAGGAAACGAGCGATTCCAGCCTTCCAATCTGGAAATCACAACTGTTGATGTGGGCAACACCGCAACCAACGTTATTCCAGCGCACCTCATTGCGAAGTTCAACATTCGCTTTAATGATCAATGGTCTGTCAGCTCTCTGAGCCAGCACATCGAGAAGCTGCTGAGTGATGCAGCGCCAGAAGGCCTCGACTGGAGCATTGAGTTTGCCAGAGAAGCAACCGACAGCTTCCTGACCCATGACGAAGCTCTGATTCAGACCTTGTCCAACTCCATCCAGACAGTTACAGGCCGCACACCAGAGCTTTCAACAGGCGGCGGAACCTCCGATGCACGCTTCATCAAAAACTACTGTGCCGTTGTGGAGTTTGGGCTGGTTGGTCAGACTATGCACAAGGTCGATGAACACGTTGCTGTGGCTGACATCGAACAACTCGCTGACATCTACCTCCGCTTCCTGAAAGATTACTTTCAAGCATAAAATTCTGAGAGAATTGCGTTTTGACTTTTCCTGGCATTCAAGAAATTCGGAGTAATACAACCGCGTCTTGGGACATAGTTATGGGTAGAACGGAGGCGTTGCAGCAGTTTGACCTGTCTGCTAATGGATTTTGGCGATCATTCTATGCGCTTCCCATTTCAATGGCTCTGGGCGTAGCCAGCTATCTTGTTATTTCGCTATTTTCAGCAGTGATCAGTTTTCTGAATACAGGTGAGTTTTCTATTTGGGGAACCACTGAAGCGATTTTCCTTTTGTTCGCCCTTGGATTGGTTGTGATTTTTCCTGTACTGCATTGGGCGGCATTTGCTTACATCACGGGTCGATTTTCAAATAATCTTGGAATTAGAGAAACATACAGTAGCTATATAATCGTCCGAAATTGGTCCGCAGTTCTTTTGGCATGTTTGGGATTACTGGTTGAGATGTTGACTCGCTTGACTGGTGCGCAGCAGCTAGGGATTGTACTCTCTTATATTGCTATGTTTGTTGGATCCTGGGTTTATTTTAGAGTTGCAAGACAGGTAGCATTAGCATCACTTCCGATTTCCTTTGGATTGGTTGCTCTGGAGTATGCGCTTAGCTTTTCTCTGGCGATTATGCCAACTCTCCTAATTGGAATAATCGCAGCCTTTGTGTTGTAAATTGATGTGTTCTGAAAGTGTTTTGTGATGGCTCTTGGCATTCAGGAAATCGGGCAGTCCTGCATAGCATCCTGGCGGGTGATGAAGGGGGAAACAGAGGCGTTGCAGCAGTTTGATCTGTCTGCAGATGGATTCTGGCGCTCCTTTCTGGTCATCTTCCTGCTGCTTCCCTTCTATTTTCTGAGCCTCATCTCAGAGCAGTCCCTGATGCTCGAGATTAATCTGGAGCAAGGGCAGGAAGCAGCCGAGATCGCCACTGGCGGCGCGCTGCTATACATCGGCAAAACCCTGTCTCTGTTTGTAGACTGGGTTACCTTCCCGATTGTCCTTGCTGTTCTGGCAGGTTCCATAGGGCTCAAGCGCACGTATGGCCCCTACATCATCGTCCGGAACTGGAGCACACTGATCATCCTGCTGCCGCAGACGCTTTTGAACCTGCTCTATCTGGCAGGTATCATCCCGTCTGCTTTGCTGGTCATGCTGACTTTCCCCATTATCGGATGGGTGCTGTGGTTCCGATTCCAGATTGCGCGTGTCGCAGGTGAGTGCAGTTTCTCAACGGCCATCGGCCTTGTGGTTCTGGATCTGGTCCTGTCCATCCTGATCAGCACATCGTTTGACCGTCTATTTGCTTGATCAAACCGGTTTTTCTCCATCCCCTTTAAATTTTCGGTAGCGCTCCTCGCAGTTTCCGCGCACACTTGACGTGGAGGAAAATTGGGAGGGACGGAAATGTCAGACAATCATCTGACTGCGCCTGTGGGTGCGCAAAACTCGCCACATAAACCGGCGAAGCCTATTGTTCGTCAGGTCACTCTGGAGGATGTAACAAGCTCCCTGAAGCTTGGAATTCTTGACTTTGTGAAAACGCCGGTGATTGGTTTGACCTTTGGCGCGTTCTTTATGATCGGCGGCATACTGGTCACGCTGCTCTCGTTCTGGGTGGATATGAGCTACATCAGTTACCCGCTGGCCTGCGGCTTCCTGCTGCTTGGCCCATTTGCAGCGCTCGGGCTTTACGAAGCATCCAGACAGCTGCAGGCCGGAAAAACACCACGTATGAGCGGGCTGTTTACCCTGATGTGGGAGCAACGTCGGGGCGAAATCGCCTGGATGGCCTTCGTGGTTATCTTCATCCAGTTCCTATGGATGTTCAAAGTCCACCTGCTGCTGGCTCTCTTTCTGGGAATGAAGGGCTACGGTACGTTTATGCAATTCGCGCAGACAGTCTTTGAAACGCCAGATGGACTGCTCTTCCTGTTCGCAGGCCACATAGTCGGCGCGTTCTTCGCGATGCTGCTCTTCGCAGTAAGCGTGGTGTCTTTTCCGATGCTGCTAGATACGGAGCTGGACTTCGTGACCGCAATGATCACCAGCTTCAAAGTGGTTACGGGAAGTCCGGTGGTCATGGTGGGCTGGGGCCTGCTCATCACCGCAATCCTGATGGCATCGATGATCCCCGCATTTGTCGGCCTGCTGGTCACATTGCCAGTGCTCGGGCACACCACGTGGCACCTGTACAAACGGGTTGTCACCTTCGAGGCAACATAAAGCTTTGGCAAACCGGAGGTGGACGGCCTCCGGTTTGCTTCTTCAGGTGCTTATAGAAGAGGGCTTAATCTTCCTCATCCGCTGGGGCTTCATCCGGCGCAACGTTCTTCAGGCTATCCTGATAGGCGAGGAACGACGCTTCATCCTCTTCGGGAGTGCGATAGTCCACCTGAGTAAGGTATAGCCCCTCAGGCACAGCAACAGGCCCACAAGCCTGCCTGTCACACGCCTCAAGTGCGGCCTTCAGATCATCTTTGGTCCAGCGCCCTTCGCCCACAAGACGCAGACTGCCCACCATAGACCGAACCTGATTGTGCAGGAAGGAGCGGGAGCTGCATTCTAAGAACACATGATAGCCCTGACGATAAACGCAGATGCGCTCCATGGTCTTCCAGGGGCTCTTTGCCTGACAGCGTGTATGCCGGAACGTCGTGAAATCATGGTGGCCAAGCAGCACTTGAGCCGCTTCGTTCATGGCCTCCGCATCCAGCTCCGGCTTCACATACCACGCCAGTCCGCGATCATGGGTCAGCGGCTCAAGTCGGTTGGCGATCTTGTAGCGGTAGTGACGGCGGATCGCAGAAAAGCGGGCGTCAAAACCAAGTCCGGCCTTCTCGCAGGCCAGAATGGCAACAGGATCTGGTTGCGCATGGAAGTTCAGCGCGTTCTTGACCGTTTCTGCAGGCCAATCCTTTTCAAGATCCAGATGTGCCACCTGTCCGGTTGCATGCACACCAGAATCGGTGCGTCCTGCCCCCCCGATGGTGACGGTCTCACCTGTGAAAGATTTGATTGCCCGCTCAATAACACCCTGAACTGTAGGTCCGTTGTCCTGACGCTGCCAGCCCACAAAAGGGCGACCGTCATAATCAATGGTAATCTTGTAACGCGGCATTTTTGTTCTTTGCAAAGGTTAGGTGAGCACACAGCGAGCCGGTGTGCCCGGAGTGAGATAGGCGTTTGCCCGCGAGGGTGTATCGGAAATTTCGCGCTGTACTACCAGATTTGAAAGAGCAAGGCCAGACCATCACCCGATGGCCACAAATGAACCTACTCAAACTCCTGAAAAGGCGTGGCATAGGTAACTTCAACGGGCAGGTCTTTATGCCCGGCCTGAGTAAACGACAAGGCCATGAAGATAGGCCCGGAATACGGCCCTTGCACCTTTTTTGCCAGTTCGCTGTCAAATCCAAAGCGGGAGTAGTACTCAGGAGACCCCAACACCAGAACCAGATCTTCGCCCATCCCTTGCAAATCATCCAGCGCTGCTTGAATAAGCTTGGTCCCGACCCCTTTGTTCTGCACGGCAGGGTCAACACAAACAGGAGCAAGACAGCTGATTTTGAGGCGCTGTCGCTCATCGACACTCGTCACGCGGGATAAGGCGAGGTGGCCAAGCAGATTACCGTCATCATCCGTGGCAATCCGCTCCAGAATCAGGGCTCCACAAGCGCGCAGCCGTTCGGTAAGGCGCGCTTCGTTGCTTTGCCCAAAAGCACGAGCCAGCAGCGATAAAATGGCAGGCTCGTCTTTCTTTTCAGGCGCACGCAGACCAATCTGACCCTCTCCAATCTGGTGGAACTCAACCATGACGCCTCCGCGCTGCCTACTGTTACTTAAGGAAAGCCTATCTGATTAAGCTGGCTCAGGAAACTGTTTCTCCGACGCTAAGCTTAGAGCCGCGTAAAAATTCCTCAACAGACATCGCTTTCTTGCCCGCCCGTTGAACCAGAACCAGCTTGATAGCGCCAGAACCGCACGCGATGCTCAAAGTGTTTCCTTCTGCTACCAGCACCTCGCCAGCAGCACCATTCCCCTCGCTCAGATGACTGCGCAGGATCTTCACACGCTCACGCTTCTTGCCGCCCAACTCCATCTCGCACCATGCACCGGGAAACGGAGAAAGACCGCGAATGTGGTTGTGCACTTGCTCTGCTGGCAGTGACCAGTCAATGCGCGTTTCGCTCTTCTGGATCTTCTTGGCGTAAGTCACACCCTCATCAGTCTGAGGCGTAGCGCCAAGAGCACCACGGGACAGGGCAGAAAGCGCCCGTACCATCAGATCGCCGCCTAATGCGGAAAGTCGATCATGCAGCTCACCAGCCGTCATGTCTTCGGTAATTGCAACGGTTTCAGACATGCACACAGGGCCAGTATCCAACCCTTCTTCCATCTGCATCACCTGAATGCCGGAGGCCTTGTCGCCAGCCATAATGGCCCGGTTAATCGGTGCAGCACCGCGCCAGCGTGGCAGCAGGGAGGCATGGCCATTCAGACAGCCGTGCTCTGTGCCTTCCAAAATGGCTTTTGGCAGCAACAGGCCATATGCCACAACCACCGCAACATCAGCTTCAAACGAGCGGAACCGTTCCTGTTCCTCTTCGCTTTTCAGGGATGTTGGCGTGAAGACAGGAATGCCGAGACTCTCTGCAGCTTCGTGAACCGGCGTCTTCTTCAGCTCCATGCCGCGTCCGGCTTTGCGTGGTGGCTGTGAGTAACAAGCGACCACATCCCAACCTTGCCCGACAATCTCGAAGAGTGTTGGAACGGAGAAATCAGGAGTACCTATAAAGATAACGCGCAATGACATAGCTGACCTGCTTGGCTGTAATTCTTGTGTTGCTGCTTTAATGCGTCAGCTATTGGGTGAGAACAAGGGAAAAACAACAAAAAAAGCGGCTCTCCAAAGAAGGCCGCTTAATCCACTCGCAATGCAGGAACAATCAGGCTTGTTTTGCCTGCTTGACCATTTTCTTCACGATCCGCTCACGCTTTAGGCGAGACAGGTAGTCGATAAACAGCACGCCGTTCAAATGGTCTAGCTCATGCTGAATGCAGGTAGCCAGAATCCCACTGGCTTCAAGCTCCTGCTTCTCGCCTTCAATGTTGAGAAAGGAGACGCGAATCTTTGCTGGGCGCTCAACATCTTCGTAGACACCGGGAATAGACAGGCACCCTTCCTGATAGGTGTTCTTCTCTTCAGAAGACCATGTGATCTCCGGATTGATGAAAACCATCGGCTCTTTTTCGACGTGTTGGTCTTCTTCGCTCTCACGCTCTGCAACATCCAGCACGAACATGCGTTTTAAGACGCCAATCTGACTTGCTGCAAGGCCGATGCCTGGCGCGTCATACATGGTTTCCAGCATGTCGTCGGCAAGTTTTCGGATTTCGTCGTTGATGTCTTCTATCGGAGCGCACTTCTCGCGAAGGCAGGTTTCCGGGACAAATTTAATCTCGCGAATCGTCATAATTACTTTTGAAGTTGTTCTCGTTGCAAAGCTGCCCGCTCAACGTGAGGTCGGCCGACGTGGTTGTTCAGGCTTCATATCCTTTTCTAGGAAATTTGCCAAGGCGTAGACCATATGCTTTTCGCCAGAGTTTTTTAAGGGTACTCCCCATCAATTGAAGGGTGTGGGTTGCGGTGTATCCAAGAAAGCTGAGAGGTTTCGCGGCCTTGCAAAGTGTTCTATGTTTGTTTCATGGAACAGACAGTCTTCACATACGGTGCATTCACCCTCTCGTTTATTCAAGCAGCCACAGTGGGTGGCGGGCTTTTTTTCCTGCTGCTGATCATCTGGATCATGAGCCTGCGCGCTAAGCTGAACAAAGTGCGCGGTGTATCGATACTGGAGCAAAAGCGGGCAGAGGACACGGAAGCTGCACTGACTGAATTGGCTCGCTCAAACAGTGAGATGACAGGCCGTATGCAAACCATGGCAGAAGTCTTCGGCTCCCGGCAGTCGGACCTGTTGCGTGTGGTCAATGATCGTCTCGATGGCCTCGGCAAAACACTGGGCGCATCTGTTCTGGAAACCCATCGCCAGACCCATGCAAGCCTGACGGGGCTGCAAGAGCGTATGGCGCTGCTCGACAAGGCCAACAAAACCATGGGCGAGCTGGCAGGGCAGGTGACGGACCTTCAGATGGTGCTGAATGACAAACAGTCCCGTGGTGCCTTCGGGCAAGGGCGCATGGAGGCAATCATTGATGATGCGCTGCCGCCAACAAGCTTCACGCTGCAGGGCACACTCTCCAACCGTTCCCGCCCTGATTGCCTGATCCATATGCCAACAGGCGCACCCCCATTGGTGGTTGATGCCAAGTTCCCGTTAGAAGCCTTTGCTGCAATTAAGGATGCAGAGACCAAGCAGGAGCAGAAAGAGGCCTCCAATCGTTTCCGAAAAGACATCTCCAAACACTTGGAAGACATCGCAGGCAAATACTTGCTGCCGGGGGAAACGCAGGACACAGCGCTTATGTTTGTTCCTTCCGAAAGCCTCTTTGCAGAAATCCACGAAGGCTTTCCCGACCTGACCCAAAAGGCCCATCGCCTGCGCGTCGTCATCGTTTCACCATCCCTACTTGTTCTCGCAGTGCAGGTGATCCAGTCTGTCCTGAGAGACGCCCGGATGCGCGAACAGGCCCATCTCATTCAGGCCGAAGTTGGCAACCTGCTGCTGGATGTTGGCAGGCTGACCGAGCGTGTCTCCAAGCTGCAAACCCACTTTGCCCAGACCAATAAGGATCTGGACCAGATCATGATTTCCGGCGACAAAATCAGCAATCGTGCCCGTAAGATTGACGAAATGCAGTTGGGCAGTAAGGCGAATGATCAGGTTTCTTCAGCAGCCTCACACGCCCGGCAAACAACGCATCTGGCCGATGATGAACTGCCATCGCCGTTCCAGTTTGATCGCAGATAGAACCTAGGCGCGCTGTGTGAGGTGATCCCTGAGTGCTGCGACCGCCGGACGCCTCCACGCTGTTGAGCTTGCTACTAGATAATAGGCGTTACCCGTCATATGTCGCGCCGGGATCGGCTCAATCAATGTCCTGTCCTCCAGATCGTTCTCGATCAGGACTGAGGGAAGCAACGCAAGACCAAGCCCTTGCCGGGCCGCCTCCAGCACCATGAAGAAATGCTCAAAGGAAAGAGGGGCATCTCCGGGGAGGTAACTGGAAAGTTTGTGTGCCTGCGCCCAATAATCCCAGCTACCAAGCCGCGTGGAATGAACAAGGCGTGGAAACTCCAATAAGTCTTTCAGGTTTTCTGGCTGAGCATCACCAAGAAGGCTGCGATGACAAACAAGTACCATCTCCTCATCGCAAATCCGGTAACTCTCCAATGCAGGCCAGCTGCCCCGCCCAACAGTCAACGCCACATCCACACTGGACGGGTCCCAGTTGACCGGATCCTTGTGCCCTGCAGAAAAATCAGCGGGGATAGTAACAAGATCAATGCTGATCGCGGGAAAGTCCTGCGTGAACCCTTTGATCCGCCGCATGAGCCAAAGATTAGCCAGGGAGGGCAGGGTACCGATGCGCAGTTGACCAGAGACTGAGCCCTTTAGCTCGTGCTCCAGATCCTCAACCAGCTTCAAGGCGCTCTTTGCCTTCTGGCTCAGCAGCAACCCGTCCTGCGTGAGTGCCAGTGTCTTGCCCTGCCGGGAAAACAACACAAGCCCCAGCTGCTCCTCTAAATTTTGGATGCGCCGCGAAACGGCCCCTTGCGTAATGCCCAGCTCTCTGGCTGCACGGGTAAAACTGCCATGGCGGGCAGCTGCATCAAAAACAGGTAGCACTGCAAGGATTTGTGAGGTGATCGATAGACTGTGACGACTCATACTATGAGTTTAACTCATGTCTATGTGACTGTCATTGGCCTATCTATGAGATTTTAGGCAGTTTAAAACAACTCCAACATGAGTTCTGCGAATAACTACAAGGCGAGGCTGAAAATGGTGCATCCATTCCATCTGGCATTTCCGATTGATGATCTGGAAAAGACAAAAGCGTTCTATATGGGCGTGCTTGGGTGCAAGCAGGGCCGCGAGCTTGAAGGCAAGTGGGTCGATTTTGACCTGTTTGGACACCAGATGTCCGCGCACTTTCGCAAAAAGTCACAGGCCCAACTTGATGACACAGGTGTTGTGGATGGTGATGCCGTTCCAATTCCTCACTTTGGCGTTGTGTTGCCAATGGAGGACTGGAAGTCTTTGGCAAACCGCCTCAAAGCACAGGAAGGCATTGAGTGGCTGCTGGAGCCAAAGATCAGGTTTGAAGGGCAGCCGGGAGAGCAGGGGACATTCTTTATTAAAGATCCTTCGGGCAACGCTCTTGAATTCAAAGCCTTTGCCAGTGATGCTGATATCTTTGCCACCTGAGTAGAGCGTGATGGAAATTTTAGAAGCTAACCACACAACACAGAACACCGCTGCATCTGACCGGATCAAAGTTGCACTGGCACAGATCGCTCCGGTCTGGATGAAGCGTGACGCCACGCTGAAAAAGGTGGCGGACGCCGTCGAACTGGCTGGCAAACAAGGCTGTCAGCTTGTCACCTTCGGCGAGGCACTGGTGCCGGGTTATCCGTTCTGGATTGAGCGCACAGATGGTGCACGCTTCAACGACCCAAAGCAAAAAGCATTTTATGCTGAATACCTCGAACAAGGCGTGGTCATCGAAGAAGGCCACCTTGACGACATCTGCGCCCTCGCAAAGAAACACAGCATCGCGGTCTATCTCGGCGTGATGGAGCGGGCCGCAAACAGAAGCGGGCACAGCCTTTACTGCACACTGGTTTACATCGACCAGAACGGCGAGATCGGTTCAACTCACCGCAAGCTGCAACCAACCTACGAAGAGCGTCTCGCATGGGCTCCGGGCGATGGCAACGGCTTTCGTGTCCACCCGCTGGGCCGCTTCAAGGTTGGTGGCCTCAACTGCTTCGAGAACTGGATGCCCCTGTCCCGTGCCGCTCTGTACGCGCAAGGAGAAGATCTTCACGTCGCCGTTTGGCCGGGTGGTTTGCACAACACCGAAGATACAACACGCTTTGTCGCCAAGGAAAGCAGAAGCTATGTGATTTCAGTGTCCGGCCTCATGCGCCCGACTGACTTGCCGCAGGATACGCTGGAACGTGCCGAGATCCTCGAGAACAGCGGAGACTTCCTCGCAAATGGCGGCTCTTGCATCTCCTCTCCGGACGGATCTTGGGTGGTTGAGCCACAGGTGGGCAAAGAAATCTTGATCACTGCCGAGCTGGACCACGCCGTGGTGCGCGGTGAGCGTCAGAACTTCGACCCAACCGGCCATTACAGCCGTCCGGATGTAACCCGTCTTGTCGTCAATCGGAAGCGCCAACAGCTTGCTGATTTTGTCGACACTGAATAAAACGAAACACGAAAATTGATAGAATACAGAGTGGTCCGAACAGTGGGTGCAACTTTCCGGACCACACTCAAAAATGGGGTGCCGTATGAATTTGGTCTTGTCTCTAACAAACGTCAACGAAGCAGAGTGGATTGACCGGCTGCAAGCACTCCTTCCCAAGCGAAAGATCGAGAGCTGGAAGAGCAGCGTGTCTGACCCGGAAAAGGTAGATTACCTCTTCGCCTGGAAGCCCGACCCCGCCGTCTTTGAAGCTCTACCAAACCTGAAGGTGATCTTCTCGCTGGGCGCAGGCGTTGACCACCTGACATCACTAGCACAGCTGCCCCACCTTCCTCTGGTGCGCATTGTGGACGCTGATCTCACCAGCCGCATGACTGAGTGGGTCGTCTTCCAGACACTCTTTCATCACCGCGACCATCTTACATACGCCGCCCAGCAGGAAGCCGGTATCTGGAAAGACCATAAACAGCCCGCTGCCAAAGAGGTGCGTGTCGGCGTTCTTGGACTAGGCGAGCTGGGGCTGAGTTCCGCAAAAGCACTCAAATCTCTGGGCTTTGATGTTGCAGGCTGGTCGCGCACCCCCAAAAACGTTGAAGGCATTCAAAGTTTTTATGGAGAAAACCATCTTGATGACTTCCTCAAGCGCACAGATATTCTGATCAACCTCCTGCCCTCCACGGCAGCAACGCACAAGTTGGTAAACGCAGAACGACTAGCCATGCTGCCACAAACCGGCGCGTTGGGCGGTCCGGTTTATATCAACGCCGGACGCGGCGCGACGCAGGATGAAGCTGCAATAGATGCCGCATTGACATCCGGTGGGCTTAAAGGAGCAAGCCTTGATGTGTTTGAAATTGAGCCCCTGCCGCAAACCAGCCCACTCTGGAAGCACAAAAACTGCATTATAACCCCGCATTCCGCTGCACCGAGCGACCCGCAAGCGCTCTCTGAGTATGTCGCCCGGCAAATCAAGAGGTTTGAACAGGGCGAGGCGCTTGAAAACCTGGTTAATCTGGAAGTCGGTTACTAGGCTGCCCGTTTCTTGATGAAACCTTAGAGTGCAGCACCAAATACGCGAATAAGTTGAGTGCACAACTCAATCTAAGATTTAGCCGCGAAGAGTAGCATCAGATGCAACTATAACAACAAGTTGTGTTTAGATGCTCTCTTTACTTAAAGGTCTCCTCCAGCGAGACGTGGGCAACGCAAGCGTTGAGTTCGCTTTCATCTCCGGGCTCGTCGCCTTGACTATTCTTGCGATGGTATCCGCTCCAAGGCTCACCAATTCAGACTTTCTGCCAGTCAATGACACCGTGCAAGCATCTGAAACGAAGCCGGACCTGCAATTGTGGGAATTGGTGAAACCGACCAATTAAAATTGTAAATAATGGGATCTTGGGAGATAAAAGCCTCAAGTGTTAAGAGCTTCTTTGCAAATGCCACTGCAAAACCATAGGACGGTACGAGCAGCGGAGGTCACCACATGATTGCAAATGGGCTATTGATCATATTTCCATTACTGCTTACGATCGCTGCCTTTTTTGATCTCTTCACGATGAGAATTCCCAACAAAATAAACTTGGCTATTGCTGCTGCATTTGTCGGTCTCGCTGTCCTGCTACAACTACCGATAGAGCAGGTTGGCCTCAGCTTCGCCCTTGGGTTTGGCGTTATGGCCATCGGCTTCGGTCTGTTTGCGCTGGGTGTCATGGGTGGTGGGGATGTGAAGTTTCTAGCCGTAATCTCCCTCTGGTTTGGCCTCTCCGTCAACATGCTGGACTTCATTTTACTTACGAGCATCTACGGAGGGCTTTTAACGCTGCTCATCTTAGGCCTGCGCAAGGTCCCATACTTCCCGCAGTTTATGCATGGACAGCATTGGCTCTTGAAATTACACGATAAAGAAGCCGGTGTACCCTATGGAATTGCAATCGCAATTGCGGGAATCCAAGTCTACCCAAACACCCTCTGGTTCGCCCAGCTTCCAGCACTGTGAGCGGGCAGACAATAGATCTTAGTAAAGTATTAATGTTTTAAACTAGTACAGTTTCACTGGCTAGAACCTGCTGCTCTTCATGCCCATTCCTCAATTGTCTCTGTGCGTACAAGTAAAAATCACAAACTAATAGACGCTATGGAATATTAACTATGTCTTGACGAATTATGTTCAAATTAGAGTTAATAAATACTGCATAGCCAAATCTCTCAGAGGGTGGGTGCCACATGAAGGCCTCCAGATTATTAGTTTTAATTATCGCTTTAGGTGCCGGTGGGCTGGCCGCTTGGTTGAACCTGTCTTCAGGGTCCCGTGAACAGACACCAACCATAGTCGTGCAGGAACAGGAGATCCCATCCCTCGAGATTCTTGTAGCAGCAAAGGCCCTCAAGGTTGGCACAGTACTCATAGACGGTGATTTGGCCTGGGCAAAGTGGCCTGAGGACTCCGTATCCGAAGGTGTCATCCTGCGCGGCTCCAACCCACAGGCAGATCAGGAATTCCTTGGGCAGATTGTGAAAGCACAAATGTTCGGCGGCGAACCGATCCGGGCAGAACGTCTGATCGACACAGATAAAGGGTTTCTGGCTGCGATCCTCCCGAAAGGGAAGCGTGCCATTGCTGTACCGGTAGACGCAGTAACCACAGCCGGTGGGTTCATTCTTCCCGGTGATAAAGTTGACGTACTGGTCAGCATGCAGGGTAAGAAGCGCGATGACGGGATAATCAGCGAGACGCTCCTTGAAAACATCAGGGTGCTCGCGATTGACACCACAACAGCTTCTGAGAACAGCGAGAAGGCCATGTCACCGGATCACACAGCGACACTGGAATTATTGCCCCATGAGACGGAGACGATCGCCCGAGCAACCCAGATGGGGACGCTTTCACTCTCCTTGCGCAGTGCTGCCGATTCTGAGGACGGGGTAAAACAGCCCCCGCGTGTCAAAGGCGGCGTGAAATTTGTGAAATACGGGATCTCATCCCAGTCCATCAACGGGAATTAGTAGGTAAACTATGATTTTTCTTCGACAATTTGGTCTGATGAGAGGTTTACCGAAGGGTACACGCTTTGGCAAAAATCTCCTAAGCTTAGGGCTGCTCTTGGGTTTGGCATTGGGTGCGCCGGGCACGGGACAAGCGCAATCCAACTTTGAAGCTACCGTTGAAGTGACCGCTCAGCACAGTAATCAGGTTCGCCAGCTCAATGTTGGGAAAGGGCGCTCGATTGTTCTGAATACCAACGAAGAAGTCCGTGATGTGCTGGTTTCAAATCCGGGCATTGCTGATGCTGTTGTTCGCACCCGAAACCGTGTGTTTGTGTTCGGCAACGAAATCGGTCAGGCCTCCCTTGTCCTGTTCGGCAACGGTGGCCGCCAACTGGCCTCGTTTAACTTGAGTGTGCAGCCAGACCCGTCGGGCCTCGTTAAGATTCTGGCGCGCCTGCTCCCCAACTCCGCAATCAATACAGACATTGTAAATGAGAGCGTGGTGCTGTCCGGAACAGCCGTTTCAGCGTTGGAAGCTCAGCAAGCCTATGACATCGCGCTGAAATTTGTCGGCAATGATGAGAAGAAGATCGTCAACACGATTGGTGTGGCTGAGAAGGATCAGGTCCAGCTGAAGGTAACGGTTGCCGAAGTTGAGCGCACGACAATCAAGCAGCTCGGGGTGAACCTGCAAGGGTCCATCAAGATCGGTGCCCTTGATGCCAGCTTCAATACCGCTCCAGCATTTAATACAAATCCGTCCGTTGTGAATGCGGGAAGATTAGCAGGCGATTTGGTTTTTGGTGGCGGGTCGATCGCTCCTACGCTCAAAGCGCTGGAACGCGAAGGCGTCATGCGCACACTGGCCGAGCCAACCCTCGTTGCTGTATCCGGTGAAAACGCAAGCTTCCTCGCAGGCGGTGAATTCCCGATCCCGGTTGCCTATGAAGACAATAAAGTAAGTCTTGAGTTCAAACCGTTCGGTGTCGGACTGGACTTCACACCAGTTGTGTTGTCAGAGGGCCGTATCAAACTCAGAGTAAAAACCGAAGTCAGTGAACTGAGTTCTGAAGGAGCTGTAAGCATTGCAGGCTCTGTTGCTGTCTCCGCTCTTAAGGTCCGGCGTGCAGAATCCGTGTTGGAGCTTCCCTCCGGCGGCACTTTGGTCATGGCAGGCCTGCTGAAGCAAAATTACGCACAGGAGGTTGATGGTATTCCTGGGCTGAAGAACGTCCCCATTCTGGGAACCATGTTCAAGAGCCGCGATTACATCAACCGTCAGACTGAACTGGTCATCTTTGTAACGCCGTATGTTGTAAAGCCCATTGCCCGTTCCCAGATTACTCGCCCCGACGATAATTTCGCCCCGCCAAGTGATCAGTCAACAATCTTTCTCAATCAGCTGAGCCGGATCTACAGATCAACCGATGCGCCTGTTAAGGGAACTTATCACGGCAAAGTTGGCTACATCTATGAGTGAGGATAAGTGAAATGCAAAGACCATTCTCACCTGCGATGAAAAACAAAATCCCACTAAAGAACCTCGTCGTTTTGGCAGGGACAGTCCTCCTGCTATCGGCTTGTAAATCTCAGCCTTCCTATGTTGAAGATCACTCAATGGCGGACTTTGATTATCGCAAGCGCCATCCAATTGTGATTTCTGAAGTTCCTGACAACTTCGATATCCCCGTTGCTGGCGATATGAGAAATCTCAATGGCTCCTTGAAAACAGCTATCTCTGCGTTTGGTCAGGAGGCAAAAACCGACGGCAACGGGTTTGTCGAGGTCCTTGTCCCATCCGGTTCAGCCAATGAGGCTGCTGTAAGAGCCATCTCTCCTCACATCCGCACAGCGTTGAGAAGCGGTGGGGTCGGCCATGATCGGATTATTATGCGCACCTACCCCGTTTCGAACTTAAGTGCATCCGCACCTGTTCGCTTATCATTCATGCGCGTCAAAGGCGTTGTCCGTGATTGCGGCAACTGGCCGGATGCTATGAGGGGCGATGAGCGGAACCGTGATTATTATAATTTCGGCTGTGCCACTCAGGCCAACTTGGCAGCGATGGTAGCTAACCCGACGGATCTGCTACGTCCGCGTCCAATGGGACCCGGCGATCCTGCACGGACCAACGAGATCATGGTGCGGAACAGGGCAGGTGAAACAACTGCGGGTCAATACGAAACCGGCGTTGGCGCAAACGTGTCTTCGGTTGCTCAGAACTAGTGGGATAATAAATGAGCGATTTTGCATACTCTGGTTCAGATCAGGCCACACAAATCAGCAACTCCGGTCAGCTGTCGACCTCTGAATTTCAGTTCGTGAACATTCCACGTATTTCGGTACAGGCGTATTGCTTGGAGGCAAGAACCTCTGACACGATCCAGAATGCCAGTCTGGACCGTCGCATGGCACGAACCCACACCATGGTGCATCAAGGTGGCGTTGCCGCTGCCATCGAGACATTTCAAAGCGCTGCCACACCAAATCTATTAATCGTGGAGTCTTTGTCCAGCGCACAAGAGATGATCGAAGAACTCGATCAACTTGCCGAAGTTTGTGATGCAGGCACCAATGTCCTTGTCATCGGGCGTGTCAATGATGTGAACCTGTATCGGACGCTCATCAACCGCGGTGTTGGCGAATATATAGTCGGTCCAATCAATACCGCGCAGCTTATCAATACGATAGGGCAGTTTTATTCGGACACGGATGCCGAACCGTTTGGACGCACCATTGCTGTCATAGGCGCAAAGGGCGGAAGCGGAGCGTCATCTGTCGCCCACAATCTGTCATGGTCCATAGCAAAAACACTGGAAAGTGACGTTGCAATTGCCGATCTGGATCTCCCATTCGGGACCGCCGGTCTGGACTTCAATCAGGACCCGTTGCAAGGAGTTCTCGAAGCCATCGCCTCACCGGATCGGCTTGATGACACGTTGCTAGATCGCTTGCTTGCCAAATGCAGTGACCGGCTGAGCTTGTTAGCAGCACCGGCCACACTTGATCAGACCTATGACTTTGAAAACGACAAGTTCGATCAGCTGATTGAGGTCATGCGAAAGGGAACACCGACTGTTGTTCTTGATGTGCCCCATACCTGGAATGGGTGGGTGCGTCATATCCTTGCAAATGCAGATGAAGTCCTGATCGTGGCTGAGCCGGATCTGGCCAACCTTCGAAACGCAAAAAACCTTGTCGACAGCATCGCCCAGCTTCGCCCTAACGATGCAAAGCCATTTCTGGTTCTGAACAAAGTTGGCATGTCTAAACGCCCCGAAATCAAGGTGGATGAGTTCAGTCGGGCATTGGAGGTCGTCTCGCTGGCTGCGCTGCCATTTGAGCCCGCGTTATTCGGGACAGCCTCGAACAACGGTCAGATGATCGCAGAATTTGATAGCAAACATGCTGTTACTGCGTTGTTTGAAGAAATCGCAGCGAAGGTGACAGGCAAGGCCGAGACACGAAAAAAGAGCAAGTCGCTCATAGCATCACTGATTAAAAAAGTCCGCAAATAGCCCTTTGGCTGATTATGTGTTGATTTCAAAGGCGGAAGAATATGTTTGGTAGACGTGGCAATGGTGAATTTGGGAATAAAAAACCAAAGTCTGCTCCTGTAAACCCAGCGATACAGGCGCAAACAACAAAGCCTGCTGCCCCGGCACCAAACACAGCCAACGCGAAACCGCATCTTGTTGAACCGCAACAGGAAAAACCAAAAGAAAGCGCTCCGAAGCCTCAAAGAACTCAGGAGTATTACGCAACGAAGGCCTCCATCTTCAATGCGTTGGTTGAAGCAATCGATCTTTCCCAGTTAAGTCGGCTGGAACCGGAAGATGCCCGCGACGAGATCCGCGATGTCGTAAACGACATTATCGTCCTGAAAAACCTCGTCATGTCGATCTCCGAGCAGGAAGACCTGCTGGAAGATATCTGTAACGATGTCTTGGGATACGGACCGTTGGAGCCTTTGCTGGCCCGTGATGATATCGCCGACATCATGGTCAATGGTGCACACACCGTTTATATCGAAACAGCTGGCTTGGTTGAGCAGACCAATATCCGCTTCCGCGACAATCGCCAGCTCATGAACATCTGTCAGCGCATCGTTTCACAGGTTGGCCGTCGTGTGGATGAAGCCAGTCCGATCTGTGACGCCCGTCTTCCCGATGGGTCGCGTGTGAATGTTATTGCCCCGCCGCTTGCACTGGATGGGCCCGCGCTCACAATCCGTAAGTTCAAGAGAGATAAGCTGACTCTCGATCAAATGGTGGACTTCGGTACGATTTCGCCGGAAGGCGCCGAGATCCTTGAAATTATTGGCCGTGTGCGCTGTAACACTGTGATCTCAGGTGGTACAGGGTCGGGCAAAACCACGTTGCTGAACTGCCTGACGCGCTACATTGACAGCAACGAGCGCATCATCACCTGTGAAGACAGTGCAGAACTCCAGCTTCAGCAGCCCCATGTTGTCAGACTGGAAACAAGACCACCCAACCTTGAAGGCGAGGGCGAGATCACCATGCGTGACCTCGTCAAGAACTGCCTGCGCATGCGTCCAGAACGCATAATCGTGGGTGAGGTCCGTGGTGCCGAAGTGTTTGACCTGCTTCAGGCCATGAATACCGGCCACGATGGCTCCATGGGCACCATTCACTCCAATTCCCCCCGTGAATGTCTGAAGCGTATTGAATCCATGATCGCCCTTGGTGGATTCTCACTCCCCTCTAAGACAGTGCGTGAGATTGTTGTGGGGTCCATCGATATCATTATTCAGGCAGCCCGCCTCAGAGATGGTTCGCGGCGGATCACACACATCACCGAAGTTGTTGGGATGGAAGGGGATGTCATCACAACACAGGATTTGTTTGTCTACGATATCACCGGTGAGGATGCTAATGGCAAAGTTGTCGGCCAGCACCGCTCCACGGGCATCGGTCACCCACTGTTCTGGGAAAGGGCAAGATACTTCAACGAAGAGGAAAGACTAGCGCGGGCACTGGACGCTTCAGATGTGTCTGGAGGGCTGCATGGCTGATCTGGAAAACTTCCTTGCCTCGCCGTTGGCAGACTACCTCATCACCGCCTTGATCATGGTCTGCGTTGTCGGCGTGACATACTCACTTTTGTCCCCATTGCTGTCAAAAGACAAGTTGGGGGCACGAAAAGAAAGTCTCATCCAAAGTAGCGGCGTCCATCAAACCGGACGCTCCCAAAGGGTGGATGTCACCGCTCGCAGGAAGTCGGTTCAAGATCAGCTCAATGCGATGGAAGCTGCTCAGGCAGCCAGAAAGAAAAAGAGCGATAAGCCGGCTTTTGCAGATTGGATCGGGCAGGCGGGTCTGTCCTGGTCAAAACTGAAGTACTTTACAATCTCAATAGCTTGCGGCGTTATCATCTTCGCAATTAGTTTTCTGTGGGGCCAACCCCTCTGGGTTTCAATTGCGTTGCTTTTTGTCGGCACCTTTGGCCTGCCACGGTTTTACGTCTCCAGACGGCGCAAAAAACGGTTCAATCGATTTCTGGATGAGTTTCCAAACGCCGTAGATATCATTGTTCGCGGCATCAAATCAGGCATGCCACTGGGTGATTGCATTCACATTGCATCCACGGAGGCGAAAGATCCGGTCGGTCTGGAGTTTTCTCTGGTGCTCGAAAAGATGCAAATGGGCGTTCCTATGGCTGAGGCCATTCATAATATGCCTAAACGTGTTCCTCTGCAGGAAACCAACTTCCTCGCAATCGTGATCACTATTCAATCGCAATCTGGCGGAAGTCTCGCTGAGGCACTGAACAACCTGTCAAAAACCTTGCGCCAGCGAAAGGCCATGAAGGGCAAAATTCGGGCTGTGAGTCAGGAGGCTAAATCGTCGGCGGCGATTATTGGATCGCTTCCATTCTTGGTGACACTCATGCTGTACTTCGTCGCTCCAGACTACATTGTGTTGTTGTTTGAGACCGACATCGGCCTAATCCTCATCGCGATTGGATTGTTCTGGATGACACTCGGCGTTCTGGTTATGCGCAAAATGATCGACTTTAAGATATAGGAGCGCTGAGATGAACATTGCAGATATTGACAGCAATCTGTTTGTTGTTGTTCTCACGCTGCTTGCGGTGTCTGGCACAGTCTATGCGGTTTTGATGCCTCTTTTTGAGCGCGATGAACTGAAAAGCCGCATGAAGTCGGTCGCTCTGGAGCGCGAAAAAATCAGGGCACGCGAACGCCTTCGCCTTTCGCAAAGCAAAGAAATGGAACGCGTGTCGCTTCGCAGCAGCCCGAAAGAAAGCGTGCGCGAGTTTGTCGACAAGTATAATCTGAAGAACCTTCTGTCGAACGAAGGCACCGTTAAAAAGCTTAAAATGGCCGGGTATAGAGGCTCATCTCCCTTATATACCTATCTGTTTTCGCAAATCGTCATGCCTGTCGCGTTCTTAGTTCTGATCTTTGCCTACCTGACACTTATCATGCAGGTAGAGATGGCATTTCTGGGTGTGCTTTTCATCAGCTTGCTTGGGGCTGCTGTTGGGTTTTACGCACCCAGCATCTATGTGCAGAACCAGATTACCAAACGTCAGGAGAGCATTCGCCTCGCATGGCCGGACGCTATGGACTTGCTGCTGATCTGTGTTGAATCCGGCATGTCGATTGAAGCAGCCTTTCGCAAGGTTGCAGAAGAAATTGGAGCACAGTCGTCTGCACTGGCGGAGGAGCTTGTGCTTGCCAATGCTGAGCTGTCTTATCTGGACGAGCGTCGGAAAGCCTACGAAAATTTGGCGGAAAGAACCGGACTGGATGGCGTCAAGAATGTGGTGACCGCGCTCAATCAGGCCGAAAGATACGGCACACCAATCGGGCATGCCCTGCGAGTTCTGGCGGATGAAAACCGGCAGATGCGTATGCAGGAAGCAGAGCGAAAAGCCGCCGCCTTGCCGCCCAAACTAACCGTACCCATGATGCTGTTTTTCCTGCCGGTGCTCTTTATCGTCATTATCGGCCCTGCAGTCATACAGGTCATGCGCACATTCTAGAGCGAAGCAAGCATTAGGCCTTGCCGAGCATAGTTTTCAGATACGTAACATTTTCAGCTGCTTGCCGTGGGTCCATGTCAGCTTGCGCCACGCGGACCGCCTCGTCAAACCGGCCCTGCAATCCAAGGGTCAGAGCAAGGTTCTGGCGGATCTGGCTGCCCGCTTTGCCGGTATCCAGCGCTGTTTGCAGGGCAATCTCTGCATTGCGCAGGTCCCCCGCCAGCAGATAGGACATGCCCAGATTGTTCAGAACAGAGGGCTCATTTGGTGAGATCTTCAGCGCTTGTTGATAGGTGGTACGGGCCTGTTGTGTCTCACCGAGCTGGTCAAGAATGGCGGCCTTGGCAGACAGCATTTTCCAGTTTGGTCGCGCTGGATCGAATGCATTATCAATAACATTGAGAGCTTCCTGCAGCTTACCATTTTCAGCCAGAACTTTGCCGTAGCTCGCCGCAATGACCTTATTGTCCGAATTGGCAATAACGCCCCGACGCAAAATTGCTTCGGCCTGCTGGCCGCGCCCGTCAATTCTCAAAGCCGCAGCGTAATTCAGGATTTTGTGCGGATTTTTCTGGTCCTTCGCATAAGCACTCTCCCAATAAGCAAGCGCCTGCTGCATCTGTGCAGAGCCCGGCTTGAGATCCTGATTTTGGGAGATAGCGGCCTGAGTACGGGCAGGCTTACTCGCACACCCTGAAAGAACAATCCCGCAAGCCAGCAACAGCGAAACAGCTACCGTACCTTTGAAAAAGCCAGCGATCTTTCTGGTCGTGTCAGTACGGTCATAAGCAGCCATGGAACCCTCAGCAACGAAGCGATTTAAATATTGTTTGAATATCTAAAATTATCCCTAATTTCCGGTTAACTTGCCGGTACCTCATGATGTGCTGCATAGGGGAGCAGCAAGTGCAATGGCTTGCGCTGAACCTGTAACGTGTTTAGGTTGCCACGACACTGCCCATAGTAGGCAAGCAACAGATTTTACAGATCTCAAACATGGAGCTTTCGGTGCACGTCCCGTTAATTTCTGCTGAAAAAACAGTCAATCCAATCTCCGTGGTGGGCCTCCTGACCAGTGAGTTGGAAGCACATCTTGAAGCTGCAGGTGACACAGCGAAGGCTTGGGCAAAAGCGCAGGACTTTACTGCTGATTTTGGTCAGACCCTGTCTATCCCGAATGCAGCGGGTCAGATTGAAACCGTGTTGTTCGGTTATGGTGACAATCAAAAAGATGCGTTGGAAACTGGGGCCGCTCTCAGCAAAAACCTTCCTGCCGGAGCGTTTGCACTCTCCACTGGTTTTGAGGATATTGCGGGCATCGCTCTGGGCTTTTCTCTGGCATCCTACCGTTTTGACACCTACAAAAAGGTCCCCGCTCCAAAAGCGCAGTTGAGTATCAGTGAGCAGGGCGTTCTGGAAGAACTGGAACCAATCCTGTCTGGCGCGCGTCTGGCAAAAGACCTCATCAATACGCCTGCGAATGATATGGGGCCTGAAGAACTTGCAGCGGCTGCCTCTAAGCTGTTTGAAGAGCACGGCGGAAGCACAAAAGTCATCATGGGTGAGACGCTTGAAAGCGAGTTCCCACTCATTCACGCTGTGGGCAACGGCAGTGACAGGGCACCGCGCCTCATCGATGCCACATGGGGCAAAGACACTGATCCGAAAATCACATTGGTCGGCAAAGGCGTAATCTTTGACACTGGCGGGCTGGACATTAAACCTGCCGCTGGCATGCTTCTCATGAAGAAAGACATGGGCGGCGCTGCCAATGTGCTCGGCCTTGCGGCCATGATCATGAAAGCAAAGCTGCCAATGCGCTTGCGTGTGATCATTCCTGCCGTTGAAAATGCGATATCCGGTCGCGCCTTCCGCCCATCAGATATCTTCACAAGCCGCAAAGGCCTGTCTGTCGAGATCGGCAATACAGACGCAGAAGGACGTCTTGTGCTTGCCGATGCACTGGCGCTGGCCGATGAGGAAAGTCCGGAACTGATCGTCGACATGGCAACGCTCACCGGCGCGGCGCGTGTCGCCTTGGGACCGGACTTGCCGCCATACTACACCGATGATGATGAGCTTGCAGAAACCATTGCAGTGCACAGTGAAGCCGTGAATGATCCTTTATGGCGGATGCCGCTCTGGAAGCCATACAAGAATTACATCACCTCCAAAACGGCGGATCTGGCAAACATCAATACCAGCGGGGCAGGTTTCGCTGGGTCTGTGACCGCAGCGCTGTTCCTGCAGAACTTCGTCGAGAACACTGGAAGCTGGGTGCACTTTGATATCTATGGTTGGACGCCAATCGAAAAAGATTTCCGAACCCATGGCGGGGAAGCACAAGCAATCCGTGCACTCTTTGATATGTTGAAAACACGCTTCGGTTAAGCACGAAGCAAGTTACACGGCAAAACTACTCAATCCCTCAATCTGGTAAGGGTCCCGAAATGATTTGCAGGCTAGATTTTAGCCTGCAAAATGGGATTAGGACGATTAAATATGCCCGTAGAGATTCGCCCGTCGCAGGCGCTTAAGCTATGGCATGATGTAGTGTTGGAATTGGTGCGCGCGGCAGATCAGGATTTGACTGCTCGCCAAATGTCTATTCTTTTAACTGTATATCTTGAGCCTCCACCACATACCGTGCGCGGATTAGCGCAAAAACTAGGTGTTACCAAACCCGCAATTACGCGCGCGCTGGATACACTTGGGGCAAACAAGCTGCTGTCCAGAAAACGCGATGAAAATGACCGCCGCAATGTTGTCGTAACGCGCACCGTTGACGGCGCACTTTATCTGGAACACCTCGGCGATCTGGTCTCGGAGAAAGCTCTGAACCTTTCGCGATAACCCGAATGCGCAAGTCTGAAGAGTTTGGAACTTGTTGTGTGAATGCATATGAAGGCACCATGCTCTAGGATAACGATGTCAGTCTGTTTGGAAGGGGGCACACATGAATGCTCAACTTGATCGCCGTTTACATCCGGTAAGACCAGACCTTGCCGCCACCAACTATCGCGGTCAGGTGCAGGCAGAGCGGTTTGTTGATGGGACCGACTTCTCGGTTACGGCAGATAAGGTTGAGCTGCGCGCAAAGCCTGATCTGGCATGCGGGATCGATACAGAATTGATCTTCGGCGAAACCTTCCGTGTTTTTGAAAGTACGCCAGACGGTTGGTCATGGGGGCAGCTCCAAACTGACGGATACGTTGGCTGGTTGCGCACCAAAACACTGGGGCCAGTTGAACAGGCAACCCATAGAGTGGCTGCGCTGCGCACCTACAGGTATCCGGAAGCGGAAATGAAGCGGCCTGTTCTCTCGCAAATCTCCATGGGCGCACTGGTGCGCGTCGTGGGCTCAGAGACCACACGTGGGCTGGAGTTTGCAAAGCTTGCAGATGGATCATTTGTGGTCAAAAAGCACCTTGTGGAGCGCGACCATAAAGCGGCGGACTGGGTCACTACAGCAGAGACCATGATCGGAACACCCTATTTGTGGGGCGGTCGGTCTACTCTGGGGCTGGATTGTTCCTGTCTGATCCAGCTCTCTCTTCAGACAGGCGGAGTAAATGCACCCCGCGATACCGACATGCAAGAAGCCGCACTGGGTGAACAGCTGGATCTTTCCAAGGGGCTTCCTGACTTGCAGCGTGGGGATCTGATGTTCTGGAAAGGTCATGTGGGTGTTATGTCCGACCCGCAAACCTTGCTGCACGCCAATGGCACGACCATGACTGTGTTTTCCGAGACGCTACCGGCGGCTCTGCAGCGCATCGGTGGAAACGAGTTTGGTCAACTCTCTTCTGTGAAGAGGCTGCGCTAAGCGGACATTTACAAAGACTTAACCATAAGACCCGTTATTGGCGGATGTAACCCGCCAACCCACTCAAATTAGGTTTTCATTCACTAAAAATATCGCACAAATAACTAGTAAATTTTAACAGTTATTCGGTGGGGTTTGCCGTGTTTTGGAAGCTGCAGGAACAGGTCTTAGATCAATTGCCAAGGATCGCATCTGGCGCGATCTTGTCCGCGGTGATCGCGGGCATCTCCACAACGTTGATTGCTCCGGTTTATGCAGATGTGCAGGTTGTCGCTGATCAGGCGAAAGTCTTCCGCCTCGACGAGCCTGCCGAAACCATCATTCTCGGCAATCCAAGCATTGCCGATGTCACCGTACATGACCGAATGACCATCGTCATTACCGGCAAATCTTACGGTACCACCAATCTGGTTGTCCTCAACGATGCCTCCGAACCTGTTGTCGAAGAACTGATCACCGTAACCGCTGAAATGGCTGGCTACGTCGCGGTACAGCGCAACAACAGCCGCGTCACCTACTCCTGCAATCCGGACTGTCAGGAAGTGCTGCGTCTAGGGGATGATAAGAAAAAAATGGAAGACGTCTCCAGCTCCATCAGCTTGCGCAATGAATTGGCTGAAAATGGGATCGTAGCGAATAACAACGACTAGGTTGAATCTCAAAGATGGCCCTCATTTCATCAAGTTTGCTGAAAAGACAGCACTGCAAAGACCGGAAATTAGCGAACTTTGCCCGTCTTCGCGCAGATGACAGAGGTGTAACAGCTATTGAGTTCGCCTTCATTGCACCGGTCCTATTCTTGGTCGTTATGGGCATTATTGAATTAGGCCTATCTCTTCTTGTTGAAGTTGTACTGGACAACGCCGTTGCTGATGCGGCGCGGCAAATTCGAACGGGGCAAGTGTATCAAGAGGAAGGCTTCAACGCGGCCAGTTTCAAAGATGCCATTCTGGAGAAGGGCGGCGGGCTATTGAAAGCCGTCGAAAATGACATCGTCATTGACGTAACTAATCACTTAAATTTTGGGGATTTGCCGGAGGAGCCCGATCCGATCATCGAAGATGGCGAAATCGTTATGCCACAAAATTGGCAGCCAGGAGCAAGAAATGAAGTGATTCTTGTGAGGGTGGTGTGCGCGTGGCCAATGTTTACTGCGACGATGACCGAGATTTTTGGAACAACGAGCGGCGGAAAACGCCTTTTAGTTTCAACCGAGATTTTCAGAAATGAACCCTATTAATCCAACCTAAGCAAGTGATCCATGCAGCTGCATCGAAAAATCAGAAGAATCATTCATAGCTTCTCCTCCAATGATGCCGCCGCCGCTGCCATCGAGTTCGCAATTCTCTTGCCGCTTCTGTTGTTTTTGTTCGTGGGAATGGTTGAGCTAACAACGGCACTCTCCTACGATCGACGCGTAAGTAAAACCGCAGCTTCAATCGGTGACCTTGTCGCGCGTGCACATGATGTTTCCGACTCAATGGATGACATTGAACGAGCAATCGAGCACCAGATGACACCCTATGAAGATGCTGATGTCGATGTGAGTGTTGGTATGGTCCTTATCAATACCGGTGTTGCTAGAACAGTTTGGAGCTGGGGCAAAAAGACGGACAAACCCTGGCCACAGGGAAGTGCGCCTACAGGGATCACGTTTTCTGAAAGCATGCTCACCAACGGGCAGTACTATCTCGTTTCAACGGCAACTTTTGACTACACCCCAATCTTGGGTACGCTCATGTCGAACCTGAGCGAGCGGTTTACGGGCGACAAGGGCAACTTCCTTACCATCCCGCTCAGTGATGGTTTTATCTTGCGACCTCGCGGAGGGTCCTGTGTAGAATTCGAGAACAACTGCGCGACCTATTCGCCAGACTAATACGAGTATCTACGTAAGATTGCAGGCTGTAACGTAAAGTTTGATGTGTCATATATTCGCAGAACGCCGGAATCTGCTGTTTTGCGGCTTTTACTCATAGATTTGTCAGCTCAAATGTTGAATAAGCGCGGCACGCTTAGCGAAAGAATTCAACGCACATATCGCGAAACAGTCACAGAGCTGCGATAGACAGGCAGAGTCCTCCCCTCAATAGCCCTATCGTAACGTTTTGCGCTCTGACGGGTGCGGTATGTAAGAAATAGAAGAGGCTATCAATGGCTACCAATCGGACCTATGACCAAATTCAGGTCGGAGATACCGTCACACGTTCCCGTATCTGTACGGCAAACGATCTCTATGTTTTTGCGCATGCCTCCGGCAACATCAACCCGCTGCACTTGCCAAACGCACAGTGGGAAGGCGTTGAAAAGAAAGATGGCCCGTCCGCTCCGTTCATGTGGGGTGCTTCTCTGATTTCAGCAGTCGTCGGCAACTACCTCCCGGGCCCGGGCTGCGTATACCGCGACCAGAGCCTTTCCTTCCACAACAAGGTGAAGGTGGATCAGGTTCTCGATGTCACCGTGACAGTTCTTGAGAAGCTGCCAAACAATGAAGTTCGCCTGTCCACCACCGTAAAGATTGATGACGGTACTCTGGTTGCAGAAGGGGAAGCCCGCGTTCAGGCTCCAACGCAGTCTATTTCCTACGATGCCGAAGAGCTGCCAGGCCTGCTGATGAAGCGCCACCAGCACTTTGATCGTCTGGTGGCAACTGCTTCTCTGTTGCCTGCAATCCCGACCTCTGTTGTGTGTCCGGACGACACAAACTCCCTCGGCGGCGCAGTCATGGCGGCAAAGGCTGGCTTGATCATTCCAATCCTCTGCGGTCCTGAAAAACGCATTCTGGCAGCGGCGGAAAAAATTGGCGCAGACATCTCCGGTTACGAACTGATCGATACACCTGACGAAGGCTCCGCAGCAGCAAAAGCTGTTGCACTGGTCCACGAAGGCCGCGTGCGTTCCGTCATGAAAGGTCACTTGCACACTGACGACCTGCTGCGCCACATTGTAAAGCGCGAGGGCGGTCTGCGCACCAAGCGTCGTCTGTCCCACGCATTCGTCATGGACGTACCGGGCCGTGAATCTCCGATCATCGTCTCTGACGCTGCCATCAACATTGCGCCAGACCTGACTGCAAAAGTTGACATCACCCAGAACGCTATCGACGTGGCCCGTTCTATCGGCATCGAGCCTCCAAAAGTCGGTATCCTATCCGCTCTGGAAACCGTCAATCCGGCAATCCCATCCACCATCGACGCAGCTGTACTGTCCAAGATGGCGGATCGCGGTCAGATCAAAGGCGGTATTGTTGACGGTCCTCTGGCCATGGACAACGCGATTGACCTTGAAGCAGCTCGCACCAAAGGCATTGAGTCCGTGGTTGCAGGTCGCGCAGAAGTGCTGATCGTGCCGAACCTTGAAGCAGGCAACATGGTCGTGAAAGAGCTAACCTTCCTTGCACACGCAGAAACAGCTGGTCTCGTAACCGGTGCTCTCGTGCCGATCATCCTCACCAGCCGCGCAGACAATGACCGTGCACGCCTAGTGTCATGTGCTCTGGCGTCCATGTACGACTACTACCTGCGCAACGGTGTAGCGTTCGACAGCGAGCAGAAGCTTGCAGACGCAGCAGAGTGATCACGGGATAGCTGAGAAGATAATAATGACAATCGAAACTATTCTTGTTCTGAACGCTGGATCTTCCTCCATCAAATTCCAGCTGTTCAAAGGCGAAGAAAGCGTGCTGTCCGGCCAGATCGATGGCTTGGGCGCATCTGCATGGGTAAAAGGCAAATCTGCGGAAGGCAAAACGATCATGGATCGTGCGCTCTCAGCGGAAGAAGCCCAGAACCATAACACCGCGCTACAGGTCATCCTTGCACTGCTCGAAGAGTTCGATCCGGAACTCGAAGTAGACGCAATCGGTCACCGTGTTGTTCATGGCTCCTCCAAGTACTCGGCACCTGTGCTGGTGACAGATGAGGTTGCCGCTGAGCTGGAAACCTTTAACCCGCTGGCTCCATTGCATAACCCGCATAACCTTGCAGGCATTGCAGGCGCGAAAGCTGCATTTCCGGGCAAACCGAACGTGGCGTGTTTTGACACCGCGTTCCACCGCACGCAGGAATTCAAGAACGAAGCCTACGCGATCCCGACCAAGTATTATGACGAAGGCATTCGTCGCTACGGCATGCACGGCCAGTCCTTCCACTATATCTCGGAGGAACTGCACAACGTTGCTCCGGAAGTGGCCGATGGCAAGATCGTTATTGCCCACCTCGGCAACGGCGCGTCCATGTGCGCGATTGAGAACGGCAAGTCTGTCACCACCACCATGGGCTTCACCCCGGTTGACGGTCTGGCTATGGGCACACGCTCCGGCCTGATTGATCCGGGTGTCATTTTCTACTTGATGGAAGAAAAAGGCATGTCCGTGAAGGAAGTTGCCAATCTTCTGAACAAGGAGTCCGGCATGAAGGGCCTCTCCGGCATCTCGCAGGACATGCGTGATCTGGAAGAATCTGACAGCCCGGAAGCAAAGCGCGCGCTCGACTACTACGACAACCGCATCAAGCGCGAGCTGGGTGCTCTGGTTGCAGTCATGGGCGGTCTGGACGCGATTGTTTTCACCGGCGGCATCGGTGAAAACTCCTCCCTGACCCGCGCAGGCGTGTGTAAGGGCCTTGAGTTCCTCGGCGTGGAAATCGACGATGAAGCAAACAAGGCACGCGCAAAAGAAGCAATCACAATTTCCAAGCCATCTTCCAAGGTTAAGGTCATGGCGATCCCGACCAACGAAGAGGCGATGATTGCACGTCAAACTCGCGTGATCTGCGAAGCATAATCGACCCATACGTGGTCTCGATCACACCGTTTAAGCCGCACTTTTCTACAAGGAGAAGTGCGGCTTCTTTTTTGTTTGCCTAGACCTATTGAAGCAGGCTGGAGAGTTGCCCAAACATGTTCCGATGCCTTTTAACATAAAGAAAATTGATATAATGAAATATGCATATCTCATATTCAGAGCATAAATGAACACTGGCATTCCGATGATTATCGCAGCAACCACACTTGCACTTCCGGTTTCTCTGACCGCCGCTGAGTTGCGTCTGGTAGAATACCACCAAAGAAATCTAGCCTACATTATTGTACCCAGAACCGCTAAGAAACTTCCGGCACTTTTGCTGTTTCATGACTGGAACGGATTGACCGACGCAGCCATCCAACAGGCGGCAAAAATCGCAGAACAAGGTTACGCCGTGTTCCTCCTCGACCTGTTCGGCGGCAAGGTTCCCCAGTCCAGAGAAGAAGCCGGGCCGCTGGTGGAAGCTATGCTGGCAACAGAGCACAAGCACGAATTGCTGGCGAATGTCTGCGCAGGATTGCAGCTGCTTGAAAGCGTCGAGGAAGTAGAGCCGGTCAGCGTGGTCGTCCATGGCTTTGGTCTTGGCGAGCAGGTTGCAGAATGCATCTCAAAATGTGATATGATGCCTGAGCTTCCATTGCTGGCGGCGGCTTAAGCCGACACTGTTCGTATCAGGTTGCAGTTTCCCGCATTGCGTCCTCCAGCCTGAGCAAATACAAAAAGAGCTAACAAAAATTGGCAAGGAAAGGAGCTGGGCATGTCCTCACCGGTGACTGCAGTCGTGTTTGATATTGGGAACGTCCTGATCTTATGGGACCCAGAGAACTTGTATAATGATCTGATCCCCGATGCATCCGAGCGCGAATACTTCCTGAATGAGGTGTGTCCCTACGAGTGGAATTTGGAGCAGGACCGTGGCCGCCCATGGAATGAAGCCATTTCTGAGCGCCTCGAAAAATTCCCACAGTATGAAGAGTGGATCAAAGCCTACTACGAGCGTTGGGAAGACATGCTCGGCGGTGCAATTGAGGCCAATGTGGCACTCCTGAAAGACCTCAAGGAGAAGGGGGTTCCCCTCTATGCCATCACAAACTTTTCTACCGAGAAGTTTGAAGAAGCAAAGCGCATCTTCCCGTTCCTTGCTGACAGCTTCATTGACACTGTCATCTCAGGTGATGAGAAACTGCTGAAGCCAGATGCCAAGATCTACAATATTTTGTTTGAGCGGAACGGCCTCAACCCATCTGAGCTCGTGTTCATCGATGACACGTTGAAGAATGTTGACGCCGCGCAAGACATCGGCATGAAGGCACTGCACTTCTCAGAGGCAGACAAGCTTCGTTCAGACCTGAAACAGCTCGGCCTTCCGCTCTAAAGCCAGACACTGGCATCTCGCATCAGCTGCGGGAATGCGGAGCAGGGCGCTTGTAAAATTAATAGCGCCCTTAAGCTCCCCAAAAAACTTATCCCCCTCACACATTCCGTCCGTATTCTTAATCCCGTGCCCACGCAATCGGGCAGGGGTGGACCGTCCGTCCCTCGGCGTGGGTGGGGTTGGGCTACCGGCATGAGGTAACGTATCGTGTCGGGAGGTCCGGTGAAGCGCAATACCCTTTTGAGGCCACAGCGGTGAAAGGGAGCTTGGGGTCGTTCCGGAGGGCGTCCGGTGGTGGCAGGAAACTGCCAATGACACGGAAACGTGCCAGTCGCGCCTGTCCGAGAGGGAGCCCGCGTGTTCATGATAAAAGACCCGGGCGAGGCGAGCAGCCAATGCCGAAGAAACATATTTAACAAGTAGCGCAGGCAGAGCCTGTTCGCCTTGCTCCACCCGTTTCAGCGGGCTTCAGACAAAAACACCGCATGGAAAACCACGCGGTGATAATCGTCGTTGTCAGCTTGGATCTGGTCGGAGGCTAGACCTGATGCCCGCAGTGACCTTCTTCAAATGCCCAGATACCAAGACCTTCCCCTTCTTCAAGGATCGAGTAGGCCGCATGGATATCGACAGACACAGGAACGTCCACGCTGAACAGCGGTGGGTCGGCATCAATGTCTTCACATGTGCAACCAAGCTTCTCCAGCTTGCCCCATTGTTTGGCAAATTCTTCGGGCTGCGTGGTCTCTTCCACCATGATCCGGTAGGTGGAGTTTCCGGAAGGCTTGGCAACCCGGTCAAAGACAAGCTGCCCTCTTTCTCTGTTGGCAAGCAGCTCATCGCCATTGGCAACGCCGCAGGCAAAAAAGGGCGTATTTTCCAGCTTATAGCGATTGCCACCGAGTGAGCGCACCCACACAGTTTCACTCTCAATGCCGTGCCAGTCATGTGGGTCCAGCTTGAAGACAAGCTTGTGCAGATTGCTGTTCTTATTCATGGGGCCTCGCAAATTCTAAGCGCAATATACCCATGCGCTCCTGCGAAGCAACAAGCATCTTGAGTATATGTGTTCAGAAAAGAATGCATGCATACAAAGAATAAAGCCGGAGCATTTGCCCCGGCTTTCCTTGATCAGATTTGATCAAAAAATCAGTCGCGCAGCAGGTCGTTCACAGAGGTTTTGGAACGGGTCTGTGCATCAACACGCTTCACGATAACCGCACAGGCAAGGCCTGGGCCTGGGGTGCCGTCTGGCAGTGGTTTACCTGGCATGGTGCCCGGAACAACAACGGAGTATGCAGGAACTTCACCTACGAAAACCTCACCGGTGTTACGGTCGATGATCTTGGTGGTTGCGGAGATGAACACGCCCATCGCCAGCACTGCACCTTCGCGCACGATCACGCCTTCAACGACTTCGGAACGCGCACCGATGAAGCAGTTGTCTTCAATGATAACAGGGCCAGCCTGAAGCGGCTCAAGAACACCGCCAATGCCAACACCGCCCGAAAGGTGAACGTTTTTGCCGATCTGGGCACAGGAACCAACAGTCACCCAAGTATCAACCATGGTACCTTCGTCCACGTAAGCACCAAGGTTTACGAAGGAAGGCATCAGAACTGCGGACTTGCCGACGAAAGCAGAACGGCGAACGATGGAGCCAGGAACTGCACGGAAACCAGCTTCTTCAAAATCAATAGCACTCCAGCCGTCAAACTTGGAAGGAACTTTATCCCACCACGGAGCTTCGTCAGGACCACCTTTGATGATTTGCATCGGGTTCAGGCGGAACGAAAGCAGCACTGCTTTTTTCACCCACTGGTTTACGACCCAATCACCAGAGGTTTTCTCTGCGACACGCAGCTTACCGTGGTCCATCAGGTTCAGTGCGGTGTTTACAGCATCACGCACGTCACCAGTGGTGTCGGTGTTTACATTGTCACGGTCATCAAACGCAGCGTTGATGGTGGCCTCAAGGGCCGCAAGATCAATCTGGCTCATTGGCGGCAGACTCTCACATTTATTGGGTTACGAATTAGAGTTACCGAGGCGTACGCAAGCGCCAACCAGAAGTCAATACTATCTGGCTTCCGGTTGTCTCATCTATCGATTTAGGTTGTTTCAGGTCCCTTGATCGGCTGCTGAGACTGCTCCATCAGCCACTTCTGGAAAGAGGCAACCGGACGGGTCAACGGGCGATTGGAGTTTCTGACAAACCAATAACCGCTCTCAAGAGAAAGGCGCGGCCAATCCGGCACAACAAGGTGGCCAGCGGCCACTTCCTGCTCAACAAAACGGGTATCAATTGCAATTGCACCCATGCCCGCAACAGCAGCCTGAATAGCCATATTCCGGCTCTCAAACATGGCACCGGAGATCTGGTTGGAAGTTGGCAGGCCCGTACCATTCAGCCAGCGCGGCCAGTCTTCACGTCGGGAGGATGTATGAAGTAGCTTCAATTTGTCCAGCAGCTTGATGTCTGGATTCGGATCGCCATTACTCAGCTGGGGAGCAAAGGCAACAACCAGATCCTCCTGCCAGAGCATATTTCGCTCCACATGAGGCCACGCCCCATCCCCCAGCCGGATCGCACAGTCATAGCTTTCCCGGTCAAGGTCTACCATGCGCATGCTCGTCGAGATCAGCAACTCAATATCCGGATGCTTCTCCTGAAAGTCCGGCAAACGCGGAATTAGCCAGCGGGTGGCTACAGTAGAAAGGGTAGAAATGCGCAGCTCAGTCCGACTTCTGCGCCGGAAGGCTTCCACAGCATGCTCGATCTGGTCAAACGAGTTGCCCAGATTGGAGGAAAGGCGCTGGCCTTCCTCAGTCAGCGCAAGGCCGCGGCCGTCACGAATAACAAGAGCCGCGCCAAGTTCATTCTCAAGCGAACGCAGCAAGTGCGTCAGAGCGGAGGGTGTAACACCAAGATCTTCTGCTGCGCGAGCGGCGCGGCCATGTTTGGCCAGCAGTGAGAATGCGTGTAGCGCGCGCAGTGAAACCATGACGAATGCCCTTCTTTATGAGTTCTTGAATTAATCTCAATAAAGGGAAAATAGGCATTCGTCCAGATGATCGTGATATTTTTTCTCTTTTGGCCATATTACGCGCAAATTTTGCAATTTTTGACCAAAACTGCCCCTACTGGAGGTTAATACGTAAAACCAAGGGGCATCATGCTTTGTAAGAATTAACCGAATTCTTGAGTTCCCTTAGGATGTTATGGAGAAAGCCATCCAGATGGTCAGTTACAAAGTCGATATGGGGCTCAGTGCCGTTTGAAAGCTCCCAATCTTCGCGGAAAACCTCGCGTGTTCCGTCTGGAATAACCAAAACTGTCCGCATCCCAAGAGAGTTTGGTACAATCAGATTGCGTGACAGATCCTCAAACATCGCTGCCTTGTTGGGGAGAATGCCATTCTTCTCAAGAAAGCGTCGGTAAGTCTCAGCAGCAGGTTTCGGGACAAGGTCTGCTTCCACAATGCCGAAGATATCTTCAAAGTGATCAGTAATCCCAAGACGGTTGGCGACAGACTCTGCATGTTTCCGCGTTCCGTTGGTCAAAATATAGCATTTGCCCGGCAGTTGATTGATCGCCTCCGCAAGCTGCGGATTAGGGTCCAGAACCGAATGGTCGATGTCATGCACGAATTCGAGAAACTCGTCGGCCTCAATATGATGCTCAAGCATCAGGCCACGTAATGTGGTTCCATATTCTTTGTAATAGGTAAGCTGGAGCTCTCTGGCCTCATGAGCCTGTTTCCCGGTGAGCTTTTGGACAAACTCAGATATCCTCTCGTCGATCTGACCGAATAGCTTTGAGTGGTGAGGATAGAGGGTGTTGTCCAGATCAAAAATCCAGCTTTCAACGCCGTTAAATGGGGATTGTGTCATACTTCTCCGTTCAGCGAGCAGCACCGCCGATATTTGTTGTTTGACGCCAAGCAAAACAGGAAAAAATTAGGATATCAAGAGAGGCGCCTGTCTTTCGCCTCTCTGGAACAAACAATAAAGTGAAGTGGCGAAAGCTCGCCACCGGATCTCAAAGGAATGATCAGAATGAGATCAGAGCCCGAAGCATGATGTTGGCTTGGAGGCCGCAGCACACTTAAGGGACGATCAGAGTACCTGCACCGTGATCGGTAAACAACTCCAGCAGAACCGCATGTGCAACTTTGCCGTCAACAATAACAACACCTTCAACGCCCTGTTCAAGTGCATCAAGACATGTTTCGACCTTCGGGATCATGCCGCCAGAGATCGTGCCATCCTCAATAAGAGCACGGGCACCGGCACGGGTCAGCTGCTTGATCAGCTTTCCGTCTTTGTCCAGAACGCCGGGTACATCGGTCAAGAACAACAGGCGCTTCGCATTGAGTGATCCAGCAATGGCACCAGCAAAGGTATCTGCGTTGATGTTGTAGGTCGCGCCATCGCGGCCCGGAGCCACAGGAGCCACAACAGGAATGAGGTCACGCTCAAGGATCAGTTCAAGGACCTTTGCATTCACGTCTTCAGGTTCCCCCACGAACCCAAGGTCCAGAATTTCCTCGATCTTGGAATCTGGGTCACGGTGTTTGCGATGTAGCTTGCGGGCTGTGACCATGCCACCATCTTTGCCGCAAAGGCCAATAGCACGGCCACCTTCACGGTTGATGCTGGCAACAATGCCCTTGTTGATGGAGCCAGCCAGCACCATCTCGACGATTTCAACGGTTGCCTGGTCCGTAACGCGCAGACCGCCTTTGAATTCGCTCTTGATGTTGAGACGCTCAAGCATGGAGCCGATCTGAGGACCGCCACCATGAACGACCACAGGATGAACACCGGACTGGCGCAGGAGAGTAATATCTCGGGCAAAAGCGCGGGCAAGGGAGTCGTCTCCCATTGCATTGCCGCCGTACTTTACAACAACACGTCGGTCATCATAACGCTGCATGTAAGGGAGAGCATGGGCAATGACATGCGCACGATTACTGTTTTCCGAGAAACTCATAGCGATTGGTACACCTGGAGAAAAGAATGGATTGATACGCAAATCACACAGACCGCGTGACAGGTATATAACCGCATTATAATCACGCCACAAATGTTCCGTCACTTGAACCAGCGTGAATTTACTCAAGTAACAGACGAAATAGCCTAATGTCTCTCTCGCAGATAATTCGCAAAGCCATCTTCGCAGGTAGCTGGCGAGAACAGGAAACCTTGAGCATTCGTGCAGCCGCTACTCTCCAGCAGCTGCATCTGCTCTTCAGTCTCCACGCCCTCTGCCGTTACTTCCATGTCCAGCAAGTGGGCCAGCTCAACCAGATGAGCGCAGGTCGCACTGTGCAGTTTGGAGTGCGGAACGCCGGAAACGAAACTGCGGTCAATCTTGAGCCGGTCAACAGGACAGTCAAGCAGGTGCTTCACCGAGGCATAACCGGTCCCGAAGTCGTCAAAGGCAACAGAAAGGCCCATCTCCTGCAGCGTGCGCAGGTTCTTCATGGCATGCGGTGCCCGATCCAGATCAATCCACTCGGTGACCTCGAGCTCCAGAAAATAGCCGGGTGTATCCGTGTCCTGCAGGATCTTTTGAATGCGGGAGACGATGTCCGGGTCGGCAAATATCCTACCGCAGATGTTCACGGAGATCTTGAAGTTTGGATCAACGAGATCACCCCAACCACGACGCGCTTTACAGGCTTCATGAATCACCCAGTACCCAACATCCTTGCCAAGGCAGCTTCGGAACAACGTGGTGATAAAGCGGGAAGGGGGCAGCAGGCCATTCTCAGGATGCTCCCACCTGATCAGCGCTTCCGCGCCAACCAACTTACGGTCAGTCACACGCACGATGGGCTGATAATGCAGCACAAACTCATCACGCAGGTACGCAGAAATCAAAGAGCGTTCCAATGGATTCGGGCCAAACTGACGTGCCCGATACCACTTGCGAATATTCAACCCTGCCAACGCAAGCGTTGGAAACGAACGAGCGAACCGCCGCAGATAGGTGAGCATACTAGAACCCGTAGGCCCAGATGCGGGCTCCCAAGACTGCCGAGCGGATGGAGCTGCGCACATACATCAGCTCCTTTCCCCGGTGTTGGCTCTAAAAGTGCCTCTTTGCCTGTCTTTGTCAGACATCCGACGATCTCCCCTTCGACGATGACCTACACACATTCGAGGGGTAAAATGACCTAGGGTCAAGTGAGGGGGTGGGGGTGTCTGGGGAAAACGCCGTAAAACCGGAGAATAAGGTAGAATCCGCGGAATTGCAGGATGGACTAGGGGGCTCTGATATGTTTGAGGGGCGTTCCCTCAAGTAAAGGAAGGCGCAGGGTCACAAGAAACCCGCGCCGCCAATCGATTAGCCGTAACTGACCAGCTGAGCAATCTCAGCGCGCAGTTCATCCAAGCCTTTGCCTTTTTCAGAGGAGGTCGCAATGATCTCCGGGTGCGCAGCTGGACGTTTTGCGAGCAGTTTCAGTGTTTCTTCTTTCACACGCTCAAGCTGTCCAGGCTTCAGTTTATCAGCCTTTGTCAACACAACCTGATAAGGAACCGCCGACTTGTCCAGAATGGACATGGCTTCCAGATCGTTCTTCTTGATGCCGTGCCGCGAGTCAATCAGCGAGAACACACGGCGCAATGTGCTTCGGCCACGAAGAAAGTCAAAAATGAGGGATGTCCAAGCGTCCACCATGCCCTTTGGTGCCTCTGCGTAGCCATAGCCGGGCATATCGACAATCTTGAGAATGGAGTGCTCCGCTCCAAAGAAATTCAGCATTTGGGTGCGGCCCGGCGTGTTGGACGTACGGGCCAGTGCCTTCTTGCCGGTTAGCTTGTTGATCAGGCTGGACTTGCCAACATTGGACCGGCCAGCAAATGCAATCTCGATGCCATCCAGCACAGGCAGCTGGTGCATCTCTTTAACGCTGGTAATAAATTCCCAGGGACGCGCAAACAGAAGGCGTCCCGCCTCCAGTTGCTCTTCTGAATATTCTTTTTCTGAGCTCATGCCCTGCCTTTTAACCTGCAATTTTGATTTGGTCGAGAGCTGTTTTCCAAAGCCTCGGCTTTATGTTTGCCCTACCGCTGCTTCGCTGCGAGGAGCGGGTATCTCAAGCAAAAAACGCGACCCTGAGGCCGCGTTTTTATGTTAATTTCCAAAGAGGAAAGCTTACTTGCTTTCTTCCTTTGGCTTGCGCTTGAACGTGTCTTTCAGGTTATCGAAAAGCTCAAGCTTAACGCCCTGACGACGCATGATGATCGCCTGCTGCGTAACGGACAGGGTGTTGTTCCATGCCCAGTAGATCACAAGACCGGCCGGGAAGGTTGCCAGCATGAAGGTGAACAGAACAGGCATCCAGGTGAAGATCATCTGTTGCGCAGGCTCAGCTGGTGCAGGGTTCATCTTCATCTGCAGGAACATGGTGATACCCATGATCAACGGCCAGATACCAATCATAAGGAAGCTTGGTGGATCCCATGGGATGAGGCCAAACAGGTTGAAGATGGTCGTTGGATCTGGAGCAGAGAGGTCCTGAATCCATCCGAAGAATGGCGCATGACGCATCTCGATTGTAACGAACAGAACCTTATAGAGCGAGAAGAAGACCGGTATCTGGATGACCATTGGCAAACAACCTGCCAGTGGATTGATCTTTTCCGTCTTGTACAGCTCCATCATGGCTTGCTGCTGTTTCTGCTTGTCGTCCTTAAACTTCTCGCGGATCTCAGTCATTTTCGGCTGCACGAGTTTCATTTTACTCATGGAGACGTAGGACTTGTTTGCCAACGGGAAGAAGATTGCCTTCACGATCACAGTCACAAGAAGGATTGCGATGCCGAAGTTACCGACCAGAGAATAGAGCCAGTCAATCACCCAGAACATTGGCTTGGTCAGGAAGTAGAACCAGCCCCAGTCGATCATCAGATCGAAGTTTTCGATGTCATAGGATGCCCCATAACCATCGATCAGACTGGTAACCTTTGCACCCGCATAGAGGAGTGAAGAGTTAGTGACATTTCCACCAGCTGCAACCTGAACTGCGTTACCCAAGTAATCAGTCTGGAAGTTCTCGGTGTTGGCGTTGTAGGAGAAGTTTGGCTGGAATTCAGTGCCCGGAGTTGGGATAAGCGTTGCAGCCCAGTACTTGTCAGTAAAGCCCAGCCAGCCATTATTGGCGCGGCCCGGACGAACACTTCCTTCCTCGATCAGGTTGGAATACTTGATTTCCTGAAGACCCTCGTCGCCGATAACGCCGATGAGGCCTTCATGCAGAACGAAAAAGCCGGCGGTTTCCGGCTCGCCGTTACGTGCGATCAGGCCGTAAGGATAAAGCTGGACATTCTGCCCGGTGTTGTTCTGAACTTCCTGCTCAACGGAAAACATGTAGTTCTCGTCAACAGAGAAAGTACGTGTGAAGACCAGACCTTCGCCATTGTCCCAGCTAAGAACGATTGGTGAGGATGGTGTCAACTCACCAGAAGTCTCAGCCGTCCAGACAGTTTCGGCATTCGGAAGATTGACCTGTGTACCTGGGTCGGCAACCCAGCCATGCTCAGCATAATATGGCGAGGTGCTGCCTTTTGGCGAGAACAGGATAACTGTCTCACTGTCTTCGGCGAGCGTCTGGCGGTAGTCCTTCAGGCGAAGGTCATCCAGCTTTGCGCCTTTCAGATTGACTGAACCGGAAAGGCTCGGGGTGTCAATGATCAGGCGAGGCGATGCGGCCAATGCTTGTTCGCGATTGACGAATGATTGAACTGCGGTCCCGCTTTCGGCGCCCGGAGCCACTTGGCCAGAGGCACCTTCAGGGAGGGCAACGGGTGCGCTGGAACCGGCTTGTTGTGCATCTTCTGCCAGCTGCGCCTGTTGCGCGTCCTGCTGAGCTTCTAACTGTGGTCCGGCAATAAAGAATTGCCAGCCCAATAGCACAACCAGCGACAGCACGATCGCTACGATCATATTGCGATTATCGTTCATCGACTGGATCACTCATTTTCATAAGGGTGGAATAAACATTCATCACTGATCAGTCCGCCTGCTCTTTATTATGGGGAGGGTTAGATTTCGCCAGCGAATTCGGTTTTGATTGGATAGGGCGAGATTTACGAGGCTTGAATGCATTTCTCACACTTCCTTTAAGGTCCTTCAAAAGCTCCTCAAAGGGCTGGGAAAGTGCAGCTCTCCGGCCAACCAGTACGTAGTCGGTGCCAGTCTGTGCGATATCCAGATCAAGAGAGGCGACAGCAGCTCGAAGTCGGCGCTTAATTCGGCTGCGCTCAACAGAGTTTCCGGTTTTTTTGGTAACCGTATAACCCATCCGAGGGGTGCCATCACTGCGGGTTTTAGCCGCTTGAAGCACAAAAGCACGCCGAGCTGTCCTCCCGCCTTTGGCGACGGTAAGAAACTCGGAGCGCTTTTTGAGTGTTTTCATGTTTTTGCGGCGGAACTTGGGTTCAATGGAAATGAAGTGAATGCCGCCGCGCAACGTCGCGATTAAGCGCTAAGACGCTTACGACCCTTAGCACGGCGACGCGCCAAAACCTGACGGCCATTTTTATCTGCCATACGTGCCCGGAAGCCGTGGCGACGCTTGCGAACAAGGTTGCTCGGTTGGAATGTACGTTTCATCTTATTACCCTAGCAGAGCCATCGGCTCCAACTTAAACGTTAATTTGGACTGTGCGTCTTGTCCCCGAAATCACCGCGACTCTCTACAAGTTGCAGGACTTTGCGCATAGGACACGCACTCCTATTCGTCGGCGCTTATATTAGTCTGCGTGCTCCAAGTCAATAATTGCTGCACTGGAATTTGCGATATCCTGACTCTTTATTACCTCACAGGCCCGTGTGCAGCTGTGATCCCTCATTCAAAACCAAGTGAAATTACGGGGAATGCACGAACCTGTGATCACACCGGAGGTCTTTCTAATTGTATGGAAATTGTAATGCTTCAATTCACGATCCGAATAGACCTACAAAAAACATAGTAACCTATTCGGCTTACACTGGCTAACAACAACAGAGGTTTCAGTTTTCGCAAGTCTGACTGCCGAAACCATCTAAGGAAGAGCACATGGGAATCACGGAACACAATGATAACAAATCAGCAGCTGACGGAGTCATCGGTTTTATTAAGCGATGGGGGCTCCTGATTGTTATCCTTGCTGTGTCCGTCTATGGCGCATCACAGGGGTGGCATAAGGAAGTCACGCTCAGCAATCTGATCAAGAACCGTCAGATACTGGAAGACTATCTGACAGCCTCTCCTTTCCTCACACCGCTTATCTACTTTGTGGTCTACACGCTTGCTGTCGCTCTCTCGTTCCCAGGGGCATCCTTGATGACAATCGCGGGTGGTTTCCTGTTTGGTTGGCTGTTCGGTGGCTTACTGACGGTCGTGGCGGCCACTATCGGAGCATCGTTGCTGTTTGTGGCAGCAAAGACATCCGTCGGCGCAACGCTTAAAGAAAGAGCAGGGCCCTTTCTTGATAAAATGTCCTCAGGTTTCCGCGAGAACGCGTTCAGTTACCTTCTCTTCCTACGTCTGACCCCGGTATTCCCGTTCTGGCTGGTGAACATCGCGCCGGCTCTGTTCCGCGTCCCTCTGGTCACCTATTTTATCGCAACCTTTATCGGCATCATTCCGGGTACCTTTGCTTATGCATTCATAGGTGCTGGTCTGGATAGCGTGATTGCAGCCCAAGAAATGGCGAACCCCGGCTGTTCCGCTGCGGGCACCTGCGAAGTAGAAATCTCCGCGTTGATCACGCCTGAGCTATTATGGGCGTTTGCAGCGCTTGGACTGGTTGCGCTCATCCCGCCAGTCATAAAACGCTTCCGCAGCTGCTAATTCTCATAGAAGACCAATTTCGATAGTACGGACTTTCTCGATGACAGATAACAATAACTCTAAGACACTGACCCCGGACATCTGTGTAATTGGCGCTGGCTCAGGTGGTCTTTCGGTCGCTGCCGCAGCAGCAGCCTTTGGCGTGGATGTCGTCCTGATTGAAAAAGGCAAAATGGGTGGTGACTGCCTAAATTATGGCTGTGTCCCCTCCAAAGCACTCATTGCAGCAGGCAAAGCAGCAGCAACCTTCCGCTCCTCGGAAAAGTTCGGTGTTGCTGCCACAGAGCCCGAGGTCGATTTCTCCAGAGTGAACGACCACGTCCACGATGTGATCGCAACCATCGCCCCGCATGACTCCGTTGAACGGTTCGAAGGACTGGGTGTCAACGTTATTCAGGGTGCGGCTGAGTTTATCTCGGCTGATACGGTTAAAGTGGGCGAGCAACTCATCAAAGCGCGCCGCTTTGTTGTTGCCACCGGGTCCAGCGCTGCAGTTCCGCCGATACCGGGCATTGAAGATACACCTTATCTGACCAACGAAAGCCTGTTCGAGCTGAAAGAGCGTCCGGAGCACCTGATCATTATCGGGGCAGGACCAATCGGCATGGAGATGGCTCAGGCCCACCGCCGCCTTGGAAGCCGCGTAACTGTCATCGAGGCGCTGCGTCCACTGGCTGTGACCGACCCTGATCATGCGGATCTGGTCATACGGAAAATGGAAGGTGAGGGTGTTGAGATCCTCTCAGAGACCAAGGTGCTTAGCGTTGGAAAAACAGATACAGGTGTCAAAGTCAGTATCAAGGTGGATGATGAGGCTGAGGGCACAGTCGAAGGCTCGCACCTGTTGATCGCGGCGGGACGCAAACCCAACATCACTTCTCTTGGTCTTGAAACAGCTGGCATCGAGTTCACACGTCGCGGCATCACAACAGATGATGGCCTGCGCACGACCAACCGCAAGGTCTACGCAATTGGTGATGTTGCAGGCGGCGTGCAGTTCACGCATGCAGCAGGCGCTCATGCGTCTCTGGTCATCCGCTCCATCCTGTTCCGCATGCCGATCAACCACAACAGCATCACCATGCCCGCGGTGACCTACACCGAGCCGGAAATCGGGCAGGTGGGTCTTTCTGAGGAGCAAGCCCGCGCCAAGCTGGGTGACAAGCTTAAGGTGCTGACAGCAGAGTTCTCCGGAAACGACAGAGCGCTGGCCGAAGGCAAAGGCGTGGGTCAGATCAAACTGCTGGCCGATAACAAAGGGCGTCTTGTCGGCGCATCCATTGTTGGTCCGGGTGCTGGTGAGCAAATTGGTCTCTTGGCTTTGATGATTTCTCAGAAGCTGAAAGTGGGCTCTCTGCTGGGTGTGGTCTTCCCGTATCCGACCCTGAATGAAGGCATTCGCAGGGCAGCCCTGACGTTTTATGCCGATGCCCCGAAAAATCCGTGGGTCCGCAGAATTCTGGCGCTCCTGAGAAAGTTTGGCTAACGCAGTTATGTCCAGTTGTAACAGAAGTTTGTTGCTTGGTAGGCGTCATCTGCTAAAAATGAGTTAGGCATAGCGCGTAACAACAACCTGCGCTGCACGATCATTGTGTACCAACTCATCAGGTAGGTGGATGGTTCAAGACAGTAGGAGAGTGACTTCTGAAACAGAGGCCACTCCGAAAAAGCTGGACACGGATGAAGTCCCGAAAGGCAAACTCCACCGATTATTCCCCGGTGGTATGGGCCTTTCTGGCAAACTTCTAGTGCTGACAATCTTGTTTGTCATGCTTAGTGAAGTGCTTATTTTTGTCCCCTCAATTGCAAATTATCGCAACACCTGGCTCCGCGACCGACTCGCGGTGGGCGGGGTCGCGGCCACCTTGCTGACTGATAGCGAGACCCTGTCTCCGCAGGTACAGGACAAACTGCTTGAGGCGACGGGCGCACAGGCCATCTCTCTGGTCATTGGTGAGCGCCGTAATCTGATCGCTATGGAAAGTTCAGAAATGAACATCACCAAGACGATCGATATGACCCATGACTCTCCATGGGAGGCAATTGAATGTAGCCTTCAGTTCCTTATTGGGGGCCAGACAGGCCAAATCCGTGTGATCGGCGACGTTGATATGAGCTCCGGTGGCAGAGTGGATATGGTCTTCCCGGCGTCATTGGTGAGAACGGATCTCCAGAAATACGCGCTCAACATCCTGCAGCTATCCCTTCTGATCTCCTGTTTGACGGCAGCACTCGTTTACCTGTCCATCCGCTCCTTGCTGCTGCGTCCGTTACAACGACTTACCGCATCAATGCGGCGCTTTGCTGAAGCACCGGAAAATGCACGCGAGATCATCAAGCCGAGTGGCCGTGTTGATGAGTTGGGCGAAGCGGAAGTGCAGCTGCAATCCATGCAGAAATCCCTGAACCAGACCTTGAACCAGCAGCGCCGGATGGCTGCGCTGGGAATGGCTGTTTCCAAGATCAACCACGACATGCGCAACCTGCTGGCATCCGCTCAGCTGTTTCTGGAGCGTTTGGAAATGCTGCCGGATCCCACTGTGCAGCGTGTTGCTCCCAAAATTCTGGCAACGCTTGATCGCGCAGCCAGCTACACGAGCGCGGTGCTGTCCTACGGAAAGGCACAGGAACCCCCGCCCGAGTTGCGTTTGATCCGCCTTGCTCCGATCCTGCGTGATGTGGAGGAGGTACTGGGCCTCTCCAGATACTCTGAAGAGATTGAGATGCACATCAATGTGCCGGAAACGCAGGAGCTGGAAGCAGACCCGGAGCAAATCTTCCGTGTGCTTCTCAACCTCTGCCGAAATTCGGTACAGGCCATGCAAGCCTCCAAGGGTACGTCCGGTGTTGTTTGCCGTATCGAGATCAATTCAGAAGTGCAGGACGACATGCTGTACATCTATGTTGCAGACACAGGTCCAGGGATACCGAAGAAGGCACAGGAAGGCCTGTTCAAAGCGTTCCAGACCTCAGGCAAGGCTGGCGGCACCGGACTGGGTCTGGCCATCGCTGCAGAGATTGTGGTTGCCCACGGTGGTCAGATCACATTGGAAAAAGATGTGACCACCGGAGCGTGCTTCAAAATCCAGCTTCCATATAGGCAGAGCGCGCAAGCGACTGAAAAAATTACAAGACTGTTCCCGGCGGATAGCAGCAAGGGCTAATTCCTAGAAAAGCTGCAGCGTGCAAATGCAGCTTTTCTCTCGTTTATGCCGCAATGCCCTACGTCTTTGTTCTTATAGTCAGAAATTGTTATCCCCAAAACGCGAAATGACTTCAAAAAACTTCTCCAAAGCGCTTGCCAAGGTCCAGGAAGGCGGCTACATAGACCCCCGTTCCGCAGGGAACACGGCCTGCACCGGTAGCTCAGCTGGATAGAGCACCAGACTACGAATCTGGGGGTCGGGGGTTCGAATCCTCCCCGGTGCACCATTTCCTCTCATTGGAGAGGAGGTGGCAAAATAGCACTAGGCCAATATATAATTCTTGTTCGCAAGAAACAATGCACCGGTAGCTCAGCTGGATAGAGCACCAGACTACGAATCTGGGGGTCGGGGGTTCGAATCCTCCCCGGTGCACC
>CANLTN010000012.1:0-122342 GCA_947494035.1 uncultured Pseudovibrio sp. | reverse complement strand
TCCTGAAAGAAAGTGAACCAGACAAATGTGCTCAAGCTGAGAACCTCTCGATTCAAATCAAACGCAATCCGCTTTAGACATCACGGTGACACGTAAAAGTCTTAGCTTTAGAAACTAGGCGCTACACCACACAAAAGGCAGACACATTCTCGATGTGTCTGCCTTTTGTGTGAGTATAAAAGACGTCTGGTTAGATCTTAATCTGACCGTAGCGCAACGCTTCAACCACTGTGTGTGTTTTGTTGGAGGCATTGAGCTTGGCACTTGCGTTCTGCAGGTGCGCATGAACCGTTCTTTGTGAGATTTCCAGAAGCTCTGCAATCTCATGCGCCGTTTTGCCCAGCGCGGTCAGCTCGAGAACCCGGCGCTCGCGGGCGGACAGATCTCCCGGTCTTTGGTCGGAGATAACCCCGAGTTCAAACAAGCGTCTGAACGCTGCGGAACAAACGATCTCCAGCGAAGCCAGATCATAAGCTTCTGCCGCGATTTGGTGCCCTGCGCCAACAACCATTGCTTGGAACGGATGAAGTGCATCCACCGGGATCACCATGACCCGCGCGCCTTCTCCGATTGCTGCAAAGAGCTCGGAGGTGCCTGTATCTGCATTGGAAACAGGCCAAATCACCGGGCGATTGCCCGATAGTCCCAGCATAAGTGCGTTATCGCCTGCACTCAGTGCTGTCCGCTCGACGCCGCCATTGCGCTCATCAGGCCAGCGGAACCTATGGACCAAACTGTCAATTGTTCTGTTTGGCATAGGAAGCCCCGTAATGAGGATATGGGATGCTCCCAGTCGCCTCAGATAGGATTCAACAATGTCCAGAACGGGCTTTGCTGCCCGTGCTTCTGCAATCGCTCTTACCTTTGCATCGATATCTGAAGTATCGTTCATTTGCCCTGCTTTCCCGTTCCTATCCGCTTGGCACTCGCTCTAGTGCTGCTGGATTGAAGACGCACTTGCCCACCTGACATACCGAAGGCATGCCAACTCATTTTCGCAAACCAATGGTTTGCGCAGGTAAATCCGAAAACTCTCAGTCCTGGATGGCTGTTCAGCGAAAGGCGGTGACAAGGTGGAGTATGGCCAAGACCTTTCTCTCACTCATTAAATGCTATCGCACGCCTGTTAAACGCTCTGTTTTGCAGTTTACGGGCAATTTCTTATGCCGCCTCGCTTCTGCAAGATGTAACCATCTCTTGTATTTCTGCGTATGTTTTTATTGCACTCAGATCACGTGCATTTACAGCAATCTCGGCAATACGGTCATTCCTATTTTCGAAGGCAGGTCAACTGACCTCCAAGTATTCAGAGTACTGACAAAAAATACTCTCACTGTTGCCCCATAAAACCCGTAGCTATAACGGCTTTATCCATGAGCTATTTCGCAATAAGTCCGAAATATATAGAGTAAGAGTGCGAGGCTACTTCTCTGCTCTCGGCAATAGTAACAGCGTTACATGCCCTAGGGTCAATTGCGACAAGTTTAGGATAAATTAAGCTAATGCGAAAACTATCCAACTATTGTCACATCAGTAGTTCTGCACTTAACGCAGTGTTTTGGCCGATTGTTATCCAACCTCGTCCTAACGCATAGCTTGAAACCGTTGAAGGTTCCTTCGTATAAAGTTATCAGAAGGACATGGGATGGACATGCAAAACATTGATTTTCCAAGCAATTTCCTAGAAGCCTCGCAAAGCGACTGGGAAGCATCTGCCCTGCGTGCCCTCAAAGGCGCTGCACTGGATGGACTAAACACACCAATTGCCGGTGGCCTCGAGATTAAGCCAATATACCAAGGCCACACCGACAGTGCTCCACTGCAATTGAGGGAGTGCGCTCGCCCTTGGAAGATCATTCAACGTAGTGATCATCCCGTCATTTCCCAAGCCAATGCCCAGATGCTGGAGGACCTTGAAGGAGGTGCCGACGGTATCGAGTTGGTTTTGCCTGCCTCCCCTCGCGTTTTCGCCGGTGGGCTGAGCGTTCAGCGCATCGACGACATGCTGAAGCTGCTTGATGGCATTAAGCCTGACCTTATCGATATCCGCCTCGACTGTGGCTTTGAAGGGAGCGCAACGCTTGCGCTGCTGGTTGAGACCTGCAAGCGTATGGGTGTTGGTGCAGACCAACTGACCGTACAAGGCGTCTTTGATCCACTTGCTGTGTTCGTCAGTTCGGGGTGCGTACGCGATTCATTTGAACAGCTGGCCCTACGTGCGCAGGACCTTGTGGGGTATGCGCGCAAAAACGGTATTCAAGGCACCTTGCTACGTGCTGACGGGCGCTGTTATCATGATGCTGGCGCCAACAGTGTTCAGGAGCTTGGGCTTACGCTTGCCAGCCTGCTCCACCATATGCGCACGCTGGAGGCAGGTATTCTGCCTGCCGAAGACCTTCCCAAATACGTTTCTGCCAGCCTGAGTGCCAATGCAGACCAGTTCGGGACCATTGTGAAGGCGCGTGCGATGCGTCATTTATGGGCCCGTCTTCTGGATGCTGCACAGCTTCCTGTCGTACCGCTCCATCTTCATATGGAGACCAGCTGGCGGATGATGACCAAGCGCGATCCGTGGGTGAACATGCTGCGCACGACCGTCGCGGCATTTGCTGCGGGGATTGGCGGCGCTGATAGTGTCACGGTTCTGCCCTTCACAACTCCTCTTGGTTTGCCGAATGCCTTTGCACGCCGAATTGCACGCAACACGCAGCTCATTCTTAGCGAAGAAAGCAATCTGGCACAGGTCAGTGATCCGGCAGCGGGTAGCGGTCTGGTAGAAGAGCGCACGCAAGAGCTTGCCAATGCCGCATGGTCCTATTTCCAGAAGATCGAGCAGGACGGCGGTCTTCTTGGAGCCCTGACCTCTGGTGCCGTTTATTCTGATGTTAGCGCATCAAGACGGGAAGAGGACAAGTCAGTTGCAACGGGTCGTCATCCGCTGACCGGCACAAGTGCCTTCCCGAACCTTGAAGAGCTGGATGTTGAAGTTTTGAAAGCTGACACCGATCAGATCGGCGAGATTGCAACCCGCATCGACCTGCCGGAACCTGATAACAACGGCCAGCTGATTGAAGCGGTCGCCAAAGCGCTTATTGATGGTGCCGGCCTCGTTGACATTCAGGCCAGCCGACAGCAAGTGGGCAGCAATGAATGTCAGAAGCTTCCACTTGCTCGTCTGGCGGCACCTTTTGAGACCCTGCGGGACAAAGCAGATTCATTAAAAGAAGCTCAAGGCACTTTGCCCCAGGTCTTCCTTGCCACGCTTGGCCCAGTTGCTCAGCATACGGCCCGCTCCGCGTTTGCGAGTAATTTTTACGCGACTGGCGGGTTTGCCAGTGACGGTGGCAAGCTGTTTGAGAGCATTGACGAGCTGGTTTCCGGTTTCCAGATCAGCGGTGCCAAGGTTGCCTGCATCTGTTCCTCCGACAAGGTGTATGAGGAGCAGGCGCTTGAGGTTCTGAAGCGGCTGAAGGCAGCGGGTGCCGAGCGCGTCACGCTGGCTGGTCGTCCGAAGGATTTGCTTGCGGAGCTGGTCGAGAATGGCTTTGATGGAACCATATACCAGGGCTGTGATATGCTGGTTGAATTGAAGGCGTGTTTTGAAGTGGTAGGCGTTTCGCTCTCTGACCAAGTGGAGACAATTTGATGAGCTTGTTTCCTGATTACACCCGCGTGGATTACAAGGACTGCGCAGCATCTGCTTCCACTGACATGCAAGCAACATGGGAAACCCCGGAAGGCATTGCAGTTAGACCCGCCTATGGTCCTCACGATCTTGACGGGCTGACGCATCTGAATACATGGCCGGGTCTGCCGCCTTACATGCGCGGGCCATATCCGACCATGTATGTGCAGCAACCGTGGACCGTGCGCCAGTATGCCGGTTTTTCGACCGCAGAGGATTCCAACGCCTTTTATCGCCGCAATCTGGCAGCGGGGCAGAAGGGTCTTTCCATCGCGTTTGATCTGGCAACGCACCGTGGGTACGACAGTGACCATCCACGTGTTGCCGGTGATGTGGGCATGGCGGGTGTTGCAATCGATTCCATTTATGACATGCGCACGCTCTTCTCCGGCATTCCGCTGGACAAGATGAGTGTTTCCATGACCATGAACGGTGCGGTGCTGCCGGTTATGGCGCTCTATATTGTTGCGGCCGAGGAGCAAGGCGTTCCTTCCGAGAAGCTCTCCGGAACCATTCAGAATGACATTCTGAAGGAGTTCATGGTTCGTAACACCTACATTTACCCGCCTGCGCCTTCCATGCGGATCATTTCGGATATTTTCGATTACACCTCGACGCATATGCCGAAGTTCAACTCCATCTCCATTTCCGGCTACCACATGCAGGAAGCGGGAGCGACGGCGGACCTGGAGCTGGCATTTACCATCGCGGATGGCATCGAATATGCCCGTGCAGGTGTCGCGGCGGGTCTTGATATTGATACGTTTGCCCCTCGCCTTTCGTTCTTCTGGGCGATTGGCATGAACTTCTTCATGGAAGTGGCCAAGCTGCGTGCAGCGCGCCTGATCTGGGCCAAGCTGATGCAAGAGAACTTCCAACCAAAGAACCCGAAGAGCCTGTCTTTGCGGACACACTCGCAGACCTCTGGCTGGTCTTTGACCGCTCAGGATGTGTTCAACAATGTCATTCGCACGACTGTTGAAGCCATGGCAGCAACGCAGGGGCATACGCAGTCCTTGCACACCAATGCGCTGGATGAAGCGTTGGCGCTGCCCACTGACTTTTCTGCGCGTATTGCCCGCAACACCCAGTTGTTCCTGCAGCAGGAAAGTGGGACCACCAAAACCATCGATCCGTGGGGTGGCTCCTACTACGTTGAGCGTCTGACGGCTGATCTGGCGGCCAAAGCCCTTGAGCATATTGCGGAGATCGAAAACCTTGGCGGGATGGCAAAGGCCATTGAGAAGGGCATTCCGAAGCTTCGTATTGAGGAAGCTGCGGCCAAGACGCAGGCCCGTATCGATAGTGGTCATCAGACTGTTGTTGGTGTGAACAAGTTCCGTCCTGACCGCGAAGAGGAACTTGACGTTCTGAAAGTGGACAACGAAGATGTTCGTGCCAAGCAGATTGAAAAACTCAGGCGTCTGCGTGCTGAGCGCAACGAAGAGGAGACACAGGCGGCCTTGAAGGCACTGGAAGAGGCTGCTCGCTCCGGAGACGGCAATCTTCTGGATCTTTGCGTGAAGGCAGCTCGAGTGAAAGCTTCTGTCGGCGAAATGTCTCTGGCGATGGAAAATGCGTTTGGTCGTCACAAGGCCGAGATCAAATCCATTGCTGGCGTTTACAAGCGCGAGGTAGGTGAAATGTCCGAGAGCATCTCCAAGATTGAACGGTTGGTTGAGGCATTTGAAGAGAACGACGGTCGTCGTCCGCGTATCCTTGTTGCCAAGATGGGTCAGGATGGTCACGACCGTGGCCAGAAGGTGATCGCCTCTGCCTTTGCCGACCTTGGGTTTGACGTTGACATTGGGCCATTGTTCGCAACCCCTGAGGAAGCTGCCCGGCAGGCCGTAGAGAACGATGTACATATTGTTGGCGTTTCCTCCCTCGCTGCGGGCCATCTGACACTTGTGCCGGCTTTGAAGAAGGCACTGGCTGATGAGGGCCGTGAAGACATCATGATCGTTGTGGGCGGCGTTGTGCCTCCGCAGGATTATGACGAGCTTTACGCCTCTGGTGCGTCTGCAATCTTCCCTCCGGGCACGGTGATTTCCGAAGCAGCTCAAGGGCTTATTCAGGAGCTTAACGAAAAACTGGGCTACGAGCCTAAGCAGGCCGCTGAATAACGCGTCGGAACCGGCTCTAAAGCCGATAACTATAAGTGGCACAACTGGTTGTCACCTCCTCAAAGCGTGACGGCGATGCAGCGGCTATCGCCTTCACGCTCGCTCTGCCTGCACCGCCTGAGCAGGCAGACTGCAATGCATTGTACATTTCGCGAACGATGCTAATATATTAGAGATGAGCGAAGTCATTCTCGTTCCCTATCAAAACTTCCAGAAATCAGGCACATAACAATGTATGAAAAAGCTATTGATCTAGGTGGTTTGGCCGTCGTGACAGGGGCCGCAAGTGGTGTTGGCAGGGCATCTGCAATTCGATTAGCACAGCGTGGGTTAGGTGTGATCCTTGCCGACCTTCCCGGAGCGCGGCTTGAGGAAGCTGTGGAAGACGTAAGTTCTGTGGCTTCCAAGTCAGCGACTGTGCTCGGCGTTCCGACCGATGTTTCCGATGAGGCCCAGGTTAGAGCCTTGGCCGACAAAGCCTTCGGTGCGGGTGAAGTCGCTATCCTCATGAATAATGCTGGCATCGAGATCCCCTCTTCAAGCTGGGGTGAAATGGATAACTGGCGGAAACTCATCTCAGTCAACCTGTTTGGAGTGATCCACGGCGTTCATGCGTTTTTGCCGCGTATGGTGGCGGCGAACCGCCCGGCGATTGTGGTCAATACCGGCTCTAAACAAGGGATCACCACGCCTCCCGGCAATCCGGCTTATAATATGACCAAGGCGGGTGTGAAAGTGATCACCGAGCAACTCAGCCATGACTTAAGAGAGGTGAATGCGCCAATTTCTGCCCATCTCTTTGTACCGGGCTTTACGCATACGGGTATTAATATTGCCCAGTACCCAGAAAAACCCAAGGACGCCTGGACCAGTGAGCAGACGGTTGATTATTTTCTGGAGCGTTTATCCAAGGATGACTTTTATATCCTTTGTCCAGACAACGCCGTAGGTTCTGAAGTCGACAAGCGGCGGGTATACTGGGCCGCTCATGACATTATTAAAAATCGTCCGGCGCTGTCCCGTTGGCATCCAGATTATGCCGAGACGTTTGCCAATTACCAGAAGACCGGAAAACTCCCGTAGGTTTCGTTTGCTGGCCTCTCATCGTCAGCAGCCGCTTCCTTGGATCTTGCCTGCCCTCAGTATTAAGCTGGGGGCAGGAGCTTCAAGTTGTGGAGCAAAGCTTGATGCGCAGCATGTTGAATTGGCTGAGATGCGCCGTAAGTTCTAAAACAAAAAGTATTTTACCTGCATGACTAGCTTTCCTCCCTCTGGCATTTTGCAGAGGTATGCCTACATAAATTGAATACCCATAGGTTTCATGGGCACGGGCACTTCGATCACAGTTAGATGATTTTGACCGCCAGATTTGATGTACGTCTGGCTGCTGGCCATGACGGAAATTTGAGGATGACACATGCTTACTACGACCACGAACACCATTCAGAACAAAGAGATTTCCGAGTACAAAGGCATTGTACACGGTGAGGCGATCCTTGGTGCAAACGTCTTTAAGGACCTGTTTGCCGGTATTCGCGATATTGTCGGTGGTCGTTCCGGTGCCTATGAGGATGAGCTGAAGAAGGCTCGCCAGATTGCACTTCATGAAATGACCGAGGAAGCTGCGCGGTATGGCGCCAACGCCGTTATCGGCATCGACATTGATTATGAGACCGTTGGCAGCAATGGGTCCATGCTGATGGTGACCGCAACGGGAACAGCTGTCAGCTATCGCTAACAGGCTTTTCCGGAAATCTTCTATTCGGACAACCGGAGTGCGCTGCAAAGCTGGTGCAGGGAACAGCCCTGCCCCACAACTTCTCCAAGTCGCCGACTTGCAAAGGCGCGCCATCTGTTCAAGGTTGGCAGAAGAGATTCTTTTCAAAGCAGCTTTCCGCTCCAATGAGTCAGAAAACTGCTTTGCTCTTTTGTTTTGACGTGTATTCCTATCCGAAAACCGAGACCACTTTTCGGGAATACGCTTGAATGGACAGACCTTAATGACTGCACGCCCCGCTTCTTCCAGAGACAATGTTGATGAGCTTGCCGAGCGGCTGCTGAACGGACAGCGGGCGGCGCTTGCCCGCGGCATAACGCTTGTTGAATCCAAGAAGCCAGCACACCGAAGACAGGCAGAAGAGCTGCTGACCAAGGCGATGGACGCGACCGGAAACGCCTTCCGCATCGGGGTGACCGGCGTGCCGGGGGTGGGTAAATCCACGATGATCGACACCTTTGGCTCCAATCTGACAGCGGCTGGGCACAAGGTGGCCGTGCTGGCTGTTGATCCGTCTTCCACACGCACGGGCGGTTCCATTTTGGGTGATAAAACCCGCATGGCGCAGCTGGCTGTGGACCGTAATGCATACATCCGCCCTTCCCCATCTGCCGGAACGCTTGGCGGCGTTGCGGCCAAGACCCGAGAGAGCATGTTGCTGTGTGAAGCGGCGGGGTTTGATGTGATCCTTGTTGAGACCGTTGGGATTGGCCAGTCCGAGACCACCGTTGCGCAGATGGTTGATATCTTTATGGTTTTGATGCTGCCGGGTGCAGGCGATGAACTGCAGGGCATCAAAAAAGGTGTGCTGGAAATTGCCGACCTTATTGCTGTCAACAAAGCGGAGGGCGACGGGCAGATGCGGGCGCGCTCTGCGGCCTCTGAATACCGTGCTGCCCTGAACATTCTTGCGCCGCGCTCCAAACACTGGTCACCTCCTGTTTTGACAATTTCCGGCCTTGCCAATGAGGGCCTTGATGATTTGTGGGCCCAGTTGGGCATCTTTAAAGAGCGGATGCAGGCCAGTGGGGACTGGGAGAGCAAACGCGCAGATCAGCAGCTGGCGTGGATGTGGGGGCTGCTTAACGAGAAACTTCAGGCGGCTCTGATGGCAAACCCGGATATCAAGTCGGCCTTGCCGGATGTTGAGAGCGCGGTTAAGTCTGGCAATCTGCCCGCAACTGCTGCTGCCAGTCAGCTGGCACGCCTTTTCGGGATCTGAACAAAACGAGGGGCGAGATGAGCGACGATCAGGAGATACTTTCAAGACGTTCCCTGCTGGGGGCTGGTGTTGTGGCCGGGGCGGGAGCGCTTGTCATCTCTCAGGATGCACAGGCGGCTGCACCTGCAAAGCCTGTGATTATTGAGTTCCCTGCCCCTCGTTCTCAGCAGGATGTCTCCGCAGCCTTGCAAGCGGCCATGAACAGGGCTGCTGAAAATGGGCATATTCTGCAGCTTGGTGCTGGCACCTATTCCAGCTCTGGTCTGTCACTTCCCAGCGGTCTGACCCTGCGCGGCGTGCCGGGGCAAACCCGTCTGGTGCTTGATGGCGGTGGGCCTCTTCTCAAAGGCAGCGGTGCGGATCATGTGTGGCTCAGCCATATCATCTTTGACGGTGGACACCTCCCACTTGCAGAGGATGCTTCTGCACTACTGTGGTTGTCCCGATGTAAGCAGCTTACTCTTACCTCCTGTGAGATTACAGGCAGCACAAAGTCAGGGCTGGTTCTGGAGCAGTGCTCAGGTGTCATTGCTGACAATCATATGCATGAGCTACAGGAGGTCGCTGTTCTCATTTACAATGCAACAGCCTTACGGATTGAGGGGAATATTGTTTCTGAGTGCGGTGATGGCGGCATTTTGGTGTATCGCTGGTCAGAAGGTCCTGATGGCACGATCATCACTGGAAACCGTATCTCTCAGATTGCGGCCCAAAGCGGGGGGACCGGGCAGAACGGCAATGGCATCAATGTGTTTCGCGCTGATAATGTCACGATTTCCAACAACAAAGTCAGCGACTGCGCGTTTTCTGCTATTCGCGCCAATGCTGCGTCCAATATTCAGATCCTCGGCAATACCTGTCACCGCTCCGGTGAAGTGGCTTTGTTTGTCGAGTTCGGGTTTCAGGGCGCAATTGTCAGCAATAATCTTATTGAGACAGCAGCCAACGGCATTTCCATCACCAACTTCAATGATGGCGGACGCTTAGCGGTGTGCTCCAACAACGTGCTGCGGGATATCACCGGCACGGGGCCTTATGCGCAGGACAACCCGACCTTTGGTGTCGGCATATCTGTTGAAGCCGATACCAGCGTGACGGGCAACATAGTGGAAGATGTGCGGGTGACAGGCATCAATCTTGGTTGGGGGCCGTATATGCGTAATCTGATCGCGGCTCAAAACAGTGTGCGGTCAGCGCCTATGGGGATTGCTGTGAGCTTTGCAGCAGATGAGGCCACAGCGCTCATTTCCCAGAATATCATCTCAGGCTGCACCGTGAATATCGCCGGCTTCAAGTGGTATGAGCAGGTGAGCGGCGATCTGGCGCTTTCAGCAGAAGGACTGCCGCGCTCGGTTCGTATCGCGGACAATCTTGTCAGCGCCGTTTAGAGCAAGATGGCAGGAGATCGATCCCCTGCCCCTCTCAGTTACATTGATTTCAAAAGACGCTTGAAGTCAGCGACCGGGCGAACTTCACCGACGAGGATATCGCGGCGGTTCTTGAGCTGCTGGTGCTCCCATGAGTGCAGGCCCTTTTCTTCTTCGTCAGAAAGGGGCAGGAGCGATCTAATGATGGATGCCATCATGACTTCTGCGCCACGATCAGTGCCATCATCACACTTCAGGGTTATGCCAAAGCCGAGTTCGGGCAGGGCTGCGCAGAACACGCCTTCGGCACCGGTCTTCGCAAACACACGGCCACGGAAAATATCCATGATCTCGGTGCAGAACCGCTGCTTTCCGGCAACCATATAGGGTTCGTTGACACAGGCCTCATAGAGCACTTCAGCAGCTTTTGAGCGTTCCGGATCAAGCCCGACACCAGTTCCAAAGCGGGCAAAGGCCAATGCTGTTTTTTGTTGTTCCATGGCGTAGGTTGGAATGGAGCATCCGTCCGTACCGCATACATCCCGGCCCAGAATACCCCCGCTCATCTGCTCGATCACGTTGCGGATTTCCGCCTGAACCGGGTGATCAAAATCGATGTAGTTCTCGGTTGGAATACCGAGGGTTTTTGCCATGGCCAGAAAGCCCGCGTGCTTGCCAGAGCAGTTGTTGTGCAGCTGGCATGGGGTTTCGTCGGCTTTTATGAGGCTCACGCAATCCTCCATGTGCTTTGGCCATTGCGGGCCGCACATGAGGTTTTCTTCACTCAGACCAGCCTTGAACAGCATCATGCGCGCAGAGCTGGCGTGCACGTGCTCCCCGTTGTGGGAGGCGCAGGCCAGCGCCAGTTCGGCATCATCAAAATCAAGAGCTTCCGTAGCACCGGATTCCACCATTGGAATTGCCTGAAGAGCCTTGATCGCCGAGCGCGCAAAGATGCCCTGCTCCACATCACCTGCACTGAACGCCAGTTTGCCATCAGCATCTACGATCGCAATAGAGCCACGGTGACGGCTCTCAACAATGTTGCCTCGTGTTACTTCGACGAGTACGGGATTATCCATTCACATTATCTTTCAGGGTTCAATGAGGCTTTGCAGGCCAGCCTTTTTTGGAGCTAAAGCTACAGGTTGTCCTTGCCGGACATTACGCTTCGGCGCGTCGGTGTGTTCATAGCCTATTTTTAAGCGAGCGGCTACTTTTGCGATTATGCTCGTGTTTCACGTCTCCTTATGAAGGCACCATTGTGCCCATCCATGTGCGCAGGCGGCCCAAAGCCTCGTGCAGGACTTCGTCTTTCTTACAAAAGCAGAAGCGCACCAGTGTCTGCGGGGCGTCTTGTGTGCCGTAGAATGCGGAGATCGGCACAGCGGCGACACCGGCTTCCTCAACCATTTTCTGGCAGAACTCCACGTCAGTGCCATTAAATCCAAGCGAAGAGAAATCACAGGTTACAAAGTATGTGCCCTCACACGGCAATACGCTGAAGCCCATTTCTGCCAATGGCCCGGAGATCAGGTCGCGTTTGGCTTCCAGTTCCTTTTCGAAGGAAACGTAGTAGTCGTCGTCCTTATTCAAGCCATAGGCGACGGCTTTTTGCAGGTTTGGCGGGGTCGTGAAGGTGACGAACTGGTGGGCCTTGGCGATTGGTTCCAGCAGATTATGGGGCGCTGTGATGTAACCAATCTTCCAGCCTGTAAGCGAGAAGGTTTTGCCTGCTGATCCGATTCGAACGCAACGATCACGCATTCCCGGAAGGGTCATGAGCGGTTTGTGTTTTGCATCGGAAAAGACGATGTGCTCATAAACCTCGTCACAAATGGCGTAGCAATCGAACTCAAGGCAAAGGTCTGCGATGAGTTGCAGCTCGTTTGTGGTGAAGACCTTTGCGTTCGGGTTCATGGGGTTGTTGATCAGGATGGCTTTGGTCTTGCTGGAGAAGGCTTTGCGCAACTGATCTTCATGCAGCTCCCAGTTGGGCGGTGTCACCTGCACAAAGACAGGTGTTGCTCCGGCGCGTTTGACCAGCGAGAGATAACAATCGTAGAGCGGCTCGATGAGAATGACCTCATCGCCCGGCTCGACCAGCGCAAAGATGCTATCTGCGAGCGCTTCGGTGGCACCGGAGGTTACAAGCACTTCGCTCTGCCAATCGATATCCAGATCATAAAAGCGCTTGTTGTTGTTAGCCACGGCTTGTCGCAGGGCTGGTACGCCCAGCATGGGCGGGTATTGGTTGGGGTCCTGCATCAGGGCATCGGCTGCAACCTGTCGCACATCCTGCGGGCCATCCACATCCGGGAACCCCTGCCCCAGATTAATAGCAGTATGCTCCATAGCCAGACGCGACATGCGTTCAAATACCGTTGTTTCTAATCCGGTAAATACTGTGTTTGTCGGTTTCATCTGGATGTCCCTACCTGACGCATTCTTTTAATTCTCAGGAGGACAAGTAAACGATTTTCCTATCACCTGCAAAGTCTGCGGGGGGACGTTATTCTGCGTGTTTCCACATAGGAATTGGAGATGTGCCAAAAGCACCACATGGGATGCCATGCAGTGGTGGAGCGATATTTCCCGAGATACGGGATGAGCAAGGCGAGCAGGCAGTGCCTGCGCTACTTGTTAGATATGTTTCTTCGGCATTGGCTGCTCGCCTCGCTCGGGCTTTCTTTTGATGAACAACATCGCCTCTTTTGCCTATAAGGCACGATAGCCGGTTTCCCGGAAAGACAGTGGCTTATCCGGCCAGGTTTCCCTGAGCGAACAGTTCCTCCATCCTTGGCAAACTTGGTTGAAATAGAAGTTCTCGCTTCCACAACACCCGCATTTGCCACCGCGTGATACCCTATAGTCCTGGGCCCTTCCCCTCAAACCATGCGGCCACGTTTGAAGTTCGGTTCACCGAACCACCAGAAGGTGCGTTACCTCTCCCAACAGCCCCGCCCAACCCACGCCACACTGACGGTCGCTCCGCCAGCAGCCCGTCACGTGGGCATGGGATTAGTATGGCGGGCGTTTTGGTGTGGGGGGATAAGTTTTTCAGCTCGCCATCTGCCTCACGCCTCATCACGTCATCCCGGGCGAAGCGCAGCGCAGACCCGGGATCCATGGCCACCTCGCGGCAGACAAGACACTCCCAGCATGCAGCAACCGCATCATGGGTCCCGGCTCGGGGGCCGGGATGACAGTGAGGAGGCGTGGGCATTGGCTCTCGGCACTTTGGGAGGTCTTCGCTTCCCCCGCACATAGCTATTATGCGTTGGGGGGATGGTGTTTTGGGCGGATTTCGCTTATAAGCGCGTCAAAAGGGAGATAAAAGCCGCTCAAATTTTAGCGGCTTCCTAGCTTTTAAGCTCTTGTCCTTGACCGAAAACAGTTGGTTTCACACGGACTTTAAGGTGCGTGGCTAGGATTCGCCCACTATTCAAAAAACTAGAGATAACCCCATTGGAGGTGCTCCTTGCATTCGTCCACGGAGGCGCTCGCGCCCACAAAACCCGGCTTTTCGGCCAATACTGTTAAAGTAGAACTGCTTTCTGGTCTTACCGTTGCGCTTGCGCTGGTGCCGGAAGCAGTTGCATTCGCATTTGTTGCGCAGGTTGAACCACTTGTTGGCCTGTATGCAGCGTTTATTGTTGGCATCATCACCGCCGTATTTGGTGGTCGTCCGGGCATGATTTCCGGTGCAACCGGCGCTCTTGCTGTTGTGATGGTTTCTCTCGTTGTCCAGCACGGCGTTGAGTATCTGTTTGCCGCTGTCGTCTTGATGGGCATTTTGCAGCTCTTCTTTGGCCTTATGCGCTGGGGCAAGTTCATTCGCATGGTGCCGCATCCGGTGATGCTCGGCTTTGTGAACGGTCTGGCTATCGTGATCTTCCTTGCTCAGATGGGGCAGTTCCAGAGCGTTGATCCTGTAACAGGAGCTTCCAGCTGGCTGGCTGGAATGGACCTGACGTTGATGCTCGGTCTTGTTGCTCTGACCATGGGCGTGATCTGGTATCTGCCAAAGCTGACCAGCGCCATTCCGGCTCCACTGGCAGGTATTTTGGTGGTTTCCATCCTTGTGATCGGCCTTGGCCTGGATGTGCAAACGGTTGGTGACTTGGCTCCGATTGCCGGTGGCCTGCCTGAGTTTCACATCCCAATGGTTCCGCTGAACCTTGACACGCTGATGATCATTCTGCCTTACTCGCTTATTCTTGCAGCGATTGGCCTGATTGAAAGCCTTTTGACGCTGAACCTTGTTGCTGAAATGACAAACACACGCGGTGGTGCCTCCAAGGAATGTCTGGCGCAGGGTGCTGCAAACGTTGTGACCGGCTTCTTCGGCGGCATGGGTGGCTGTGCCATGATTGGTCAGTCCATGATCAACGTAAAGTCCGGTGGCCGGACGCGTCTTGCTGCAATTGCAGCGTCGCTGTTCCTGCTGAGCTTCATTTTGTTTGCGTCCCCACTGATCGAGCAGATCCCGCTGGCGGCGCTAGTTGGCGTGATGTTCATGGTGGTGATTGGCACCTTTGCGTGGAACACCTTCAAGATCTTGCACAAGATTCCGCGCACCGATGCCATCGTAATAGCGCTGGTGACCGGTGTGACTGTGTACTCTGACCTTGCTGTTGCTGTTGTGGTTGGTGTGATTGTTTCTGCTCTCGCGTATGCATGGAACGCATCCAAGCGCATTGATGCACACACAACAACCAACTCTGAAGGCCAGAAGATCTACAAGCTGGAAGGCCCGCTGTTCTTTGGTTCTGCTGCCGGTTTTCAGGAGATCTTTGATCCACAGTCCGATCCGGATGACGTGATTGTTGACTTCATCAACTCCCGCGTGGTGGACCACTCAGGTCTACAGGCGATTGATGCACTGGCAACGCGCTATGAGCAGGCAGGTAAGACACTGCATCTGCGTCACCTGTCACCGGACTGTAAGGTCCTGCTGCACAAAGCTGGCAATATGGTTGAAGTCTCCGTCATGGAAGATCCGCATTACGGTATCGCGGTGGACTATGACCCCGAGATTCAAGAAGCTAACCCAGTAACCTCCTGATAGTAGTTTGGCAAGTTAAGACAAAAAAGGCGGAGGCATTGGCTCCGCCTTTTTCGTTTGTCAGAGCAGGTCGCTTTTAAATACCATCGCGTCCCTACTCTGACGGCAATTACTGTGCGCGTGGACCTTGTCTCTGTCCTTCACCACCACGGCCACCTTTGTGCCCCTGATAGCCTTTGCGCCCATCTCTCTTCATCTTTGCAAAATCGGCTTTGGTGATGACGCCGTCATGGTTGCGGTCCAGACGCTGCATCAACTTTTGAGCCGGAGCCATAAACTCATCCATGGTGATTGTCAGGTCGCCATTCTTATCCAAGCGCTGGAAGGAACGGACGTACATTGGCTCTTTGAACTCTGCGGTGGCTGCTTTGAAGCCGTCCAGATCGAGTGGGCCGTTGGCGAAGAGTTTGTCAGCAAGCTTGCCGAGTTCTTCAGTGGAGATTTTGCCATCACTATCCAGATCAACTTGAGCAAAAATACCACGCATCATTCCGCCGCGCATGCCTTTGCCACGGTGGTTGCCACCCATCATGGCCTGTTTGCGCGGTCCGTCATTCCAACCGCCTTTGCCCTGTTTGCCGTCACGTGGACCGTCACCGCGACCAGCCATACCTTGCATGCTCTCGCCGATGGGGCCTTTGCCTTCACGCATTTTGGCCATGCGCTGTTGCATCCCGTCCATCCGTGCCGTCATACGCTCTGCCTGAGCAAGGAACTCGTCACGGGTGATCTGCCCATCACCGTTTGTGTCAAAACGCTGGAACATGCGCACTGTGCGGTCATTGCCGCGTTCGGCTGCACGCTCAGCTGCAAAGACTTTCCATTCTTCGAGGGTGATCATGCCATCACCGGAGGTATTTGCTTTGGTAAAGTCTGCCTTACGCTTGGCTTCGATGTCAGCGGTGGTGACAACGCCGTTGTTATTTGTGTCGTAGGTTTCAAAGAACCGTGACATCTGTTTTCCGGATTTACCACCAAAGCCCGGAGCAGCCATAGCAGGTGTCAGAGCGGTACCGGCAATCAATGCGGCTACTGAGCCAGCTAAAATCGTTTTGAAATTCAACATATCTAATTCTCCTAATATCAAAGCCTAGATAAAGGGAAGGTTGTGTGATTGAGCTTCGATGCCCAGAATGTAGGAAGTAACTGTCGCAGAACTACATCAAAAAATGCCTTGTTTTGTCACAGTATTTGCCAAGAGTGCCTGTTGTGACAGTTTGATACATTTTAGAAAATCGGGTGCCTTTCGCTGGTGCCGGGAATGCGGCATATGTTAGGCATAGCGTAGTGTATATATAGTCTTTCCCCAGTGATCAGAGGAGCGGCTTAAAGCGAGGATGCATGTCTCATAGTACAGCACATATTCTTATCGTCGATGATCATCGTGATATCCGGGAGACCCTTGCCCGGTATCTGACGAAGAATAATATGCGTACGACCACAGCAGAAAGTGCATCTGCTGCGCGCAAAGCCTTGAAGAACTCCTCTATTGATCTGGTGGTGCTGGACATCATGATGCCGGGTGAAGACGGCCTGTCCCTTTGCCGGCATCTGGTTGAGACCAATCAGGCTCCCGTTATCCTGCTGACAGCCATGGCAGAGGATACAGACCGCGTTGTGGGGCTTGAGATTGGTGCGGATGACTATGTCACCAAGCCGTTCAATCCGCGTGAGCTGCTTGCTCGCATTCGCGCCGTGCTGCGCCGTGCAAACAGCTCTCCGCGTGAGCGTGATCCCATTGATACCGAGAAGCTGGCGTTCAACGGCTGGATACTGGATACAGCCCGGCGCGAGCTGGTTGACCCTGAAAACGTGAGCGTTCCTTTGTCTTCAGGAGAGTTTCAGCTGTTGCTGGCGTTTCTAAAACGACCCCGTGTGGTGCTGTCGCGCGAGCAACTGCTTGATCTGACCTCTGGCCGGTCGCTCGGTGTGTTTGATCGGTCTATCGACAATCAGGTTTCCCGTTTGCGCCGGAAAATCGAGCCTGATGCCAAGAACCCCGAGCTCATCAAAACTGTCTGGGGGGGCGGTTACACCTTTACCGGTGAGGTTAAAGAAGTCACCGCATGAAGTTTCTCAAGTACCTGATCCCGCGCCGTCTTGCACCCCAGCTGATCCTGCTGTTGCTGACAGCATTGATCTTTTCGCAGGCGCTCAGTTTTGTCTTTCTTGGCCGGGAGCGGCAGTATGCGCTGGCCAATCTGGCGCGTGACAACGCCCTCTCGCGCACGGCCAACGTTGTGGAACTGCTTGAAGCCACGCCTCCTGATCTCCGTCGACAGGTGCTGCGTACCGTCTCCAGCCCACGCACGCGCTATTCGATTGGAAAGAGCCCGATCGTGGATGAAAGTGGTGGTGATGCAAGAATGGAAGCCTTGCTCGCCAACTATCTTGAACGCCGTCTGGATCATGAAAGAAAGGCACGGGTGGCAGTTGTCTATGATGATAGCCACGAGCCAGAGCCAATGGGCCGGCCTGCCCCTGATCGCATGAGGCCACCTGAGGCACGGGAGCACTCCCCGCATAATGCTATGCAGGCACGGCAGATGCGGCGGGAGGAGTTCTTACAGCAGTATCGCTGGTTCTCGCTCAAGGGAGTGCAACTTTTTGCCTCCATTGAGCTGGTGAACGGCAGGTGGCTGAACATTGAGAGTAACTTCAGGCTCCCGCAGCCATCTATCCTGCCGATGCTGCTACCGATCTTCGTTATGGCCTTGCTGACCATCGTAATCATCTGGGCCTCGGTCTATCGTTTGACAAAACCGTTACGGACACTGGAAACAGCGGCCAATGATCTGGGCCGGGGTGGAGATGTGAAAGCCTTAAAAGAGGTTGGACCTGCCGAGGTGCAGGCTGTGACGCGCTCCTTTAACCAGATGCAGGAACGGCTGACCCGCTTTATCTCCGACAGAACCCGCATGCTAGCGGCCATCAGTCATGATTTACGCACGCCGATTACATCCTTACGCATCCGCGCCGAATTCATTGATGATGACGAAGACCGCGAGCGTATGATTGCCACTTTGGATGAGATGCAGGCCATGGTAGAGGAAACTCTTGCCTTTACCCGCGAGGATTCCAGACAGGAAGAGCAGCGTTCTGTAGACCTTGGCAGCTTGCTGGAAAGCATTGCCAATGATCAGGAGGACATGGGCAACCATGTGAAGGTTGAGGCTCATCACCGGGTCGTCCTGAAGTGTCGTCCGGGCTCCCTCAAGCGTGCATTCCAAAACCTCATTGGCAATGCGATCCGCTATGGTGAGGAAGCTGAGGTCACTTTCCGGATTGATGAGGGTTATGCTGAGGTTCGCGTCTCCGACCACGGTCCTGGTATTCCGAAAAACCGTCTTGAGGACGTGTTCGAGCCGTTTGTTCGTCTTGAAGAGTCTCGTAACGAGCAGACAGGCGGTATCGGTCTGGGCCTTGCGATCACGCGCAGTATCATTCACGCACAAGGCGGCACCATTCGCCTTGAAAACGGTGCTGAGAAAGGCCTTGTTGCGATTGTGAGATTGCCGATTTAGCCGCGTGTACATCCTCCTGATACCAGAGATTTTAAGAGTTCCGTTACCCTAACGGCATGCCTTTTCTCACGGGTACGCGCTCAGGTTCGTCATCGCTCTGCATAACAACAAGAAGCAGAGCAAAAATGACAGAAGAATCAGGCATTAAGACCGAACCTGCTGTTGATACAGCTTCGACTGTAGAGGTGCTGGCCAGTGCCATTGCCAAAAAGGGATATAGAGCCATTGGGCGCTATTATTCGTTTTCCAAGTGGAAGCAGTTGCAGCCAACTGAGGCTCAGCAGCTAATTGCTGCAGGCCTTTCTATCATCACCGTTTATGAAGACAGTAACGACCGAGCCTCATCCTTTACGAGTGCAACAGGCAATCAACAGGCGACACAGGCCTTGCATCTGGCGCAGAATGTTATCAGGCAGCCAAAGGGCTCAGGCATTTATTTTGCCGTTGATTACGACGCTACTTATTACGACTACGTCAATTACATCGCCCCGTATTTCGAGGCAGTACAGGCCGTCTTTAAAGACGCCGGTGATCCCTACAAGATTGGCGTCTATGGGAACGGATTGGTCTGCGAGAAAGCACTGGAGGATGATCTGCTGAAGCTCACGTGGCTCAGCCAATCCAAGGGGTTCCAAGACTATCAAGCCTTTCGCGACAGCCGAAAGTGGAACATCTTGCAAGGGGACGCCGTTCAGATCTCCGGTACCGGCTTTGACAGCGACACGATCAACCTGACCAATGGCGATTTTGGCGGGTTTACGCACCTTGTTCCGGTGGCAGACAGTTAACCTCACCCGTTGGAGACGACGGGGAAGCGAGGCCTTGCGCAGTCACCACGGACTGCGCAAGGATTTGTCAGGTCAGGCAGTGGCAGTAAGCTTTGCCTTTGCTTCCAGACGGCGCTTGTGCAGCACGGGTTCGGTGTACCCGCTTGGCTGAATGCGGCCTTTGAACACAAGATCACAGGCGGCCTGGAAGGCAACGGAGTTGTCGAAGTCAGGTGCCATGTTGCGATAGGCTGGATCGCCCGCGTTCTGCTCATCCACCACAGCGGCCATGCGCTTCATGATCTCCATCACCTGTTCTTCAGAACAGACCTTGTGATGAAGCCAGTTTGCGATGTGCTGGGAGGAAATGCGGCAGGTGGCACGGTCTTCCATCAGCGCCACATTATGGATATCCGGCACTTTGGAACAGCCAACGCCCTGCTCTACCCAGCGCACAACATAGCCTAGGATGCCCTGCGCGTTGTTCTCAACTTCCGACTGAATGTCTTCCGGTGTCCAGTTTGGATTGGTGGCAACCGGAATGGAAAGAATATCTTCCAGTTTGGCTGACTTTCGGTCTGTCAATTCATCCTGAACCGCAGGCACGCAGACCTGATGGTAATGCATGGCGTGCAAAGTTGCTGCGGTTGGAGACGGCACCCATGCAGTGTTTGCACCGGCTTCTGGATGGCTGATCTTCTGCTCCAGCATGGCGTGCATGAGGTCCGGCATGGCCCACATGCCCTTGCCGATTTGCGCATGTTCGCGCAGCCCGCAGGCAAGGCCGGTATCCACGTTATGGTTCTCATAGGCGCTGATCCAGTTGGCTTGCTTCATATCCGCCTTGCGGATCATGGGGCCAGCTTCCATGGAGGTGTGGATTTCATCGCCGGTGCGGTCAAGGAAGCCGGTGTTGATGAAGCACACACGGGACTTGGCGGCACGAATGCACTCCTTGAGGTTAACCGTGGTGCGGCGCTCCTCGTCCATGATGCCCATTTTCAACGTGTTGCGCGGCAGGTCCAGCACATCTTCCACACGTCCAAACAACTCGTCGGCAAAGGCCACTTCGTCCGGGCCATGCATTTTCGGCTTCACGATGTAAACGGAGCCGGACACGGAGTTCATGTTGCGCGCCGTTGCACCCTCACGCATACCAATATCGTGTATGGCGCAGAGCGAGGTGATCATGGCATCCATGACGCCTTCAAAGACCTCGTTGCCGTCCTCATCAAGAATGGCCGGATTGGTCATGAGATGGCCGACGTTGCGCACCAGCATGAGGGAACGGCCCTTAAGCGCCAGCGGGTCCCCCTGCGCGTCTGTATAGGTGCGATCAGCATTCAAAGCACGGGTGAAGGTTTTGTCACCTTTGGTGAGTTCTTCCTTCAAATCACCCTTCATCAAGCCCAGCCAGTTGCGGTAGGCCAGTGTCTTGTCTTCGCCGTCCACGGCTGCAACAGAATCTTCGCAGTCCATGATGGTGGAGATGGCAGATTCTAAAATGATGTCGCTGATGCCCGCTTTGTCCGCAGCTCCGATTGGGCTGGTGCGGTCAAACAGAAGGTCAAAGTGCAGGCCATTCTTTTGAAGCAGGATCGAGGTTGGCTCGTCTTTGTCGCCAGAGTAGCCAACAAAGCCAAGCGGGTCCTGAAGGCCAGCCATATCCTCGTTTTCAAGAGTTAGCGCCAGAGACCCGCCCATGATGGCGAACTCTGTAACATCAGCCCAGCTGCCTTCGTCCAGCGGCAGGGCTTCATCCAGCTTCTTGCGTGCATAGGCGATCACTTCTGCACCGCGCTCTGGATCGTAGCCGCCCGATTGCGGGGTGGTGCCCATGGCATCGGTGCCGTAAAGCGCGTCATACAGAGAGCCCCAGCGCGCATTGGCGGCGTTGAGGGCGTAGCGGGCGTTCATGACAGGGACAACAAGCTGCGGGCCTGCAATCTCGGCGATTTCCGGATCAACGTTGCCGGTATCGACCTCAAAGCTGTCGCGCTCTGGCAAGAGATAACCCAGCTCTTCGAGGAAGGCCCGATAGGCTTCCAGATTGATGGTGCCGGGGTTGGCTTTGTGCCATGCATCAATCTTTGTCTGGATATCTTCACGAATTTGGAGCAGTTCGCGATTTTTGGGCGTCAGATCCCGGATCACCTGAGCAAAGCCTTCCCAGAACTGATCGGATGCAACTCCGGTTCCCGGAAGCGCTTCTTTTTCGATGAAGGCATGGAGTTCCGGTGAAACCTGAAGCGATGCAACATTCACTCTTTGCGACATGGGTCCCCTCGTCTTATCATTTTGCAGGAGACTTGCCGTCAGGTCCTGCTGCTTCGTTTTTCCAAAGCAAACCCTTGCAAATTCAATCCCAAGTTTCAATGCATCAATTCGTTATCAGTTGTTTCAAAACACAGGTGATTGACTGGACAGATTGTGCAGGCCCAGCCGAAGCCTGATTTTTGCCCGTATTTCCTGTAAGTTATCGCAGAGTACCGCGGGGTATGCGGCATACTTGATGAAACCTCTAGAGCCATTGCGTAAATTACCCTTGCATTTGACGGGCGGACCATGAAGGGTGATCCGGCCTTACCTGCGGTGTCTCCCACTCGCCTATTTACGGACAGATTACATGCCTCTTCTTCGATCTTTATACAGCAGACCGATGCTGCTTCTGGTGCTGACCACGCTCATGTGGAGTGGTAACGCCGTGGCCAGTAAGCTTGCTGTGGGGCATGTCTCGCCAATGGTGATTGTATTTTTGCGCTGGATGATCGTGGCGGGGCTTATGAGCCTGATAGCGTGGCGCGAGCTTGTTGCGTCCTGGGATGCGATCCGCCCTCACCTTGTCAGCATTGCGCTGATGGCGGCCTTCGGCTTTTCGGGCTTTAACGGCCTGTTTTATCTGGCAGCGCATAACACCACGGCAGTGAATATCGGTATTTTGCAGGGTTCGATCCCGATGATCGTTGTGGTTGGGGCTTATTTCCTGTTTGGAGCAAGGGTGACGTTGGTTCAGTTCATCGGCATCCTGCTGACTTTGCTCGGGGTTTTTCTCGTTGCGAGCCAAGGCAGTTTGCAGGTGCTTTTAAATCTGCAGATCAATCCAGGTGATGCTTTGATGCTGGTTGCGGCGTTGTTTTATGCTGGCTACACGCTGGCTTTGCGGAACCGGCCTAAGGTTCCGGCGCTCGCCTTCTTTGCGGTGATGGCATTTGTCGCAGCTCTTGTCTCCCTGCCCATGCTGGCCGTTGAGTACACTCAGGAGACGCTAGTGTGGCCCACTATGCAGGGCTGGCTGGTGATCTTCTACATTGCGCTTTGCCCTTCCTTCCTTGCGCAGATCTTCTTTATTCGCGGAGTGGAGTTGATCGGGCCGAACCGGGCTGGCGTGTTTGTTAATCTGGTACCGGTGTTTTCCGCTGCCATGGCGATCATTTTGCTGGGTGAGGAGTTCGCGCTTTACCATGGAGCTGCCCTTGCCCTTGTGCTTGGCGGGATCTGGATTGCAGAAAAGTTTGCCTGGGAGAAGCGGTTCAAGAAGGTAGAGGCTTGATCTTAACACAACAGAGAGCTGCATTACTCACAGGCTCTAAGGTCTAGCATTCCGGTGAACTTTGTTTTCGTGTTATGTAACGCGCAAGTATTGTTGTGTCATGTTCAGCCAAACCTCAGCCAGACATGGACGCCTCGTGACCATTAGTTTGAGCATACCCTTTTGGGGGCTGATCTCTCAGTTCAGGTATGCGCAGTTGTAGATCCAGAGGTTTTGCAGGCAGTGTCCATCGGTCTATCGCTTCCAGATATTCCCACTTCTGATCGGGCGGGCATTCCCGCACGGTTTTCCGGCCTTGTTGCAGCTGCCCATCCAGATGGCGGGGCTCTGGTTTCCACACGGATGATTGGGTCTCCGAGGCCCCATGTGGTGGCTGCGGAGCTGCGGGAATTTTCCGGCTTTGAGGCAAACTTTGCCATTGTTGCCAAGCACATGATCGAACACGCCAAAGAGGTTCGGGAAGCGCCGACAACCAAGATTGGCGCAAGCCTTGCGCTGAAGACGATTTGTCAGGCGGTGCTGAACCGGATCTCGGTGACCTACCTTCTTTCTGGCCGCGCGCCACGTCTCGATGAACTGCGGTTTGTGCTGCATGATAAGGCCCCTTGGGTGGAGCTTTACTATGACCCCCGGCTTAGTCTTGAGGATTTTGAGCTTAATCCCGATCAGGGGCCTGCGGAGCTGTTTGCGCTTTCCATCTGCTTTGATGACATCATTCAGGTCTTCCACCGTGAGCTGGGGCGGCGGAAAGTGGCTCCTTCGGTGTTTTATTCCACGATTGCTGTCTCAATCACATCGCCGTTTTTGGTACTGCGCCGTCATGGGGCCAAGCCATCGGAGGTTGCCAGTGTGATGCGGGCTTATCTGGCGAGCCTTGGCAAGAAGATTAATGACGGAATTGTGTGGCGGCAGCGTGAACTTGCGGGGCAAATTGAGTATGCGCCGAGACGCAAAGCCTGCTGCCTGAAATACGCCCTGCCCTCCAAGCCGCATTTGTGCTCCACCTGTTCGCGGAGCACACAGACCACGTTCTTTGATGAAATCAACGGACCTGTCGGCGGCCATTCGTTGCCCGATGGCCGCTGACTAGAGCACGTTGCGTTCATCAGCATTCACGCATCGGACTCTAGCTTCCTTGTTGGAGCGAATTCTTGTCGTTTGATTGAATACAATCAAACGGAACGCGCTCTAAGGCTTACTTGGTAGCCGTCTGCTTGCCGATATCCGGCAGGGTCACAATCCGGTTGCCGCGCAAATCACTGGCACATATGATGAAGCCCTGCTCCTCCATATGGGTGAGCAGCCAGCGCGCTCTGCCGGGTGAGCGGGTGCCGTAAGCTTTCGCAATATCCAGATCTTCCGGACATGGTTCGCCCGCAAACGCGGCTTTTGCCAGCAAGAGATAAACACCGCGCATTTCTTCTGGAAGTTGACCTGCGATCACTTCTGCCTGTTGCCAGTCCCCGGCTTCCACTTCTTTCTTGTCGACGCCAGCACGGGCAACAGACAAGAGCTTTCGGAACTTGGCAAGATCCTGAGACTTGAGGCGCTCAATGCGGCAACGGACCTGAAAATCCTGATAGAGCTGGGAGACCGGCGCAAAAGAGGCCTCAGGGTCTTCGAGGATCTTGGCGATAATTTCCTGATACTGCTGGTTCTTTTCTTCCAGATTGAAGAGGTCTTCCGGCTCGGCTTCAACAACTTCCTTGTGCTGCGCCTGCATGTTGCTGGCCGCTGTTTGCGACAGCTGCATCATCACGTCTTTTGCGGAAGGTGCTGCCACGCGGTTGTTGTTCAGGACCGGGTCATTCTCGGTGGCGGTAAAGATCAGTTCTGCTGCCGTCTCAACAGGCTGATCGGGCAGCGGCATCAGTTTTGGCGAGCCGCCACGGCTGCCGGTAACAACATCGCCGATGACCACTTTTTGTGGGCGGCGGGTCATAGCAGGGCCGAGGGAGATGAACTGGCCACGCTCCAGATTACGGAACTGTTCTGCCTGACGGCGGTCCATACCCAGCAAATCGGAGGCGCGGGCCATGTCGATGTCAAGGAAGGTACGGCCCATCAGGAAGTTGGAGGCTTCTGCAGCCACGTTCTTGGCAAGCTTTGCCAGACGCTGGGTTGCGATGATGCCAGCCAGACCACGCTTACGACCACGACACATGAGGTTGGTCATGGCCATCAAGGAAAGACGGCGGGCTTCTTCGCCATAGTCGCCTGATGCAGCCGGGGCAAACAGCTGCGCTTCATCGACAACGACGAGAACGGGATACCAGTACTGGCGGTCTGAATCGAACAGGCCGTTCATGAAAGCGGCAGCTGCTTTAAGCTGTTTGTCCGGTTCCAGATGCTCCAGATTGAGAATGACAGAAATACGGTGCTGGCGCACGCGGGCGGCGATCATGGTGAGTTCGCGATCGTTCATGGTCGCCTCGATCACCACATGGCCAAACTCATCAGCCAGCGAGACAAAGTCGCCTTCCGGGTCAATCACGACCTGCTGAACCCATGGGGCGCTCTGCTCCATGAGGCGTCGCAGCAAATGCGATTTACCCGAGCCGGAATTGCCCTGCACCAGCAAACGGGTTGCAAGCAATTCCTCAAGATCGACAACAGAGGGAGTACCATGGGGGGTGACACCCATTTCGATGCTGACCGTCATTCAAAGTCTCTTGTTGTGCCCTATCAAGGCAGTGAAAACCGGGGTTCCGGCAATATCTGATAGCTGGGAGGTTCACGCAAACTTTCTGATTCTTGCGGAAATAGCAAAGTCGGCAGTTGCGTTCCTCTACTTTCCCACAAGCATGCGGTGTGACCATCAAACCAGTACGCTTCAGGAGGCCAAAGCCATGAGAGCAAATGCCATAAATGAGCGAAACAGGCAATTGGATATGCCCGATTTCCAAGGGGCAACATCGCTTGCTCTAACAATTACCCTTATATTGACTAGTTTCCGTAGTAGCCTCGGTTGAAATGAGATGCTAAGGACGGCATTATGTAAAAGAACGTAGTTCGGGTAAGCTTGGGGGAAAGCCTGCGCATGAGAATGGAAACATATGCTGAAAGAGTAGCGGATGGTGTAATCCACGTTTTGGGGATTGCCTTTGGCGCTGCTGCCACAACTGCCATCGTGATGGTCTTATGGGCCGCCGATGATTACGCACGGCAAATCAGCATCTATATCTACGCTGCAACGCTGATGGCCATGCTGACTTGCTCGGCCACTTACAACATCTTGCAAAAAGACAACAAGTTCGGTCTTTTGCGCCGTCTGGACCATTCTGCGATCTATTTCCTGATTGCCGGCACCTACACGCCGCTTTGTCTGATGGTTCTACGCGGCTGGCTTGGTTACTCCATGCTGATTGGAATTTGGGCTTGCGCCATTGCCGGAGCAGCCATCAAAATCTTCCGCATGAAGCAGTTGGACAAGTTGGCTGTGCCGATCTATCTGGCCATGGGCTGGGCCAGCTTCCTCGCCGTCGTTCCAATCTTTAACCAGCTTTCCGTTGCCGGCTTTACGCTGCTGCTCACGGGTGGTGCTCTTTATTCGGTCGGGACATTGTTTTACATCTGGAAGAGCCTGCCGTTCCAGAACGCAATCTGGCATGGTTTTGTGCTATCGGCTGCTGCCTGTCACTTTGCGATGATCATGGTGGATGTGGCTCTGCCGGGCCTCGCCTAATTGATGCATTATACACTGCGGATGGGGATGAACTCCCCTTCCCAGTCTGGCTGCCTCTTCACACACTCCCCTCAGCTTCAACCACCAACACACGCGCTTCTCCATGGGGATGGGCCACATGTTCGGCCCCGATTGCGGCATAAAAGATATCGCCTGATTTGAGGAGGGTCGAGTGCTCCTCTCCGTCGCTGCGGTACTTCATCTCAACCTGCCCCTGCAGCACAACAAAGATCTCTTCACCCTCATTGACGTGCCATTTGTAAGGCTGGTCTGTCCAATGCAGACGGGTGGTGATGCCGTTCATATTGGCAATTTGCTGGGCTCCCCAAGCTTTGTCTGCAGTAAACTTTGAACTTCTGATAATGGTCGCCATTGTGTTTCCCTTCAAATGACCAGCCCGAAACTCGACTTATCCTATTGATTTTAGGGGAGTAATAAGGAAGAGTGTAGTTTCAGATTCCGCCAATGTGGCCTCGCTTCATGCCAGCGGTCTTGGGCTTCATGTCAATTCCCATTGCTTTTCTGCATTCACCATTTTTATAGTCTCATTGCTTTTGTTCGGAGTTCTTTATGACAGACACAGCCCCCCATCTGGTTCCAGTCTTTGATGGCCATAACGACACGTTGCTTTCACTGGAGCGACGGTCTCAGACCCCTAAGGAACGCAGTTTCTTTGAAGAAGCTGATTATGATCACATTGACCTTCCGCGAGCACGTAAAGGCGGCTTTGCAGGCGGTTTGTTTGCCATGTTCACGCCAACGGTTCGGAAGAAGCCGAAGGAAGGCAAAGAAGTTGATTTCAAGAGCCCTGAGCATTTCAAAGAAGTATCGCATCAGGAAGCTTTGGACTACACGTTGAAGCTTCTGGAGATCGCAGAGAACGTGGAAGCCAAGAGTGACGGCGGGGTGAAAATCTGCCGTTCGGCCGCTGCTATCAAGGAAACGATGGCCGCTGACAAGCTGGCCATGGTGCTTCATGTGGAAGGTGCGGAATGCATCGACAGAGACTTTGAGGCGCTGGAGATGCTTTATGACCGTGGGCTTAGGTCCATTGGGCCGGTCTGGAGCCGTGAGACCATCTTTGGCCATGGCGTTCCAATGAAGTTCGAGCATGGCCCAGATATTGGGCCGGGTCTGACAGATGTCGGCAAAGAGCTGGTGCGACAGTGTAACCACCGTTGCATTCAATTGGACGTGTCACACCTGAATGAGAAGGGCTTCTGGGATCTGGCGAAGATCACCGACAAGCCGATTGTGGCAAGTCACGCCAACGTCTTCAAGATCTGCCCTATGAGCCGGAACCTGACGGACAAGCAGCTTGATGCCATTGCCGAGTCCAAGGGGCTGGTGGGCATCAACTTTGCAGTCTTCTTCCTGCGTCCGGATGGTCAGCTGAACTCCCATATGCCGCTGGATGTTATCCTGCGCCATGCGGACTATCTGATCAACAAGCTAGGTGAGGACGGAGTTGCGCTTGGGTCGGACTTTGACGGCTGTCTGGTTCCCAAAGACATCAAGGATGTGGCTGGCCTGCCGAAGCTGATCGAGGCGTTTCGAAAGGCCGACTTTGGCGAGGAGCTGATTGCCAAAATCGCACATAAGAACTGGATCAGTGTTCTGGAACGTGCTGGAATCTAAGAGGCATACTGGAAATAAAAAACCCCGGAGAATGCTCCGGGGTTTTCTGTAGGGTTAAGCCGTGATTGCCGGGGCTGGTTTCAAGGCAGCTGCTTCGAGCAGCTCTTTGGTGTAGGCCTCTCTCGGGTTGGAGAAGATCTCTTCTGCCAAGCCCTTTTCAACCACTTCGCCTTTCTGCATCACCATCACAGTATCGGACATGGCGCGAACCACAGCCAGATCGTGAGAGATAAACAGATAAGTCAGACCATGCTCTTTTTGCAGGTTGCGCAGAAGCTCCACCACCTGCTTTTGCACGGTACGGTCCAACGCGGAGGTTGGTTCGTCCAGCACAACAAGCTTTGGATTGAGGATCATGGTGCGTGCAATAGCGATACGCTGGCGCTGACCACCTGAGAACTCATGGGGGTAGCGGTTGCGCATGGCCGGGTCCATGGACACTTCTTCAAGCGCCTGAATTGCACGCAGATCGCGCTCCTTGGCAGAGAGCTGAGGCTCGTGCACCAGCAGACCTTCGGTGATGATCTGGCCCACGGTCATACGTGGTGACAGAGATCCGAACGGGTCCTGAAAGATGAGCTGCATTTCTTTGCGCAGTGGCTGCATCTTCTTTTTGCTGGCACCGGTAATGTCGTTACCGAGGTAAACAACACGGCCACCAGCAGTTGGCAGGAGCTGAAGCACAGCGCGGCCCAGTGTGGACTTACCGGAACCAGATTCCCCTACGATGCCGAGGGTCTGGCCTTCACGCACTTCCATGGAAATGTCGTTTACGGCACGCAGAACGTGATTGGGCTTGAAGAAACCGGTTTCGGTTTCAAACTCAACGCGAACGTCCTTTGCATCCAGCACGATCGGGTTGGTGTCAGGCACAACAGCCTTGGACCCGGTTGGCTCTGCGTCCAGCAGCATCTTGGTGTAGTCGTGCTGAGGGTTACCAAAGATTTCCTTGGTGTTGCCCTTCTCAACAACTTCACCAGACTTCATCACATACACACGGTCGGAGATGCGCTCAACGATACCCAGATCGTGGGTGATGAACACAACTGCCATGCCGAGGCGCTTTTGCAGATCTGCCATCAGCTCAAGAATCTGGGCCTGAGTGGTCACGTCCAGCGCAGTGGTTGGCTCATCCGCGATCAGGATATCCGGATCGTTTGCGAGCGCCATCGCGATCATGACACGCTGACGCTGACCGCCAGACATCTCATAGGGGAACGCCTTCACTTTGCGTGCTGGCTCAGGGATACCCACGAGCTCAAGAAGCTCTACAGCGCGCTTCTTTGCGGTTGCCCAGCTGTATTCGCCATGCTCAACCATTGGCTCGCAGAGCTGCCGCTCGATGGTGTAGAGCGGGTCCAGCGAGGTCATGGGCTCCTGGAAGATCATGGTAACTTTTTTACCACGGATCTTGTTGAGATCACGGATGGAAGAGCCGAGAATGTTCTGACCGCGGTACCGGACTTCACCGTTGGTGATGCCGTTGCCTGCCAGAAGACCCATGGCTGCCATCATGGTCTGGGATTTACCAGAGCCAGACTCGCCCACAATCGCGACTGTCTCGCCGGAGTCCACATGGATGTTCACGCCTTTTACTGCGTGAACCATGCCGGTGTTCGTTTGGAAATCAACTTGAAGGTTGTCGATTTCAAGAACAGTGTTTTCGTTAATCTTGCTCATTCTGCCCTCTTATCGATCCTTAGGGTCAAGCGCATCGCGCAGACCGTCGCCGATGAAGTTCAGCGCGAACAATGTGGAGGTGAGGAAGATTGCCGGGAACACCAGCATCCATGCCGCACCTTGCAGGTTACGCGCACCTTCGGAGATCAACACACCCCAAGAGGTCATTGGTTCCTGAACGCCAAGGCCCAGGAAGGACAGGAAGCTTTCCAGCAGGATCACTTTTGGCACCAACAGGGTCATGTAGATCACAACCGGACCAAGCGTGTTTGGAACGATGTGGCGCTTCAGAATTCCGCCGCCTTCAACACCCATTGCTTCAGCAGCCTGCACGTATTCCTGGCGTTTGATGGACAGGGTCTGACCGCGCACAATACGCGCCATATCCAGCCATTCAACGGCGCCCACGGCGATAAACATCAGGACGAAGTTTCGGCCAAAGAACACAACAAGCATGATCACGAAGAAGATGAACGGCAGTGAGTAGAGAATATCTACAACACGCATCATCACCAGATCGACCCTGCCGCCGAAGTAACCGGACGCAGCACCCCAGAACACACCGATGCTTATTGCAACGAAGGTTGCCAACAGGCCGATGGTCAGGGACACGCGGCCAGCAATCAGCGTACGGGTGAGCATGTCACGACCGTTTGCATCTGTGCCGAAGTAGAAGTGCATGTACTGCACGTCTGCCGTTACAGTCGCATTCTTCTGGTCGGCGGAGATGTTGGCGATTGCCGCATTTTCAAACAGGTCAGAGCGATCGAAGTAGCGTGCATAACGCTCATCCAGCTTGCGACTGGAGGTTACGGTCGCAGTCACCTTGCCATCGTTCAGCTCGTAGCTGTCAACGGTCATGCGAGCGCGCTTGGCAATCTTTGCGAAGGTTGGCTGGATCTCATCCTGTTTTGGATAAGCTTCCAAGCTTGCTGGTTGCTTTACGTAATCGCGATACACCTGATCATAAGGGTGCGGGGTCAGCATTGGCCCGACGACGGACAGCAGTGTGATCACTGCCAGCACGATCAAAGAGGTCACTGCTGCTTTGTTTGCGAGAAGACGATCACGGGCATCATCCCACAGCGAGCGACCCATTTGCGGGGCGTCTTTCAGCTGGTCGGAGGTAACACTCATAAACTCGAGTCCTCAGTCAAAACGCACACGAGGATCAAGCATTGCGTAAAGCAGATCCACGATGAGGTTGAAGATAATGACGAAACAGGCGACGACCACAACGGTACCCATGACAAGCGTATAGTCACGATTCAGAGCGCCCTGTACGAAGTAGCGTCCAATACCAGGGATACCGAAGATGGTTTCGATAACCACGGAACCAGTCAGCAGTGCAGCAGCTGCAGGGCCGAGGTAGGAGACAACCGGCAGGATCGCACCACGCAGCGCGTGAACGACGACAACGGTGTATCCAGAAAGGCCATATGCGCGGGCAGTACGGACGTGGTTGGAACGCAGAGCTTCAATCATGGAGCCACGGGTCAGGCGGGCAACAACGGCAACCTGCGGAAGAGCCAGTGTTATCACAGGCAAGACCATGTTGACGAAGGCACCTCCGCCCCAGCCGCCGACAGGAAGCCAGCCATAATGGACGCCCATTATGAGGGTCAGGATTGGTGCGACCACAAAGTTCGGGATGGTGACGCCGAGCGTTGCAACAGCCATCACAGAGTAGTCAACGCCTTTGTTCTGGCGCAGAGCTGCGACAACCCCCAACAATCCACCAACAGCCAAGGCCAGCGCCAGTGCGGAAAGACCGAGCTGCATGGAGATAGGAAGACTTTGGGCGAAAAGTTCATTGATCGAGAAATCTCGGAAGAAGAAACTCGGACCAAAATCACCGGACAACACGCTTTTGAGGTAGATGAGGTACTGTTCCCAAAGCGATTTGTCCAAATTGTAGATCTTGTTCAGATTCTCCATGACCTTTGCTTCCAGCGGGCGCTCCAGATCGAACGGACCACCCGGCGCAACGCGCATGAGGAAGAAGGAGATGGTAATGATCAAGAACAAGGTCGGTATCGCGCTGAGCAATCTGCTCAGGACATAGCGTAACATGGGCCTTGCTTCTCCAGTTTATTATGGTTTCATTGGCCGATAGTTCAAAAAAAATACCAGTCATGGGTTACCCTGCATGACTGGCATTTTCTGTCACATCAAAGATTACTTGCTAATCTTGACGAAGCGGCTTGGGTGCACGTCCAGCAGGTTGGTTTCGAAACCAGAAACCTTATCGGAAACAAGGTTCTTGGAGCCGTAGTACATCAAAGGCATGAATGGCAGATCGCGCATGAAGATGGTTTCAGCCTTCTTCAGGATCGCTGCACGCTTCTCCAGATCGATGGTTTCTGCTGCTTCATCCATGAGTGCATCGTACTCAGGGTTGTTGTAGCGCGCGTAGTTGAAGCCATCGTTGTCACTTTCTGTCATGAACAGGAAGTTCTGTGGGTCGGAGTAGTCACCGATCCAGCCAGCACGAGCAACGTCGAAGTCACCACGATCACGCAGGTGTGCGTAGTGGGTCTTGGTGTCAGTGTTCAGCATGGACACTTCAACACCAAGAGGCTTCCACATGTCAGCGATTGCAACAGCTGTGTTCTTGTGGTTCTCAGAGGTGTTGTAACGGATCTCAACCTTCAGAGGGTTGCTCTCGTTGTAACCTTTGGATTCAAGGATCTCTTTCGCTTTTTCTTCACGATCGAGCAGATCCATGTCTTTCCACTCAGCGTAAGCAGGCTCACCGTAGTTGTCGATTCCCGGAGGCACGAGGGAGTATGCAGCAACCATGGTGCTGCCCCAGATGTCTTCTGCCAGGAACTCACGGTCGATAGCCATGGAGAGAGCCTGACGAACTTCAGGGTCTTTCATTGCTTCGGATTCGTGGTTCAGCGCGTAGTAGTAGTTGCCCAGGTAAGGAGATACCTTGAACTGGTCACCCATTTCACTACGGATGAAGTCGATCTGCTCCAGTGGAGCGTCGTTGTTGGTGTCCAGTTCGCCAGCCTGGAAGCGGCGAAGAGCAGCGCCACGGTCTTCAGTCGGGTAGAACTTAACTTTGTCCAGAGCAACATTGTCTGCGTCATGGAAGTATGGGTTCTTGACTGCTGTCACAGCATCGTTAGGAACGAAGCTGGCCAGAACAAATGCACCGTTGGTGACGATGTTTTCCGGCTTAACGAAGTCAGAACCATACTTTTCAACGGAGGCAGGGTGTACCGGAAGACCGGACTGGTGCGCCAGAAGCTGGATGAAGTAAGGAGTTGGAGCGTTCAGCTTGATTTCAAGGGTCTTGTCATCAAGTGCCTTAACGCCGAGATCCTCAAGCTCCATCTCGCCTTTGTTGACGGCTTCGGAATTCAGGATCGGATAGAGAACGTTTGCGTACTTACCGCCGGTCATCGGGTTCATGATGCGGCGCAGGGAGTAAACGAAGTCACCAGCCAGAACCGGATCTCCGTTAGACCATTTTGCGTCGTCACGCATCTTGAATGTGTATGTCAGACCATCGTCAGAAACAGTCCAGCTTGCAGCTGCACCTGGGATGATTTCACCCTTTGCGCTGTAAGCAACAAGACCTTCGTAAAGATCACGCAGGATGTGAGCTTCGTAGGTTGTAGATGTTTTGTGCTGGTCAAGAGTTTCCGGGTCAGCGGAGTTACCACGGTTGTAAACGGTTTCGGCCGCCGCAGATAGCGACGTGGCAGCAATAAGTGCTGCGGCCAACGCTGACATACGAATTGACTTGATCATACAGATCTCCCCTCTCCTCAAGTTACATTCCGCCAGATTTGGAAACTGGCAGTTCCCCGCAACATTTCACTGTTGGGTAATTATATCAAGTGTCGAGAGATCAAATTTTCCTCATATTTGGCGTCTAATTTAAACTCCTGCTTAAATTCCGAGGATTTATTGAGGTATTATTTCTAAATTGAACAAAATTAGGTTCATTTATTTCAACTGACGTTACCGTCCCTTTTGTAATCGCGTCACTATGACGCTTGGTGCAGGTGCCGCCGTTTTTTCACAGGGGCGGCAAAAAACTTTAACCTTGGCTCATTTGTGGTAGAGCACTACCAAGACATCTAACCCTAGCGTTGAAATGCGCTGTTTTGGGAATCTGGAAAGACAAGCTTAATGGCACCACCGCTTCTTCATGTGCGAGACATACATCTTAACTTTGGGACGACCCCTCTTCTGTCAGGTGCAGAACTGCAAGTGGGCGAAGGCGAGCGGATCTGCCTGGTTGGTCGAAACGGGTCTGGCAAGTCGACACTGCTGAAAATCGCTGCGGGATTAACAGAGCCCGATAAGGGCGAGTATTTCCTACAGCCGGGGCGGACGATCCGCTACCTGCCGCAGGAGCCTGATCTTTCAGGATATCCAACAGTGCTTGCCTATGCTGAAGGTGGTTTGGCACCCGGCGATGATCAATATCGGGCAAAATACTTATTGGAAATCCTAGGCTTAACCGGAGACGAAGATCCGGCAACGCTTTCGGGCGGAGAAGCAAAGCGCGCGGCTATTGCCCGTGCATTGGCGCCGGAGCCGGACATTTTGCTGCTTGACGAGCCAACCAACCATCTGGACCTTCCGGTGATTGAATGGCTGGAAACTGAGCTGAAGCAGATGAAGTCCGCGATTGTTCTGATCTCGCACGACAGGCGTTTTCTGGAGAACCTATCCCGCGTAACCTATTGGATTGACAGGGGCATTTCCCGCCGGATGGATCAGGGATTTGCCAAGTTTGAAGAGTGGCGCGATAAGATATTCGAAGAGGAAGAAAAAGAGCAAGCAAGGCTGAATGAGAAGATCCGGCAGGAAGAGCATTGGATGGTTTATGGCGTGACTGCGCGTCGTAAGCGGAATATGCGCCGTGTGCGGGAATTGGCTGATCTGCGTCAGAAACGCAAGGAGCATAAGGGACCGCAGGGCACGGTGAAGATGGCCGCCACCGAGGGGGATATCTCCGGCAAGCTTGTCTCTGAAGCCAAGCACATCGGCAAGAGCTATGATGAGCGCCCGATCGTCAAGGATTTCTCCACTCGCATTTTGCGTGGTGACCGGATTGGTTTTGTGGGGCCGAACGGCGCTGGTAAGACCACCTTGCTCAAAATGCTCACGGGCGAGCTTGCACCGGACACGGGCAGCATTCGCCTTGGTGCCAACCTGCAAATGATCACTCTGGACCAGAAGCGCGAGAAGCTGGACCCCAATGACACGCTGGTCAATGCCATGACTGGCGGCAGCGGGGACATTGTTATTCTGGGGGACACCTCCAAGCATGTCATGAGTTATCTCAAGGACTTCCTGTTTAAGCCAGAACAAGCCCGCACCCCTGTGCGTGTGCTTTCCGGTGGTGAACGGGGACGCCTGCTGCTGGCCCGCGCTCTGGCTGCCCCCTCCAACCTGATGGTGCTTGATGAGCCGACCAACGATCTGGACCTTGAAACACTGGATCTGCTGCAGGAGCTCATTTCTGATTATCCCGGCACTGTCCTGCTTGTAAGCCATGATCGTGATTTTCTCGACCGCATTTGCACCAGCATCATTACGATGGAAGATGAGAGCGGCACATGGGGTGAATATGCTGGTGGCTACACCGATATGGTGCGTCAGCGCGGTGAAGGTGTGCAGGCGCGTAAAGTTGCCAAGACGAACAAGGCTTCTGGTCGGCCGAAGGAGGATAAGTCACCTACTCCTGCAAAAAGACAAGAGAATAAGAAATCCGGGCTGAATTTTACGCAAAAGCACCGTTTGCAGGCAATTCCGGGTGAGATTGAAAAGCTTGAAGCGAAAATCGCCAAGGGCCAGAAAGAGTTAGAGGATCCAAACCTGTTCAGCTCCAATCCGGATCGCTTTAACAAAGTGATGACAGCAGTTGGGAAGCTCCACGAAGAGCTTGCTGCGCTGGAAGAGGAGTGGCTGGAGCTGGAAATGCTCGCAGACGAGAGCTAACCACCTCTTATTACTCATCTTTTTCAGTGGGCTTCGGAGCAGATCCGGAGCCTTTTTCTTTTGCGCTGAAAGGTGCGTTGATTTGCGTTTTTTAGGGGTTTTGCTGCGTTCTAATGTTTTTCGCCCATATGCCCCGCAAGGCGCATATTCTGAACTTACTCCCCCTGCCCGCTCTGCTCATCGTCCTCATCAATCAGGTGGGTGCCATGGGTGATGGCGCTGCTGGCGCGGATGGCGGCGGTGATGAAGACCACCTCGGCCAGCTCTTCATCTGTTGCACCGCAAGCCTTGGCATTTTCGCGGTGGATCTCGATGGAATACGGGCACTGGGTGGTGAGTGCGACGGCCAGTGAGATGAGCTGCTTGTTCTTTTGGGAGATCGCGCCCTCTGCCATAGCCTCCGAATTGAAGGCGACAAACATCTTCCAGGTTTTACCATGCGCCAAAGAATTGAACCTCTTCAGCTTGCGCATATTGTCCATGGTGAACATTGGCATGATTGCCCCTCCGGTTGCTCGGGGTGTGGCGATCATTTAAGCAGCCAGCACTTAATAAGAGGCGACAAAATAAGTTTGCCTTTAAGCTGGATCATTCGATCTGCTTTAGAAAAATTTGAGCTGACTCGCTGCTCAGTCTTCTTTTTGGTTCATCTTCACATGCAGGAATTTGCCCACAATAATGGCGGTGAGCACGACCATATAAAACTGGCCTGCGAGCCCAACAATGATTGCCGCTTTTCGGGCAATGGGCGTAAGGGGTACGATGTCTCCGTAACCGATAGTCATCAGCGTGATGAAAGCGGCATACATGAGGGTTTCTTCCTGAGAGTGGCTCTCCATGTCTTCAATAGGCAGACCTTTGAAAGAGCCGGGATGCATGTGCTCGATAAAAATGAAGAGGAAAAACGAGACCATTCCGATGGAGATGTAACCGCTGAGCACGCCAAGTACTACGCGGTAATTTTCCTCTTTTGCAAACAGCATTTGCTCAATCAGCACGATGGCAACCAGCACATGAAATATGAAGTAGATCACAATTTGCGGAACAAGACGCCCCACATTGGGGAAGAGTGGAGTGTCCAACAGAAGCAGGGCGACCGAACAGCCAAGCAGCACGGCGATCATTCTGAAGTGCATCTTCTTCTTCAACGTGACCAACATGCCAGTGGCGATGTTGAAGCTGTAAAACAGGCTGAAGATATAGGCGTCAAGCATTTGTCCCGGCAGGATCAAGGAGTCGAACAGCAGGAGCAACTGGCTGCACAGAAACACTTCCACCCGATAGGAATACAAAACTTCCACTTGTCTTGAATGCACACCGCACTCCAGCCTAACCATTCACTTCGCACCAATCTTCGCAAAGGAAGGCTAAGGAATGGGAAATCTGATGGACTGGTTGGCCCATGGTTTTTGGGAGGGTATGGGTGCGTAGCGCAGGGGCACTCTTGTGCGGGCCGACGGCGTGAGTGTGTGCCAACTCGGGGGCCTCGCAACTGACGTCTTCCCGGCCCCCGAGCCGGGATCCAGAGCCGCAAATGCTGTGGTTGCTTAGAGAACGTCGATGGGCACAGTCCGCTGGAAACGATGAATGCACGGAACCGAAAGGCTCACCCATGCCGCTCTGGATCCCGCGTCGCGCTGCGCTTGCGCGGGATGACGGCGTGGGGTGAGTGCCAACACCATGGCTCCAAAGCAGATGCATTTCAGCTCCTGTCTGGCCTTGCGCGAGCCGGCTGGTGGGGCTGGTAAGCGGGTTTTGGTTAAACAGCACCTCAGGTTTATCGCGGAGTTAAGATGCACGGCCTAGTCTTTCCCGATATTGGCACACTTGCGAGAGGCTCATGGTCTTTGCGTGGATACTCCGGCGGCTGCTTTTTTATCGTGTTCTGACCTTGCTCAGAATGTGGGGTGTCTACTTGTCCTTGCTGGTGTGGGCGCGTCAGGGGCTTTATCGGGGGCTGTGTGCAGGTGTGGTGATGACGGTGGTCTCACTTGCTTACGCCATGAACATTTACTGGCTTACCAGCTGGGTGAAAGTGCAGTCCGAAGGGTATTTGCTGGCGGAGGTGGCGTGCTGGGCCCTATGGTTTCCGCTGGTTTGGATGGCGGCGCTGGACACACAGCTTTACGTGGTGTGCCTGCGGGCACCGAACCAGAAAGTACTCGGCAACCTGCTTTCGACATGGGCTTATGAGGAGAAGTTTCTGACCCACTTGGAGATGGTACGCAAGAAGGCAGGGCGATGACCTGTCCGTGACGCCATTTTAGAGCGTGCCGCGTTCACACGCATTCACGCACCAAGCTCCAACTCTGTATTTTCATGCGTATTCCTGTCCGAAAACCGGAACCACTTTTCGGGAACACGCTCTAGCTGAAGATCCTGTCGATATCGTCCTGTGCGAGCAGCTTCCAGTTCCCCTCCTCTACGCCGTCCAGCGTGAGGCCACCCAATTGGGCGCGGTGGAGTTTTGTCACGTGGTTGCCAGTGGCGGCAAACATGCGGCGGACCTGATGGTAGCGGCCCTCATGCAGGGTGAGGCGCGCGGTCGTTTGCGAGAGGACTTCCAGTTCCGCCGGTTTGAGCGGGTTGGTCTCATTCTCCAGCATCATTTCGCCGGATGCGAACAGGTCTTCTTCGCCACCTGTCATGGGGCGGTCCAGCTCTACCTCATAGATTTTCGCGACATCGGCCTTGGGTGAGATGATCCGGTGCAGAAGTTTGCCGTCATCGGTGAACAGCAGCAGGCCGGTGGTGTCCTTGTCCAGTCTGCCCACAAAGGACAGGGCTGGTTTGCGGACGCGGTAGCGATCCGGCAGCAAATCAAAGACCAGACGCCCGCGATCCTTCATGGAGCACGTGTAGCCGAGAGGTTTGTTGAGCAGGATGACGGAGCCCTCTGGCGGGTCCAGTGGCTCGTCATCGAACAGGATGTCTTCGTGAGGCAGCTTGCTATCGGCCTTGATGGGGGTGCCGTCTTTATCGGTGACCCAACCATTGCGGATGGCAGCCTGCATCTCTTTGCGGCTGCCGTATCCCAGATTTGCCAATAGCTTCACAAGTCTCATGCTCAGTTCCTAGTTCAAAGCCCCAAAGGCTTACTTGTTCGCCTTGATGGCCCGGATGACCTTGTAGCCGCCCTGATCTGCCATGATCTCGTAGGAGGCGAACACTTTGTCTAGCGTTGCCTCGTAAGGCAGATGGCGATTGGCGACCATCCAGAGGTGACCGGAGGGGCGAAGCGCTTTGGCTGCTGCCTTGATGAAGCCCTGCCCGATGTCGGCACGATCTTGCTTGCCACCTGCGTGGAAAGGCGGGTTCATAACAACGAAGTCATAGGTGCGATTGAGGCCCTTGGTGACGTCCTGCCAGATGAAGTCGGTTGCGACTTCGCCGGTCTTGCCCTTCAGGTTCTGCTCCGCCAGATCCAATGCACGCTTTTCAGCTTCATAAAGATCAATGGCTTTGACCTTATTCACCTTCACCACCTCAGAGCTGAGGTAGCCGAAGCCAGCGCCCAGATCAGCGCCGCGACCCGGTAAGCGGTCCGGCAGGGTGTCGACCAGAAGCTGCGAGGCTTTGTCGATGTGGTCCCATGCGAACACGCCCGGACGGCTGACGAAGCGGCCCTCCAAGATTTCGCGGGGTGCATCGAGCTGGCTCCACTCTTCCAGCAGCTGCTGGTCGATGTTGTCCGCAGACACATGTGTCCAGAACACACGGCATTTGTTTTTGGAGAGCTTTCCGGTGTTACCTGCCAGTTTGGTCAGGTCGCTTTCGGCTGTCTTTGCGCCTTCGGTGTTGGACACACTGGCGATAACAATACCGCCCTCTCCTGCACTCTTGACGGCCTGTGCCAAGAGAGCGCGGGCTTCGTCGCGCTGGCGTGGAGGCAGGACCATGACGAGCGGGTAGCTGCCGGAGACTTCTGGCGAGACCGTAAAGCCGGAACGCTCAAGGTTGTCCTTGTCGCTGGCAAAGGTCTGTTGACAGACCACGCGGGACTTGTCCAAAGCGTTCATGGGAAAGCCCATGCGGGCGCGCAGGAACAGGGCTTTTTGATCAGCTTTTCCTTCTTCAAAGAAGTCGATGCTGCCGTTTTCGAAAGGCAAAAGAAGCGTGTCGAGAGCTGGGTCTTGCATGAGACTATCTGCCTTTAAGAGGTATGAACGATTTCGCGGGTTTCGCGGAAGCCGATATCAGGGTTCTTTTCACCGATATAGTTCACTTCCCAAGCGTTTTTGAAGAGGTAGACTGGCTTGTCGTCCCGGTCCAATGCCACGTGTGCGCGGTTGGTCTCAAGGAACTTATCAAGCTTGAGTCTGTCTTCACATTCGATCCAGCGCGCTGTGTTGTACATGGCGGTCTCAAACCCAATTTCGGTCTGGTATTCCGTCTTCAGGCGATCCACCACAACGTCCAGCTGAAGCACACCAACCACACCTACAATCCAGTTGGTGCCGATGGCAGGTTTGAAGATCTGCACCAGACCTTCTTCTGCCAGATCTTCCAGACCACGGCGCATCTGCTTAACGCGCATGGTGTCAGTCAAGCGCACACGGCGCAGGATTTCTGGCGCGAAGGCTGGCAGGCCGGTGACGTGGATTTCTTCGCCCTCAGACAGGGTATCCCCCACCCGCAGCTGGCCGTGGTTTGGCACGCCGATCACATCACCCGGATAGGCTTTTTCTGCGATCTCACGCTCTTCTGCAAAGAAGAAGATTGGCGCAGAGACGGTGATTGGTTTGCCTGCGCGCACATGTTTGAGCTTCATGCCGCGCTTGAAGGTACCGGAGCACAGACGCACGAACGCGATGCGGTCGCGGTGTTTCGGGTCCATGTTGGCCTGCACCTTAAACACGAAACCCGTTACCTTTTTCTCTTCCGGCGTGATGGTGCGGCCACCCGTTGCAGGCTGAGAATGTGGCGGCGGGGCATAAGCTGCGATGAAATCGAGGATCTGGTCGATACCGTAATCGCGTAGTGCAGAGCCGAAGAAGACTGGGGTCAGGTGGCCTTCCAAGAAGCTTTCGCGGTCGAACTCAGGGTAGCCCGCGGCGCCCAGTTCCACGTTTTCTTCCAGCTCTTCGCGGATGTTGTCGAACAGCTCGCCAACCAGCTCAGAATCTTCCAGTCCTTCAACCTTCTTGATGGTATCAAGCGGGCCACCACGGCCTTCAGTTGAGGTGAAGAAGCGGTTGCCGATATGGTCATAAACGCCGAAGAAGTCGGAGCCCATACCAACAGGCCAGCTCATTGGCGTCACATCAAGAGCCAGTGCCTCTTGAATTTCGTCAATGACTTCCATTGGATGGCGACCTTCACGGTCGATTTTGTTGACGAAGGTGATGATTGGAATATCGCGCAGCCGGCAAACTTCGAACAGTTTGCGGGTTTGGGTTTCAATACCCTTTGCAGCGTCAATCACCATGATGGCTGCGTCAACAGCGGTCAAAGTACGGTAGGTGTCTTCTGAGAAGTCTTCGTGGCCCGGCGTATCGAGCAGGTTGAAGATGATGCCTTCACGCTCAAAGGTCATCACGGAGGAAGATACGGAGATGCCGCGTTCCTGCTCGATTTTCATCCAGTCAGAGCGGGCACGGCGGCGTTCACCACGGGCACGCACCTGACCCGCTGCACGGATCGCACCACCGCCCAGAAGCAGCTTTTCTGTCAGTGTGGTTTTACCGGCATCCGGGTGGGAAATGATCGCGAATGTGCGGCGCGCCTTATAGGCTTCCGTGCCTGCTGTGCTCATAGAGCCTCCTTGTTGCAGGCAAACTCCTGCATATTCTTGAAAAGCAGATTTGAGGGTAACCATCTAACGCGCTGCACTAAAATGCTCTTTCCGGCCTGTGACCGCCCCTTATGGAGAACACCTGGCACGCGCAAAATCTGCTGAAACTTTTGTCGGTTTGGGTCATACAGAATGTGCTAGCCCAATGCCAGCCCTTGCCGGAACTTTTTCCGCAAGGCATGGCAGTCATGCAAGTTCAGACAAGAATATGCAGGATATGATTGCTTAAAGCGGCTGGAACGAGACAAGGCGATAAAGCCGGGCAGTCCAGCACAGGCCAATCAAGTAGGGTGGATAATCGCCCACAAGTTATCGACGACAGTTACGTTGCAGAACTCAAGTTAAATATAAGAAAGTCAGGTAACTAGGTATAACAGGCAGGCAATCACACTAAAAACCCCAATAGCTACTTCATATTATACTCAACCACTTTATCTTAGCGCCAATACCTAGGTTGTATCTCCTAGTGGATTCAATACTTAATTCAGACAAATCATTAAGTTAGAGCTGATGTTTATGCCTTTGAATACCCGTAGGTTCTATCCCTATTACATGAGCCTGATTACCTTCAGCATTGTGGCGGCGTCTTCGGTGACGGTGATGGCGCAGAGCATGCTGGAGGACTTGGGTACCCTGAGAACGGACAATACCGGCATTTCCTTTGCTCTCGGCGTCAGCCTTGATGGCACTGCAGTTGTCGGGTTTGCTCAAAATGACGCGGGTTTCTTTCATGCCTTTCGCTGGGACCAGAACAGCCAATCAATGCAGGATCTGGGAACCTTAAGAGCAGACGATAGTGGTAACTCCGTTGCTTTCGGTGCCAGTGCCAACGGCAGTGTTGTTGTCGGACAAGCCCAAAATGACGCGGGTTTCATTCATGCCTTTCGCTGGGACCAGAACAGCCAATCAATGCAGGATCTGGGAACCTTAAAAGCAGACGATAGTGGTTTTTCCTATGCAAGAGGCGTCAGCGCCAATGGCTCTATTGTTGTCGGATACGCCGATAATGACGCGGGCCAGACCCACGCGTTTCGCTGGGACGAGGCCACCCAAACCATGCAGGATCTGGGAACATTAAGAGCAGACGATAGTGGTTTCTCCATTGCTTTCGGCGTCAGCGCCAATGGCAGGGTTGTTGTTGGAGAGAGCTCTACTGAAACGGTCAATAACCACGCGTTTCGCTGGGACGAGGCCACCCAAACCATGCAGGATCTGGGAACATTAAGAGCAGACGATAGTGGTAACTCCGTTGCTAACGGTACCAACGCCAACGGCTCTGTGGTTGTCGGAGGCGCAGCAAGTGATACGAGCCCCAACCGCGCGTTTCGCTGGGACCAGACCAACGGCATGATAGATCTGGGAACCCTAAGGGCAGACAATACAGGCAACTCCAATGCATTTGGGATAAGCTCGGATGGTACTGTGATTGTCGGACAAGCCCCAAATGACGATGGCTTGTCCCACGCGTTTCGCTGGGACAGCACCAATGGCATGATAGATCTGGGAACCCTAAGGGCAGACAATACAGGTACTTCCGCCGCTAACGCGGTCAACGCCGATGGCACTGTGGTGGTCGGACAAGCCGACAATGACGCGGGAGAAATCCGTGCCTTTATTTACAAAACGCAAATGCAGGATCTGCAGTATGTTCAGGAGTCCGTTCTTGCTGTGGCCGGGGAGATGGAAAATGCCATGACCCGCACCTCCTTGTTACAGCGTGAACTGCGCAGCGATACGGTTGAACTTGCATATGATCAACGCTACGGCATCAGCGCCCGTGGTCTGGGCCTGCTGGTGGACCAGCGCAGTGGCTTTGCGGGTTTCCTGTCAGGGTCAGCCAGACTCTCCGACCGCGTGATTGTGGGCGGAGTTGTGGCGTTGCTCGGTGATGACCGGATATCTGATGCGAGCCAGCGCGGGCTTGGCTTTGGTGTCGGGGGCCATATTGATATGGAGCTGCTGACCTTTGACCGAAGCCTGATTGATTTGCGGCTGGATGTTGCCCATACCCGCGCCACTTATGATTTCAAACGCGGCGTCGGGTTCGACAATGTGCAGATCGGCTCCGGGAACACCAGTCTTGACAGCACCGGTGTCGGCGCCACCTTTCGCTATGACTATGCCTATACTGACACCACGGTTGTCGGCCCGTATCTGGGGGTCTATTACGAGCACATCCACCGCGGCGCTTATACGGAAGGCGAAAACATGGACACGGCGGTGAGTTTTGATGCGCTCACTGAAAACGCTGTTGTCGCGCGTGTTGGTCTCAGGGGCGCACATGAGTGGGTGAATGGCTTCATCTTACGCGGCGGTGTGGGTGCCGATATTGATCTGCATGTTGACAATGCTAAAGTCACCGGCACATCGGTGCTCATGAGCGAAACCACCTTCACATTTGACACTAATCAGGACCGCAACAATGTGCGCGGCAATGCGTTGCTCATCTTTGAATACGCTCTGAGCGAGCGCCAAAGGGTAGAATGGGGCAGCCGCGTGGAAACGCCCACCTTCGATGATGACTGGGCCGCCCTCACCGGCATCCGCTATTCACTGCTGTTTTAGGCCTCAGTTCTTCACGGAATCTGGAAAGGAGATGCTGCGGTCATGCTCAGTTTTCATCCAGTCGAGCGGGCACGGCAACGCTCACTACGGGTGTGCACCTGACCAGCTGCACAGATCGCACCACCACCCAGAAGCAGCTTTTGGGTAATTGTAGTTTTACCTGCAGGTTCGGGCGGTTAGATTAGTTCGATCTCTATCGAAACATCGGTTGAATGAAGTGCGTTAGAGCTTGAAGCGGATTTTCCATCTCTCGTTTCAGGGGCGTGTTTTGCTGCTCAAATATCTTTATTCAAAATTCTATGAGGAACGGATGTTCCTTGATTTACTCGACCTTTCTCCCGCTGATTGGCAGAGCCTGCTGGAGCGGCGGTTGATGCCTGCCGCCTCCTATCTGTTCACCAACAACGCGCGCTGTGTCTCTTTCATCAGCCAATATCAGGAACAGGAGCTCTATCGCTCCCACCTGAAAAGCCATCGTCACTGGTTCGAAAACTTGCAATGCTTTGGCCTGACACAGGAACAGGCGGCGAAAGCGTTCTTTCTCTCCCGCTTCCGCGATGCCAAGGGGGCTTTTCTTGAAGGAGAGCTGGGCGAGCGTTTGCATACGCAGCACCCTGACGTTCTGAATTCCTTCGACGGCGATCTCGAGGAGCGCACTTGGGAGCATTTTCTGGGCGGCACCTACGGTATCTGCACCCGTGACGGACAGCCGGACACGATTTTCCAGAAGCAGGTTGGTGTACGGTTTATCGAGAAGATGACGGAGACTGAGCCTCACCTCTTCTCTGCCGATCAGCTTGAGCTTTTGCGGCAAACCGTTGATTTTCTGGATGGCGTGGCGTCAGAGTTTGCGCCTCACGAGGTGGCGCAGTCGTCGAGGCAACGCTGTATCATCAATGTACGGGAGCAATATTTGGTGCCGCCCGAGAGTGATGAGAAAACAGCTAGATAAACAATTCCTAGCGAGACCACCTGCTGTGATACTTGCGCATTACCGGCATTCGCCCAGCGAAAATCCAGCTGGTGGCTACCAAGCTTTAGCTTTCATCGTCAGCGCGGGTTTGGGCCAGAACAGGTAGGTCCTGATTGCCTGCCTGAAATTTGAAATTGAACTGGATGCTGCTGATCATCCATGCCCCGCCTTCATGGACCAGTGCAATGTTGTAGGAGCCGTAAACAACCCAGAGCTCTCCACCTTCCGCGCCGTCGATGAAATGGGTCACCGTGGCATGCACTTTGACACTGGCCTTTTGCTCCTTGGACTCTACGAGCAGATTGCCAATCTGGTGATGGGTCTGGTCAAAGCCGGGCAACAGTTCCTTCCAAGCGCTTGTCACCTCGTTTGGTGTCAGATCAACAGGTTCACCTGCGCCAAACGAGGAATAATCCAGATGGACACGCTCAGTCATCAAGGCCTCGACAGACTCCCAGTTTCCGTCGTCCACATCAATGAAGAAACGGCTTACGCGATTATGGATTGGCCCAATAGTGTCCATTTATTTACTCCAAGCTCAGTCACCGCACCGACAGCGGCGCTGACTACGTGTTTTTGTTCTTAACCAATGAGTGCCACGCTGTTGGGAGACTAACGTATTTGCCCGCAGCGGAGACCTGAGGAATATAACGGCAACACCGGGCATTGAGGAGCCACTTCCGGTTCTATGGTTGTCATAGGTATAATGGCAGAACACATTTCCGCCACATATGGCAGGGAAAGCCTGTTCTCAGGGCCACCGGATCGGGTCATTTGCAATGGGTTTTGCAAGGCGGTGCCGCTGTTATTGCAGAGCTTTTGTCTCCGCTCTGCCCCCAATGCCCTTTCCTTGCGCAACGGGCGATGCTGAGGAACAAGCGTATCTTGCCTGTCCTGTCCGGCACCTGACGATCTATCTGGTCTTCGTTTTTGACAGGATACGTAATTCACGCTCACGCGATTGAGCAATAGGATCTGGCGTGCCAGAGAGAGACTGTGCAGCGCCGGGGTGGCACATGCAAACGCTATCTTCCGCGCAGGTCTGCCGCCAGGTTTCCAGCAGGGTACTGAAATCGCTTTCCATCGAGAAATCGTAGATCCCCGCAAAGTCCTTATTATAGCGAATGCCGTAGTAATCCGCCTGACGCTTGAATGACCAACTGAGGTAATTCAGGAACAAAGACTTGATACGGTAGGGGCGCTTTAAAAGCCCTTTGAGAGGGCCGCCGCACTGACGGACCCATCCTTTAAAGCCAGCGGCGTGCAGAGCCCTGTTGCAGGCTTTGCGGATCTGAGGGAAGAGGTGGACGTGCTCATGACCATCGACAAAGTCCGGAAGCCTGCCAAAATCACGCCGAAACTTTGCAATCTGAGAGGCGATTTCGTTTTCAATCAGGTCGCCATCCAGCAAGTGCAGGTGTGACTTGAGCAGGAGCGCAGGCATTTTGGGAAACGCCTGCCATTTCGATGCCGGCGCCGATGGTTTGAGCCAATCTCCTGTCAGCGTGATGTGAAGCCCGATCTGGATATCGGGCCTGCGCTTGCTCAGGTCCTTGAGTGCGCCCACGTCTTTGGGCCAAGCCTGAGTGACCACCATACAGGAGGTGCCCTGTATCTTGTCGTTTTCAAGCAACCACAAGATACTCTCGCTGATTTCCGAGGTATAGGCGTAGTCATCAGCCACCAAGCGCATCGGACGCCTCTGACGTTTTGGCCTTCTGGCTGCTTTCTTCGGCAATGATATAGATCGGGCGCTGCTTTATCTCACGCATCATGTGCCCGACATATTCTCCGACAAGACCAAGCAACATGAGCTGAAGGCCGCCCATGAAGACCGTAGCGGTGAATAAGAAGGCATATACAGACACATCATTGCCAAGCAGGAGCGCCGAAAATACGATCCATAATCCGTAGAGCATGGCTGGTATAGCAAAGCCAACACCAAGGAAAATGGTTGCCCTTAAAGGCGCTGTCGAGAATGAAATAACACCTTCAGATGACAAATTCAGCAGTCTCAGCATGTTCCATTTTGTCGTGCCGGAGATGCGCTCTTCCGGCTCATACTCGATGGCACTTTGTTTGAAGCCGATCCACGTGGAGAGACCTTTGAAGAAACGTATGCGTTCCTTACAAGCCTTCAGCGCTTCCAGTGCCCGAGGGGACAGGAGCTTGTAGTCTGCTGCGTTGGGCGGGATCTCAATACTGCTCCCTGCGTTGATGAAGCGATAGAACAATCCAACCAGTTTTTGCTTTATCGGGTGGTCCTGACGTTTATGATGCACGGCATACACAACATCATTGCCTTCTTCTTTCCAGCGACGCACAAACTCCGGCAATATTTCTGGCGGGTGCTGGCCATCACTGTCAAGAAAGACGATGGCCCCCTTCTGACAACGCTCAATTGCTGCGACCAAAGCGGCTTCCTTGCCGAAGTTTCGGCTAAAACAAACGGTTTTGATGCTGTAGCGCCCGCCTGTGAGCTGATGCATTAACTCGGCACTGCCATCAGTACTCCCATCATCCACGTAGAGTATCTCAATAGTCAGACCGAACTGATCAATCAATTGCTCGGCAACTTTTCCAAGACGTTGGTGAAAGATTTCAAGCGATTCAGCCTCATTGAAGACCGGGACTGCCAGTGTGAGGGTATTTTTTGTCATTATTACTCCCCCTCGCATGAAACAGCAGAAGAGCCTGATGCAGGTTCCAGGACCGCGATCCAGACTTCCGGATGTCTCTCGTAGGTTCGACCATCCGGCATGGGCCACAGGACCTTCTGGGGGTCTGTGACGCACATACCGGCAACTTTGGCTGTGGGTTCATTGTAGTCGACGTAGACCGCGCCTTTACTTTGCAGGTCCTCTATATTGATCCACGGTGACTGCTCCAGACTTGCATTTTCAAAAAGCGTCGGGCGCTCCGAGGCGTACCATGAGACAGTTCCGCCGGGCCAACGACTGCCAACGGTATATGCAAAAGGTTCAGTTTTGTGACTGTACCAATAACTCTCCACGAGACGGGTTAGCGCCAGTCCATCATATTGCATGCGGGCAGGTTTGCTTTTCACCATGGGTGCAAATGCGAAGATACCAAGAAGGACCAGCAGCAATGTTCCATATAATACTACCCATGAGCCCAGAAAACGTTGTTTGAAGGACCCTGCCTCTTTCTCCAAAACACTAGCGGATATTCCAATGAGACCTGCAAAAACAATCCCAAGTGGGATCGACCATGCGGTCTTGATAGGCGCTCCAAGGACCATGGAGATTGCGGCAATTACGCCAATCGGGCCAATAACCGCAAAGATAAAAGGGTCAGTCCAGACAAGCTTTGTGAGCGACCCGACCTTGAGACGCGAGATGGATTTGATCCGTCCCCACCCTGCTGCGATTGCCAGTGCCACCAACATTGGAGCGACCGAATAGAGGAACTCAACCAGATAGTTGATCGGCATCACTATATGCTGATACCACGCTGTTCCTTCGCTTCCACTCCGGCTCATCGCATACTCAATCGGAAGGAAACCTGAGTTCACCAGCCAGATCACATGCGGCGCGAACGCAATCCCGAAGATTGCAGCGGCAAGATAAGGACCGGGTCGCAGAAGTAAATCTCTGCGTTTTAGGAGAACCCACAGTACCGCGCTCATCAGAAAGACCCCGGCGATGTATTTGCCGTACATGCCGCCTGCGCTGACTAATCCAAACAGAGACCACCAGACAAGCCGATCAGTCTTCTCAGCTTTCAGGAAGGTGAAAACCATCCAGCTCCAAAAGGGCAAGAAGCCAATATTTACGTTGTATTCGACAGAGGTCAGCGTCGTGAAGTGCGTCAGGAACACTGCAAGAGCCGTATACCCGCTTGCTCTCATTCCGTAGCGCTCATGAACAATCAGCAGGATAGGCAGAATTGCCAAAATGATGCAGACTTGCGCTATCGCAAATATCAGCCAATCCGAGCGCCCGAAGAGCTGAACAACACTCTCAATCATCCATGCGGACATTGGTGGATGCTTGAAATATCCCAGCTGCCACTCTTTGCCCCAATACAGGGCTTCAATTGCATCCAGCGGTAGATTGCTGGCAAAAATCGATGGTATTGCAGTGTAAAGCACAAGATGCGTGGCAAGCACCGCCAAAACGAGCCAGACAGATCCAACATCAATTTGAGCGAAGATACTTCGGTTTGAAGCAGCTTCTAGCTTTAGGGAGTGCGCATCCATAACCAACAAAAAGGTTCGGCAACTTACGGCAGAACCTCACCTACTCCTCAATTCATTCAGGATATACGTTTCATGCGGGCACAACTTACAAAGACGCGTTGGCCCTACTCCCTTTCAAAATCTGAGTGGATCATTGGCCAAGTCACCGATCTTTGTGTTCTTTTCATACCCTCACGTCACCGACACATTATGGACGAATGGGGCGATTTGTGGACCGATCAGTCTAATTGAATATAAGCGTGTTTGTGCGGGAGGCCGCAACAGCAAGGGGGAGCTACTGAATCATGCTCGTGATCAGGCTCATGCCGGACCACTGTTTTGACGATTGTTTAAGGCCTGTGAAAATTCCAGCTGCTACTTTCGCGGATTCCATTTGGAAATTGCGCGCAACAAAAACCAGACTTAACATGCGCCATACATTGAAAGAGGCAACACTGTCACTTGCTTATTATCTAACAATATCAAGAAGAAGAGTGGTGCCCGGAGGCGGATTCGAACCACCGACACGCGGATTTTCAATCCGCTGCTCTACCAACTGAGCTATCCGGGCCTTTAGCGCTGGGCGTTGTGCCCCGCTGAGGTGAGGGTCTTATAGGGTGGGAAAGTTTGTCTGTCCAGCACCTCAATGAGTTTTCCCAAGGGCTTTTAGGGGGTTATAACTTTTTTCTTTCTGGTGCCGCTTGTGGGGGCGCATTCCTGCCGAGAAAAGTGACGCTCTCAGGGAGGTTTTTGTTATGGAAGGGCCGGATGCTGGCTTAAATGGTGATCCAGCAGGCCTTTTCGTGGGATTTTGCCATGGACTGAACGAGGCTTTCAATGACAATGCCTTTTTCGAAGTCGATCAGGTTGGCTTCTTCGCCTTGCAGGCTTTTGAGGATTTCGCTCACCTCGATGATCTTCAGGTCATTAAAGCCTAGGCCATGGCCCGGTGCCGGGATGAAACGGTCATATGGCAGGTGCGCGGGGCCAGCCAGAATGGTCGTGTAGCCTTGAGCTGCTGGGTCACCCTCGGCCTTATAGACATTTAGTTCGTTCATGCGTTCCTGATCATAAACAATCGAACCTTTGGAGCCGAAGATCTGCAGGGCGATGCGGCCTTTGCGGCCCCATGCGGAGCGATTGAGTTGAAGTGTGCCGTTGCCGCCGTTTGCAAGCTCGAACAGAACAGTTGCCATATCGTGGGTTTCGACCGGTTTGTCGTTGCCGTTTGCGTCTTTGCGGGTCTGGTAGGGTTTATTCATATTGCAGAGGACCTTCGTCATGCGCAGGTTCAGCGCCATGAGCAGCGACATGGTATGCACGCCAAAATCATCCAGCGCGCCAAAGCCGGAGGCGGCTCCACTCCTGATGCTCCACTCATCTGCGGGATTGGCCAAAAAGTCTTCATCCATCTCAAGACGGACCTGAAGCACATCACCAATCTCACCAGCATCCAGCAGTGTGCGGATGCGGCGCATCATCGGGTTCTGGATATAGTTGTAGCCGAGGAAGGTTTGCTTGCCCGATTTGCGGGCGGCTTCCAGCATGTTCTTAGCCTCTGCAAAGGACGGTGCCATAGGCTTTTCGCAGTAAACGTGTTTGCCAGCTTGCAGGGCTGCAATTGCCATTTCTGGGTGGAGCTCATTGGGCGTAGTGATGGAGATGATGTGAACATCAGGATCAGCAAGCATATCGCGCCAGTTGCCTGTTGATTTTGCAAAGCCAAAGTCGCTTGCCCGTGCTGCTGCCAGTTCTTCACTCGTTGTCGCGAGCATGACTAATTCTGGCTTGAGCTTGCCACCAAACACACCTTGGACAGCATTCCACGCCAGAGCGTGGCATTTGCCCATATATCCGGTTCCAATCAGACCTACACCGATTTTTTTCATCACAATCATCCTAAAAGAGTATTTCGAGCTTGGTGAACGTCCACAGCGGACTTCAAATCTCACATGATTACTTTGCCTGCACTTACAGGCAGCAGGTATTCAATGCGGCACATCTCATCAGACCGTGCCGCCCAGCGATGCTTCCAGATTGGCGAGTTCCTGACCGCCTGCCATGAGATCCTGCAGTTCCTCACTGGTGATTTCGCCCTTTCTGGCGGTGTCAAGGGTTTTGCCCCGGTTCAGCACTGTGAACCGATCACCGACAGCCATGGCGTGGCGCACGTTGTGTGAGATGAAGACAACACCAACGCCCTTCTTGCGGGCCTTATCCATGGTCGACAACACATTTGCAGTCTGGCGGACGCCCAGTGCGGAGGTGGGCTCGTCGAGAATCAGTACCTTTGCACCAAAGTAGACTGCGCGGGAAATCGCGACGGTCTGGCGTTCACCACCGGACAATGTGCCGACCGCCTGATCGGGTTCACGCAGGTTGATGCCCATTTTTCGCATCTCTACCATGGTGACTTCATTGGCGTACTTATGGTCGAAATAGGGGATCGGCCCAAACTTTTTGATTGGTTCGTTACCAAGCCAGAAGTTGCGAGTAATGGACATGAGCGGGATCATGGCCAGATCCTGATGCACGGTTGCGATGCCTGCATTCATTGCATCGCGCGGGCTCTCAAAATCCATCATTTGACCACCCACGTAAACCTTGCCCCTGCTTGGCTTGTGCACGCCGGACATGGTCTTGATAAAGGTGGATTTACCTGCGCCATTGTCTCCAAGCAGGCAGTGGACTTCACCAGGCATGACGGAGAAAGACACACCGGCCAACGCAATGACGGAGCCGAAGTGTTTTTCGATATTTTCCATTTCAACAATAGGTGTGGTCATGATCAGCGCTCCCCTGTGACGCGCTTGCGGATCATGTTGTTGAACAACACTGCAATCAGCAGCATGGCGCCGAGGAAGACCTGATACCAATCCTGATCGATGTGAGTGTAGCTCAGACCGATCAAAACCATACCGAAGATGATGGAGCCGAAGAAGGCGCCGATTGCCGAGCCGTAACCACCTGTGAGCAGGCAGCCGCCGATCACCGCTGCGATGATGGCCTCAAACTCCTTTTGGAAGCCGCGGCGGGCATCAGTGGAGCCTGCGTCCATCACAGTAAGGATTGCGACCAAAGCTGCACAGCATGCGGTAAACATGAACAGGTACAATTTAACCTTGCGCACGGGCACACCGGAGTTGCTTGCTGCATTGCTGTCACCCCCGGCTGCAAAGATCCAGCTTCCAAATGGCGAGCGCAGGAGCACCCAGGTTGCGACAAGTGCAAGCAGGACGAACCAGATAATATCAACAGGGATACCGTCGACTTTTGGCATGCCGTTCTCGAAAGTGCCCAACCAGCCAATTTCAGCCAACCAATGAAACAACGGGGTAAACGCGTCTCCGCTGAAGAACATAGCCAGCCAGCTCCCTTCATACTCAGCACGAACGCCGCGTAGCTGGGTGGAGCCACCGGTTGCTGCCTTGAGGCCAACCAGAGACAGGCCGCGCAAGATGAACAGGAATGCCAGTGTTACAATGAACGACGGCAGGCCGGTGCGGATCACGATCTGCCCGTTGACGGCCCCCATGGCAGCGGCGGCCATGAAGGTGATGATGATTGCTGCGTAGAGCGGCAGGCCAAAGGTGACCATTGCTGCTCCAAAAACCATCCCCGTGAACGCAACCATGGACCCAACGGAGAGGTCAAACTCGCCGCCGATCATGAGAAGCGCTGCCCCGATTGCCAGAATACCGAGCTGGGCAGCAGGTGTCATAAAGTTCATGATCCCTGCGAGCGAGAACATGGCCGGGTCAGCGGTGAAAAGAAAGAAAATTGTAACAAGAACAAGTCCAGCAATTGCACCCAGTTCAGGACGCTTCATCAGCTGAGATAGGAGTGAAATCTCCTTTACTCTTTCATCCGAGCTCTCAACATGAAGTTCTGCCATTCTAACTCCCTCAATTTTGAAAGGATGAGAGGGACGCGAGCCTCCCTCTCAAAGCAAAGCCCGTTAGCGGATACCTTGAGCGGATAACTCGATAACCTGTTGGGCGGTCTCAGCGGTGATCAAGTTTGGACCGGATGGCACATCACCACTTGGAAGCAGTCCATACTTTGCATTAAGTGCAAGGAACATGACCGGCAGATAGCCCTGCAAGAACTGCTGCTGGTCAACTGCAAAAGCGGCTTTCCCCTCGGCAATGTCCTCCAGAAAGCCTGCGGAAATGTCGAAGGACGCAACATTGATTTCACCGGTCCGGCCAGCCGCTTCAACGGCACGTACTGCCGGTTCTCCGACAAGAGAGGCAACTAGGCCAATGACGGTGTCAATGTCGGGGTTAGTTTCCAAAGTTGCCTTGATCTTAGCTTCAACTTCTGCCGGATCTGTGTTGGTTGGAACAACAGTAACCTCGCCACCAAAGCCTTCAGCAAAGCCATCACAGCGCATGTCAAGGGCGACATTGCCCACTTCCTGGTTCACACAAATGGCGACCTTGCCGCCCATTTTGGCAAGCTCCGCACCAGCTGTCTTCCCGGCTTCATACTCGTCCTGCCCAACGTGCAGCTGAGCACCGAGGCTTGCGGAAATATCAGCACCGGAGTTCATGGAGATCACCGGAATGCCAGCGTTTGTTGCTCGTAATATGGATGGCCCAAGCGCGTCGCTATCGGGAATAGAGACAACAATTCCGTCGGGTTCCTGAATGATTGCCGCATCAATGAGTTGCTTCATTGCGACCATATCAAACGTTTCAGGTGCGCGATAGGTAACGTTTACGCCACTGTCTTTAGCAGCTTCGTCTACACCGTTTTTAACAACAGACCAGTGTGGATCATTTGCCTGTCCATGGGTGATGACAATGATGTCTGTTGCCATGGCAGTCGGTGCAATCACGATCGCAGCAGCAGCTACGAACGCTCGTAAGATGGTCTTCATATGACCCTCCTAAGGTTGGCGCATGCCAATTATTTGTCACGTCTTCCCCCAGAAGTGCGGTATTCATTTTAATAGGAACACCAAACTATGAATGCGTTTTGCGCAATTCTCCTTAAATCCCGCCTGCCCATAGACGAGAGCTTCCATCTTCTCCTTATAGTGAGGCAAGGTTGCTTGTGGTCTTGACGCACATCTTTCTCGCGGTGAATCCGGGCCGGATCAACACTATAAGTGAGGTCGATGGACAGAGCGTTTTATGGCCGGCCCTGTTATCGCAGAATTCATCCAAATCTGAACAACTCGGAAAATTCATCCTGTTTCCATAGAACAAATATTGCGGAGTTTCAAGTTTTGGAATAGCTTTATTTCATGACACAGAATTTAGATGCACTCAGCACGGATACTCCGACAGACTATGAGAGCCTGAAAGCGCGCATTGGCGTGCTTTCGGACAGTATGCCCAAGCGGCTTTTGCAGTGCGCAAAATATGCGCTGGCAAACCCAGATAAAATCGCGCTTGGCACCACTGCCGAGATTGCAGGAGCAGCCGGTGTGCAGCCTTCAACTCTGGTGCGCTTTGCCCAGACGCTGGGGTTTGACGGCTTCTCCCAGATGCAGCAGATTTTTCAGGGGCAGCTGGTTGGGCGCAGCAATGAATACACGGAGCGCCTGAGCAAGATCCGTGAAAGCGGCACGAACACGCCGGGCAGCATTTTGGGTAACTTCATTGCCCGTTCCAAACAGTCGCTTGATGAGCTATTGCTGCAGGTGGATACAATCGCTCTCGACCAGACAATCGAAGCGCTGGCGAAAGCAGAGACTATACACCTTCTGGGGCTTAGGCGTGCATTTCCGGTGGTCAGCTACCTACACTATACATTGGGCAAAATGGGTGTGCGGACCAATCTTCTGGAGTTCACCGGCGGGATTCTTGAGGAGCGGGTCCAGTTCATCAATGAGAACGATGCTTTGTTTGTGGCAACGTTTAGCCCCTACTCTCCAGAGGTGGTGGATTTTGCCAGCAAGGCGTTTGGTCGCGGCGTGAAGGTTCTGTCTTTGACCGATAGCGTTCTGTCTCCGGTTGCGCGCGTCTCCTCCACCGTTATGGAAGTTCATGAGGCTGAACACGGTGCCTTCCGCTCCCTTTCCACCACCATGTGCCTTGCAACATCTCTTGCCGTTGCCGTTGGCGATGCACGGAAATGGAAGTCTCTTTCCTAAAGCCTTTCCAATGGAAGCACAGGCATGTCTGCATTGATCCATTTTGGAATGGAGTTTTTACAATTTTGAATAAATATTCCACTTGTAGTTAGTTTTGGAATATGCAATCTTTTGCCGAATGTTTTACGTGATTGGGAGACTCCGTTGAAACCACTCGATGTCATTACAATCGGCCGGTCCTCGGTTGACCTGTATGGAACACAGGTCGGCAGCCGACTTGAAGACATGTCCTCGTTCAAAAAGTATGTCGGCGGCTCACCTACCAACATGTCAGTGGGAACAGCGCGTCTTGGTCTGAAGTCTGCTCTTATCTCGCGCGTGGGTGATGAGCATATGGGGCGTTTCATTCGCGAGCAGCTGATTAAAGAAGGCGTTTGCGTTGATGGGCTTGTGACCGACAAGGAGCGCCTGACGGCCCTTGTTCTTCTCGGCATTCGCGACAAGGAACAGTTTCCGCTGATCTTTTACCGCGAAGACTGCGCGGACATGGCGCTGTGTGAAGATGACATTGACCCTGAGTTTATTGCCAAAGCCGGCTGTGTGACCGTGACCGGGACACACCTTTCGCATCCGCGCACGGAAGCTGCTGTTTTGAAAGCGCTGCGTCTTGCACGCGAAAACGGTGCGCGTACGGCTCTCGACATTGATTACCGGCCCAATCTTTGGGGCCTTGCCGGGCATGGCGCTGGTGAGGAGCGCTTTATCGCCTCTGAGAAGGTGACTGCCGAGCTGCAAAAGCACCTGCATCTATTTGACCTGATTGTTGGCACTGAAGAAGAGTTCCACATTGCCGGTGGCACCACCGATACGCTTGCAGCGCTGAACGCGGTGCGCGAAGTCAGCAAGGCTGCCCTTGTGTGCAAGCGCGGGCCGATGGGTGCTGTGGTGTTTGAAGACGCAATTGGCGCGAGCCTTGATGACGGCAAGTCCGGTCCGGGTTTCCCCATCGAGGTGTTTAACGTGCTTGGCGCAGGCGACGGCTTCATGTCCGGTTTGTTGCGCGGCTGGTTGAAGGACGAGAGCTGGGAGACTACCCTCACCTACGCCAATGCGTGTGGTGCGTTTGCCGTCTCTCGTCATGGCTGTGCTCCGGCATATCCAAGCTGGGAAGAGTTGCAGTGGTTCCTGAAAAACGGTTCCACGGAGCATTCCCTGCGCAAGGACAAGAAGCTGGAGCAGATCCACTGGTCGACCAACCGCAAGGGTGACTGGTCCAGCATGAAGGTGTTTGCATTTGACCACCGCTCCCAGCTGGAAGACATGGCTGCGAAAGTTGGCGCACCAGAAGACAAGATCCCTGAATTCAAGCAGCTTTGTCTGAAAGCTGCCCAGCAGGTTCGTACTGGCCGTGATCACTACGGCATCTTGTGTGATGGCCGACTTGGGGAAGAGGCTTTGTTCAGGGCCACTGGTACGGGCCTATGGATTGGCCGCCCTGTAGAAGTGCCGGGTTCGCGTCCGTTGGATCTGGAGATTGGTCCTGACTTTGGCACGCAACTGGCAGAATGGCCGGTTGAGCATGTGGTCAAGGTGCTGTGCTTTTACCATCCGGATGACAACGATCACATGAAGGCAGTTCAGGAAGAGACGATCATACGCCTTGCCCATGCCTGTCGTGAGAACAGTCTGGAATTTCTTCTGGAGGTCATCCCGTCCAAGGTCGGGCCAGTTGATGATGACACCACTGCGGTCATCATCGAGCGCTTTTACGAGCTGGGTGTTTACCCTGACTGGTGGAAGCTGGAGCCTTTGAAGACTGATGCAGGCTGGCAGAAGGCGTGCGATGCGATCAAAGCCAATGATCCTTGGTGCCGGGGCATTGTTGTTCTTGGCCTTGATGCACCTGCCAGCGAACTTTCCGCGAGTTTTGAGGTTGCAGGCAAGCATGACCTTGTGAAGGGCTTTGCTGTAGGGCGCACCATTTTTGCTGAAGCTGCCGAGAAGTGGCTGGCTGGACGCATTTCTGATGAAGAGGCCATCGCGAACATGGCTGCGAAGTTTGAAGGTCTCGGTGCTGTCTGGGAGCAGGCCCGAGCGAATAAGAAAGAGGTCGCATGAGCACGATCAGATTAACAGCCGCACAGGCTCTGGTTCGCTATCTAGCAGCCCAGAAAACGCCCGAGGGAGACAGCTTTATCGCTGGGGTCTGGGCTATCTTCGGTCACGGCAACGTGGCAGGGCTTGGTGAAGCGCTTTACCACGCGCAAGACACACTGCCGACCTATCGCGGTCATAACGAGCAAGGCATGGCCCATGCGGCGATTGCCTATGCCAAGGCCAGCAACCGCCGCCGCGCCATGGCGGTGACCTCATCCATTGGTCCAGGCGCGACCAACATGGTGACTGCTGCTGCGCTGGCGCACGTGAACCGCCTGCCGATTCTGCTGCTGCCGGGTGATGTGTTTTCGACTCGTGCACCAGATCCCGTGCTTCAACAGGTCGAAGACTTTCAGGATGGCACGGTCAGCGTGAACGACACTTTCCGTCCTGTGAGCCGTTATTTTGACCGCATCCAGCGGCCTGAGCAGCTGTTGACCGCTCTGCCGCGCGCTATGGCGGTTATGACTGATCCGGTGGAGTGTGGTCCGGTAACGCTCGCCATGTGTCAGGATGTACAGGCAGAGGCCTACGACTGGCCTGTGAGCTTCTTCAAGGAACGCACCCTACACTTCCGCCGCCCTGCCCCGGATGCTGATGAGCTTGCAAGTGCGGTTTCTGCGATTCAGGCAGCCAGGAAGCCGATGATTATTGCTGGTGGTGGGGTGCACTACTCGCTGGCAACGGATGAACTGAAGCGCTTTGCCGAGGCACACAACGTTCCCGTGGCCGAAACGCAGGCGGGCAAGTCTGCGTTGCCATGGGATCATGCGCTTAATCTGGGCAGCATTGGTGTGACTGGTTCTTCTGCCGCAAACGCTATTGCGGAAGAAGCTGATCTGATCATTGCGGTGGGCTCGCGCTTGCAGGACTTCACCACAGGCTCTTGGGCCCTGTTTAAGAACCCTGAGCGGCGGATCTTACAGCTGAACGTGGCGTCTTATGACAGTGGAAAGCACAACGCGCTGCCGCTGGTGTGTGATGCGCGGGTAGGCCTGCAGGCACTTACGCAGAAGCTGGGAGATTGGAAAGCATCAGTTGATGGAGCCTCCTATCGTGCGGAATGGCTCTCAGCGGTTGCGCATGTCACAGCAGCACCGGAGGGCGGCAATGAGCTGCCAACCGATGCGCAGGTGATTGGCGCGGTTCAGCGTGCATCCGATGCAGATACCACTGTTGTATGTGCTGCGGGCGGTCTGCCGGGTGAGCTGCACAAGCTCTGGAAGGCCGACAAGCCGGGTGGGTATCATCTGGAATACGGCTTTTCCTGCATGGGCTACGAGATTGCCGGTGGCCTTGGCGTGAAGATGGCCAAGCCGGAGAGCGAGGTCATCGTTATGGTTGGCGATGGCAGCTACATGATGATGAACTCCGAGCTGGCGACCTCTGTTATGATGGGCCAGAAGATCATCGTGGTGCTGCTGGACAACCGCGGGTTTGGCTGCATCAACCGGTTGCAGATGGCAACGGGTGGCGACAACTTCAACAACCTGTTGGATGATGCCTACCACACGGAACCATCCCAGATTGATTTTGCTGCCCATGCCGGTGCCATGGGGGCGACCTCCGAGCATGTCTCCAGTATTGAAGAGCTGGGAGAGGCTCTTGAGCGGGCCAAGGCGAGCAGCAAGTCCTACTGCGTTGTGATCGACACTGATCCGCTGCCAAGCACGGAAGCAGGTGGTCACTGGTGGGATGTGGCTGTGCCGGAAGTATCGCCACGAAAAGAAGTCAATGAGGCTCGCAAGGGCTATGAGAATGCGCTGGCTGACCAGCGTCTGGGAGACTAAGGCCAATGATCCGTTACGGAACCAACCCTATTGCATGGAGCAATGACGACGACCGTACACTGGGCGCGCATATTTCGCTTGAGCAGTGCCTTAAGGAAGCCGGAGAGATCGGCTTTGATGGCATTGAAAAGGGTCATAAAATGCCCACCGAGCCTGCTGCGTTGAAAGCAGCGCTCGAACCGCATGGTCTTGCCTTTGTCTCCGGCTGGCATTCCCTCAACCTTCTTGCACACAGTGTTGAGGAGGAGAAGAAAGCAATCCAGCCGCACCTTGACCTGCTGAAAGCCATGGGCTGCACAGTTTGCATTGTCTGTGAAACCTCCAACGCCATCCACGGCGCGGATGATACGGCGCTTGCGGATAAGCCTGTGCTTGCTGACGACCAGTGGGCCAAGTTTGGCGCTGATGTTGAAGCGATTGCGCAGTACTGCGCGCAGCAGGGTATCTTGCTTGTTTACCACCACCACATGGGAACTGTGGTTCAAAGCGGGGACGAGATTGATCGCTTTATGGAAGTAACCGGCCCGAACACATATCTGCTGCTGGACACTGGCCATGCATGGTTTGGTGGTGCGGATCCGGTAGAGGTCGCCCAAAAGCATATGGCCCGCGTGCGGCATTTACATGCGAAGAATGTTCGTCCTGCCATTCGTGAGCAGGTTGAGGGCGAGCGCCTGAGCTTTCTGGAGGGTGTGCGCCGCGGTGTGTTTACCGTTCCTGGCGATAAAGAAGGCGGGGTTGATTTTGAGCCTGTACTGAAGATTGCAGCGGAGCATGGCTATGAGGGCTGGCTGGTGATTGAAGCAGAGCAAGACCCTGATCAGCGTAACCCGTTCACCTACCAGAGCATGGGCCTTGCGGCACTGCGCCAGATGGCTATCAGCGCTGGTCTTGATAAGAAGGTCGTGGCATGAGCAAGCTTCTCGTAAAACCCTCGGGCACTGAGGGTAAGGTGCATGACATCACAACTGAAACGGCCAATTGGGGCTATGTGGGCTTTGGTCTTTACCACCTTGAGGCGGGCGCGAGCGCCAAGGAGCTGATGGTGGGCCGAGAAGCCATTCTGGTGATCGTGGAAGGCAAAGCAACCATCACCTCGGATGGGCAGGACTTTGGCACTCTTGGTGAGCGTAAGAACGTGTTTGAGCGCATCAAGCCGTGGTGTGTGTATGTTCCTGCCGGTGCTGAATGGAGCGCGACGGCGGTGACCAAACTGACACTGGCTGTATGTACTGCCCCTGCAACAGATGGCAGCTACCCTGCCCGCGTGATTGGCCCGGACGACATTCCAAGCGTTGAACGCGGCGTTGGTGCCAACACCCGCTACATCCACCCCATTGCCATGGAAGAGCAGGACTTTGCAGAAAGCCTTCTGGTGACCGAGGTTTACACTCCACAGGGCAATTGGTCCTCCTACCCTCCACACCGTCATGATGAAGATCACTTCCCGGAGGTGACTTATCTGGAAGAGACCTATTATCACCGTCTCAACCCGGAGCAAGGTTTCGGCTTCCAGCGTGTGTACACGGATGATGGTGAGCTGGACGAGACCATGGCGGTTTCCAACGGGGATGTTGTGCTGGTTCCAAAAGGGTATCACCCTTGCGGCGCTCCTTACGGCTACGAGATGTACTACCTGAATGTGATGGCGGGTCCGATGCGCAAATGGCGTTTCAAGAACCACCCTGACCACGACTGGATTGCACAGCGTGACGCACGACCTGAAGGTGCTGTAGACATCTGATTTATCGCGTGTTTCCGTGTCTTTGTCTTCGGGAACACACATTCAATAGCGCGTATTCTATGTTTGAGTAGGCGCAAAGCTGTTGTGAAAGATAAGCTATGACTGTTTCAATTGGACTGTTGGGAGCTGGCCGCATTGGCAAAACCCACGCAAAAGCTGTGAGCCAGCTTGCAAATGCAAAGCTGGCTGCTGTGTATGATCCGTTTGAAGATGCTGCTAAGGAGATTGCAGCACAGACAGGTGCGCGCATTGATAGTCTTGATGCGATCATGAACGATCCTGCTATCGACGCTGTGATCATCGCGACCCCGACCGATCTGCATGCTGAGCAGATTGAACAGGCGGCGCGTGCAGGCAAGGCAATCTTCTGCGAAAAGCCAATCCATCTGGACGGCGCGCGTGTGCGTGAGTGCCTTAAGGTTGTTGAAGAGACCGACGCCAAGTTGATGGTTGGCTTCAACCGCCGGTTTGACCCGAATTTTGCTGAAGTCAAACGCCAGATCGAAGCTGGTGCTATTGGTGAGGTTGAGCTGGTCCAGATCACCTCCCGCGACCCTTCCCCGCCACCAGCAGAGTACGCAGCGCGTTCTGGTGGTCTATTCAAGGACATGATGATCCATGACTTTGACATGGCCCGCTTCCTGCTTGGGGAAGAGATTGTCGATATCTCGGCAATGGGCAGCAGCATCGTGGATCCGGCTATCGGCGAGGCTGGCGATGTGGACACCGCGACTGTGATGTTGAAGACAGCAAGTGGCAAAATTGCAGTGATCACCAACTCCCGCCGCGCCACCTATGGCTATGACCAGCGTGTGGAAGTGCATGGCTCTAAAGGACTTGTTTCTGCCGAGAACCAACGTACGACCACAGTGACTGTCGCCAACGAGAACGGATATACGGCAGAACCTTTGATGGACTTCTTCATGGAGCGCTATGTTGATGCCTACCGCATCGAGCTGGAGTCTTTCGTGAAGTCTTTGACTGAGGGCACAGCCATGTCTCCAAGTGGCATCGACGGTTTGAAAGCTCTTGAGCTGGCCGAAACCGCTACAGCTGAAGTTGCGAAAGCACGTGAGCTGGCAAACGGTTAAGCTGGTCTGGCCATTCATTTATAAAAAGGGCCGATGCATTGCACCGGCCCTTTCTTTTATTCTGTCGCGTAGGCTTTGCCTTACGCCATTGCTGCTTGTCTTCGCACGGTGGCGATGCGGAAGCGGTTGGCTACGTAGGCACCGTCTGTCAAGCTGGCGTTGCCTGCCGGGTTGGCACCGGTGACGTGGAAGTCAGAGTAGGCTGCTGACTGGTTCACGTAGATGTTGCCGGTCAGGTTGACGGACAGCGGTGCACCAGCCCATGCATAGGCATCAACGGCTTTGTCGATCACTGCTTCATCGGTGGAATACAGCGCGGCGGTGATTGCGCCGTGGCTCTTTGCAGAGCCAGCTGCGCGGGAGATGGCGTCATCAATGTCATCACAGGCGATGATGAAGGAGATCGGGCCAAAACGCTCCTGCATATAGGCTTCTTCCTCTTTGGAATCGACCGCCACCACTGTTGGCGTTGCAGAGCGTGCGCCGTTCATGCCTTCAACCTGTGCAGACTGACGGATCACCTTACCGAGCTTGCCGACCGTCTCAATACGCTCCAGCGTGGCCGGGTTTTGCACCGCGCCGAGGATAGCGGCGGCACGGGCAGGATCTCCGAGGAGTTTGTCCAGTGAAACCTTGATGACGTCTGCCACGTCCTCAAAGCTCTTCTTGCCGTCGTTGGTTTCAATACCATCACGGGGAATGAAGATGTTTTGCGGTGTGGTGCACATCTGGCCGGAATAGAGCGACAGGGAGAACGCGATGTTGCTGGCCATGCCGCGCAGGTTGTCGGTGGAGTCAATTGTGATTGCGTTGACGCCAGCTTCTTCGGTGTAAACCAGTGCATCGCCTGCGTTTTCGCGCACCCATTTGCCGAAGGTGTTGGAGCCGGTGAAGTCAATGATCTTGACTGCGTCTGCGGTGACCAGTTCCTTGGTTTTTGGCGCGTCCGGGGTGTCAGCTGCCAGCAGCAGGACGTTTGGATCAAAACCGGCTTCTTTCAGCACTTCGCGGCCAATCTGGATGGAGATGGCCATTGGCAGGATCGCCATTGGGTGTGGTTTGATGATGACCGGATTGCCGGTCACAAAGCTTGCGAACATGCCCGGATAGGTGTTCCAGGTTGGGAAGGTGGCGCAGCCGATGACCAGCGCGACACCGCGTGGCACAACGCGGAATTTCTTGTCAAGCACGATTGGGTCATGCTTGCCCTGCGGCTTGGTCCAAGTCACCTCGTTTGGTGTCTGGGTCATTGCGTCATAGGCATAGGCAACGGCTTCCAGTCCCCTGTCCTGCGCGTGTGGGCCACCTGCCTGAAATGCCATCATGAACGCCTGACCGGACGTGTGCATCACCGCATTGGCGATGAGGAAGGACTTTTTGTTGATGCGGGCGAGCATTTCCAGCGCAACCCCGACACGCTCTTCAACGCTCGCTTTGGCCCAGCTCTTACCAGCTTCCTGCGCTGCTTTGATTAGCTCGGCGGGATCAGCGTCTTCATAGGTGACGCCCAGCTCTTTGCCGTAGGGCGAAGCTTCGGCACCAACCCAGCTACCGTTGGTTGGCTGGCCCAGCGCAAATGGCTTGCCGAGCATTCCCTCAAACTCGGCAGCCTGATCGTCCTTAGCCGTTTCGCCATAGATCTTGCCCGAGGCAATCTCCGGATAAGCGGACCAGTAATCTCTTGATTTACTTGTCTTTACTGCCTTAAAGAGCGTTTCTTTATGCGCTTCAAAAAAGTTACTCATTGTTCCTCCTCGAAAAACACGCGGTTGACGCAGTGCTTCTTCGACCAATGTGTGACCTTTAAAGCGTTCTACGATTACTCCAGATCGCGCGAACACTTTAAAGGTCTTTCGTTTCCTGCGTATCTTCTTCCCAAAACCGGCTTCCACTTTTGGGCAATACGCTTTGAATTCCAATTGACAGCGGTTTCACTTCCAGACAATAATTTACCGACCGGTCAGTCATTTCAAGCAAAAATTGCTAGAACCATCGACCAGCCTACGAAGTGATTAGGTTTTCCAGAGGCCTTTCCTCATGAATTCGAGAGGTTCACTGGCATGCGATGACTGACCTATTTGGAGGGAGAGACCATGAGCGAGACGAGCGTCATGTCCAAGCAGAGCATTTTGGTGGATGTGAAAGACACCTACCACGTGATTACACTGAACCGTCCTGACAAGCTGAACTCGTTCAACGACGAGATGCACCGTGCGCTGTACACTGCACTGGAAGCAGCAGACGCGGATGAGAACTGCCGCGCTATTTTGCTGACGGCTGCGGGCAAAGGGTTCTGCGCGGGTCAGGATCTGGGTGACCGTGTTAAACCGACACCGGACTCCCCTCCACCGGATCTCACGCAGACCATCGGTGATTTTTATAATCCACTCATTCGCAAGCTGAAGTCGATCAATGTGCCGGTTGTATGTGCGGTCAACGGCGTTGCTGCTGGGGCTGGTGCCAACATTGCAATGGCCTGTGACATCGTGATTGCCTCTGAGAAAGCCAAGTTCATTCAGGCGTTTGCCAAGATTGGTCTGGTGCCGGATTCTGGCGGTACATACTTCCTGCCACGCTTCGTGGGCTCTGCCCGTGCGCGCGGTCTTGCCATGCTGGGCACGCCGATTACCGCCGCTCAAGCAGAGGAATGGGGCATGATCTGGAAGTGCTCACCTGCCGAGACATTTTTGCAAGAAGCCACAGCCATGGTTCAGGAGCTTTCTGTGGGGCCAACCGTTGGGCTTGGCCTGATCAAACAGGCGCTCAATGCTTCTGAAGGTAATACGCTGGATGAGCAGCTTGATCTGGAGCGGGATTATCAGGGCGAAGCGGGCCGTACGCCGGATTATCTGGAGGGTGTGACCGCCTTTATGGGTAAGCGCACTCCGAAATATTCAGGCAAGCGCTGATGGACAAGCAGGAATTGGCGGAGGCCGTTGCTGCCTCCATGTGGGACGAAGATGAGGCCACACAAGCGCTTGGCATGAAGCTGGAGGAGATTGCGCCGGGACGTGCGGTGATCTCCATGCCCGTGCTGGCGCGCATGACCAACGGGCATAAGACGTGCCATGGCGGGTATATTTTCACCCTTGCAGACAGTGCGTTTGCCTTTGCGTGCAACAGCCACAACCAGCGTGTTGTGGCGTTTCAGTGTTCCATCACCTACCTCGCCCCCGCCTTTGAAGAGGATGTTCTGACGGCAAGCGCTGAAGAGATCACCGTGCAGGGTCGCTCTGGCGTCTATGACGTTCATGTGTGTAATCAGGATGGCACACGCATTGCAGAATTTCGCGGAAACTCGAGAACTATCAAGGGAAAGCATATCGAGTGAAGCAGTTGATTTGATTTATTGATTGGTACCAGCATTTGAGGAGGAGAGAATGTTGGAGGTTAAGGAACGCAGGGCTGATTTGGAGCCCATTGAAACTGCCGGACGGGAGGAGCTTGCCGCGCTGCAACTGGAGCGCATGCGCTGGTCGATCCGGCATGCCTATGACAACGTCGCATTTTACAAGAACAGCTTTGATGCAGCTGGTGTGCATCCCGACGACTTAAAGAGCCTTGCAGACCTGGCGAAGTTTCCCTTCACCACCAAACAGGATCTGCGCGACAACTATCCGTTCGGGATGTTTGCTGTTCCCCAGGAGGACATCTGCCGCGTTCATGCATCCTCCGGCACCACGGGTAAGCCGACGGTTGTGGGCTACACCCAGAAGGACATTGAGACCTGGGCGGGTGTCGTTGCCCGTTCCATTCGCGCTGCGGGTGGCAAGCCGGGTGATAAAGTGCACATCGCCTATGGGTACGGGCTGTTTACGGGCGGTCTGGGCGCGCACTACGGGGCGGAAGCGCTTGGCTGTACGGTCATTCCCATGTCCGGCGGTATGACAGAGCGGCAAGTGCGACTGATCGAGGATTTCAAGCCGGAAATCATCATGGTGACCCCGTCTTATATGCTTTCCATTTTGGATGAGTACCGCAAAGAGGGTCTCGACCCGCGTAAGAGTTCCGTCAAGATCGGCATTTTTGGGGCCGAACCGTGGACCAACTCCATGCGCGAGGAAATCGAGCAAGCCTTTGATATGCATGCGGTTGATATCTATGGCCTGTCCGAAGTGATGGGTCCAGGGGTGGCGCAGGAGTGTGTGGAGACCAAGGACGGCCTACACATCTGGGAGGATCACTTCTACCCCGAGATCATTGATCCGGTGAGTGGTGAGGTTTTGCCCGATGGCTCGGAGGGTGAGTTGGTGTTTACCACGCTGACCAAGGAAGGCCTGCCGATCATCCGGTATCGTACCCGCGACCTGACCCGTTTGATGCCGGGTACTGCACGCACAATGCGGCGCATGGAGAAGGTCACAGGCCGGTCAGACGACATGATGATCGTGCGGGGTGTGAATGTGTTCCCGAGCCAGATCGAGGAGCAGATGCTGCGCTGCGACGGGCTCTCCCCTCACTACCAGATTGAACTTGTACGCAAAGGGCGTATGGATCAGCTGATGGTCAAGGTGGAAGCGGCGGCGCATGCAGCCTCTGATGCTGATCGTCAGGCGAGCGCTAAAGAGCTGGCGGTTCATGTGAAAAACAACATCGGAATTTCGGTTGGGGTAGACGTGGGACCGCCCAATTCCATAGAACGAAGCCAAGGCAAGGCCAAGCGGGTTGTGGACCTGCGGCCTAAAGAAAACTAGCGGAAATAAAAAGCATGGCGCGCACCAGAGCAGCGGATTATGACGACAAACGCAAATCCATCTTAAAGTTATCGGCGCGCGCCTTCGCGCAGCATGGCTATGACAAAACCTCAATGGCGCAGATCGCCAAGATCTGCGGCTTCTCCAAGGCCTTGCTCTACCACTACTATGAAAACAAAGAGACGCTGCTGATAGACATTATCAGCGCCCACCTTGAAGAGCTGGTGGATGCGGTGGAAAGCGCTTCACAGGAGGACCAACCTCCGTTGCAGCGGCTGCGCAGTTTATGCCGTGCGTTATTGCTGGCCTATGAGGATGCAGATTCTGAGCACAAGCTGCAGATCAACGAGCTCTCCTACCTTCCGGTGGAGAAGAAACAGGACATCATTGAGCTGGAGCGGAAGCTTGTTGCGATATTCGCCAAGGCCGTTGCGGCGACCAATCCGCAGTTTGGGGATGGCAGTGCTTTGGTCAAGCCGGTCACCATGAGCTTGTTCGGGATGCTGAACTGGTCTTACCTGTGGTTCAAGCCGGGTGGTGATCTGAGCCGGGAGGGCTACGCTGATCTTGTGGTGGAGCTGCTGCTGAATGGTTCTCGGTCCATTCAAGGCAAAGATTTTTCTGGTAGCCTGCGATAAATCCAGCTTGCACACATCGTCGATTTCTCCGAGAGTTCCGCGACGACTTGAGGAAAAAGACCCATCATGAAAACTGAACGCGAAAAGATGGAAGCGGGGGAATGGTACTCCTGCATGGATGACGAGCTGGAGACGTTGCGGCAGGCGGCGTACCATGCTGTGCATGAACATCGCATTATGCATCCAACCGAGCGTGGCCAGATCAGCCCTGCCCTGCGGGCGTTGCTTGGTAGCACAACAGCGAGCACCATTATTGAGGCGCCGTTTCATTGCTCCTATGGCATCAACATCCATCTGGAAGAGAATGTCTTTCTCAATGCGGGCTGTACCATTTTGGATAGTGCCCCTGTGCGGATTGGCGCTCAGACCATGCTTGGGCCGAATGTTCAGATCTACTGCGCTCAGCACCACAAAGACGCTGCAAAGCGCTGTGCGGGGCTGGAGATCGCCAAGCCGGTAACCATTGGCAAGCGGGTCTGGATTGGCGGGGCGGCGATTCTGATGCCCGGCGTGTCCATCGGCGATGAAGCCATCGTGGGAGCTGGCAGTGTGGTGACCAAGGATGTGCCAGCGGGTGCTACCGTGGTCGGCAATCCGGCGCGGATTATGGGGTAGACTGCGCAGGGATTAGGTGTGCCATGTTTGGGCCCTTCCTCCTGCGCACCATACTTCTTTGCTCTCCTAGCAGACCCTTTTCATGAAACAGACCGACCTTCTTAGGGCATCTCTCAATTTCCCCTCACGTTTAGCTCAATTGCAGGACGGGATTACACCGTCTAGTGTGTTGGGCTATCGAACTATTCCAGCAAATCAGGTTGCTCATGAAACTTTATTACGCCCCCGGTACCATCTCTATTGCCGTTGCCATTGCCCTTGAAGAAGCCGGTGTGCCTTACACCACTCACAAAATTGACTTCCGGAACCCGGAGGTCAGCCGCCCACAGCTGCTGGATGTGAACGTGAAAGGGCGAGTTCCGGTTCTGGTGACCGACCACGGCATTTTGACGGAAACGGGTGCCCTGCTCGACTATATTGCCGACCTTGCACCTGAGGACAGCCTGAAGCCGGACGACCCTTTCAAGGCCGCAAAGATGCGCGAGGCCATGTACTATCTGGCCTCCACCATGCATGTAAACCACGCCCACAAGCTGCGCGGTGCCCGTTGGGCCGACAAGCAGGAAAGCTGGGATGACATGCGCGCCAAGGTGCCAGAGACCATGACAGCCAGCTGTGCCTATGTGGAAGAGAACCTCCTTAAAGGCCCATACGTGCTGGGTGAAACCTTCAGCATCGCAGACGCCTATCTATATGTGGTCAGCACATGGCTTGAAGGCGATAGCGTGGACATCAGCCAGTTTCCCAAGTTCCACGCATTCCAAAAGCTTATGGAAGAGCGTAACTCTGTGAAGACCGTGAAAGCAGCAGGCATGCTGGATTAGGCCGTCATCCTCGTGCGTGTAGCTGCCTTTGGGTTTTCTCGGGCAGCTACATCTTTATTGAGTGCGCTCTAGCCGACAGTTTCGAAGCCGATTTCTCCCTTATGGAGGAAGCAGGTTTTGGTGAAGGCACTCAGGTCAACCGGATTTGGCAGGCGAATGTCTGACAACTCCGGCAGGGCTTTGGTGGTCAGGTCAAAGTCTCTGTGAATCTGCGATATCATCATGATTATGCTGCCGGTGGTCTGTGCGAATTCCTTAAGCTGGGCAAGCTGAGTTGCCAGTTCTGGATGTTTGCGGTTCTGATCTAGCAGCTGAAGATAATCTATGACAATCAGCGTTCTTTTCTGCACATGACGCAGCTTGGTCATGATGTAGCTGGCGCATATCTCGTCAGAGCAATCGGCCTTGAATAAACTGCTCGTTTCTGCCGGATTTTTACCGAGCTGAGTGATGCGTTTGAGAATATCGGCTGGCGTATATTCCAGCGTGAAGAAGTGGCTTTCTACACCAGTTTTACTCGCTTGCAGTGCCAGCTCTAACCCAAACAGGGTCTTCCCCTGACCGGGGCGTCCAGCGATCAGGACCAGATCGCCGGGGTCCAGCTCTTTTAGCAAGGTCTGGGCTCGACCAGATGGAGACGTGGCTGCCGACAGATGGCTCCAACTGTTGTAGCCTTCTTGCTGCGCAAGCTGATCCAACGCCGAATGGAGCGGCACCCCACCCTCACGGGCCTGCAGTTTAGCTTGTCTTTTAAGCTTATGAATTGGGCTTGAAAGTCTCATTGAAGAACCCTCTCTTCAGAGCACAAAATGCAATCCCTCCTCATGCGTTTGCTCGAACAGCGTGGTTCAATTTCTTACGTCCTGCATGTGTGCAGCTTCCCGAATGGAGGGCGGAGGCGCGGACTTAGCCTCGTATTAGGATAGAAATCTGAGTTGCTGGGATCAAGAGCTGCTTGCGGTTATCAACACGCAGGGAAGATGCTTCAAGGTATATGCGGATAAAACGGACACTCTAAATAGACGTAAGTATCTTCTCAAAAATATGATATTTTTCACTGTAGAAATGTATATTATTCTTAAAATAAAATCCTGAAAAATTATATGGATTTCTTGCATGCATGACGTATTACTATTTCATTAACTATAGAATATTCTAGATAATTCGCCTATTTATTTGACAGCAGATCAAAAAACAACTATACGAGCGTGGCACGTTTACAGCCATCAAAGGCTATCTTTTCTGCGGTTTGCTAGGCTTCCCCTGATTTTGAGAATGTTGCGCCCCATGTACATATCGAACATGGGCTACACGCCCGCTTAATTTCGGGTATATTTACAAGGTACAAAAATGACAATCGGCACTGTAAAATTCTTCAACTCCACAAAAGGTTTCGGCTTCATCTCTCCTGATGATGGCGGAAAAGACGCGTTTGTTCACATTTCAGCTGTTGAGCGCGCTGGACTTATGGGTCTCGAAGAAGGCCAGAAGGTCTCCTATGAGCTGGAAAATGGCCGCGATGGCAAAGTTTCAGCTGTGAACCTACAGCTGCAAGACTGATAAAAGATCAGGGCTACACTTATTGTGTAGCCCTAACTCTGACAGAAAGGCCCTCAATATGCCTAGTATTTCAATATCAAGCGCTAAAGATCGTTTTGCTGCGATCGAAAAAAGCAAGAAAAAAGCACTCACCGATGAAGAAGAGCGGGCAATGAAGGTAAGCGAAAAAACGTCTCGCCTTAAAGCACTACGTCTTGCTAAAGAAGCTATTGGTAAAGAACTTCTCCGTTGATGAAGCAGATCACTCTGTGAGCGGCAGTCAGCGTTGAGACCTAAGTTTTTAGGGGTGCTGGAAGAGGCTGCAAATATGATCACACAGCACTCCAGTTCGACTAGATTTACCCAAGAGACCTAGTCTGACAAACGGGGCCATTCCTTTGGCCACAGTGTAGGGCATCGCTCAAGACGAAAAATCACGCCCTGCTGTAATTGAAAATCGATCTCTTCCAAATTATAATAATTGTTATGCCTTATCCCATTTAGCTTGATCTAATGGAAATAAGAGCAAGTTTTAATCTACACAATCCATGTGTCTATACGCACCTCCTGACCTGATCAACTAAAGCCGTATTAAAGTTGAATTTCGTTGAAACAGTATGTCTAGGTGTGCAATATGTATACAACGAAATATTGCTTTCCATGAGGTAGTATTTTCGGACCAAGCGACCGTACATAAGTACTGAACCGTTTTTGGTCATTACCGATTGCATCCCAAAATGATCAATGGTTCCGTGAAATTCTTTAATTCTGAACAAGGTTTTGGTTACGTTCAGGAAGAAGGCACCAGTTCCCAGTTTCGCGTCCTCCGTGCTTCCTTAACTCGTGCTGGTATAAAGAAACTGGCTGAACGACAAAAAGTACGTTTTGATACACTTACAAATCCCGTGAATGGGAAAGTCGAAGTCAATAATATCGAAATTGCGTAACTAGCGGCATTCCCCAGTCACGTATACTCAGTACCGTTAGCACGTGTAACAATCAGCTTAGTAACTTGCATATACATTATGCCACGGCTGCATCCGGCATTTCGTGCAAACCCTTAGTGCTGTGAACACAGTTCCCTTAACCGGCACTGTGGGCCTATCCTTATTCTTTATCAGTCAATTATCCTCGTCACGTCCTGTGCTCTAAACGAAGGGCCAGCAATCTGCTCATCAACCGATGACTGAGCAGCGAAAGAACGATCTAATGACAAAACGAACTGATCTTGCTCAAGTTGCCCCAACTGCAGAGATAATTGGCCCTCTCCAATTTTCCAATCCAATTGCGAACAACAACCACCAGCAAAATATTCAGGACCATATCCCAAAGCTAGAAAAGCACATTGCCATCGTCGCAACCAGCACACATGATTTGAAAGAAACCGGATTTGGTTCGATCGAAACATGTCGCCATTTTTACAATGTTCTGAAAGACAAATACCAGACGGTCAGGTTTCACGAGATCTCTTCGATGTCTGGTTTAAGCGATGTTGTTACGTCCAAGCCAGACCTTGTTGTCCTTTGCAGCAAGTACTTTCTGGATGTAAGTGACAATACAAAAACCTGGTTTTCAGATTACTTCTCCGAGCACGCGATTGCTTTTACTGGATCAGATCGCAAAACCTTGGAGTTCGATTCCAATAAAGGAAAGGCCAAGGCGGCTATACAAAACCACGGTATTGCGACTGCAAAGTTTTTCCAGACCAGCCCCGGTCAGTTCGAAACAGAAGACAAGCTGCCTCTTTTTCTTCCTCTTTTCGTTAAGCCTATAGATGCCGCCAATGGAAATGGAATAGATGAAAATTCTATAGTTCGTGACTTTGAAAGTTATCAGAATAAAATCAAAGAACTTTTCGAAAGCTATGGCGCGGATGTTCTGGTCGAAGAGGTGTTACCGGGACGAGAATTTACGGTTGCAATTCTCGACGATCCTGAAAGCGGCTTAAGATCTATTATGCCTGTAGAAATCATCGCCCCTATGAACGAAAAGGGCGATCGGGTACTAGGATGCGCTGAAAAGCGGCAAAATCATGAGTTGCTCAGAACTATTACCGAGCCCACTTTGAGTGCTGTATCCGAGCTTGCTGGCAGTGTCTTTACGGCATTAGGGGTTAAAAGTTTTGGCCGCATCGACATCAAACTCGATACCGAAGGAAAGCCTAACTTTCTTGAAGCAAACTTGGTGCCAGGCATGACGCCCGATACAAGCTACTTCCTACGCGCCTGCTCTTTGCAGCATGGATCGAAGGTGAAGAAACACCTGCCATCTGCAATGACGTATTCCGAGGTTGCTTTGAAGATCGTTGAACTTGGCCTCAGTCCCATCAACACATCGCAGCAAGCGAGCTAACTCCAGCCATTTGCTGGGCGCTCCTTGGCCTAAAGCGAAGTAGGCATTATTTTCAGTAGCGCCTGCTTCCTCCCCTCCCCCTACACGCCGAGTTTTAGAACCACCTCAAGCAAGGTGTTGCGGAGGGATTGGACTTCTTGTTTGGTGAGGTTTTGGTAGATCACGCGGCGGTCGCCTGCCATGACACTTTCCATGGCTTTCTCGACCGTGGTTTTGCCCAGTGGGGTCAGGCGCACCATTTTGCTGCGTTTATCGGTTTCATGGTCGATGCGCTCCACAAGTCCGTCAGCTTCCAGTTGCTTGAGGATTTTGGTCATACCGCCGGAGGTCATCAGCAAGGACTGGTAGAGGTCGCTGGGGGACATCTCTCCGTTCTCGGGCTGAGACCGCAGGGCGACGAGCACCTCGAACGAGCCATTTGTCAGGCCGTATGCTTCCACCTCTTTTGAGCAGTTTTTGTCCAGAATCTCACTAAACCGGTTCATGCTGAGGAACAATTCGGTTTCAACGGAAACCGCTTCCGGCCAGTTTTGCCGCATTAAATCAAGGGCTCTTCCCATCGGGTAGGCTTTAGACATGAGATCCTCATCACAGTTTTCATGTTTTTGTAAATTAAAGCTTGCCAGAAAGATAGTTCGAATATACCTATCCAGCAAGCTATTTAGAAAGATAGGTGAAGGCAATGAGAAGTTTCTGGGATAGAATGCGGCACACAGTGATGTTTGAGATGGTGGCACTTTCCATCATTGCTGTATTTGGAAGCAAGATCACAGGTCACTCCCTACAAGAAATCGGCTTACTCGGGCTGTTCCTGTCTCTGGTCGCCATGGGATGGAACTTCGTTTACAACTTGCTCTTCGACAAGTGGTACGTGAGCTATTGCGGGGCCAAGAAAAGAACCATTCCAATACGTGTTGTGCATGCAATTCTGTTTGAAGCCGGATTGCTCGGAGTTGGTATCCTAGCAATCATGTGGTGGTTGCAGATGGGCTTTATGGAAGCTCTGCTTCTTGATCTGGGATACGCGACGTTCTTCCTGATTTACGGCTTCGTCTATAACTGGATTTACGACGTGGTCTTCCCGGTTCCGACCGCTAAAGCTGCCTGAGAGTAGGCTGCTGACATATCAACGCAAAAAAAGCCGGAATAACGCAAATTCCGGCTTTTCGTCTCAAACCGACGCAAACTGGCTCTCCGAGTGATCAGATATCGTCGTAATCTACTGTAACATCTGCTGTTTTCGGTCTGGATTGGCAGGTAAGCACGTAACCGGCTTCCAGCTCCCAAGGTTCCAGCGAATAGTTGACGGCCATGTCTACTTCGCCGGACACCACCTTGGCACGGCAGGTGCAGCACATTCCGCCCTTACACGAGAACGGTGCTTCGATTCCCATGCGCAGAGCACCGTCAATGATGGTCTCTCCCGGCTCCAGCGTGACGTCGTGACGGGCACCATCAACGATCATGGAGACCCTGGCTTTGTGGTCTACAGCCTTGGAATCCCTGGCTTTATGCGCGGTATGTGGATCACTGCCATCGGCGGGCACAAAGAGCTCGTTATGGATATGCTCCAGCGGGATGCCGTGGTTCTGGCAGGTTTGTTTGGCTGCCTCGATCATATCGCCCGGACCGCAGAGGAAGACGTGATCGATGGTATCTTCACCAACGGTCTTCGTGATGAATTCCTCAATCTTTTCAGCAGTTAAGCGACCGTTGAAGAGGCTCAGGTCCTGCTCTTCGCGGGACAGCACATGGTAGACACTGAGGCGATCAAGGAAGCGGTCTTTCAGGTCATCCAGCTCATCCTTGAAGATAACACTCTGAGAATTCTTGTTGCCGTAGAACAGGAAGAACTGGCTGTTTGGCTCATCTTCCAGCACGGCCTGAACCATGGACATGATCGGCGTGATGCCGGAACCCGCGGCGAAAGCGGCGTAAACCCTTGCGTCTTCTGTTGTTTTTCGTGGCAGGTTGAAGCGGCCCATTGGGGTCATCACGTCAATCTCGTTGCCAACAGCGACGTGGCCCAGAGCGAAACTGGAGAAGCGACCGCCCTCCACTTTCTTGATGGCGACGCGGATATCATCGTCCTTGGGCGAAGAGCAAATGGAATAGGAACGACGGGTATCTTCGCCGGTTATGAACTCGCGCAGAGTGAGATACTGCCCTGGAATAAAAGAATAATCTTCCTTCAGATCCTCAGGAATCTCAAAGGCGATAGAGACCGCCTCCTCCGTTTCCTGATGGACTGACTTGATCTTCAATCTATGAAACCGTGGCGACATGGTTTCCTCCCTCACATCTGAACGGGTCAGATGCACTTGAAATAATCAAACGGCTCAGAACAATCGTTGCAGCGGTACAGCGCCTTGCAAGCGGTTGAGCCAAACTCGGAAATACGGCTGGTGTTGGCAGAATTGCACTTTGGGCAGTGGACTTTATCCTCCCCGAACAAGGCGCGACGCGAGGCCTTACCGTTGGGTGGAGCAATACCGTAAACCCTTAGCTTTTCACATGCTTTTTCTGAAAGCCAATCGGTGGTCCAGGCTGGGCTGAGGACGGTTTTGATCTCAACCTTCTCAAAACCAGCGTTGAGCAGAGCTGCTTCGATATCGAAGGCGAACATGCTCATGGCGGGGCAACCGGTGTAGGTTGGGGTGATGGTCACCTCCACACAGCCATCTTCGCGCACATTTACCTCACGCAGAACGCCAAGGTCCTCGATTGTGAGTACAGGCACCTCTGGGTCCGGCACATCACAGACCGAATTCCACGCCCTTTGGTCCAACTCAGTTCTCAGATTTTTCGCTGCAACTGCCATGGGTTAGCTCCCGATCACCACTGCGCTTGCGGGAACGAACGCTGCAGGTACTGCATTGGGGAAAGGATATGCCCCAGATGCTCGCTGTGCTCACCCTTACGGCCACCGGTCTGCATCCAGCTTTCAGTTGGCCGTTCCAGATTGGCGCGGGCAAATACAGTATTCACCGTCTCATCCCATAAGTGTTTGATAGACATAGGGTCTATAGCAACACCCTTGGCGACCAGTGCGGATACAACGTCGTCACACTCAAACATTTCGCCGGTGTACATCCAAAGGAACTCCAGCGCATCATTGATGCGGTTGTGACTTTCCTTGGTGCCATCGCCAAGACGGATCACCCACTCCGCAGAATGGCGTAGGTGGTAGGCTGCTTCCTTCTCCGCTTTTGCTGCCAGACCTGCCAGCAGTTCGTCTTTTGAGTTCATCATTGCCTCCCAGAAAGGATGCATGAACGCGGAGAAGAGGAACTGACGCATGATGGCATAGGCAAAGTCATCATTGGGTTGTTCGACCAATAGAAGATTGGTGAACTCGCGTTCAACCCTATGGAAACACAGGGCATCTTCGTCGCGTCCCTTACCCTCGATTTGCCCTGCGTAGGTGTAGAGCTCACGGGCATGGCCGATCAGGTCAAGTGCGACGTTGGTGAGTGCGATGTCTTCCTCCAGATGGGAGGCATGACCGCACCACTCGCCCAGTCGCTGGCTCAGGATTGCGGAGTCGTCTGCTAACCGCATGCAATATGTAAATAATGCCGGATCTTTCATCATGGCCCCCTTACATATTCGCGACTTCGTCAGGCAACTCGTAGAACGTCGGGTGGCGGTAGATCTTTGAGGCTGTTGGCTCAAACATCTCGCCTTTCTCGTCCGGATCGTTCGCGATGATTGCTGCAGAAGGCACCACCCAGATGGACAGCCCCTCGCCGCGACGGGTGTAGACATCCCGCGCTGCTTGAAGTGCCATCTCGGCATCAGCCGCATGGACAGAACCGGCATGGCGGTGAGACATGCCATTGCGGGCTCTTATAAATACTTCCCAAAGTGGTGTTGCTTGTTCGCTCATGTTCTGCCCTCCCTTAAGCCACTGATTTCTTTGCAGCATACGCCTGCGCAGCCTCGCGCACCCAGGCACCATCCTCATGGGCCTTGATGCGGTCTTTCATCCGCTGCTTGTTGCAGATGCCATTGCCTTGAATGGTGTTGTAGAACTCGTCCCAGTCCGGTTGGCCGTGCTCCCAGTGCCCTGTTTCCTCGTTGAATTTGAGATCCGGGTCCGGCAGCGTGATGCCCAGAACCTTTGCCTGAGGCACAGTGGCGTCAACGAACTTCTGGCGCAGCTCATCGTTGGTAAAGCGCTTGATCTTCCACTTCATGCTATCAGCTGAGTGCGTGCTGTCTTTGTCCGAGGGACCAAACATCATCAATGAGGGCCACCAGAGGCGATTGACTGCGTCCTGAACCATCTCCCGTTGCTCAGGCGTGCCTTTCATCATGGCAACAAGCAAATCGTAGCCCTGACGCTGGTGGAAGCTTTCTTCCTTACAAATGCGGATCATGGCACGGGAATACGGACCATAAGAGCAGCGGCAGAGCGGGATCTGGTTCATAATCGCGGCGCCGTCCACGAGCCAGCCAACTGCCCCCACATCGGCCCAATTCAGGGTTGGGTAGTTGAAGATGGAAGAATACTTGGCCTTGCCGCTTAGCAGCTGGTCAACCAGCTCTTCGCGGGAAACACCCAGCGTTTCTGCGGCGGAATAGAGATAGAGGCCGTGTCCGCCCTCATCCTGAATTTTGGCAAGCAGGATTGCTTTGCGCTTTAACGATGGAGCCCGCGTAACCCAGTTTCCCTCTGGCAACATGCCGACAACTTCGGAGTGCGCGTGTTGAGAGATCTGCCGGACCAGCGTTTTGCGGTAGGCCGCTGGCATCCAGTCGTTGGGCTCAATCTTCTCTTCACGGTCAATGCGAGCTTGAAAAGTGGCGAGCTTTTCTTCGTCCTCAATGCCGGTTTCAACAGCGGGGTTGTTCAGTGCTTGCGTGTACATAGGTCACGTCCCTCCCAAGAGCACACCAATGTTCATCTGCGCTTCAATATGTCACAGAATATTATTACCACAAGTACTTTCCGTAACATTTAATGGTCCATTTTAGGAGAGTTCTAAATTTGCTAATGATTACAAAGGTTGGAACCGTTCAAAAAATGCGGGCTCAGGCGGTGGGAGAGTGCCCGCAGCATTTTTGGCGTTAGAATCAAGCCAAAACTCGCCCCGACTTCTAAGGGTGTTGTAGATGCTTGCAGCAAGTTCGCGGGCGATGCTCCCTGCCCAGTTGTCCGGCAAGGCTTGCAACGGCAGCTCCGGGTCTTTCAGGACCAGCCGTCTGAGGTCATGAATGAGTATGATGCGCAGGATCAGCGCCGTCTCTGATGAGATGTTCAAGTCGCTGGCTGCGTTGCCCTCAAGGCAATCATGAAGGTCACGATATGTCGCGATGAACTCGCTGTAGCCTTGCTGTAGGCTTTCAAGGTTCCATGCCTGCTGTGCCAGTTGTGCGGTCTTGTCGGCTGGGGCTCTCGATTGTAGGTAGACGATCTTTTCGCAGGACTGCGGCGGCGATAGTTGGCCGCTATACGGTTTGATCAGGACATTTGGGGCAATTATGCCAAACCCCCGCCCAACCAAGCGCTCACGGCGCTCGGCTTTGTCCTCGCCATCACTTAGGATGGCTGTGATCCAGCTTCCGTTGCCTCTGGCCGGACCGCGGGCATAGATGCGGGGGGTTGCCTGACCGAACGCTTCTTTACCCATATCTGTGAGGCGGTAGAAGGAGTTGCGGCCAATGCGAGTTCGCTCCAGCCAGCCGTCAGAGGCCAGCCGGGACATGGCTGTGCGCACCACACCAGAGTTGATGCCGATCATCTGCATGATCTGGGTGATGTTTCCCATCCAGAGCTCGCCGCCGCGCGGGGCAACACAATCTCCGAAGATGGAGATGATCATGGACCATGAGCGGATTGGCTTTTGCGCGTGAAAGCGATCAAGGAGCCGTTTTTGTTCGGTTTCAAGAATGCTCACGTTGCAACGCCTTTTCAAATTTGGAAGCTGCATCTTTGTAAGGGGTGTATGCAGCCCAGTGCAAGTCTTTGGTTGAAAGGAGTAATCACGCACACCGCTTCTGGTGGCGTGCCTGATCTGCACCGGACAATAAGAAAAAAGCCGGAGGCTGCTGCCTCCGGCTCTTCTTCACTTACTCAAAAGAGTGAGCTTATTTTGCAGTTGCATCGGTGATGCGACCGTCAAGTTTAGGCTGGTATGCGCCACCCTGTGCTTTCAGGTAGTCAGCAAGTACGAACTCAAGGCCAGGGCCGTAGTCGTATGCGTTTTTGCCTTCAGCAGCGAAGATCTTGTAACCGTCACCACCGTTACGAACGTAGTTGTTGGTTGCAAGCTTGTAGACCTTTTCTGCGTCGATTGCAGAACCGTCAGCCAAGGTTACTTCAACCACACGCTCACCAGCAGGTTTGGAAGCGTCGAAGCTGAACTTCAGACCAGCAACCTGTGGGAAGCGGCCAGCGCCTTCTTCGATCTGGGACAGACCGGTTTCCAGAGCGACTTTGATGAACTTACCCTGAAGCTCAAAGGTCGCCAGAGTGTTCTGGAAAGGAAGAACTGCCAGAGCTTCGCCCATGGTTACTTCGCCAGCGTCGATAGAAGCGCGCAGACCACCACCGTTGGTAATTGCGATTTCAACGCCCTGATCTTTGGTTGCTGCAAGCATAGCGTCTGCTACGAGAACACCCATTTCACACTCACGTGCGCGGCAGGACTTGCGGTCACCATCAACCGGAGCTGAGGTTGCGCCGATGATTTCGGTGCGGATTTCGTCAAGTGGACCAGCCAGCTCAGCGATACGTGCTTTGATTTCATCGTTTTCAGCGATCTTCGCGTCCATGATGATTGGCTCACCAGCTGCTTCGATCACGTCACCGTTGTCGTCAAACTTTACGTTCAGCTCGCCGAGGAACTTGCCGTAAGCGTATGCAGATACGATTGCAGTTTTCTTTCCGTCCGGACCTGCAACCCAAGTTGGGTAAGGACCTTCAGCGCGGTCAGAGGTGTTGGACAGGTAGGTGTTGGTGTGACCACCAACGATCACGTCGATACCTGAAACAGCTGCTGCAACTTTTTTGTCAACGTCGTAACCAGAGTGAGACAGGATAACGATCTTGTTCACGCCTTCAGCCTGCAGCTTTGCAACCTGAGTTGTTGCTGCCTGGATTGGGTCGAAGAACTTAACGTTCTCACCTGGGCTTGCAAGATCACCGGTGTCATCCGGTGTCAGGCCGATGAGGCCGATTTTCTCGCCGCCGCGCTCAACAATTGTTGTTGGCATCAGAACGTCAACGAGTTTCGCTTCTTTGGAAACGTCAGCGTTTGCGAGCAGAACAGGGAATTCAACCGCATCCATGAAGCCACGCAGAACTTCCGGGCCATCGTCGAATTCGTGGTTGCCGACGGTCATTGCGTCGTAACCCAGAGCGTTCATGAATTCTGCTGCAGCTTTACCCTTGTAGTAAGTGTAGAACAGGGAACCCTGGAACTGGTCACCACCGTCCACGAGGATAGAGTTTTCCGCTGCTGCGCGGCGCTCTTCGACTGCTGTTACCAAACGGGCAGTGCCACCCAAACACTTGCCTGCAGCATCATCCTTTGCGGAACAATTCGAGTCATATTTGTTGATTGGCTCGATGCGGGAATGGAAATCATTCGTGTGCAAAATGGTCAGATTAAAATCTGCCATAGCCGGCGCGGAAACGCCCAAAGACAGCAATAGCGCAGATGCGCCCAAGAGATGCTTTTTCATAGGTCTTGCCCTTATCCAATTGCCCCAAGCAATTTAACGAGACGGCTACGCGATAATCTCTTTATCCGCGCAAACCTCCCAATAACACGCTCGGTACAATTGCCCATAACGGAGACAGGCACAAGACTAAACTCGATAAAAATTAGTACCTATTTGAAAAAAAATTCAGAGCCTGACTTTTTTGTCGCGACCGGTTTTACCCTCTGTTTCAAGAGGTTGGATTATTGATATTTCCATTAATATATCAAATTGTTGGCTCAATAATTGCGGAGCTGAAAGTTGTACTGATATGATGAAAATTATTTGTAAAACCTTCAATTTCTCGAAATATTTATCCCCAAATGCTCAATGCATATTACGTGGATTCTCTAGGTCTGACATATCAGTTTCGGAGAATTCTTCCTCAACGGCTGGCACGGAGTAGCTGCCACTCAACCATTTATTGAGATCCACTTGCCTACACCTGACTGAGCAAAACGGCTTTGTTGCCTCTTGCGTTGGTTTATTGCAGATCGGGCACTTGGCCGACTTGGTTGATGGCTTCGTCATGGCATCTCTCAACAGCTGGTTTCTATCCTTGGCGGATATGACGGTTTTCTGTCCGGCGCGGCAGAGCATTTATCTGTGCCTCTAGCCAGAAACCTGCAGGACTTCAAGTCATAATGTCAGATCAATTTTTGATCTGCATGATTTTGGGTCCGGAGCGTAGTCCCGCTACTTCACACGTAGAAATTGTTTCCTAAATCTACGGTGTTAATCAGTTTGGGTGCAAACAACTTTGCAGCGCATAAAGTTCGTACTAAGATTACTCAGGACAACATCTTGGGGCTAAGCACTCTTTTTTGGGGGGGGCAGATAATTCGAAGAACAAACACTTCTACGAGGATGCCCGGAGTTTACGATGGGTTTTATTCGATCTTGCAAGCTAGGGTAGCGAATAATGAACAATGAAGTTTCCTGGATCCTCACATCGCGCCTGGTGACCACTCAACCCAAGGTCTTTGAGGACCTGATGGTCGAGATGGCGAAAGCCGTGCAACAGATGCAGGGCGGAACGACGGCGTATGTGTGGTACCTTAGTGAAGACGGGCAATCGAGCGAGATTTTTGCAAGTTTCGAGAGTAGCGACGCAGCCATCCTGCATATGGCATGGTTCTCAAGCACCTATGCCAAACAGTTCATGGACACGCTGCATCCAACAGGAATGACTGTTTACGGTAAGCCGACACAAGAGCTACGCGACGCGCTTGCCAGCTTGTCCCCACGATACCTGCAAACCGTTGGTGGATTTGCACGATAACAGATGAAATCTCAGGCAGCAGGAACGGCGTCTTCGTCCCAAGTCTTTTGAACTGGGTAGCCTGCCGATTGCAGGAGGCTAGCAGTCTCCAGGAGCGGCAAACCGACCACGCTTGGGTATGACCCAATCACGCGCGCTATAAACGCGCCAGCGAGGCCCTGAATGGCGTATCCGCCCGCTTTGCCGCGCCACTCGCCCGATGCGAGGTACTTCTCAGTGTCATGAGAGGACAGGCGGCGGAAACGGACACGGGTTTCAACCAGCTTTGTGCGGACCACACCGTCAGGCATGTTCACGCAAACGCCGGTATAGACCTTGTGCATACGCCCGGAGAGAAGCTGAAGGCAAACACTGGCCTGCTCCTTACTTTCAGCTTTAGGCAGAACGCGGCGGCCCACTGCAACAACCGTATCCGACCCCAGGATGATGGCATTTGCTTTATCATCATCCCTGTCGATCAGAACACGTGCGGCGGCAGCTTTACCGCGAGCAAGTCTTTGCGCCAGTGCACGCGGGCTTTCCCCACGCACAGGCGTCTCATCAATGTCTGCTGGCAAGAGGAAGTCCGGTTCAATACCAATCTGCTGAAGTAACGCCAGACGACGTGGTGACCCGGAGGCCAGTACCAGCGGCAGTTCTTTGGTCATTTTGCCAGTTCCCCGATAGAATTTCAGACCAGAGTACAACTAAGGCAGGTTCGTCGTATTGAACCCGCGCTCAGCGGATCGTTTATTTGTAACGATAAGTGATACGACCCTTCGTCAGGTCATATGGTGTCATTTCCACGAGCACTTTATCGCCAGCCAGAACACGAATACGGTTCTTACGCATACGACCAGCAGTGTGAGCGATGATTTCGTGATCATTTTCAAGTTTCACACGAAAAGTCGCATTAGGAAGGAGTTCGACGACGACGCCTGGAAACTCCAGCATTTCTTCTTTAGCCATTAGGATTCCTGATTTGTTAAATGGAATTTTCGCGGAACCTACCGGATAACTCGCCAAATGTGAACAGGCTTCCACCACTTCTTGGAGGGCTGTTTGACGAGTTTTACCGCATATTCCTTGTTTTAGGGTGGAAAACATACACTGAAACTACGGATAGAGCATTTTCAGCAGTTTATTGCATGCGTTGTTCGATTTTTCGCTTCAGTGTATCACGGACCATTCTATAGGCATCCATAATCTGCGACCGGCTGCCTGTTGCCACTGTAGGATCAATTGTCGGCCAATATTCGACATCCACGTGTTGGGTGCGTGTTTGCTCCAATGCCATATGGTGGGCTTCCGGGGCAAGCGTTACGACCAGATCGAACCCCTCCTCCGCCAGATCCTCAAAGGTTTTGGGGTGGTGATTGCCCAGATCCACCCCAAGCTCCTCCATGACAGAATCAACAAAGGGGTCGCGTTCACCTGCAAAAACACCGCAGGAGCGCGTGTAGACCTCTTTGGGAAAGAGCAGATTGGTCAAGCCCTCTGCCATCGGGGAGCGAACCGCGTTCATTCTGCAAATAAACAGAATGGAACTGGGCCGTGACATAAACTCGGCCATGTCTACCCCCGATGTTGCAGAGCGCAAATGAGCGTAAACAGGCGGCGAGCGGTTTGGTGGTCGATGGTGATTTTCCCTTTCAGGCGTTCTTCCAATATGCAGGCGCCGTCGTCATGCAGTCCGCGACGCCCCATATCGATCGCTTCAATTTGTTTGGGAGAGGCACTTCGAATTGCATCGTAGTAGCTCTCGCAAATCATGAAGTAATCTTTGATGATCTTCCGGAAAGGGGTCAGAGAGAGGATATGGGTTGCGATTTCACTTCCCATTTCATCCCGAACTCCCAGTACAAGCTTGCGCTTGATCATAGCCAGATCCAGTCGGTACGGGCCCTGATCGGGCCCGACCGGAGAAAACATGTTTTCTTCTACAAGATCAAAGATAGCAATCTTCCGCTCCCGCTCAACGTCTTTGTCGGCGCGGATAATAGAATCAGGATCAAGGACCACCTCAAAGAGGCGCTCTCCTTCTTTTTGTCTCTGCTCTTCGTTTACAGGGACTTCCTTATTCATCGAACGATCTTTTCCCTACTGGGTCAGTTGGTTAGTGATTTAAGCGAATGGATACCGAACGGCCGTGGGCCTGTAAGCCTTCTACTTCTGCCAAGGTGACTGCTGCCGGACCGATCTGCGCCAGATTTTCCGGGTTACAGCGCAAGAGCGAGGTTCTTTTCACGAATTCCAGCGTTGACAGGCCTGAGGAGAAACGAGCCGAGCGAGCTGTTGGCAGCACGTGGTTGGAGCCGCCCACATAGTCGCCGATTGCCTCTGGCGTATAACGGCCCACAAAGACGGCACCAGCGTTTCTCATTTTCGGTAGCAGTGCGTCAGGGTCATCAACACAAAGCTCGAGGTGTTCCGGTGCAAAACGGTTGGAAAGCACCATTGCCTCATCGAGATTATCGACTGTAATGATCGCGCCGAAGTCATTCCAGCTCTGACGGGCCACTTCAGCGCGTGGCAGTGTGGTGAGCTGGCGCTCGACTGCCTCTTCAACGGCACTAGCCAGTTCTTCACTGTCCGTGATGAGGATGGATTGGGCGACCGGATCGTGCTCTGCCTGAGAGAGCAAATCGACAGCAACCCAGTCCGGACTGTTGTTTTTGTCAGCGACAACAAGGATTTCGGAGGGACCAGCGATCATATCAATGCCGACGGTTCCGAACACGCGGCGTTTTGCGGCGGAAACGAAGGCATTACCGGGGCCGACGATTTTGGAAACTGGCGCAATTGTCTCAGTGCCGTAAGCGAGTGCGCCAATAGCCTGAGCGCCACCGATACGGTAAATCTCCGAGACGCCAGCCATTTTGGCAGCTGCAAGTACGAGCGGGTTGAGCACATTGTCCGGGCTCGGAACAACCATCACGATCCGCTCTACACCCGCGACTTTTGCAGGGACGACATTCATCAGAACGGAGGACGGATAACTGGCAAGACCACCGGGGACATAGACACCGACGGCTTCAACGGCGGTCCAGATCGCACCCAGTTCTACGCCGATTGCGTCTTTGTAGGTGTAGCTTTCCGGCAGCTGCTTTTGGTGGTGAGAACGAATCCGGTCATGAGCAAGCTGCAGCGCTTCCAGTGTATTTGCCGGAATCTGAGCAACAGCTGCCTCAATTTCAGCTTCGGTTACTTTAAGCTCGTCCATAGACTTGGCCGACATGCGGTCAAATTTATTGGTGTAATCGAGCACGGCAGCATCCCCGCGCGTTTCGACATCCCGCAGAATGTCGCGCACGATATGGTCCACGTCCTCTGAAGTTTCCCGCTTGCTTCCAAGCAGGGCACGAATTTCGTCTTCGAAACCTTCAGACTTTGAGGAGAGCTTTATCGCCACGTTATCATTCCCAATTTATTTTATTTCCCGGAAAAGTCCTTCCCGAGATTATGTTAGATTATTCGATAGAGGATCCAAGCCTTCAGGTTGTACGGGTATTTTACGAAACTATACCGCGCTTTCCAATTAGCCTTCCAGATGATGTTCGGGTCTGTTATCGGTTTCCCAAACAGCGCCCAGATCTGCAAGCTGCGCTTCGATGCACTCGATATTTGCTGCAATAACAGCCCCACCGGAAAACTCAAGCTTCAACTGACCTGCTGGTGCATTTGTCTCTTCAAACAGCACACAGAGCAGAGACAGGACCATGTCCTTGTTTGATTGATTGATTTTTTGCGCTTTGACTGCATCTACCCGCGAGATGGACAGAACAGAACGGGCGCGCATTCTTTGTTTCTGCTTGCTGGCGTCTGTTTCCCAAAGGTATCGGTTCATTGTCAGAACCAGACGACGCTCGGCAGGTAAGTACTTGATATCCGCGAGCTTCAGAACGCTATCCTGAATCATGGAAGAGATAATCTGCAAATCTTCCTTATCCAGCGCCATCAGCTTCATTGGTTTTACCTGTTCCATATTGGTCCCTTGCAGAATTATTTGTCCCGCACATCGTAGATACGCGCGGGACATACTTCCTATTACAACAATTTATAGAAAAATATCTATGAATGAACACATGGGATTTCAAGCACGGGGATACGCTGCAGTTTCGTTGCGAAAAAATCCATGAAAAAACCCGGCCTGAAAAACAGTCCGGGTTCAAACAGTTAGTTCACTGTTTATCAGGCAGAGATGCGCTCAATCACCGCGCCGCAGCGGGAAAGTTTATCTTCCAGCCGCTCAAAACCACGGTCAAGGTGGTAGACACGGCTGACGGTGGTCTCACCCTCAGCAGCCAGACCAGCAATGACGAGAGAAACGGAGGCTCGAAGGTCTGTTGCCATCACCTGAGCGCCACGCAAGGTTTCAACGCCCTCAACGGATGCGATCTGACCGTCCAATGTAATCTTGGCGCCGAGGCGGGCCAGTTCCTGAACGTGCATGAAGCGGTTTTCAAAGATGTTCTCGGTGATTTTGCTGACACCCTTGGAGCGGGTCATGAGTGCCATGAACTGCGCCTGCAAGTCTGTCGGGAAGCCCGGGAATGGCTCAGTCGAAATGTCGACCGGATTGATACCAGCACCATTGCGGCTGACTTTAAGGCCCATATTGGTTTCGGTAATTTCCGTACCAGTCTGGCGGAGGATATCCAGCGCGCTGTCAAGCAGATCACCGCGCGCACCTTCCAACGTGACTTCCCCACCGGTCATAGCAACAGCCATTGCGTAGGTGCCGGTTTCGATGCGGTCAGGAATAACCGGATGGCGATGTGCGCCAAGGCTCTCCACACCCTGAATGCGGATGGTGTCTGTACCTGCACCTTCGATCTTTGCGCCCATGCCAATGAGGCAGTTTGCAAGATCGGTGACCTCTGGTTCCTGCGCGGCGTTTTCGATAACGCTCTCGCCTTTTGCCAGAGTGGCCGCCATCATGACTGTATGGGTTGCACCAACAGACACATGCGGGAAGACAACACGGCCACCTTTAAGGCCGCCCTTGGCGTCTGCCTGAACATAACCGCGGTCCATCTCGATGTCGGCACCGAGGGCCTTCAGCCCGTCAATGAAGAAGTCCACCGGACGTGTACCGATTGCACAGCCACCCGGCAAAGAAACACGCGCCGTGTGCATTCGTGCCAGCAAAGGACCGATGACCCAGAAGCTTGCACGCATCTTGGAGACCAGCTCATAGGGAGCGGTGGTGTCAACGATATTGCTCGCATTCAGGTGAATGGTCTGGCCGGTCATTGTATCCTGACCAGCGCGTTTGCCATCGACGGAGTAATCAACGCCGTGGTTTGAAAGAATCTGGGTGAGAAGAGCGACATCGCGCAGTCGGGGAACGTTCTCAAGGGTCAGTGTATCATCACAAAGCAATGACGCGATCATCAAAGGCAGCGCAGCATTCTTCGCGCCTGAAATCGGAATAACACCATTCAGCTGATTACCACCGACAATACGAATTTTGTCCATATTTCTTATAACCCCAATCAAGCCCACAGCGGGAAATACAATTTATTGAAGAATTGACGGTGCCCACTAACATTAGGGCTATGGCATAAGCAAGGCAGTGGCCCTGCCCAGTCTCGTCCCCATCAGTTTTCCCCAATAGATCCTACGTATATTTCTTAGTTAGCGGGATCTATCAGCGCTGCAGTGTCTTCTCTCACTCAAGCCTTTCAGCTTCCAGCGATTTTTTCATGTCCATCTAATTTAGCGAAAAATGCTAGATTTTTGCTTAACGCAGCGTGTTGCTCGCCACAGCTCGTACAGCAGCCCCCATTAGTCGTCCCCGGCGTTTTTCTTAGCAGCCTTCTTTCTGCGGCGCAGGTTTGCGCGTAAAGCTTCTGCCAGACGATCTGCTTTGGGATCGTTTTTCGTCGTCGACGCAGACTTGGAGGTCTTATCTACACTTTCGGGTTTCTTTGAATCTGTCATGGCCAACACCTACACGAGGAAGGGAATGAAGCCAAGTCCCTCGATATACTACAAGTCCATGGCAATACTCTCATTTCGCAGTGTTATTCAGTTTCCACAGAACTGCCGCTAAAACCCCTTGCAGGTTTAAAAAGGTTATGACATAAGCCTCCTCGTTCCGAGGGCAGCGCCCACGGAGCACTTACCTCGTTGCAAAGAACGCTGGTTTGAAAGACATTGGAAGCACTTGCGTGCTTCAGATTTATGCGATGCTGCCGTAGCTCAGGGGTAGAGCACTCCCTTGGTAAGGGAGAGGCCGAGAGTTCAAATCTCTCCGGCAGCACCATTCTTTCAATAGCGATGCACAGATTTCGGCGCGCTGCCGTAGCTCAGGGGTAGAGCACTCCCTTGGTAAGGGAGAGGTCGAGAGTTCAAATCTCTCCGGCAGCACCATTCTTCTTAAGCATTATTGATATTTCCAGCCTGACGCAGAGCTTATTTCTCTCGTAATCGCCTCTTCGGCCAATTCTGTTTTTTTGAAAACCTCCAGCTTTAAAATAGTTTGCAACTCTGCCGTGAGATAAAGCGCTACATTTTAGCTTTTCTGCATTAGGTATTCATACTTATCAACGGCAACCCAAAGAGCGCGCGAAATAATTAGACCCTCTGGGTATATTTAAATTTCACAGCAGCGCAACAAAGTTACCACGTAACACGCCCTGCTTTTATTGCCTCTACGTCACTGTGTCTCAGCTACAACGTGCCACAATTTCACCAAATTTCATCTTGGGGTTGGTTTACATGAGCAGCAAGTCCTGCGACCTTTCTTGGGTCTTGGGGGCGTATTGGGGTAGTTTCCAACCAGCCGTTTTGCGGCAACGGGGAAGAGGGTATGCCTCCCAGGCGCACTAGCACGAGCTCTTATGCTGATGTGCGCTGACATTCATTTTGTTGGAGTTTCAGGAGGTTAAAATGGATCAGGCAGCAATCGAGGCGGATGTTCCAACGACAGCGACCGGAAAATTTTCTGGGGCAGAGTTGCAGATGCTCCGCTACCAGCTCGAAGAAGCCGAGTTTGCCCAGCTCATCCGGTTGGCGTCCAGCCTACCACCGGAAAAATGGGAAAAGGCGATTGAGAGCCTATCCACCCTTTAAGCAATAAGGGTCATCCACCTTGGAGGCGCTCTGGAGCCTCCGAGGCGGTTTTGAATTGCACTGGTGTTCTAGAGGCGCAATTAGATCATTGTGGCGGAACGGGCCTGATTGATCAGGATATTGCCATCCCAGTTCTTCTTGTGGCCACGAATTTCGCGCGGTTCCGGACCAAAATAACCCGCAGTCTTCACAAAATCTCTTGGTTGCAAAATGATGGATGCAATGCGTTGGTAGAGCGCCTTTGCGGAAATGGGCTTGCACAGCAATTCATGGATACCCAGCTTTCTGGCCTCGATAATCCTGCTACGCTCTGTGTGAGCGGTAACCATAATAATCGGGATGTAAGCGTGAGGATTGTTCTGAGTACGGATCATCCGTACCATATCGGCGCCATCCAGAATTGGCATAACCCAGTCGAGAATCAAAATATCTGGATTTGCGCGTTCCATAGCTTCAAGACCTGATGCACCGTCCTCTGCCTCAACGATTTTTCGCGCTCCAAAGCCCTGCAACATGGTCCGCAGGATGGTACGCATGTAGGCACTGTCTTCAACCACCAGAAATGATAGGGATGAGAGATCTATACTCACGCAATAACGCCCCGGTCACTCAACGCAACCCAATTCAATTAGAACAGAAATTCAATTATTAATTACAAGGTGTGGCAGAGAACATAACAAATTGCAAGACTGCGCAATTATAGTTCTATATCAAAGACGATCACTACGATATATATAGGCTGATATGCGTTAGGTGAAAATATCCTTTGATAAATCCGCAAAAAACAGGACCGCGTCAATGTGTCCTGCGACAGGACTAGGGATTATCGCTAAGTTTAGGCTAACTCTAAAGTATCGCCGAAATAATACCGCCGCAGTATAAGGGGCAAAAAATGGACTACCAAAATATCTTCAATGAAGCGATTGCTTCTTTGAAGGATGAGAAACGGTACCGCGTATTTGCTAATCTCGAGCGCATTGCAGGGCGTCACCCCCACGCTCTCTGGCGCAAAGAAAATCAAAATCTTCGTGAAGTCGTTATTTGGTGTTCAAACGACTACCTAGGGATGGGGCAACACCCTAAAGTTATTGATGCCATGACGGAGACCGTTCAGCGCATGGGAGCTGGCGCAGGCGGTACGCGTAACATCTCTGGCACGAACTACCCGCTGGTCCAGCTTGAGGAAGAACTCGCTGACTTGCACGGCAAAGAAAGCGCTCTGGTTTTCTCCAGCGGTTTTGTTTCCAACGAAGCATCCATTTCCACAATTGCTAAACTGCTCCCTGATTGTTTGATCCTGTCTGACCAGCTGAACCACGCTTCCATGATTGCGGGTGTTCGCGGCGCAGGAACTTCCAAGAAGGTTTGGCGTCACAACGACCTTGAGCATTTGGAAGATCTGCTCAAGTCTGCTGGCAACGAGCGCGCAAAGCTGATCGTGTTTGAATCCGTGTACTCCATGGATGGCGATATCGCACCGATTGAACGCATTTGTGACCTTGCCGACAAATACAATGCAATGACCTACATCGACGAAGTGCATGCGGTTGGTATGTACGGCCCACGTGGCGCTGGCATCTGTGAGCGCGATGGTCTTTTGGACCGTGTTGACATCATCGAAGGCACGATGGCAAAAGCATTTGGGGTGATGGGTGGTTACATTGCAGCTTCCCAGACAATCGTTGATGCGGTTCGCTCCTACGCGCCTGGCTTCATCTTCACCACTGCTATCCCTCCGGGACTTGCAGCGGCGGCTACAGCTTCCATCAAGCATCTGAAAGCATCCAATGAAGAGCGTGAAGGCCAGCAACGTCAGGCACAGCGCACGAAAGATGTTCTGGAGGCTGCAGGCCTTCCTGTGATGACGTCAGAAACACACATCATTCCGGTGCTTGTTGCTGATCCAGATCTATGTAAGCAGGCAAGCGATCTTTTGCTGGAAAAGCATGGCATCTACATTCAGCCAATCAACTACCCAACAGTTCCACGCGGCACAGAGCGCCTGCGTATCACTCCGGGTCCAGTTCATACTGACGCGTTGATTGATCATTTGCGCGATGCACTGGTGGATGTATGGCAGACACTTGAGTTGCCGTTCACGACTGCTCCTGCCGAAGAACAGCTGGAGACTGCTCAGGGACAGGCTGTATATCAGTTCGCTGGCGGCTAATCACTGGCAGACCCAAATTAAGCAAAAAGGCTGGCGCTGTTGCCGGCCTTTTTTGTTGGCTCAAATTACTACATAAAGAAAGGCTTGCAGCGGAATGCTGACAAGCCTTTTTGTCGGTCAATTCGTTTCGCTTACAGGTCTTGAGCTCAGGAAACCTTGCGCTTAGCTGCTTCGACAGGTTTGCTGTTTTCCTGTAGGTCACCGTCATCCAGAATGCGCCATTTGGGGCCTTCCATGTCATCATACTGACCGGAGCGCAGAGACCATAAAAAGGCCACGAGACCAGCGCCGCCAAGAACCAACGCAACCGGGATGAGGTAGATTAAGACTTCCATCGTTTTTTTAGGCCTCCTGATCGGGCTGGGTCGCTGTTCCTGCAATCATTCTCAGCCGTACTGCATTGAGCGTCACGATAATGGAAGAACCCGACATAGCCAAGGCTGCAACGAGCGGTGTGACAAAACCAAGCACCGCAAATGGCACTGCAATCAAGTTATAGATTACAGAGAGCGCTAGGTTCTGGTTCATCACGCGGCGAGCCTTCTGTGAGATTGTGAGCGCACTCATCACAGGGGCCAGACTGTCTCCCAAAAAGACTGCATCTGCAGCTGCCTGACTGACGTGAACGGCAGAAACCGGCGAGATTGACACGTTGGCGGCGGCAAGAGATGGGGCATCATTGAGACCGTCACCAACCATCAATACTTTTTTGCCTTGTGCCTTCAACTCTTCAATACGATTGATTTTGTCTTGTGGCTTCAGGCCTGCTTTCCAGCAGTCCACGCCCAAAATATCTGCTGCGTGCTTGACCGCACCTGCATGGTCGCCGCTCAAAATCTCAATGGAGAAACCGGCGTCCTTGAGTTTTTGAACCGTCTCAGCTGCCCCTTCCCTCATGAACTGGCCAACAGGAAGCAGGTGCGCCTCCGCCTCTCCAAGCCGGAAGGCGACAAAAGAGGCGTCCGGCTGCTGGTCTTTTGCTTGAGCAAGCTGCTTATCAGAGACACCACAGAAGGCTGGGGACCCAAGTTTAATCTGCATGCCATCTACAGTCGCCTCAACACCCTTACCAGCGGCCTCTTTTGCCTCCGGTAGAACGTGCTGTGCTCCTGTTGCTCTGGCGATCGCCTGAGAGAGGGGATGGGAGGATGACAAGGCAAGACGGCCTGCCAGATCCAATTGTTCAAGTGACAGGCCATGGTCTTTAGAAAGTGAGGCCTCTGGCAGCGTCAACGTGCCGGTCTTATCGAAGACAATAGTGTCAACGCTTGCCAGACGTTCGATGGCGTCACCGGCATTGAGCAGCACTCGTTCGTTAAAGAACAAGCCACTGGCAACAACCTGAACGGCGGGGATAGCAAGACCAAGAGCACATGGGCAAGTGATGATGAGAACAGAGATTGCGATGACCAGCGCTGGCTGCCATTCCATGCCGAGCATGATCCAGCCGACAAGCGTGAGCAGCGCTGCTGCGTGAACAACGGGCGCGTAAAGCTGGGAGGCGCGGTCTGCGATGTGGACGTATCTGGAGCGGCCTTCCATTGCCGTTTCCAGAAGCCGGTTTACCTCATCAAGCAAGGTGCCTTTGGCGGCAGCTGTGACCTCAATCTCCAGCACGCCATCGGCGTTCATCGTGCCAGCGTAAACAAGATCCCCTTCCGCAACGGATTGAAGCAGGGTTTCGCCGGTTACCAGGCTTTGATCAACCTCGGAGGTGCCAGCTGCAATCCGGCCATCCACCGAGATGCGCTCCCCTGCCCTGACGAGCACACGGTCGCCGACGGTCAGTTTGGAGAGTGGCACGTCAAGCGTGGTGCCGTCCTCCTGAATTTTTGCTGCACTCTCTGCTTTGAGGGTCGCGAGATTTTCCGCGAAGGCGCGGGTTTTGCGGCGCATAAGGTGATCGAAGTAACGTCCAACCAACAGGAAGAACAGCAGCATGACCGCACTATCGAAGTAGGCGTGTTTTGCCTCCTGAATGGTTTGCCAAAGGGACAACCCGGTTGCCAAAAGCACACCGATCGTGATCGGTACATCCATGTTCAGGCGTTTGGTTTTGATCGCCATGTACGCGCTTCGGAAGAAGATACGTCCGGAGTAAGCAACAGTTGGCAGAGCGATCAGTGCCGAGATCCAATGGAAGAACGCACGTGTTTCGTTGTCAATATCCGAGGCGTTGCCGGACCATACGGAGATGGACAGCAGCATGATGTTCATTGCTGCAAATCCGGAGACAGCCAGCGCTCGCAGGATCTCCTTTCCGGCGGCATCCCCGCGTGACTTCACCTGAGCCGGATCAAAAGGGTAAGCTTTATAGCCAAGCGTTTGTAGTAGGTCGACAATGGGGGACGGGTTGGTTTTTTCCTGATCCCAATCCACGGAGAGGCGGTGGGATGACAGATTCACGCGAGCATTCTCAACGCCCTCCAGCTTCTGGAGGCCACGCTCGATCTCATACATACAGGCTGCACATGTAATACCGTCCACAGCAAGATCCATGTGGGCCTTGCCGTTATCGGTATCTGTTACGAATGCAGCCCAGTCCCTTTCAGGCGCAGACATGCTCATACCGCCTTACTCAGCAAAGAAAATCTTGTTTTTGGAACGGAAGATTGGAAATTCCTCATCGCTCCGCTCGGAGATTTCGACCACCACGTTCCAGTTCCCTGCTCCAACATCCGTGGTGTTGGCCACGTATTCACCAGCGGTGCGCTCAGACAGAAGAATATCCTGATCAGCTGTGGTGATTGTAGGGCGGTGCAGTTTCACAGAGACCATTTCACCGGTGATTGGTGCTCCGGTTTTGTCGGTTGCAACAACGCGGATGTGTGCGGAGCCATCGCCATTGCGCTCGATTGCTGCGTCAACGCTCCAATTGAGTGCGGCCTGCGCTTTTGCTTTTGCAATTTCTTTGTTGTAGCGCTGGCTTACCTTATAGGAGCTATCCACTTCCAACCCAGGGAACGTGTCGAGCGCAACATAGATCATAACGGCATTCACGGAGGCAACGACGCCGAAGAACCCTAAGAGGCAGAACAGAACCATTCGGCCAGTGATTTGCCTCGGTTTGCGCGGAGACTTTTGGTCTACAGCCATTGTCATATCTTAGCTCCTTTTTGGCAGCTCATAGGATGGGGTGAGCTTCGCCATTATGGTCTTTAGGGTGATAAGGGGCGTACCCCTCATCACAAAGTTTCAAAAGGTAGTCTTACCTCACAGGACTTCAGTTGCCGGGTGTCCGGAAGAAGTCATGGATAACTGTCGTCTCACCAGTTTCATGATCGATCAGCTTAAAGCTCATCGGTTTTGACCCAGGGAGTGCAATACCAGCCGGAGAGAACACAAGCGCACGCACAGAGCGTGTTGTGTCAGCGTCAACCGTCAGAGTCAGCTGAATGTCATTTGCAGCATTGGCAGCATCTTTGTGAACGCCCACAACTTCAAGAGTGGTTCCTGCTGGCATATCCTCAACACTGAGTGTGAAGGATTGCGCATTGTTATGCTTGTTCAGGAGACGGAGTGAATAGCCGTTTCTGAAGGAACCATCACTTTGCTGAACGTAGAGCGGGTTACGATCATGAACGACAGAGAAGCTGGTCATGGAACGGTTGAGCTGCGCATAGAGCATCACGCCTGCAATCAGGGCAATGATCACGGCATAGATAACAGTACGCGGCCGGATCAGACGATAGACCGGGGTCTCCCCTTTCTCACGGAGCTCGATGTTCATGTCGGTGTCGTAGGCAATCAGACCCGTTGGTCGACCAACCTTGGTCATCACAGTGTCACAGGCATCAATACACAAGCCGCACTGAATACAATCCAGCTGTGCGCCTTTTCGAATGTCTACACCGGTCGGGCAGGCATACACGCACTGATTACAGTCAATACAATCGCCCGCCGGAAGACCATCTGCGGAGAGCTTTTTGCTCTCCTTCAGGTGCGCACGAGGCTCGCCGCGGTCAAAGCGGTAAGTCACGTTGAGAGCGTGCTCATCGGTGAGTGCTGCCTGAATACGTGGCCACGGGCACATGTATACGCAGACCTGCTCACGCATGTGACCAGCCAGCGAATAGGTGGTGAAGGTGAGAATACCAATCCAGACGTAAGCTGACAGTGCAGCCTGACCGGTGGCAAGGTCATAAACGAGGGTTGGAGCGTCTGCGAAGTAAAGAACCCACGCCCCGCCGGTCCACCAGGCAATCATCAGCCAGAGAAAGTGCTTTGTTCCCTTTTTGAGAATCTTTTCAGCATTCCATGGCTGCTTGTCCAGTGCGATCCGTTTGCGGCGATCGCCTTCAATCATGCTTTCAACGCGGAAGAACAAATCGGTCCAGACCGTCTGCGGGCAAAGATAACCGCACCAGAGGCGACCTGCGATCGCGTTCATCAAAAACAGGGCTACGGATGCAATGATGAGCAATCCGGCGAGATAGTAAACTTCCTGCGGCCAGATCTCCAAGAAGAAGAAGTAGCCTCTTTTCCTCTCGAAATCGATGAGGACAGCCTGGTCAGGGAGCAGAGGTCCTCTGTCCCAGCGAATGAAGGGAGTAAAGTAATAAATTCCAAGGGTAATAAAAAGAATGGCCCATTTGATCTTACGGAAACGACCCTTTACCTCCATTGGGTAAATTTTTGCCGCTGACGCGAACCAGGACTCATCCTCTTCTTTATCGATGGGATCAACTTGGCTAGACATAATGTCTTCCTCAGTTGGCGATGCGTTTTGTGCAAGTGAAGCGAGGGCACTTGCGCGTCCTCGCTTATTTTGTCATCTGATTAAAAACTCAGAGATCTTATTGTCCGCCGCCGCGAGAGTGAACGTACACAGCCAGTGATTTTACTGTGGTTTCACCCAGTCGGTCGATCCATGCAGGCATCACACCGTGACGGGGTGTGGTCACCTGGGCAATGATGCCGTCAATTGATCTGTTGTAGAGGAAGTTTGGCGCAGTCAGGTTTGGTGCACCCATTTCTGTGTCGCCCTTACCATTGTCCATGTGACAGGCTGCACAGTTCTCTTCATAGACCACTTTGCCAGCTTCCAGATCTACGCCGTCCTGTGTCGGAATACCGGCCAGAGAGCCAACGTAGTTTGCAACCTGAACGATCTGTTCTTTTTCCAGAAGTTCATCACGGCCAAACGCAGGCATTTCTGCGTAGCGGGTATCGTCATTATCCGCGCGGACACCGTAAGCAATGGTCGTCGCCAGAGTTTCTAGATCTCCACCCCAGATCCAGCTGTCATCCTGAAGGTTTGGATAGCCTTCAAAGCCAGTCGCGCCGACACCGTGACAGGCTGCACAGTTGTCGCCAAATGCCACTTTACCCTGAGCCATAGCGTACTCGAGCAGTTCGGGTGTGTTCTGGATTTCATCAAGAGAGGCTTCAAGAAGCATCTTGCCGGTTTCTGCACGTTCCGCTGCTGCAGCGTTAAACTCTTCGGTTACGACCGCACGCTGACTGTAACCCAGAAGACCCTTGGTGTAGCCATTGACCAGCGGCCAGCTTGGCATAAGGATCCAGTAGACCACGGCCCATACGATACAACCGTAGAACATGTAGAGCCACCACTTAGGGAGCGGGTGATTAAGTTCTTTCAGGCCGTCCCATTCGTGACCAGTGGTTTCAACGCCCGTTACCTGGTCAATTTCCTTCTTATGCTCAGCCATTAATCGTCCTCCCGAAGCGGGATCTGTGAAGCATCGTTAAAGCGCTCCCCATTGCTTGGCCAGCAGGCGTAAAGAACTACGCCTGCAAAAATCGCCATGAAATAGAGCAGCCCGCCGGTTTGCGCGAAGTTTGCGAGAGCGGTGTAAGTAGCGTCCATCATCGCCTCCTTAGCGCAAGTTGGCTTTTTCGTCGTAGAGGCTAAAGTCTACGAGCGTGCCAAGCATCTGAAGATAAGCTACAAGTGCATCCATCTCAGTGACTTCTTTGGCGTTGCCATCGAAATCGCGGATGAGAACGCCAGGGTAACGCTCTTCGAACCCCTCTGCCGCATCACTGTCAGGCTGAGCCTGAGCCATCAGATCAACTTTTGCGTATTTGATCTGCTCCTCGGTGTATGGAACACCGTAGAGTGCGTTCACCTTCAGGTGGTTCTCGATCTCGATCGGAGAAAGCTTCGCATCCATCAGGAATGGATAGCCAGGCATCACAGAAGTCGGAGACACTGAGCGTGGATCGATCAGGTGATCGCGCTGCCACTCATCAGAGTACTTGCCGCCTACACGAGCGAGGTCAGGACCGGTACGCTTAGAGCCCCACTGGAACGGGCGATCGTACATGGATTCCGCTGCCAGTGAGTAGTTGCCATAACGCTCCAGCTCATCGCGCATTGGACGGATCTGCTGTGAGTGACAGGCATAACAGCCTTCGCGCACGTAGATGTTACGACCAACAAGCTCAAGCGGGGTGTAAGGGCGCATACCCTCGGTTTTTTCGATCGTGCTCTTCAGGTAATAAAGAGGAACGATTTCAACGAGACCGCCGATTGAGATCATGATGACGATGCCAACAATCAGGATCAGCGAGTTTTTCTCGAAGATTTGGTGTTTTTTCCAAGCAGACATTCGTGCTCTCCCGATTATTCCGCTGGCGCCAATGCAGGCTGACCTGCAGCTTCGCTTTCGACTTCTTCACCTACACGAACTGTCATCACGAGGTTGTAAGCCATGATGATTGCACCTGCGAGGAAGAGAAGACCACCGAATGCACGCATAACGTAGAACGGATACATCGCATCAACTGTTTCGATGAAGGAGTACTCAAGGAAGCCAAGGCTGTCGTAAGCACGCCACATCAGGCCCTGCATGATACCGGAGACCCACATGGCACAGATGTAGAACACGATGCCCAAGGTAGAGATCCAGAAGTGCCAGTTCACGAGGCGCAAGGAGTACAGAGACTTCTTGTTGTAGAGCCATGGAACCAGACAGTACAGCGCACCAAAGGAGATGTAACCAACCCAGCCAAGAGCACCAGCATGCACGTGACCAATGGTCCAGTCAGTGTAGTGCGACAGGCCGTTTACAGCACGGATGGACATGAGCGGACCTTCGAAGGTCGCCATACCGTAGAATGCAACGGAAACAACCATCATGCGCAGAACAGGGTCAGTACGCAGCTTGTCCCAAGCACCGGACAGCGTCATCAGACCGTTGATCATGCCACCCCAGGACGGCATCCAGAGGATGATGGAGAAGGTCATACCAAGAGTAGACGCCCACTGTGGCAGTGAGGTGTAGTGCAAGTGGTGAGGACCAGCCCAGATGTAAATGAAGATCAATGCCCAGAAGTGCACAATAGACAGGCGGTAGGAGTATACCGGACGCTCAGCACGCTTGGGAATGAAGTAGTACATGATCGCCAGGAAGCCAGCGGTCAGGAAGAAGCCCACAGCGTTGTGGCCATACCACCATTGCACCATCGCATCCTGTACACCAGACCAAACGATGTAGGACTTGGTAGAGTAGATGCTTACAGGAATGGACGCGTTGTTAAACAGGTGCAGAACTGCAATTGTTACGATGAACGCAAGGTAGAACCAGTTTGCCACATAGATATGCGACTCTTTCCGGCGCCAAATGGAGCCGAGGAAGGTCAGCAAATACGCAACCCAAACAACGGTCAGCAGCCAGTCTGCGTACCACTCTGGTTCAGCGTATTCTTTACCCTGTGTCACACCGAGGAGGTAACCTGTACCTGCCACAACGATGAAGAGGTTATAGCCGAGGACTACCAACCATGGGGCAATTGTACCCGGCAAGCGGGCCTGACAGGTGCGCTGCACAACGTAGAATGATGATGCGATCAGCACGTTACCGCCAAACGCAAAGATCACAGCAGACGTATGCAGCGGGCGAAGACGCCCGAAGTTGGTCCATGGCAGGTCAAAGTTCAAAGCTGGGAATGCCAGCTGAGATGCGATGATCACGCCTACCAGGAAACCCGCGATACCCCAGAAAACTGCTGCCCACGTTGTGAATTTAACCGGGCCCATATTGTAGTTAGGCTTACCGTTAATTTCCAGCGGTGCAGGTGTGTTGCTTCCGTCGAAGTATCGGCGAAAAATAAAGAAAATACCGGTCAATGATGCAAGTGCAATCAATGCGGTATGAAATGCCAAGACCTGATCCCAGGTTTTCCCTGCAATGACCAGACAGAAAATCGCCGCCGCCAGAAGAAGAAGGGAAAATCCTCCCTCTTCGAGCGACAGATATCTGACTTTCCGCTCACCCATGATGTTCGCCCCATATAAAGTAAACAAGTTCGTCCAAATAGGACTACCTGACCGTAGTTCTATGGGTGGCAAATACCCCCGCCCTTGATGTATGTCAAAAAAAACTCGAACAAAAAAAATAAAATTACTCTAATTCGTAACTACACACCCTGTTTTTTATGTTTCGTCATATATTACATGACTTTATGCTCGGATGCGTTGTTTTGGCGCAGCCTAACACAGGCATGGCGAGTACTGGAGAAACAGGCATATTTACTGGGAAAATCAGAGATAATCTCGTTTTGGAATCACTAAAACCAGTTTGAGGTCTGCTCACTATGATGCAGCGCACAAATCTCCCCTGCAGCAATCAGCTCAAGGTGCCGTCTCATTCTGCGCCTTTGCTGGCCTTTGCAGGGAGGCTGGACCAAGAACATATTTGGTCACTACCGGCATGAAGGCGAGTAATCCCATGAAACGGGCGAGCTGATGTGTTGCGACGAAGACCGGATCAATATCAAGCAGGATGGAAATGAGGAGCATTGCTTCCATGCCGCCGGGTGCGAAGGCGAGGAAAACCTTGTCGAAGGAGACATCCAATGCCCAGGAGGTCACGAGCGCACCAATCAACGCAACGGATAGACTAATCGCAAATACAACAAGAGATGTGCCCAACATTGGCTTGAGCGTGCTGCGCTCCATCTTTCCGATATAAAGACCTATATTGGTACCCATTATTATATAGCAGGCTATGGCAAGCCAAGCTGGCAACGTGAACTCCAAAAGGCCCGTGGAATTTAGGGCAGCACTGGCGAAGAACGCTCCGGTGAGCATTCCCGCTGGGGCCTTCAATTTCTGCGCTATGTACGCGAACACTGCGCAGATGAGAAGCGCAGCTACGAGGTCAACAGCTTCCATCCCAGGCATAGCATTTCCCGCACCCGGGATCACCGCATCGCCAACCTCAACGATGTTTGTGATGATGAAGGGCAGCACGGCGATCAACAGAAAGAGGCGGACGAGCTGGACGACCATGATGCGGTCCATTGGTGCGCCTCTCTCCTGCGCGAGTGCTGCGGTTATGCCCAGTGCACCGGGCAGGCCGGCAAAGAAGGCTTCATCACGACTCCAGCGACATCGCTTATAAGCATAAAGGTAAACCGCTGAGGTAATACCGCCGACGACTGCAACCAGTGCCAGCATGGAAAGCGGCCAAAGGGCAGCGCCCGCCCAGAAATCCGGAGAGACCGCCGAGCCCATGGCTGCACCGATCAAGATGTAGTTTATGGAAATCAGCAGCTTTGGAAATTCGAAGCTCTGGTCAGCGATCATGGGGAGTGAAAGAGTTCTGGCAAGCACGACCGCAACCATCGGCCCTGCGAGGAAACCCGCTGGCAACGACAGTGCCTCAAACGTGGCCGCCCCTGCCCCGCCAACTGCCAGAATTCCCAGTAATGTCAGAATGTCTTTTCCGCGCATCGCCTTACCTCTTCCCGTTTGTTACCCAGAAAGAGGTACTGGCCCGTATCTATGTGATCAATCTTGATAGAAACAATCAATATATAGATTCGATATAGATTCGGCAGGTCGGCTCAGAAATGTGTGCGACGGATCGAATTGTTTGAAGAGACTTGAGTTTTTGAAAAACTCCGTGATGTTGACAGGGATCAAAGTTCGATTAGTCCATTTGCGTATGGTAGCGGCATGACCCATCTTGAGCAAAAATATGCGTCTTTGAACGTACCTCGTTATACCTCCTATCCGACTGCCCCTCACTTCAGTGAGGCAGTAACGCCTTCTCTCTATGGAGAGTGGCTGGAGGCCCTCCCCCGTGACACTCCGCTATCACTTTATCTGCATGTGCCGTTCTGTCAGGAAATGTGCCATTATTGCGGGTGTAACACCAAGGCGACCCGCAAAATTGCGCCGGTGCTTGCCTATGTGGAGTTGATGCTCAAAGAAATCGACCTTGTGCTGAAACGGCTTGGTACAGGCCGTTTGGTTCATCATATCCATTGGGGTGGCGGCACGCCGAGCCTTGTTCCTCGCGAAGCGTTCCTGAAAATTGTCGAGAAGCTGAAAGCCAATTTTGTTTTCTCTGAAGATATTGAACACGCCATTGAGCTCGACCCAAGAACAGTTGGTGACTATCTGGCGGAAACGCTGAAGATGGCGGGCATCACACGAACAAGTCTGGGCGTTCAGGACTTTGATGAGGATGTTCAGAAACAGATCGGTCGTATTCAGCCCTTGAAGACGGTGAAGAAAGCAGTGGCTGCTCTTCGCAATGTGGGGCTGAATGATATCAATTTTGACCTGATGTACGGTTTGCCGGGACAGTCAGAACAGACGATCCGTGAGACAGTGGAATACACCAAGGAACTTGCGCCGGGCCGTGTTGCTTTGTTTGGGTATGCACACGTGCCGTGGTTCAAGAAGCACCAGCAGCTCATCAAAGAGGAAAACCTGCCGGGCACAAACGAACGTATCCGCCTTTCTGATGTCTCGCGTGATGCGCTTGTTGAAGCTGGGTATGAAGTGATCGGTCTTGACCATTTTGCGCTGCCGACCGACGAGATGGCAATTGCGCTGAAGGAAGGGCGTTTGCGCCGAAACTTCCAAGGCTACACCACAGATACGGCTGATACGCTCATCGGGTTTGGATGCAGCTCCATCGGCTTCCTGCCTCAGGGCTATGTCCAGACAACGCCTTCAGCCCGGGAATGGGAACGCATGGTGGTTGAGGATGTTCTACCGATCAAGAAGGGTATTGCGGTTGATAAGGTGGACCTGTGCCGCGCTGAAATCATTATGCAGCTGATGACCTACTATCAGGTAGACTATGCTCAAACCGCTGAAAAGCATGGCCTGCCAACAAGTGAGTTTGACACCATTCCAGCTGACATGCAGGAGATGATTGCAGACGGCATTGCTACGCATGACGGTACAGTTGTTACGGTGACTGATGCAGGCCGACGCTATGTGCGCGTTGTTGCTGCTGCCTTTGATACCTACCTTGCAACTCAGCAAGCACGGCACTCCGTGGCAGTCTAATTCGGGTTCAACATGTGAGCTATAAAGCGGCCTTTTCAGGCCGCTTTTGTTTTATGCAGACAACAAAAAAGGCGCTGAAATCACAGCGCCTGTCTTATTAGTGCGAATTGAAGATGCACCTTTGCAAGGTGCCCTACCCAACTTTGTTTTAGTGCATTCCAGTGAGCTGGCAGATGCCACAGATGTGGGAGATATGGATACTATCCTGCTTTTCCACCTTGATGAGGCCACGGCGCTTCAACTGGGAAATAACACGGCTCACAGTTTCAATGGTCAGGCCAAGATAGTCGGCAATTTCCTGACGGGTCATAGAAAGCTCAACGGTTCTGGTATCCGGTTTGCCTTCTTCAACCGGTCCTGCGCAGCCATGCCCACCACGGTTTGGCACCAAGCCCATAAGGAAGGTAGAAACACGCTCCAGAGCGGATTTGCGACCCAGAAGGACGGTATGCTCGTGGAGGTTTTCCATCTGTGAGAGCAGGCAACGGTTCACGTAGTGCTGCATCATCGGAGACGTGGAGATCTCGCGGCTTTCAAAGACCTGTAGCTCAACCTCTGTCAGGGCTTCAGCTGTGCAGTCGAAGAAATCACGGTTGGAAAAACCAAGCATATCGCCTTCACGCAAGATGTAGACAACCTGACGGCGCCCATCAGGAAGCAGCTTGTAGAGCATCATCACGCCGCGCATGACTTCATAGAGGCGCTCTGCCTTGTCCCCTTCATAGAAAAGCACGTCGTGTGCAGACAAGCGCTGCTTACGACCTGGGTTCTTTCCTACCAGCCCTTCCGGCTGTTTGAAGTTTTCCTGACAACCTTTAAATGGTGCCTGCCCATCAAGGTCGCTATGCTTTGTCAATGTGGCCGATACCATAATCCCTCCTCGCGGACCCCTCCGCAAACACCGTAGATGGGCAAGTGGCGAGAACTATTTGGCTATTCTCTAAATGCCGTTTTGCCATGGCAAGCATCCGTCTCTACTTGCCTGACTTGTTGATGCAGATTTAATGACGGGATTGCAACGTCAAAATACGCATCAAAACTTACGGGGCCGGTTCAGATTCCAGCAATTTGATCTGACACAAACGGTTTTTTGCGTTAGATCAAGTTCACACATACACCAATAAGTCCTGCTCTTTCAATGGCTTACGAACAACTGGCGTTGGGCCTATTTTTGGCAGGTCGCGCTCGATTTTCCAAAGTGGCTGCCCTGTGATTGCGACAATTTGTGGCGCTTCATCCAAGGCGGCCATCTTCTCAATTAGGTCAGATCCGGCGAGCCCCGGCAGGTGCAGGTCAACAAAAACAACGTCATCTACACGTGGTGAAGTATGTGAGAGAAACGATTCTCCATCCGCAAATGCGGCGCAGTACAGGTCCAGACTCTCAAACATTCTGGAAATCGCGTCACGCACAGACACATCATCTTCGACGATATAGATCACAACAAACCCCAACGTTGTTCTCGTAGCCAATGAGACAACTGCGAAGGTGCAGCACTTTGCCTCACCAGCCACCTTAAACAAGCGCCGGGGTCTTGTAATGCGTAGTAACACTCGGGAATGACAAGATTGGCCGAAAGTCTAGCCAGTCATTCCCTATGAAGTTGCGCTCAATCAAGCAGCAGGTGGTTCACCTGTCAGGACGATACGGACGAGATCGGCCGCATTGCGCGCGCCAAGTTTTTCCATGATGCGTGCACGGTGAACTTCCACGGTGCGTGGGGAAATCTTAAGATTTCTGCCAGCTTCCTTGTTGGAGGAGCCTGCTGTGATTTCGGTCAGAACCTGACGCTCACGCGGGGTCAGTGTTTCTGCACCAGGGAAAACCATCGCGTTTGCGTTGTTACCATGTGTCGTTCTGGAAACAGCTTCGCGAACGCGAGCGATAATGGATTCAACGTCAAAAGGCTTTTCGATAAAGTCGTATGCACCAGATTTGATCGCCTCAACGGCCATCGGAATATCGCCCTGACCGGAGATAATAAAGATCGGTGCTGGGAAGTTCTCTCCGTTCAGGCTTTTGAGAATATCAATGCCTGACCGTCCTGGCATATGAACATCGAGCAGAACGCAGTTTGGCGTTTCTTCTTCTACCCCACCAAGAAACTCTTCAGCGTTGGCAAAGGATTTTACGCGAAACCCTTCTGTTTCAAACAGCAGAGAAAGCGCGTCGCGAACCGCTGGGTCATCGTCAACAATATGGATCACAGACGGCATTGTCATGATTGCTCAGGTCCTTATTCTTGTTTTTGCAAACAACAGAGCTTCAGCTCAGCTCTTTGTTTCTTGTTTTACCGGCAGCCGCAAAGTGAAGGTTGCACCTTTGCCTTCCTCATATGGTTCTACAAGTAAATCGCCACCATGGTTTTGAGCTATACTTCGGGAAATCGCAAGTCCAATACCCAAACCGCGCCGCTTTGTCCCAGTAAAGGCCTTGAAAAGGTGCGACACTGCTTCCTCACTCAGGCCTGGTCCGGTGTCGGTAACCTTTATGAAGACATTGTTATAGTCACGCTCTACAGACACAACTACTTGCTTAACGGGTTGATCCTTTACAGCTTCTCCCGCATTTCGGATCAAGTTGACAAGAATTTGTTGTATCTGGACTGAGTCCAACTCCAGCTGGTAATCGTAATCCACGAAAGTAGAGAGGAACTCAACATCGTCTGCCTGATGTCCTACGCGGACCAGCTCCAGACAATCATCGATAAGCTCCGCCAACCCAGTGCCAATACATTGGGGTGCCTGACGCTCAACAAAGTTGCGCATGCGTTGGATGATCTGGCCAGCACGCTCGGCTTCTCCGACTGCTTTGTCCATCAGATTGGTCATCATATCATCTGATTGATCCGTAGCCCGCGCGCGGCGCGCGGCTGTTTGCAGGTAGAGCATGAGGGCGGTGAGTGGCTGGTTGACTTCGTGAGCAATCGCTGCACCCATTTCATCAAGCGCATTCACTCTGGTCATGGTCACCAAGTTAGACTGAAGCACGCGCAGACGCTCTTCATATTCCTTGGTAGCCCGAAGGTCCTTCAGAACACCCGTGAACTGATGGCCGCTTTCTGTTTGCGCTTCGCCCACGGAAAGCTCAATCGGAATTTCCGTGCCATCTCTATGGCGTCCAACAACTTCCCGACCGACGCCGACGACTTTTGCAACGCCAGTTCTCAGGTAATTCCTAATGTACTCGGCATGTTTTTCGGCAATGGCGGGCGGCATCAGCATGGTGACGTTCTTGCCAACAACCTCAGCGCTCTTGTAGCCAAACAGGTTCTCGCAAGCACGGTTAAAAATCAGGATCGTTCCGTTGTCATCAATCACAATGATGCCATTAACGGCCGTATCCAGAACACTGTGCAAGCATGAAGTGGAGACCATAGTCGCTTCCCGGTTATTGTATGCGCACCCATAGGTTTATCAAAACGGGTATCTAGATGGGTATTTTGACTAATGAGCTATCCCATGCCCTCAGCTAGGTCAATCACCTGACGTGCGACCGATTTAACGGGTAAATCACTTAGACTTATTGATATATCATATGACAGAGCTGCATCCATTAAATCTATGCGTGTATTTGTGGTTTTGAAGTGGCTCAAATCTCTGAAGGTCAAGCCGTCGGCCAAACTTTTTTAATAGCTAAAAACCTAGAGAACCCTTAGGTAAATTTAAGGAGAATATTATTTTACGAGTTTCTGGTTGGACCGCAAAGTCCTTGCTGTAGTTAGAATAAGACCAAGTTGCATGAACCAAAAGTAGTAGGCATGTTCACTTATATGGCGCGTATATGTCGCAGGAAATATCTTACGCTAATCCTTGGTTTTCCACCGATGCGCCCCTTTTTACGGGAGTTTTGCAAGACTCAGGTTTGTCCAATTCGCCTTGCAGGCACACGCTGAAATAATATTCTCCGTATTACAAATCCGGATCAGGGGAGCGGATCTGGTGGTTGCGCGCCAGTGCCGACAGCGCTTTGCAATTCGCACGAATAGTAAACTCGTGCTGCAGCTGCAGCAGGTTCAGACGCAGTCCGTTCAGCAACAGCAACTCGTCATGGCCGCGCAGACGTTTATGGACCGGCAGACTACAAAAGATCTTGGAGACATGCACGGCAGCAAGATCAGCGACACTTCTGGCTGGCACCAGAGCGCCGGTACGCATTTTTGTTGGCAGATTTTGAGCGGTTGCATTCCATTCCTGCGTGGGGCAGACCGATGCTTCCTGATGCTCCATCAGGATTTCCTTGAGAAGCTGGCCAATCATACCTGCAAGATCCTGCGGATCTGTTCTTGTTTTATGACGCAGGACGATCAATGCCATTTCTCCAACCAGCTCGACAGTGGTTGAGAATGAACTCCAGCGCGAGGCCTCCAGCGCTTCCAGAAAGTCCTCTTCGTCAAGCAGGGCATTCCAGTGCACACCAGCGCGCGAGCGCGAGTATTCCAGCACGTTCTTATGAGTAAGATAAGCCGCACTTCGTCCCAGATAACGCTTTAGCTTGTCGAGGGTATCAAGGTCAGATCTATAGAAGAAAAAGGCATAGGTGCGCTTCAGCCAACTTGGACCATCCAGAGATACACTCTCAATATTTTCAAAAGCTCCCAGCAGGTTCGCTTTTGTCGAATTGCGCTGTTGTCCCAACACGTGGCCTTTCGTCGTGGTCGGAAAATCTACCGTTACTAAAGACGCAATAACTCGGAGAGAACTCTTGCCTTTCACAAAAGTTCGGTCAACTGTGCAATATCGAGAGACAAAAAACATTTAATGGAAGTAACGGACTTAACAGTCCGGCGGGGGAAGCATGCTTCAAGGTTGGATCGTAGTCCTTGTTGCTTTGGCATACATACTACTCTTGTTTGTTATTGCGAGTTACGGTGACAAGCTTGCCAAGAACCGCGCTAAAAAGACAAGAGGGCGTCCACTCATCTACGCTCTCTCCCTCTCCGTCTATTGCACATCATGGACATTTTTTGGATCAGTCGGATCTGCTTCGAGAAATGGTTTCGAATTTATTGCGATCTATCTCGGACCGATCATTATGTTTGCCTTTGGCACTCCGCTGATCCTCCGGGTTATTCAGCTGGCAAAGGCTGAGAAGATTACATCCATTGCCGACTTTATTGCCGCGCGCTATGGGAAAAATCCCATGGTTGGGGCGATTGTGACGCTGATCGCCTTCATTGGCATGATCCCCTACATCGCCCTTCAGCTGAAGGCGTTGGACCTTTCCGTCGGGACGATTGTGCTGCATCCGCTGCTGTCGCTGGATGATACTGAAATCTCGATTTTCGGTGATGAAACCCTGCTAATTGCCATTTTCATGGCAGTGTTTACATGGTTGTTCGGCACCCGTCATATTGATGCGACCGAGCATCAGGAAGGTCTGATGCTGTCGATTGCGACGGAGGCGGTCGTAAAGCTCGTGGCATTCCTTGCTATTGGCATCTGGGTCACCTTTATGCTGTTTGACGGGCCGTGGGATCTGCTGCACGCTTCATTTGCCAACACCAACAGTTCGCAGGATCTCTTCACAAACATCAATGCCAGCAAGTGGGCAGTCATTACGCTGCTCTCCATGTTTTCGATTGTGCTTTTGCCACGCCAGTTCCATGTGACTGTTACAGAGTACAATAGTGAAGCGGAGCTGAAGCGGGCGCGCTGGCTGTTTCCAAGCTATCTGGTGGCCATCAACCTGTTCGTGGTGCCAATCGCACTTGCTGGTCTGACCATATTGGGCAACACGGTCGATCCGGACATGTTCGTGCTGGCCTTGCCGCGTGCTTATGAGGCGGACTGGCTGGCTCTGCTTGTGTTTATCGGTGGCCTGTCTGCTGCCACAGCCATGGTGATTGTCACCACGGTTGCGCTTGCTATAATGGTTTCCAATGATCTTGTGATGCCGATTATTTTGCGCCGGCGCAGCGAGGATGAGATTATCTCCACCTCTGGTCAGGATATGAGCCAGCTGGTGCTGGGTATCCGGCGCATGTCGATCTTCCTCGTTATTTTGGGAAGCTATATCTATTACCGCGTGACGGGAGACAGCGCAGCCCTTTCCAGCATCGGGCTTTTGTCGTTTGCTGCTATCGCGCAGTTTGCACCGGCCTTCATCGGCGGCCTCGTTTGGCGCAGAGCGACGGCACGGGGTGCGATTGCGAGTATGGTTGCCGGGTTCGGGATCTGGTTCTATACGCTGCTGCTTCCTGTGTTTGCGCGCGAGAACATCTTTGGAACCAACATTTTGAACCACGGACCATTTGGTATCGAGGCACTGAAACCGGAAGCTCTGCTGTATCTCAATTTGGACCCATTCGTGCATGGGGTGGTCTGGAGCCTTATGTCAGGTCTGCTGTTCTTCGTTCTCTTCTCCCTGATGCGCCAGCCAACAGCCATCGAGCGCATTCAGGCCAACACCTTTGTACCGACCGGCATCGCACAGGCCCCTACCCTTCGGAAACTGCGCACAACAGTAACGATCGGTGACTTGCAAGCAACCATCTCGCGCTATGTGGGAGAGGAACGGACCCAACGTTCCTTTGATACGTATGCAGCGGAACACCGCATCACGATCAACAGCAGCGAAGAAGCAGATGCAGTTATCCTGAGATTTGCCGAGCAGCTGCTTGCCAGTGCAATTGGCTCGGCGTCTGCCCGGCTGGTTCTTTCCCTCTTGCTCAAGCGGCGGGATCCGGGCACGCAGGAAGCCATTAAGCTGCTGGATGATGCAACTGAAGCTATTCAGTACAACCGCGACCTCTTGCAAATCGCGCTTGATCAGGTTCGGCAGGGTATTTCTGTTTACGATAAGGATCTGCGGCTTATCTGCTGGAACCGGCAGTTTCGCGAAATGCTGATGTTGCCGGCAAGATATGGACAGGTCGGCACCTCCCTTGAGGAGATGATGCGCCATATCGCGGAGGCTGGCGAGTTCGGGGATGGGGACGTGGATGAGATTGTGGGCCTGCGCATGCACAACTTCATCAACCGTCAGGAAACATATCAGGAGCATCTGACCAGCACTGGAACGGTGTTGGAGGTGCGCACCAGTCCTATGCCCTATGGCGGTCTGGTGACGAGCTACACGGATATCACCGAGCGTGTCTTTGCCGAGGAAGCTCTGGCACGTGCCAATGAGACTCTGGAGCAACGGGTTCGGGACCGCACGGAAGAGCTGACAAAAGTGAATGAGCAGCTGGAGGCGGCGAAGAAGACGGCGGAGCTGGCTTATCAGGACAAGACACGCTTTCTTGCCTCTGCAAGTCATGACATCTTGCAGCCATTGAATGCGGCGCGGCTTTACTCCTCTACCCTCACCGACCGTTTTCTGGATGGCGATCCGGAGGACCGCAAGCTTGTGAGCAACATTGAAGCATCTTTGGAGTCGGTTGAAGAGATCATTGGTGCCGTTCTTGATATCTCCCGCCTTGATACACGCACGTTCAAGCCAGAGATCACGACATTCCGCCTTGATGACATTCTCAACCCCCTACGGGTGGAGTTTACACCGATCGCCAAGGAAAAAGGCCTCAAACTTAAAATCCGCGGGACGGATGTTTGCGTGCGTTCTGATCGGCGGTTGCTGCGCCGTTTGTTGCAGAATCTGATTTCGAATGGTCTGAAGTACACCACCAAAGGAGGCGTGGTTGTTGGTGTGCGCAGGACGAAAAACAACATGGCCAACATCGAAGTTTATGACAGCGGAATTGGTGTTCCAGAGAAGCAGCAGGAGTTGATCTTCAAGGAATTCCGCCGTCTTGATGATGGCGCACGAATTGCCTCGGGCCTTGGTCTGGGGCTTTCTATTGTCGAGCGCATCAGTAAAGTGCTGGCGGTCAAGGTTGCCCTTAAATCTCAAGATGGAAAAGGCTCTCGGTTCTCTGTTGCCATTAAAGAGGCGATGAGCGTTCCGGTTGCTGCAAAACAATCTCAGCCACGGGCTATTGTCAGCCAGTTGGCGGGGCTCAATGTGCTGGCCATTGACAATGAACCGCAAATTCTTGAGGGCATGGAGTCCTTGCTGCGGACTTGGAAATGTAACGTACTGACCGCTGCCAGTGCACAGGAAGCGGCCAAGGTGATTGTCACCAGCAAGACCCAGCCTGATATCATTTTGGCAGATTACCATCTGTCGCAAGGAACAGGCATTGAAGCGGTAGTCCATCTACGCTGGAAGTTTGGCGTCCATTTCCCCGCAATGCTGATCACAGCAGATCGCACAGCTGAAGTACGGGCGTCAGCCAGGGAAAAGGACATGGAGATGATCCATAAGCCTTTGAAGCCTGCTGTCCTCAGGGCTCACCTGATGCGCTGTAAGGCGTCTCTTGATGACGGTTGAGGGAAACCGTACTGGTAATTCCAACAAAAAAGGCGCTCGTTTGAGCGCCTTTTTTGTTGATCATCTAAACGATGTCTAGCCAGCAATGCTTTGCCATTGACCAGCTTCAATCTTGGCAGCTGCAATCACTGCCTGTGTCCGGCTTTCAACACCTAGTTTCTGCAAAATAGCAGAAACGTGAGCTTTTACAGTTGCTTCAGACACCGACAATTCATAGGCAATCTGCTTGTTGAGCAAGCCTTGCGACAGCATCATCAACACGCGCACCTGCTGCGGTGTCAAAGAGGCAAGTCGCTGAGCCATCTTTGTTGCTTCGTCGACGGTGTTCAGGTCAACGTCGGGTGGAATCCAGACCCCACCCTCCAGAACAACAGAAACACCATCCTGAATAACATCAATCCCAAGTGACTTTGGAATATACCCTGACGCACCAAACTCAATGGCACTGCGAATTGTAGTCGGATCCTCGGTACCGGAGACGACAACAATTGGCACACCCACATATTGAGCACGCAAGTACATTAAACCAGAGAACCCTCGCATGCCCGGCATGGACAGATCCAAAAGGATCAAGTCTACGTCTTCTTCCCGATCGAGCGCAGCGGTTACTTCATCAAGGCTCCCGGCCTCGATAATCTTTACCGATGCGAATTGCTTCTCGATTGTTTGACGCATTGCACCACGGAACAGCGGGTGGTCATCAGCGATAATAAAGCGGTGGACCGCGTTTTGCACGCTGTGCTCCTCCATTTCTTGTCGTGGACTGCTTCCAATGGTCTTCGATCCGTCTCACCGAAATAAGATCATCAGATTTACAGCTTTCGACGCCTCGGGAGCTTAAACGAAAGTTTCGCAGCTCTCCCAAAACGCCACGATAGATCTTTAACAACCTTAGAACTCCGCAGAGTCACACCCAGTCGTATCCCCCTATCCAAAAGCATTATGCGAAACATGGAGGGGCTGGCAAGCATGAAGTTGATTGTTTTCACCTATCTCACGCTGTTTATTCGCAAAACAGCCGCCAATCATCAAGATATTGCAAGCAGGCCTGCACAGATCTCAAGAGTTACACCCAAAGTATGGCTCGCGAAATATGTCCATTTGTGCCCGTTGGAGCAGCGAGGCTTGGGGATTAGTAATTAGGTAATAGAATTTTAGTCTAGCGGTTCGCCCTGTGGCCTGTAGAGTGTAAGGAGGTTGGGCATCATAACTGGGGGTGGGAGTGCGTACACCAAATAGAGTCGCCTATTGGGCCAAAACACGTGCGCTCCTGGCTGCGACACTCACTCTTTGGTTGGTCTTCTTTGGTCTGGCTTTCTATTACGGAGCACCCAGTTCAGATACAAGCGCAACACAGAACGAGCTGGGAGGGTTTTTGGGGTCTCTCTCTCTCAGCTACGTATGGGGTTGCCTGCTGTTTTTTGTTGCCAGCATTCTGACTTCGTGGTTTTGCGGAGCACAAGACAGGCTTGACGAAGGCAGTACCAGCTCGACTCTGCGACGGGAGAGCAAGTCATGACACTCTCCAGCCTTGATCCGCATAAATCGCAGTATAACCGCCTACCGCTCGCGCTCTCCCTATTCACATTGGCACTTTTTCTGCTGACTGGCCTCCTTGCCGTGATGGAAAAAGCTGGTGTGGTCGAGATACTTATTGAAGCCTTGATGGCACTGCTGCCTCTGTTTGTGTTTGTCGCGGCAGGCATACTTGCCCGCACCATGAAGCTTTCCCAGTTTCAATGGGGGGGCAAAAATGCACCGGCAGGCCTGACCGGTGTGACACTGGCCGCCTGTTTTGTCGGCGGCAGCTTGTTTCCGCTCTTTCTGTCCCTCACCTTCCTGCCAGAGTATGTGAGCTTTCCGATCCTGATTGGCTGCGCGAGCAGTTTGGTGTTGTGTACGGTTCTTTTTGCTTCGCCTATCCGGAAGTTCGGTTCAGTGACCATTCCGGAATTCTTAGGTGTGCGCCTTCAAAGCAGTCTGGTTCGGGTGATTGCAAGCGGTCTCCTGATCCTTGTTGGGGTTCCGCTACTGTGCACCGAGATATTGGTTGGTGGACAGGTACTGGCGACATCGCTCAGTTCTGCTACCACCACTGGCGTTCTCCTATTCTCAATTGTCTTGCTGTTTTCGGTTATTCTTGGCGGATTCAGCGGCGCTATGTGGACACAGGCATTGCAGGGCGTTCTGATGATCTTTGCCTGCCTTTCACCGGTACTGTTGCTGGGGCTTGATCAACTGACGTCCCCTGCACTCACCGATGGCTTCCAGTTTACCCATGTTGTTGGCACCTCCCTCACCGAGCAGCTCTCTGCCATTATCGACATTGAAAACACAAGTGTCGGCTGGTTTTTGACACAAGGTCCTTATGCTGGTGGGATCTGGCCTTTGATCGGGACTGCATTGTTCTTTGCAGTTGGCATGGCCAGTCTGCCACATCTTTTGAGCAAGCTGCAGGGAACAGCAAGTGCGTCAGCCTCGCGCCGTGCTACAGGGTATTCACTGTCTTTCCTGTTGCTGCTTACTGTGGTTGGCTCTGCTTATTTTCTATTCTTGGCAGATGAGCGCCTTCAAAGTCTCCTCGGGCCTAATGCTCTTGATCAGGGGTATCAAAGCGGGCTCATAGCCGCGCTGATCAGGTCCGGAATTGTGGCGGCAGCACTTGCGGCCAGTTCGGCACTTTTGACGGCGCTTTCTACCAGCATTTCGCGAGATCTTATCGAGACCTACGCTTTGCCACGGGCCTCAATGAACCAAAAACTGGTTTCGGCGCGCTTAGTGCTTCTCACCGTTTTTACTTTGGTCACTTACCTTGCTTATAGCAACAGCCTGCTGTTCTTGGACATGCTGGTGTTTTCCATCTCACTGGCGGCGGCATCCTTCTTTCCAGTGCTGGTTCTTTCCTGCTGGTGGAGCAAGCTTCATGCCGTGGCTGCGTACAGCGCCATGTTAGCTGGGGCCGTTTCGACACTCCTCTACGCCCTTGCGGTCAGTAGCGGCTCGACCGGATACTGGTTTGGCTTCCCGGCAGAGATGGGAGGGCTGCTTGGTGTTTTCCTTGGATTTACGGTCGGAATCTCGTTAAGTTTCGTTGGTTTTTCAGAAGGCAAGAAGCACAATTATCTGGCATCTTTACTTGAACAACCAAGTGAAAGAGACATCTCTTCTGACCCAGATGATGATTATGACAAGGATGAAGCAGAGGAACTTGCGGAAGTTAAGGTGTAATTCCCGTAAAATTATAATTAAAACCTTACGACTACAAGGGTTCGTTTGCAGTCCATTTACGCAGTTTCAAATTTACAGCTTACGATAAGTCGAATTCAATAGTCCTGTGTCTATATTCTATCTCCTATAGAAGCCTAGGAGAAACCTATGGACGCTTTACAACGCGCAGCCCGAGCCAGCGTCGCACGTATATGTGGATTTTATTGCGTCGGAGTGCTCTTCATTATGGCAGCGCTCAGCTTTGATCCGGCTAGTTCTTTCCGCGCCGGTGCTCTGCTTATTATCGCTCTAAGCGCCGCGCTGATTTACAAAGCCTGGATGATGCCGGATGGAAAAAACGATGGCGATGATGCCTGGGCATTAATCAAAGATCAGGAAAGCAGCTCACAAGACCCAAACAGATTGCATAGTGATGCTTTGCGCGTCGCCTATCATGAGTATTCCAAAAAGGCGATGGCTGTTGCACTGGCGCTTTGGTTTGTGAGCGTTGTCGCAAGTTTGTCCGACTAATCGGCACCACCTCAAGAACCCAGGTAATGCAGGGTCATTGAGCGGCGATGGGGCGCTTTTCTATGCTCAATCAGATAGATGCCCTGCCATGTGCCTAAGTCAAGTTCGCCATCGACGACCGGGATCTGCAGGGACACGCCGGTCAACATGGTCTTGATATGTGCGGGCATATCATCCGGACCTTCATAGGAGTGGAGCCAGCCCCCATCTTCCGGTGCCACATTCGCCAAGGCCTTTTGCAGGTCTTGCAGCACGGTTGGATCGGCGTTTTCCTGAATTGTGAGGGATGCAGAGGTATGGCGAACGAACAGGGTAAGCAGGCCATCTTTGAGCTGGAGCGACTTACTCCACTCCCGGATCTCATTGGTGACCTCATAAAAGCCCAGACCTTCGGTCATGAAGACCAGTCGGCCCATTGACTGGCAGAGCTGCGTGTGACCGCTGTCGATGGTCCAGACCTCGCAGCTCTTCTTTGTTTTTGACCAACCCGACATGTTAAAAACATATCCTCTATTGTTCGATAGTTAAGATCCTGTCGTTGCCATTGACGCAAGATTACGCGACAACTTCTATAACAGAAATATTGGCAACATCTTATTGTAGGTTTCGGAGAAACTACATGGCTGAGAATTTCGTTCCTGTGTCGATAAGTCAAGAGGCGCTAGCTGAAGCAAAAGCGTTTAATAAGGAAATGACCGAGCAGTTGCGCGCCCTGCCCGATCCTTGGAGTTTTCCCCCCTCTGTCACCCGGGACCGGCGTTTGGAGGGTCTTGGTGCGTTCCCCATACCTAAGTATTCGGAGAATGCAGAGGAACTTGAGATTGAAGGGCCTAATGGCCCTATCCCACTGCGCCTGTTCAAAGCTGACGACAATCCCACGAAGGGCGTGATCATTCATTTCCATGGGGGCGGCTTTGTCTTTGGTTCGGCAGCGTTTCAGGATCCCTATCTGGAAGGGATGGCAAAGAACACAGGTCTGGACGTGATCTCCGTTGAGTATCGCCTTGCGCCGGAGCACCCTTTTCCGCAGGGCCCGGATGATTGCGAAGCAGCCTGCCACTGGGTTATGAATGAAGGTTCAAGCCAGTACGGCTGGAGCGACTTTGCTCTGACCGGCGAAAGTGCCGGTGCAAGCCTCGCGCTGACGAGCGCTTTACGCCTGCGCGACAAACACGGGATGATACCGTTCAAGGCCATGGTTTTGACAGCTGGCTGGTATGATTTGGGACTGACGCCCTGCGCCCGTTCGTGGGGTGAGAGCCTGCTTTTTCCCACCACCCGCGACCTGCAGATGTATGTGCGGCATTACCTGCTTGGTGAGGAACACCCGCAAGCCCCCGAGATATCCCCCCTTTATGCCCGCCTTGAAGGGCTACCCCCTACACTCTTGAGTGTGGGTACAGCAGATCCGCTTCAGGATGACACCTATTTCCTCGCCTCCAGGTTGAAATCTGCAGAGGTAGACACTTCCCTTGAGGTTTATCCCCATGGATGTCATGTTTTTCAAAGTTTTGATATTGCCCTTGCCAAGCTGAGCACCCAAAGGATAGATAGTTTTTTTCGGACGAAATTCGGTTCGACCTGAGCCAGTTGTTAACAATTGGTTAGGTATCGCAGTAGCGGTTATGGACCAAGGCTGCACAAAGGGTTGGATATGGCAAGCTTAGAAACACTTCTCTCGTTTGTGAATACATGGGAATGCGACGAGAACGACCATTTGAACGTGCAGTTTTACTTCTCCAAATTTGAAGAAGCTGACCGTCAATTTAGAATGATGACCGGATTTAGCGAAGCTTTGGTTGGTGCGCGGCGGGTTCGCCATGTACGTTACCATGTGGAGTTGGTTGCAGCATCTCTGATTACCGTGAAGTCTTATGTGGCCTTTGACGGGCCTCACATGTTCTCTGTTGTGCATGAAATGATTGAAGGCTCCACCGGGGAGGTTTGTGCGACTGCCATCGATGGGTATACGCCAAATCCTAGTTCTGCCAAGCAGTTACGTGCGCGCTTTAAAGAGGTTGAGGAGAATATCTCCAAGGCAGCTGTTCCGCGCGGCGTTTCTCCAAGCCCATTTTCCGGCAAGCCAACCAGTGATGACCTGCTGAAGAGTGGTGCTCATGTAACTGGCCGGGCAACCGTTCTGCCTCGTAATCTGAATGCCGAACAGAAAGCCGAAGATGCGTTTGCGGTTTCCTGCTTTTCTGATGCGGCGGCGCATGTGTGGGAGCGGACTCCGATGAACACTGCGTGGCTGGATAAGAACGAGTATGGCCGTGTTGCGTTGGAGCAGAAGCTGTCTTGGATCAGCCCGCTGAAGGTTGGGGACATGGTTCAGGTGATCTCAACGATTACTGGCGTTCAGGATAAAACGTTCACAATCCGCCATCATCTGTTTGAAAGCCGTACCAAACGATTAGCTGCGGTGTGTGATCAGGTGTCTATCAGCATGGATCTGGACAGCCGGAAAACTGTTCCGATGACAGAAGAAATCCGCACTGCGCTGGTGGCGCTGCAGAGCCAATAAGCATTTAAATCAATGCGTTAGAAACCGCCTTCAATTGAAGGCGGTTTTTTTGTGCCCCGCCCTATCTGGCTGGTATTTCCTCATCATTCTTTTTGAAAGTCGTCTTTCATTTCTTCCACGACAGAGAAAAACCGGCGCATTGCGTTTTCGGTGAATTGCAAGGCATCGTTTAGTTTTTTTTCTTCTGCTTCACCAAACCAGCTTTCGTCCTTTGGCTTGGAGAGGGAAAGGTCGAGGCCGGGTTTTGGTTTTATGGCAGCGACGCTGGCGTCTTCGGTGAGGGTGGCAAGTGCTTCGGAAATTTCTCTAAGCTCCTGACGCATCTCGTTGTTTTCTGTTTCCAGACGAGTGATTTCTTCCTCGTAGACCTTGATGCCATCTATCGAGGGCTGGCATACGAGCTTGTCTGCTTTGTGGGTGCAAAGAGAAACTATCCCCGTGCGGGTGTCGAGCCGCACCACTCCCTTATCCGTCTGCTGCATCTCAAACCGAACGGGAACTTCCTGCTCACTTTCGGCGAATGCGCTTGAGGCTCCCGTTGCGATCACAGCCGCGAGGATTCCACTAGCCAGAAAAGACTGTTTCACGGTTTCTTCCCATCTCTCTTTTTCATCAATGACTTACAGCGGCAAAAGGTTGCAGCACCATACCTGCCCTCAGGTATAGCTTTCATCTTACCAGCAATCACTGCCCCTTGACTATCCGATCAGATACGGGAGTGAAATGGGGATTACCTGAGGCTTTGGTAAGGGCACCTGCCGGATTTCAACACATCTTCCAGAAGGTTCTGGTGGTCTTGTCCCCCAAAGTGGCTCGTAATTGAGCAAGTAAGTTGGAATGATGGAATCCAGTTTGCGCGATTTTGTGCGTTGGCTTGCGTTATTCGCGTATTTTTTGCGTTGAAAGCAAAAAGCTCCCAGACTCATCAGTCGGGAGCTTCATCACGTCATATCGCTTTGAGAGGAACCTGCCGTCTTCTGATTGTGGCGATGCGAAGCAGTCAGGCTTCAATCAGGAGGGTTCGTTCACGATGCTTGCGATCTTCCACGCGCCCTCGATGTTGATGAGCAGGTAGTGGCAGGTGAAGTCGAAGACCACTTCGCCTTCATCATCTTCCTGCTGCCAGTCAAGGCTGACGCTGGCGGTGGAGCCGGAGATGTGTGAAGAGACCACTTCGTAGATGGACGAGGTGACATAGTGCTCGCGATGAACTTCGAGCAGCGCATCGATATTCTCGATGAGTTCTACCTTGTCTTTGAAGACGTGGCCCGCATCCAATTGCCATACGACACAGGGAAAGGCAAAGCAGTCAGAAATCCGTGCCGTATCATAATCTTCATAGCCATCTGCATAGTTATCAAACAACTCGGAGAGCATTAGTTCCGTTTCATCCTGAACACTCATAGTGACAGCCTCTTCTTCCAGCTTTTTAATGAGCCAGCATTCCTCACAAAGATAAGACTTTTAAGCCTCTTGTCGCTTATATGCAGCGCATTGAAGTCAGTTTGCCAGCCCTTTTTTCAGAAGGAAACAAATTTCATGGGTATTCTCAGCATTTTCTGTAGCTATCCCAACAACATCACAGAATAAATCTCAGGGTTTGACGGCAAAGAGATGAGCAAATTGGTTTATTCCCCTTGGGGCGTGGGCAAGCTAATATGTTCTTGGTTTGCCCCGTTTGTGATTGGCACATGCGATCATTGGTGGCAAAGTGCGCTCACTTGTTTTCCGGATCGGACCGTTTGTCATTGCCAGACACCTCTCTCCTACCTGCCGTCTTCACAAGCTGGTTTAAAAGCCGCGACTGGGCACCGCGTGCGCACCAGCTGGAGCTGTTCGAGAAGGTGCAGGCGGGCAACTCCGCGCTGTTGATTGCACCAACGGGCGGCGGTAAGACGTTGGCTGGCTTTCTGCCAAGTCTGGTGGACCTGCATCAGCGCAGTGCTACGGGCAGGCGCAAGGCAGGTGCTGCTGTGGCATCTGGTTCCGGCGGGCTTCATACGCTTTACATGTCCCCGCTCAAGGCATTGGCAACGGACATTCACCGCAACCTTGAGGTGCCCATTGAGGAGATGGGTCTTTCCATCAAGCTGGAGACCCGCTCCGGTGATACGCCGAGCCACAAGAAGCAGCGCCAGAAGCGCCTGCCGCCTGATATCCTGCTGACCACGCCAGAGCAAATCTCGCTTTTGCTCTCTGACAAGAATGCCGAGCGGCTGTTTGCTGATCTTCAGTATGTCATTTTGGATGAGCTGCATGAGCTGGTGACGTCCAAACGCGGAGATCTGCTGGCTTTGGCTTTGGCCCGTTTGCGCAAGCTGGCACCTCATCTGCGCTGCATCGGGCTTTCGGCCACCATTGCCCACCCTGATGACCTGCGGGCCTATCTGGTAGAGCAACCGCTGTCGCCGCAGGTGAACCTTGCGGAGATTGTGCAGGCCAAGGGCGGGGCCAAACCGCATATCAGCATATTGGAGACACAGGAGCGTCTGCCATGGTCCGGGCACTCCTGCATTTATGCGCTGCCGGAGATTTATGAGGAGATCAAAGCCCACACCACTACACTGGTGTTTGTGAATACCCGCTCGCAGGCAGAGCGGCTCTTTCAGGAGTTGTGGCACATCAATGAGGATACACTGCCCATTGCGCTTCATCATGGCTCGCTGGATGTGGGCCAGCGGCGCAAGGTGGAAGCGCATATGGCGGCGGGGCAGCTGAAGGCGGTGGTGTGTACCTCCTCGCTGGACCTTGGCATTGACTGGGGTGATATCGATCTGGTGATCAATGTGGGCGCTCCCAAAGGGGCGAGCCGTTTGGCACAGCGTATCGGACGCGCCAATCACCGCATGCATGAGGCTTCCAAGGCTATACTGGTACCCTCCAACCGGTTTGAGGTGCTGGAATGTCAGGCGGCGCTGGAAGCGTCCGAGGCCGGAGTACAAGATACGCCGCCGCTGCGTCAGGGCGGGCTGGATGTTTTGGCCCAGCACATTATGTGCGTTGCCTGTGCTGCTCCTTTTGAGCCGGAAACGCTTTACGAGGAAGTGATCAGCAGTCAATCCTACCGGTATCTGGAGTATGATCTGTTTGTGAAGGCGGTGGAGTTTGTGGCAACTGGTGGTTATGCGCTGAAAGCCTATGACAGATACGCCAAGTTGCGGCCCACCAAGGAGGGGCTCTACCGGGTCTCTCACCCTCAGTTCGCCCAGCAATATCGTCTCAATTCCGGCACCATTTTGGATGCGGCCACGCTGAAGGTTCGGCAGGTCAAACCGCGGGGGCCAAACAGCAAGCGCCCACTTGGCTTTGGCGGCAAGATGCTGGGAGAGATTGAGGAGTGGTTCATCGAGCAATTGGCGGTGGGCGATACATTTGTGTTTGCCGGTCAGGTGCTGAAGTTTGAGGGACTGAAGGAGAGCGAGGCTTATGTGTCGCGCAGCGCCTCACAGGACCCGAAGATCCCAAGCTATCAGGGCGGCAAGTTTCCGCTCAGCACCTATCTGGCGGAAGGTGTGCGCAGCCTTGCTTCTGATCCGCACAGTTGGTCTTCCCTGCCAGGTCAGGTTCGTGAATGGTTGGAACTTCAGAAAGAAAAATCACAATTGCCCGAGTACGAACGCCTCCTTGTTGAGACGTTTCCACGGAACGATAAACACTATCTGGTGTGCTATCCGTTTGAAGGCCGATTGGCGCACCAGACACTGGGCATGTTGCTGACACGTCGCCTTGAACGCGCCGGTCTGCATCCCCTCGGGTTTGTCGCAACGGAGTATTCACTGGCGCTTTGGGGACTGAGAGATTTGGGCCTCGCCATCACTAGTGGACGGTTGCGGCTGGATGACTTGTTTGAAGAAGATATGCTTGGTGATGATCTGGAAGCGTGGCTTTCTGAAAGTAGTTTGATGAAACGTACCTTTAGAAATTGTGCCATGATCTCTGGTCTTGTTGAAAGACGCCATCCCGGTAAAGAGAAAACAGGGCGACAGATAACTATAAATACGGATCTTATTTATAATGTACTGCACGATCACGAACCGGATCACATCCTTTTACAAGCCACATGGACGGATGCTGCAACAGGACTTTTGGATATCTCTCGTTTAGGCCACTTTCTTTCTCGTATCGATAAAAGAATCACGCATAGTGCGTTAGGTCGTGTTTCACCGTTGGCTGTTCCGGTTCTTCTGGAAATTGGAAAAGAGCCAATCTTTGGAAGCGCGACAGAGGAGCTGCTTGCAGAGGCAGCAGATGATCTATTGCTGGAGGCCCAATTGTGAGAGTCGATCGTCAGTTGCAGCCACGAGTAGAACCGCGTTATCGTCAACCTATTCCAGTCTGCCACGACTTGTCTCTTGGGCAAGAACTTGTCGGACTTCATGACAGTGGAGCCCTTTGGTGGCCTGAAGAACAGACCCTTGTTGTCTCTGATCTCCATTTGGAAAAAGCAGCCAGTATTGCCAAGCACAAAGGGCTGATGCTTCCCCCTTATGACACTGCTGCCACACTGGAAAAGCTGGCTAGCCTGATTGATGTGTTTGACCCGCGCCGGGTGATCTGCCTTGGTGACAGTTTCCACGATTGCGAAAGCTCTGCGCGCATGCCGGCGGCCTATCGGGCCATGCTGGTGACAATGCAGCTGAGACGTGAGTGGATTTGGATTACCGGCAACCATGATCCTGAAATTGCCAGCCACATTTGTGGGGAGCGCCATGAGGAGCTGTCGATCCGTTCTCTGTGTTTCCGCCATGAGCCGAAAGAAGATGCGGATCGCGGCGAAATCTGCGGGCACCTGCATCCGGCAGCCAAGGTGCGCCGCATGGGCCGGACCGTGCGCAGAGCCTGTTTCGCGACCAACGGCAACCGGCTTATTCTGCCCGCCTTCGGCGCGCTCACCGGTGGCCTGAATGTAATGGACAATGCGTTCTCAACGGTGTTTGCAGAACGGCGGTTCTCGGTGTTTATGCTAGGGAACGGGCGTTTGTTCCCCTTCACCGCCTCCAAGCTTATAAGCGATTGATAAAAAGCCCTCGTTGAGGGCTTTTTATTTGGCTCACATCGGCCCTGGACCCACTATTCGGGTGAGGATGGGTACTAAAGCGGATTGCGTTTGATTTGAATCGAGAGGTTCTCAGCTTGAGCACATTTGTCTGGTTCACTTTCTTTCAGGA
>CANLTN010000011.1:0-131442 GCA_947494035.1 uncultured Pseudovibrio sp. | reverse complement strand
CCTGTTCTTGGCATCATGCCAGTTTCAGAAGCGAAATCCACTTATACAACCTGTCCGAATTTCCTGAGCCAGCTCTGCTTTAATCGGGATCAGCAGGACAAACAGATGTCCGCCGTGGCGGAAGTGGTGAGCCGGGAAAGATCACGGCAGACCAATGCCGCGAAGGCCACGGGATCAGCTGGCGGGGCTTCCGGTGTTGGTGCTGATCAGGTTGATCCAGCTTTTTACATGCAATCTGAAATGCTTTGGTTGCTTGCTGGCATTTGTGTCTGTGGAGCCCTCATCTTTCTATACAAACGGCACGTTTCCGGAGAGCGCCTTGAGGCGTACCGGCGCAAACTCAGTTCAATCGCAAACGTTCTATAAGGGGGTATCATGGCTTTATCTGCACTTATTCCAATTCTCGCTAGTGTCGGGGCTCCGATCCTGAAAGAACTCATCTCTGATGCTCTGGGTGATCCTGTGGGTGAGGTTGCCTCTGATGTGATCGGCATGGTGGCTGATGGTCTGGGCGTTGCGCCTACTCCGGAGGCTATTGTGGAAGAATACCAGCTTGATCCGGCTGGCGTTGCTCCGGTCATTCGTGCGGTGGAGGATGAGAACAAGGCACACCTTGTGGCGATGCTTGGAGCGATCAACAAGACCATGCGGGCGGAGGCCAAGGCTAAGGGGCTGCTTACGCGGATCTGGCGTCCGGTGTTCGGTTTACTGTTTGGCTTGATCTATTTCCTGCTTGGGCTTGCAATGATCTTCGTGATCGTCCGGGCGAATGACCCGATTGCAATCTTCGGCGTGCTCTCTGGCCTGATCGTTACATATCTGGCTTGTGGCAGTTCCGTGCTGGGCGTTTATGTCTGGCAGCGCAGCTCTGAAAAAATCCGCCGTGTAGCTTGAGGGAGAGCGAAATGGCCCAAGATGATCGTAACAGGTGGGTGAGACCTGAGATCTCCGTAGGCAATATCATTACGATCATTGGTTTAGCCATTGGGCTGATTGGCGGCTGGCTGCAGCTCCAGTCAGTCCAGGATGACCATGGGCGACGTATTGTTAAACTGGAGGAGCAAAGTCAGAAGGCGCGTGACAACGAGCTAGAGACTGTGCGCTTCGTTGCCGAGATCCGGTCAGATATTAAATACTTGAGGAATGCTCTAGAGCGAATCGAGCGGGATAAAGAACAGTGAACGGGCCAAGAACAAAGAAAAGTCTCACGTGAGACTTGAGACCATCTCATGTGGTCTCACGTACTTTATGTGTTCTTTTAGGAAAGGTAGCTAACTAGCTGAAATATAAAGGAAGGTTTTGGTGCCGGCAGCAGGGATCGAACCCGCGACCCCCTGATTACAAGTCAGGTGCTCTACCATCTGAGCTATACCGGCGTCGTCTTCGTTGGAGGGGTATTTACGGGCGCTGGCGGGGTTTGTAAATCCCAAAAATGCAAAAAAATGGAAGAATTCACAGAGGAGAGAATTTTTTCGTCTATTTGGGGCTTGAAACGGATGTTCTGGCGTTTCTTTTCCACATGTGGGTGCCTCAGCCCATTGATATTGATGGAAGATTTCGTGGTTTGTGTGTTTGCGTCGGTTTGTGCGTTCGTTTGGGATGAACCCGCGATATTTGCGTTCTTATGTGTTGGAAGCGGAAAATACAGGCAGCATGACTGTTGGATCTGGCTGCCCACATTTGAAACGCATGGCACATGCAGGTTTTGCTGGCGGTGCCAGTGTCGTCTTCCGGTTGCTCGGACACGTAGAGGTGAAGCTTTTTTTTGGGGGGGGGCTGCTAATGCCCCATGTTGACGGGAGAGGGAGACCGTCTTTAGGTTTTGCCCAAGCGTACTATCGCAACTGGTGCACGGCGGTGATTAGCGATTGGGGCTTCTTCTCTCATAGAGTGAGGAGCCAGAGGCTGTCAGGTTATGACAGCCCCATTTTTGTGCGTGCTACGTATAGGGAGAGGATGGCCGCGTTGGAGACATTCAGGGATTTGATAGGGCCTGGCATGTCGAGGCGGGCGAGGGTGTCGCAGTTTTTGCGGACGCCTTCACGAACGCCTTTTCCTTCAGAGCCGAGAACAAGCAGGGTCTTATCGGTGAAGGCGGTGTTTTCGACGGAATCGGGGCCTTCACTGTCGAGTGCGATGGCCTGATAGCCTTCCTCTCTCATTTCAGTGACAAAGCGGGACATATTAGGGACGCGGACGTGTTTGATCATGTCCAGTGCGCCGCTTGCGGTTTTTGCAAGAACCGGGCCTTCTTCCGGCGCGTGTCGGCGTGTGGTGACAACGGCGTCGGCGTTCAAGGCAACGGCGGAGCGGAGAATGGCACCTACGTTGTGCGGGTCGGTGACCTGATCGAGCGCCAGAACGAGCTGGCCGTCCTTTAGCTCTTCGGGGCCGTATTCCGGTAAGGGGTCAACCAGCAGGGCGGCACCCTGGTGAACAGCGTCTTTGCCAACCAGTTTGTCGATGTCGCGCGGGCTTGCTTCTTCAACAGGCACGTCGATCTTCAGATCACGCTCTTCTAACCGGCGTAATGCGTTTTGCGTCACGAGGAGTTTGTGGCGCTTGCGCTCGGGGTTGTTGAAGGCCGCTTCAATGGTGTGAAGGCCATATATATAGAAGGGGCCTTCTTGTGCCTCTGATTTTTTCAGCCAAGGCTTGCCCTTTGAAGATCCGTCCGACGGTTTTCCGTCACTGCGTGTCTTCTTATTGGGTCGGTCTTCACCCTGTGCCGGGCTCCACCGATTTCCACCTGTGCTTTTTTGATTTTTAAAATTGCTCATAGCCACTCGATACTCCGGTGCCCATTGCGCTTCAAGAAAATTAAAGAGGGGAGGTCAAATATTCCTCTTTGATCTATCTGATCATCGTTCATAGGAGGGGAGTTGACGTTCCTTGCTTGCCTTATTCAATCGCCATCAAACATCATCTTGCAGATGCAATGCAACCAATCTGAATGGTAGTCTGATCAGGCAATCTATATGCAAAATAAGAAAATCTTAAATCAATACCGAATAAATAATAGGTATGACTCAAGACCGTCATCTCTGTGGCGTAGCCAATGCTTTGCGGGCAGTAGCAATTTTTGTTGCTTGCGTCATTGCGTTGATTGGGTGTGCGTCCCGACCAGCAATAGACGTGCCAGCTGTGGCGCCTCCTCCTCCTCCCATTGCCTCTCCCCAACTGGCTTTGGTTCTGGGTAGTGGCGGGGCCAGAGGTTATGCACATCTGGGGGTTCTTCAGGCATTTGAAGAGGCGAATATTCCAATTGATTTGATTGTCGGTTCCAGTGCCGGCAGCATTATCGGTGTCTTTTATGCGGACAAAGCCAATAGTGAAGAAGTCAACGAAATCATGCTCAATACGGGCTTTTCTGATTTTGTAGATCTGGATTCCTTTTTTCTGCCGCGCGGTTTCATTGGTGGCTCCAGTTTGCAGCGGTTTATTGCCATGCATATGGACGCCAAAACCTTCGATGAACTCAAAATCCCCTTCATTGCAACCGGCACTGATCTGGAAACAGGTGAATCTGTGGAACTGAACAGTGGTCCGATACCTCCTGCCATTAATGCATCGGTTGCATTGCCGGGTCTGCTCAAGCCGGTGGATCTTTATGGGCATGAGCTAATCGACGGGGGAGTGGCCGAGCCAAATCCGGTCCGAATTGCCAAGCGCTATAACCCTCAAATCACTGTGGCAGTGGACCTTGCGCAAGATCTGTCTGAAACAATGCCCAGAACTGCAAGGGGTGTGTATTCAAGAGCCATTGATATTATATGGGCGCAGTTGAACGAACGAACTCTGGAAGGTGCCGATGTTATCATCCGTCCAACCAGAGGCGGCAACTACGGGACGTTTGCCATTGGCTCGCAAGAGGCACTGTATCAGTCGGGGCTGGACGCGGGCAGGGCTAGTGTGCCGGCTATTAGGGCGCTTCTGGGAAGGAGGGGCAACGTTGATCGGGGCGGGGAGGTTGTTTCCATCAATCCATAGTGCGTGCGCATGACAGGGGGTATTCGATCAAGCACAATTCGCTAAGTTGCAGCGAGTCTGGTTTCGGTCTTCTGCAGGGACTTTCAGTTGGATTCTGTTCCCTCTTTTGAAAAAGAGAATTTGCACCAAGAATATTGGAGCCAGTGTGAAGAGCTGTGCTTTCGCAAGGTCATACGTGGATTTTGCGAGTTTGCTCAGCCAGAAAAAAGGGGGAAAACTAACTGCCTTGTTGATTTTGCACAGGCACATGCAAAAGAGGCGTTGACAGATGGCGTTCCCGGCGGCATAAACCGCGCCACAGGACGCGGCGCAACTGCTTAGCGGTTAAGCGGCGTGTTCGGCAAAACGAGTTTCAAAAAATTCTCTTTCAGAGAATTTTGGTCGATCTCGGAGGAGTGCCCGAGTGGCTAAAGGGGGCGGACTGTAAATCCGCTGGCTATGCCTACGTTGGTTCGAATCCAACCTCCTCCACCATCGATCTGAAATTGGTAATGCGGGTGTAGCTCAATGGTAGAGCAGCAGCCTTCCAAGCTGAATACGAGGGTTCGATTCCCTTCACCCGCTCCAACTTCTCTCTCGCTTCGCCGAAGGTGTCCTAAAAGAATTCTTGAGATCTATTTTTTAGATTTCGAGCCCTGATCGACGGAACTACGATTAAATAGAGAGCTGCGCCCATGGCGAAGGAAAAATTTGAACGTAATAAGCCGCACGTCAACATCGGCACAATCGGCCACGTTGATCACGGCAAGACTACGTTGACCGCTGCGATTACCAAATCCTTCGGTGACTTTAAAGCATATGATGAGATCGATGGCGCTCCTGAAGAGCGTGCTCGCGGTATCACCATTTCAACAGCACACGTTGAATATGAAACCGAAGCTCGTCACTACGCACACGTTGACTGTCCAGGTCACGCTGATTATGTGAAAAACATGATCACCGGCGCGGCTCAGATGGATGGTGCGATCCTCGTTGTTAATGCTGCAGACGGCCCAATGCCTCAGACCCGTGAGCACATCCTGCTCGCTCGTCAGGTTGGTGTGCCTGCGCTGGTTGTCTTCATGAACAAGGTTGACCAGGTTGACGACGAAGAGCTTCTCGAGCTCGTGGAAATGGAAGTTCGTGAACTTCTGTCTTCCTACGAATTCCCTGGCGACGATATTCCAATCATCGCTGGTTCTGCTCTTGCAGCTCTGGAAGATCGTGATGACGCGATTGGTAAAGACAAGATCGCTGAGCTGATGGCTGCTGTTGATGAGTACATCCCAACTCCAGACCGTCCGCGTGATCTGCCATTCCTGATGCCGATCGAAGACGTGTTCTCTATCTCTGGCCGTGGTACTGTTGTAACCGGTCGTGTAGAGCGTGGTATCGTTCACGTTGGTGACGAAGTTGAGATCGTCGGCGTTAAAGATACATCTAAGACCACTGTTACCGGTGTTGAAATGTTCCGCAAGCTGCTCGATCAGGGTGAAGCTGGCGATAACATTGGCGCGCTGATCCGTGGTGTTGGTCGTGAAGATGTTGAGCGTGGCCAGGTGCTGTGTAAGCCAGGTTCCGTTACTCCTCACACTAAGTTCAAGGCTGAGGCATACATCCTCACCAAGGAAGAGGGTGGACGTCACACTCCATTCTTCACCAACTACCGTCCACAGTTCTACTTCCGTACAACTGACGTGACTGGTGTTGTTTCTCTGCCAGAAGGCACAGAAATGGTGATGCCTGGTGATAACGTTGCTGTTTCAGTTGAACTTATCGTACCAATCGCTATGGAAGATGGTCTGCGCTTCGCTATCCGTGAAGGCGGTCGTACCGTCGGCGCTGGTGTGGTAGCTGAAATCATTGAATAAAGACTTCTAAAGTCTTTACTTATCGTGCCGCGGTATGTATTGCGGCACGGTGCCTACCGGCAAGTTGGATTGTTGGTGGTTGAGGTTTTTGTCCCGGGTTCGGGGCGTTGTAGGGGTATAGCTCAGTTGGTAGAGCGACGGTCTCCAAAACCGTAGGTCGCGGGTTCGAGCCCTGCTGCCCCTGCCATTTCTTCGAGAGTCAGAAAGATCTTGATTAATCGAAGCTGGTGGCATATGAAGAGTTTTTCAGGGATAGGGCGCGTGGATGAATCTACGCGCCCACCTGTCGTGTAATGGGCCGGGACCTAATGGCAAAAACCAATCCTTTTACATTTATTCAGCAAGTTCGCTCGGAAACCTCAAAGGTGACCTGGCCTACGCGCAAGGAAACCGGCGTGACTACGCTGATGGTATTCATCATGGTTTTCTTTGCAGCGATGTTCTTCCTTGCTGCTGACCAGCTCATGAGCTGGGGTATCAGTATACTGCTTGGCTTCTAATTAAGCTTTCAGACAAATTTAATAGGAGCAGGATTTAAGATGGCTAAGCGCTGGTATATTGTTCACGCTTATTCGAATTTTGAGCGCAAAGTTGCCGAGTCGATCAAAGAAAGAGCGCAGCAACAGGGCCTTGAAGATTCATTTGACGAGGTTCTGGTTCCGACCGAGAAATTCGTAGAAGTGCGTCGTGGTCGCAAGGTTGATGCCGAGCGCAAATTCTTCCCGGGTTACGTTTTGGTGAAGATGGAGATGAGCGATGACGCTTATCACCTGATCAACGATACGCCGAAAGTTTCGGGCTTCCTTGGTAATGACAAGAAGCCTATGCCGATTTCCGAGGCTGAGGCGCAGCGTATTCTTAATCAGGTTCAAGAAGGTGTCGAAGCTCCGAAACCTTCTGTCAGCTTTGAAGTTGGTGAACAGGTTCGCGTCAGCGATGGCCCGTTTGCTTCCTTCTCTGGTCTCGTCGAGGAAGTCGATGAGGAACGGGCACGTCTGAAAGTGACTGTGTCCATCTTCGGCCGGGCTACCCCGGTTGAGCTTGAATACGGACAGGTCGACAAAGTCGGCTAAGTTCGGGTTGGGGCGGCAGGTGAGGCGCACTTTCGTCGGTGTTCCGGAAGCCAGACCGCCCGCTCTCTTATCCGGTGAAACGCTTCGTTGCAGTTTCACAGATCCATTCTGGAGAGAATTATGGCGAAAAAGATTGACGGCTATTTAAAGCTTCAGGTGCCAGCAGGTTCTGCTACACCATCCCCACCAATTGGTCCTGCGCTGGGTCAGCGCGGTCTGAACATCATGGAATTCTGTAAGGCGTTTAACGCTAAGACCCAGGATGTTGAGAAGGGTTCTCCTTGCCCAACCATCATTACTTATTATTCCGATAAGTCTTTCACATTTGAGATCAAGACTTCACCGGCTTCTTTCTTCATCAAGAAAGCTGCAAAGGTTAAGTCCGGTTCTGCGACTCCTGGTCGTGGCACTGTTGCGTCCATCACTAAGGCTCAGGTTCGTGAGATCGCTGAAGCTAAGATGAAAGACCTCAACGCTAACGATATTGAAGCAGCAATGCTGATGATCGAAGGCTCCGCCCGTTCCATGGGTGTGGAAGTTACGGAGTAATAGATCATGGCTAAAGTAGGTAAGCGCATTAAAGCTGCTCGCGAAGGTATCGACCGTAATAAAGAGTACGCAGTAAGCGAAGCTCTTGCAGTCGTTAAATCCGGTAGCACAGCTAAGTTTGACGAGACCATTGAAGTTGCGATCAACCTTGGTGTTGATCCACGTCACGCTGACCAGATGGTTCGCGGTGCATGTGTTCTTCCAAATGGTACCGGTAAAACTGTACGTGTTGCAGTGTTTGCTCGTGATGCGAAAGCTGACGAAGCAAAAGCTGCTGGTGCTGACATTGTTGGCGCAGAAGAGCTGGTTAAAGAAGTGCAGGGCGGTACCATCAACTTCGATACCGTTATTGCAACTCCTGACATGATGCCACTGGTTGGTCGTCTTGGTAAGGTTCTTGGTCCTCGCGGCATGATGCCAAACCCTAAGGTTGGTACTGTGACCCCTGACGTGACCAAGGCTGTTACTGACGCCAAGGGTGGTTCTGTACAGTTCCGCGTTGAAAAAGCTGGTATCATTCACGCTGGCGTTGGCAAAGCTTCTTTTGAAGCTTCCAAGCTGGAAGAGAACGTGAAAGCGTTCGTTGATGCAGTGATCAAGGCCAAGCCATCCGGTGCAAAAGGTACTTACGTTAAGCGCGTAGCCCTTTCATCCACGATGGGACCAGGCGTAAAGGTTGAACTTGGTTCTATTACCGAGTAAACACCTCTTCTATAAGACTTACCTCCCGCTTTTGTGTGGGAGGTTTTACCGCTGAAAGACTGTTATGGTCCTTCGGCATCCCTGTCCGAGACTGCAGGTGCCAACGGTTGTTGGTTTAAGTTTTCGTTAAGAAAGGCCTGCATAGATGGAAAAGAACTGATTTGGTTGACATGCACACTTGCACTTCAACCTTGCGGTTCGAACCAAATTGCCTTGCTGCGTCTCTCCGGCGCGTAAGGGGACAGGACCCTAATCGTCGTTGTCGAGGCTGGGTTTAACCCAGTTTTGATGCGGCAAAGGCAAACCGGCGGCAATGAGAGTTGCTGCCAACTGGAGAAGGCAAGTGGAAAGAGCGGATAAGCAAAAGTTCGTCAGCGATTTCAACGAAGTGTTGTCTAACACTGGTGTTGCTGTCGTTGCGCACTACGCGGGTCTTTCAGTTTCTCAGATGACTCAGCTTCGTGCTGATGCTCGTGAAGCTGGCGGCACCGTTAAGGTTGCTAAAAACCGCCTTGTCAAGCTTGCCCTTCAAGGCACTGAACTAGAGCATATCAGCGACCTGTTCAAAGGCCCAACTGTCATCGTTTATTCCGATGATCCAGTTGCTGCGCCTAAGGCTGCTGCTAACTTCGCTAAGGCTAACGAAAACTTCGTAATCCTTGGTGGTGCTCTTGGTTCAACTAACCTGGATACTGCTGGTGTTAACTCACTGGCAACGATGCCGTCCCTGGACGAGCTTCGTGGCAAGCTGGTGGGTATGATTCAGACCCCAGCGACCCGTATGGCCATGGTTACGAGCGCACCGGCCGGGCAACTTGCTCGCGTCTTCAATGCGTACGCCGAGAAGGACCAAGCCGCGTAAGGCGGAACCACATAATTTTTGTCAAAACCGAAAACGGTTCGAACAACAAGGTACTGAAAAATGGCTGATCTCGCAAAGATCGTAGAAGAACTCTCCGCACTGACCGTTATGGAAGCTGCTGAGCTGTCTAAACTGCTCGAAGAAGAGTGGGGCGTTTCCGCTGCTGCTCCTGTAGCTGTTGCTGCTGTTGCTGGCGCTGCTGCTGAAGCTGCTGAAGAGCAGACTGAATTTGACGTAGTGCTTGCTGACGCTGGCGCTAAAAAGATCAACGTGATCAAAGAAGTACGTGCGATCACCGGTCTTGGCCTGAAAGAAGCTAAGGAACTCGTAGAGTCCGCTCCTAAGGCTGTTAAAGAAGGCGTAGAAAAAGCAGAAGCAGAAGAGCTGAAAAAGAAGCTCGAAGAAGCTGGTGCAAAAGTAGAACTCAAGTAAGACTGAGTTCTTCAGATATTGGTCCCGGAGCAATCCGGGGCCTTTTTCCGTACCCTGGCGGGTTTCCCGGCCGGGGTAAACGTCCCAACGGGGGATGGTGCCGCAAGGTGCCTTTAGTGGACGGTTCAGAAAAGCTACGCTTCCGCACAGCGCGGGACGTCGTTTTTCTGAACCGTCACCTTGAGTGATACGAGGAGCGACAATGACGCAGACGTTCAACGGTCGCAAGCGGGTCCGTAAGTATTTCGGATCCATCCGCGATGTAGCGGCTATGCCAAATCTTATCGAAGTGCAGAAGGCGTCTTATGACCAATTCTTGCAAGTCGGTAAACCTGAGGATGGTCGTGTTGACGAAGGCCTTGAGGCCGTATTTAAGTCCGTATTCCCCATTTCGGATTTTGCAGGCAATTCCCTTCTTGAATTCGTAGATTACGAATTTGAAGCACCAAAGTATGATGTGGAAGAGTGCCGCCAGCGTGATATGACTTACGCTGCGCCACTGAAGCTGACGCTTCGCCTCATCGTGTTTGATGTGGATGAAGATACTGGCGCAAAATCTGTTAAAGACATCAAAGAGCAAGATGTCTTTATGGGTGATATTCCATTTATGACCGATAACGGTACTTTCGTTATCAATGGTACAGAGCGCGTTATCGTGTCTCAGATGCACCGTTCCCCGGGTGTATTCTTTGACCATGATAAAGGTAAGACCCACTCTTCCGGTAAACTGCTGTTTGCCGCACGTGTGATCCCTTACCGTGGCTCCTGGCTCGATATTGAATTCGACGCCAAGGATGTCGTGTATGCGCGTATCGACCGCCGTCGTAAGATCCCTGTGACATCCCTGTTAATGGCACTTGGTCTGGACAGCGAAGAGATTCTGAATACCTTCTACAACCGCATCGAATACGTGCGTGGCGGCGATAACAGCTGGTCCATGCCGTTTGATGGTGCGCGTTTGAAGGGCACCAAAGCTGTCAGCGACATGGTTGATGCAGCAAGCGGTGAAGTGGTTGTTGAAGCTGGTAAGAAAATTACCGCTCGTACAATCCGTCAGCTGACCGATATGGGTGTCAAATCCCTGAAGGGCACTGATGAGGACCTCTACGGCCAGTACCTTGCTGAAGACGTTGTCGACATGGCTACCGGCGAGATCTACGCGGAAGCCGGTGAAGAGCTGACTGAAAAGTTGCTTGCCGAGCTGGTTGAGCGTGGCTACCACGATCTGCCTGTTCTGGATATCGACTACGTTAACGTTGGTCCTTACATCCGCAACACGCTTGCAGCTGACAAAAATGATAGCCGCGAAGGTGCTCTGTTCGACATCTACCGCGTTATGCGTCCAGGTGAGCCGCCAACCATCGAAACTGCCGAGGCTATGTTCCAGTCTCTGTTCTTCGATGCTGAGCGCTACGACCTGTCTGCTGTTGGCCGCGTGAAGATGAACATGCGTCTTGACCTTGAGTGTGAAGACACCGTTCGTGTTCTGCGCAAGGAAGACATTCTTTCTGTTATCGGTCTGCTGCTCGATCTTCGTGATGGTCGCGGTGAAATCGATGACATCGATAACCTTGGCAACCGTCGTGTTCGTTCTGTTGGCGAACTGATGGAAAACCAGTACCGTGTTGGCCTGCTGCGTATGGAACGTGCGATCAAGGAGCGTATGAGCTCTGTTGAGATCGACACTGTCATGCCACAGGATCTGATCAACGCAAAACCTGCTGCTGCAGCTGTTCGTGAGTTCTTCGGTTCTTCCCAGCTGTCTCAGTTCATGGACCAAACCAACCCGCTTTCTGAAGTGACGCACAAGCGTCGTCTTTCAGCACTCGGCCCAGGTGGTTTGACCCGTGAGCGCGCAGGCTTTGAGGTTCGTGACGTTCACCCAACTCACTATGGTCGTATCTGTCCGATTGAAACACCGGAAGGTCCGAACATTGGTCTGATCAACTCGCTGGCAACCTTTGCGCGCGTCAACAAGTATGGCTTTATCGAAAGCCCATACCGACGCGTTGTAGATGGCCATGTGACGAAAGACGTTGTTTATCTCTCCGCTATGGAAGAGAGCAAATACTACGTTTCTCAGGCCAATGCGGAGATGAACGACGACGGTAGTTTCGTAGATGAACTGATTCAGTGTCGTCATGCTGGTGAAAACATTCTGGTCACCTCTGATCGTGTTGACCTGATGGATGTGTCTCCGAAGCAGCTGGTTTCTGTTGCTGCGTCTCTCATCCCGTTCCTTGAGAACGATGATGCGAACCGCGCACTGATGGGCTCCAACATGATGCGTCAGGCTGTGCCGCTCGTTCGTGCGCAGGCTCCATTTGTTGGTACCGGTATGGAACCGATCGTTGCTCGTGACTCTGGTGCTGCTATCGGCGCGCGTCGCGGCGGTGTGGTCGATCAGGTTGATGCGACACGTATCGTTATTCGTGCAACTGAAGATCTGGATCCTTCCAAGTCAGGCGTAGATATCTACCGTCTGATGAAGTTCCAGCGTTCCAACCAGGACACCTGTATCAACCAGCGTCCGCTGGTGAACGTGGGTGACCGGGTTCGTAAGGGCGATATCATTGCGGACGGTCCTTCGACCGATCTGGGTGATCTGGCGCTTGGCCGTAACGTTATGGTCGCGTTCATGCCTTGGAACGGCTACAACTTCGAGGATTCCATCCTTCTTTCCGAGCGCATCGTTCGCGATGACGTGTTCACCTCCATTCACCTCGAAGAATTCGAAGTAATGGCGCGTGATACGAAGCTTGGCCCTGAAGAAATCACTCGCGATATTCCAAACGTTTCTGAAGAAGCGCTGAAGAACCTCGACGAAGCTGGCATCGTGTATGTTGGTGCCGAGGTGAAACCAGGCGACATTCTCGTTGGTAAGATCACTCCAAAGGGCGAAAGCCCAATGACACCGGAAGAAAAACTTCTGCGTGCGATCTTCGGTGAGAAGGCTTCTGACGTTCGTGATACGTCTATGCGTTTGTCTCCGGGCGTTTCCGGTACCGTTGTTGAAGTTCGTGTATTCAACCGCCACGGCGTTGAAAAAGACGAACGTGCGATGGCTATCGAGCGTGAAGAGATTGAACGTCTTGCGAAAGACCGTGACGACGAACAGGCAATTCTTGACCGTAACGTCTATGGCCGTCTGGCCGAGATGATCATGGGTCATTCTGCTGTTGGTGGTCCGAAGAACTTCCGCAAGGGCGTTGAGATCGACGGAAACGTTCTGAACGAGTTCCCACGTTCTCAGTGGTGGCAGTTTGCCGTTGAAGACGAACAGCTGATGAGCGAGCTGGAAGCGCTTCGTGGTTCTTATGACGAGAGCCGTAAGCGTCTTGAGCAGCGCTTCATCGACAAGGTTGAGAAGCTGCAGCGTGGTGACGAGTTGCCACCTGGCGTGATGAAGATGGTTAAGGTCTTCGTTGCGGTTAAGCGTAAGCTTCAGCCTGGTGATAAGATGGCTGGTCGTCACGGCAACAAGGGTGTGGTTTCCAAAATCAACCCATGTGAAGACATGCCGTTCCTTGAAGATGGTCAACACGTTGATATCGTTCTGAACCCGCTCGGCGTGCCATCACGCATGAACGTTGGTCAGATCCTTGAGACGCACCTTGGTTGGGCTTGTGCCGGAATGGGGCAGAAGATCGGTGAGCTTTACGATGAATATCGTAAGTCTGGCGAGATCGAAGCGCTCCGCGGTAAAGTCATCGAAATCTACGGCGACAACATCAAGGGTGAGCCGGTTAAAGAATACGATGACGAAGGCATTGCCAAGCTTGGTGAACAGCTGCGTCATGGTGTTTCTATCGCGACCCCGGTCTTCGATGGTGCTCGTGAGCCTGATGTCGTTGACATGCTGAAGATCGCTGAGATGAAGCCATCTGGTCAGTCCACTTTGTATGATGGACGTACCGGTGAGCAGTTCGACCGTCAGGTCACTGTGGGCTACATCTACATGCTCAAGCTTCACCACCTGGTTGACGACAAGATCCACGCGCGTTCTATCGGACCTTACTCTCTTGTTACTCAGCAGCCGCTGGGTGGTAAGGCGCAGTTCGGTGGTCAGCGCTTCGGTGAGATGGAAGTGTGGGCGCTTGAAGCTTATGGCGCAGCGTACACCTTGCAGGAAATGCTCACTGTCAAGTCTGATGACGTGGCTGGTCGTACCAAGGTTTACGAAGCAATCGTCCGGGGTGACGATACATTCGAGGCGGGTATTCCTGAGAGCTTCAACGTTCTCGTCAAGGAAATGCGTTCACTGGGCCTCAATGTTGAGTTGCAGGATAAGGAACCGCGTCAGAAGGCCAATGATGACGCTGAAGCAATCGATGCCGCGGAATAAAACCTTTCAAGGTATTTCGCTGTAAGTCATGTATTCATGCCGGAAGAGGGGAGCCTGCTTGCTAGCACGCTCCCCAAACCGCGCATTTTAGGAGAGAGCTGATGTCGCAAGAGGTCATGAACCTATTCAATCAACAGGCTCCCGCACAGACCTTCGATCATATCCGCATCTCGATCGCCAGCCCGGAGAAAATTCTGTCCTGGTCGTTCGGTGAGATTAAAAAGCCGGAAACGATCAACTACAGAACTTTCAAGCCAGAGCGCGACGGGCTGTTCTGTGCTCGGATTTTTGGTCCTATCAAGGACTATGAGTGCTTGTGCGGTAAGTATAAGCGCATGAAATATAAAGGCGTTATCTGTGAGAAGTGTGGCGTTGAAGTCACCTTGTCCCGTGTACGCCGCGAACGTATGGGTCACATCGAGCTTGCTGCTCCTGTTGCACATATCTGGTTCCTGAAGTCGCTGCCATCCCGGATCGGCATGCTGTTGGATATGACGCTTAAGGATCTTGAGCGCATCCTGTACTTCGAGAACTATGTTGTTATTGAACCAGGCCTTACTCCTTTGAAGCTGCGTCAGCTGCTTTCTGAAGAAGAGTTTGTTGCTGCTCAGGACGAATACGGTGAAGACAGCTTCACTGCTATGATTGGTGCTGAAGCGATCCGTGAGATCCTTGCCAGCATGGATCTGCAGCGTGAATCTGAAAAGATCCGTCAGGAAATTGCAGAAGCAACCACAGAGCTGAAGCCTAAGAAACTGGCGAAGCGTTTGAAGGTTGTTGAGGCGTTCATCGAGTCCGGAAACCGTCCTGAATGGATGATCCTGACTGTTGTTCCTGTGATTCCACCGGATCTTCGTCCGCTGGTTCCGCTGGATGGTGGCCGTTTTGCGACGTCCGATCTGAACGATCTTTATCGTCGTGTGATCAACCGTAACAACCGCCTGAAGCGTCTGATCGAGCTTAAAGCTCCAGACATCATTATTCGTAACGAAAAACGTATGCTGCAGGAATCTGTAGATGCGCTGTTCGATAATGGTCGTCGCGGTCGTGTGATCCAGGGTGCAAACAAGCGTCCTTTGAAATCCCTTTCAGACATGCTGAAGGGTAAGCAGGGTCGTTTCCGTCAGAACCTTCTTGGTAAGCGCGTGGATTACTCCGGTCGTTCCGTTATTACAGTGGGTCCTGAACTGAAGCTGCACCAGTGTGGTTTGCCGAAGAAGATGGCGCTTGAGCTGTTCAAGCCGTTCATCTACTCCCGTCTTGATGCCAAGGGTTACTCTTCCACTGTTAAACAGGCGAAGAAGCTCGTTGAAAAAGAGCGTCCGGAAGTTTGGGATATCCTTGATGAAGTGATCCGCGAGCATCCGGTTCTTCTGAACCGTGCGCCAACGCTTCACCGTCTTGGTATTCAGGCATTCGAACCTACCCTGATTGAAGGTAAGGCAATCCAGCTGCATCCGCTCGTCTGTTCCGCGTTTAACGCTGACTTCGACGGTGACCAGATGGCTGTTCACGTTCCGCTTTCTCTGGAAGCGCAGCTTGAAGCCCGTACTCTCATGATGTCCACCAACAACATTCTGCATCCGGCGAACGGCGCTCCGATCATCGTTCCGTCTCAGGATATTGTTCTCGGTCTTTACTACCTGTCCATCATGGCAGAAGGTGAGCCGGGTGAAGGCATGGCCTTCGGTAACATGGGTGAGTTGCATCACGCGCTTGAGAATGGTGTTATCACTGTTCACTCCAAGGTTCGTGGTCGCTTCAAGTCTGTTGACGAACTTGGCAACCCAACTTCTGAGATTCATGAGACCACCCCTGGTCGTCTGATGATCGCTGAACTGCTGCCGAAGCATTTTGAAGTGCCGTTCGACATCTGTAACAAGCTGATGACGAAAAAAGAGATCTCTAAGATGATCGACACGGTTTACCGTGCCTGTGGTCAGAAAGAGACCGTCATCTTCTGTGACCGTGTCATGCAGCTGGGCTTCAAGAACGCATGCCGCGCCGGTATTTCCTTCGGTAAGGATGACATGGTTATCCCTGATGCCAAGGCGAAGCTGGTTGATCAAACCACCACATTGGTTGCTGAATATGAACAGCAGTACAATGACGGTCTGATCACTCAGGGCGAGAAGTACAACAAGGTTGTTGACGCCTGGGCGAAGTGTACCGACAAAGTTGCTGATGAAATGATGGGCCGCATCTCTGCGACCGAGTTCGAAGAGGACACAGGTCGTCAGAAACAGATGAACTCTGTTTACATGATGGCGCACTCCGGTGCTCGTGGTTCTCCAGCACAGATGAAGCAGCTCGGCGGTATGCGTGGTCTGATGGCGAAGCCGGATGGCTCCATCATCGAAAACCCGATTATCGCGAACTTTAAAGAAGGTCTGTCGGTTCTCGAGTACTTCAACTCCACCCACGGTGCCCGTAAGGGTCTTGCCGATACGGCGTTGAAGACTGCGAACTCCGGTTACCTGACCCGTCGTCTGGTTGACGTTGCGCAGGACAGCATCATTCTTGAAGTTGACTGTGGTTCCAAAAACGGAATTACCGTTCAGCCGATCGTTGATGCCGGTAACGTGATCGCGACCCTTGGTATGCGTGTTCTTGGCCGTACGGCTGCAGAAGACGTGGTGAACAATAAGACTGGCGAAGTCCTTGTTCCTCGGGGCCGTTTGATTGACGAGAAGGACGTGGAGCTTATCGAAGCTGCCAAGGTCCAGATGGTCAAGATCCGTTCTGTGCTGACCTGTGAAACCAGAACCGGTGTATGTGCGACCTGTTATGGTCGTGACCTTGCACGTGGTACTCAGGTGAACATTGGTGAGGCTGTTGGTGTTATCGCTGCGCAGTCCATTGGTGAGCCAGGTACACAGCTGACCATGCGTACGTTCCACATTGGTGGTACGGCACAGGTTGTTGATAGCTCCTTCATCGAATCCAACTTTGAAGGCACTGTGACACTTCGTAACCGCAACGTGGTTCGCGATTCTGATGGCAATAACATTGTCATGGCGCGTAACATGTCTGTTGTGATTGTTGACAGTGACGGCAATGAGCGTTCTTCCCATCGTTTGAATTACGGTGCGAAGGTGTTTGTTGACGAAGGCGATACAATCAAGCGCAGTGACCGTATTTCTGAATGGGATCCATACACCCGTCCGATCCTGACCGAAGTTTCCGGTCGCGTCGGCTTTGAAGATCTGGTGGATGGTGCGTCTGTTCAGGAAACTGCCGATGAGGCGACCGGTATCACCAAGCGTGTGGTCATTGACTGGCGTTCTTCTCAGCGTACTGCTGATCTGAAGCCTGCAATCGTTGTTCAGGACGAAAGCGGCAAGATCAAGAAGCTGGCTCGCGGTAGCGATGCCCGTTCCCTGCTCTCCGTTGACGCGATCCTGTCGGTTCAGCTGGGTGATACGGTTTCTGCTGGTGACGTTCTTGCACGTATTCCTCTGGAATCTGCAAAGACGAAAGATATTACCGGTGGTCTGCCTCGCGTTGCTGAACTGTTTGAAGCACGTCGTCCGAAAGATCATGCGGTTATCGCAGAGATTGACGGTACGATCCGCTTCGGTCGTGACTACAAGAACAAGCGCCGGATTATCATCGAGCCTAACGATGAGAGCCTGGAGCCAGTCGAATACCTGATTCCAAAGAACAAGCACTTCCATCTGCAGGAAGGTGACGCCATCGAGAAGGGTGAATACCTGATCGACGGCAACCCGGCTCCGCATGACATTCTTGCGATTAAGGGCGTTGAGGCACTGGCTGCCTTCCTCGTCAACGAGATCCAGGAAGTTTACCGTCTGCAGGGCGTGGGTATCAACGATAAGCACATCGAGGTGATTGTTCGCCAGATGCTGCAGAAAGTTGAGATCACCGATCCGGGTGAGACCGAGTTCTTCTCTGGTGAGCAGGTTGATAAGATCGAGTTCGAAGAAGCAAACGTACGTGCGGTTGATAATGCACGTGATCCTGCTAAGGGTGTTCCGGTTCTGCTGGGTATCACCAAGGCAAGCTTGCAGACTCGTTCGTTCTTCTCTGCTGCATCGTTCCAGGAAACAACGCGCGTTCTGACCGAGGCAGCTGTCTTCGGTAAGACCGATCCGCTGGACGGTCTGAAAGAGAACGTGATTGTTGGCCGCCTGATCCCTGCGGGTACAGGTGGAGCGATGAACCGCACTCGTAAGATTGCGACATTGCGTGATGATCTTATTCAGGATGCCCGCCGTGCAGCGTCTACTGCTGCCAGCGCGGACTCCATGCTGGAAGATCTGAGCCGCAACGACCAGCTCTAAGGGGCAGGACAAGTTAAGTTCAGGCAGAGCCGCCCCTTGGGGCGGCTTTTCCGTTTTCGTCAGGTCGTTGATGAGGTCACTAGTCTCAGGCTGGCGAAAAAAAGATTGAATGTATCGCGTTGGGCGGCTCATAACGGGTCGATGAGGTACGGTTTAGAATTTGAATGAGTGCGCCTCTCTCCGGCCCAACCGGATTGATCACGTGGCGCAATGAGGGAAACGACATGTCTGATTTGAACGGCGAAGCAAATGGTGAGGACACACCTCCAGTGGTCTACCTGATCATGGGTAGAGCGTGGAAAGAAGAAGGTGGCGATGAGGAAGAGGGGATTCCGTTCCACGTTATGGTAACAGCCCCTGATGATGATGGTGCAGTCCGCCGCGCAGTGGAAGCACTTGGCGAGCAGGGCTTCGTTGATGCGGCTTTGGACCAGCTGGGTTACATCACCGAGGTGCCGGAGGAAGAGTTCTTCGTTCAGCCTTACAAAGACGCACTGGCTGGCAATGTTTCAGTGATCACCTTCTAAAGTGAGATTATCAATCTGATTTTGGGATTTATGAAAGGAGAGGGGGACCTCTCCTTTTTTGCGTTTTGGGGGAGGGCAGGGTGTCTTCTTTGAGCGGAGGCTTTGAGATATGGCGGCGTGGTCATGCGGGCGTTCTGTGCAGGCTGATGCGTGTTGGATTGGTTGTCGGTAGAAAGGAGAGGTGCGGCAAGACGAAGTTGAGCGCCTCGTGGAAGATTTGGTGCCATGTTTCATCGAGCGGCTTGTTCAGTGGATGCCAGAAAAATGAAAAGGTGTGCCCGAAGTCATCAAGAGTTTCGTGTTGCCAGAGTTGCGGAAGTCCAGAGGTGTGGCCTGCGAAGAAGTGCCAGAGCTGGTTGTCGCTGCCGATGGGGTGCGAGCCGATAGGTTGTAGGGGTGTGTACAGCTCCAGTCCGCTTTCTTCTCTCAGCTCTCTTTGTGCCGCTGCTGACGGCTCTTCTCCAGCCTCGATCGTTCCTTTGACGAGTTGCCTTCCGGCAAGTGGGTGCGTGAATGCCAGCAGTTCAACATGGTTGTTGTTCTGGCGTAGAATGATTGGGCAGACTTTCTCAATGAGAGGCATAGCTGGAGCATAGTTCCTTTGCGATGTGGTGCCAATGGCGTAGGGGCACCTGTGATTGCGCATGTAAGGTTAGTGGTGTTGGTGCGTGCAGTATTTATCCTTAAAGGGCTTTACTCAATTTAGGTGAGAGCTTTAAGAATCAGATGCGCCCTTGAAGTGACGGTGAGTCAGAGTGGAGCTGTGCTTAACTTGCCCTTAATGCTTGGAGTCAAACTGAAATGAAGACTTAAGCACCTCGAAATTTTGAGGTCTTTTGCGATGAAGTTGCTGAAACTGCGTGAAACTTGGGATAGGTCGCCGGAATCTGGGCGTGTGAGCCCAAGAATCTCTTGGAAAGGACTTGACGAACAGTGTCTTGATGAGTAGGTTCCGGCAACCTTATGGCAAGCAGTAAGCAATGTCCTTCTCCTGAGGCGCCTCGCCTCGGAGTACTGAAGCTTAAACGTTGTCGGGTTCAAAGGCGAACACAAGTCGAATGCAAGACCGCGGATCACTCCGTGGTCCTCTGGTTTCGCAGCGCCCTTCACGGATTTTGGTTCGTGGATTTGGTGCGCGTGCGTATGTCTACCAGAAACTGCGTCCGGTCGAAGAGCAAAAGTAGTTAAAGGGCAAATTATGCCAACGATCAACCAGTTGATCCGTAAGCCGCGCAAAGTGCCGGCAAAGCGGAACAAAGTTCCAGCGATGGAAGCGTGCCCGCAGAAGCGTGGCGTGTGTACTCGCGTTTATACAACCACTCCTAAGAAGCCTAACTCAGCGCTTCGTAAAGTGGCAAAAATCCGTTTGACCAATGGCTTTGAGGTTATTGGTTACATCCCGGGTGAAGGTCATAACCTCCAAGAGCACTCCGTTGTCATGATCCGTGGTGGTCGTGTAAAGGATTTGCCTGGTGTTCGTTACCACATCATCCGCGGCGTTCTTGACACCCAGGGTGTTAAAGATCGTAAACAGCGTCGTTCCAAGTATGGCGCTAAGCGTCCGAAATAATAGGATATAGACTGATATGTCCCGCCGTCACGCCGCTGAAAAGCGTCAAGTTATTCCGGATCCAAAGTTCGGAGATATCGTCGTTACTAAGTTCATGAACGCAGTAATGCTCGATGGTAAAAAATCCACTGCAGAACGCATCGTTTACGGTGCATTCGATGCGATCGAAGCGAAAGCTAAGGCTAGCCCAATCGAGATGTTCCATCAGGCGCTCGAAAACGTTATGCCTCAGGTAGAAGTTCGCTCTCGCCGCGTTGGTGGTGCAACGTACCAGGTTCCAGTCGAAGTTCGTACCGAACGTCGTCAGGCACTGGCTATCCGCTGGCTGATTTCTGCAGCTCGCGGTCGTAACGAAACCACAATGGTTGGTCGTCTGTCTGGCGAATTGCTGGATGCTGCGAATGGCCGTGGTAACTCCGTTAAGAAGCGCGAAGACACCCACCGGATGGCTGAAGCTAACCGTGCGTTCTCGCACTATCGTTGGTAATCTCCCGAGATAGAGGCTGACGTTATGTCACGTACGCACAAAATTGAGGACTACCGTAACTTCGGCATCATGGCACACATTGATGCTGGTAAGACGACCACTACAGAACGTATTCTGTACTATACTGGTAAGTCCCATAAAATCGGTGAAGTTCATGATGGCGCAGCCACCATGGACTGGATGGAGCAGGAGCAGGAGCGTGGTATTACCATTACCTCCGCTGCGACTACTGCACACTGGAACGGTAAGCGTCTGAACATCATTGACACCCCAGGTCACGTTGACTTCACGATTGAAGTTGAGCGTTCCCTGCGTGTTCTTGATGGTGCTGTTGCACTTCTCGATGCGAATGCTGGTGTTGAACCTCAGACTGAGACCGTATGGCGTCAGGCTGATAAGTACAACGTTCCACGCATGATCTTCGTCAACAAGATGGACAAGCTCGGTGCTGATTTCTACCGCTGTGTAGAAATGATCGAGAAACGTCTTGGTGCGACCCCAGTTTGTCTGCAGCTGCCAATCGGCGCTGAGAACGAATTTGCTGGTGTTGTCGATCTGATGAAGATGAAGGCTCTGGTTTGGAATGGTGAAGCTCTCGGCGCAAGCTGGGATGAGCTGGACATTCCTGCTGACCTTGCTGATCGTGCTGAAGAATACCGCGACAAGCTGATCGAAGCTGCTGTTGAAGTCGAAGAAGAAGCAATGGAAGCGTACCTGGAAGGCGAAATGCCATCCACCGAAAAGCTTCAGGAGCTGATTCGTAAAGGCACAATCGCAGGTGACTTCGTTCCAGTGCTTTGCGGTACCGCATTTAAGAACAAAGGTGTTCAGCCTCTGCTCGACGCAGTTGTTGATTACCTGCCTTCTCCAATCGAAGTTCCTGCCATTAAAGGCATCGACGCTAAGACTGAAGAAGAAACTACCCGTGAATCTTCTGATGAAGAACCACTGGGTATGCTCGCATTCAAGATCATGAACGATCCGTTCGTTGGATCTTTGACCTTCGCACGTATTTACTCTGGTGTTTTGAACAAAGGTACTTCCGTTCTTAACACTGTTAAAGGTAAGCGCGAGCGCGTCGGTCGTATGATGCAGATGCACTCAAATTCCCGCGATGATATCGATGTAGCCTACGCAGGTGACATTGTTGCTATCGCAGGCCTGAAGGACACCACTACTGGTGATACTCTTTGTGATCCTCTCAAGCCGGTTATTCTGGAGCGCATGGAGTTCCCGGATCCAGTTATCGAGATCGCTGTAGAGCCTAAAACCAAAGGTGACCAGGAGAAGATGGGTCTTGCCCTGAACCGCCTGGCTGCTGAGGATCCGTCCTTCCGCGTGAAGACAGATGAAGAGTCCGGCCAGACAATCATTGCTGGTATGGGCGAACTTCACCTGGACATCCTTGTTGATCGCATGAAGCGTGAATTCAAGGTTGAAGCAAACATCGGTGCGCCTCAGGTGGCTTACCGTGAAACCATTACTAAGCCTGCCGATGTGGATTATACCCACAAGAAGCAGTCTGGTGGTACTGGTCAGTTTGCTCGCATCAAACTCTCAATCGAGCCAAATGAAGTTGGCGAAGGTTTTGCGTTTGCTAACACGATTGTTGGCGGTAACGTTCCTAAGGAATACATCCCTGGTGTTTCCAAAGGTATCGAATCCGTCATGTCCTCCGGTCCACTCGCTGGGTTCCCGATGGTCGACATTAAAGCTACCCTCACTGATGGTGCTTACCACGATGTTGACTCTTCTGTGCTCGCGTTTGAGATCGCAGGTCGTGCAGGTTTCAGAGAAGCTGTGGCTAAAGCAGGTCCAAAGCTTCTGGAACCTATCATGAAGGTTGAGGTTGTCACTCCAGAAGACTATATGGGTGACGTGATTGGTGATTTGAATTCCCGTCGTGGTCAAATTGCCGGTACCGAAAACCGCGGTGTCGTGACCGTTATCACTGCTATGGTTCCGCTGGCTAACATGTTTGGCTACGTAAATAACTTGCGTTCCATGTCCCAAGGACGTGCGCAGTATTCCATGGTGTTCGATCATTACGACCAAGTCCCGCAGGCTGTTGCTGACGAGGTTATGGCGAAATACGCCTAACCTCATTAGACCAGTCAAAGGGATTCAAGAGAGAACGGAGAGATCCGATGGCTAAAGAAAAATTTGAACGTAATAAGCCGCACGTCAACATCGGCACAATTGGCCACGTTGACCACGGTAAGACTACATTGACCGCTGCGATTACTAAATCCTTCGGTGATTTTAAAGCTTATGACGAGATCGATGGCGCTCCTGAAGAGCGTGCTCGCGGTATCACCATTTCAACAGCACACGTTGAATATGAAACCGAAGCTCGTCACTACGCACACGTTGACTGTCCAGGCCACGCCGATTATGTGAAAAACATGATCACCGGCGCGGCTCAGATGGATGGTGCGATCCTCGTTGTTAACGCTGCAGACGGCCCAATGCCTCAGACCCGTGAGCACATCCTGCTCGCTCGTCAGGTTGGTGTGCCTGCGCTGGTTGTCTTCATGAACAAGGTTGACCAGGTTGACGACGAAGAGCTTCTCGAGCTCGTAGAAATGGAGGTTCGTGAACTTCTGTCTTCCTACGAATTCCCTGGCGACGATATTCCAATCATCGCTGGTTCTGCTCTTGCAGCTCTGGAAGATCGTGATGACGCGATTGGTAAAGACAAGATCGCTGAGCTGATGGCTGCTGTTGACGAGTACATCCCAACTCCAGACCGTCCACGTGATCTGCCATTCCTGATGCCGATCGAAGACGTGTTCTCTATCTCTGGCCGTGGTACTGTTGTAACCGGTCGTGTAGAGCGTGGTATCGTTCACGTTGGTGACGAAGTTGAGATCGTCGGCGTTAAAGATACAGCTAAGACCACTGTTACCGGTGTTGAAATGTTCCGCAAGCTGCTCGATCAGGGTGAAGCTGGCGATAACATTGGTGCGCTGATCCGTGGTGTTGGTCGTGAAGATGTTGAGCGTGGCCAGGTGCTGTGTAAGCCAGGTTCCGTTACTCCTCACACTAAGTTCAAGGCTGAGGCATACATCCTCACCAAGGAAGAGGGTGGGCGTCATACTCCATTCTTCACCAACTACCGTCCACAGTTCTACTTCCGTACAACTGACGTGACTGGTGTTGTTTCTCTGCCAGAAGGCACAGAAATGGTGATGCCTGGTGATAACGTTGCTGTTTCAGTTGAACTTATCGTACCAATCGCTATGGAAGATGGTCTGCGCTTCGCTATCCGTGAAGGCGGTCGTACCGTCGGCGCTGGTGTGGTAGCTGAAATCATTGAATAAGAATTGAGTTTGGACTGCGGTTCGATCTTGTGTTGAACCGCAGTTGTTTTGCTCAGTTAAGGATTAGTCATGAACGGCCAGAATATACGGATCCGCCTGAAGGCGTTTGATCACCGTGTTCTTGACGCTTCCACTAAGGAAATCGTGAACACGGCGAAACGGACCGGCGCACAAGTGCGTGGACCAGTTCCGTTGCCGACGCGGATTGAGAAGTACACAGTACTTCGCGGCCCGCATGTTGATAAAAAGAGCCGCGATCAGTTTGAAATGCGCACACATAAGCGCCTTTTGGACATCGTCGACCCAACACCACAGACAGTTGATGCTTTGATGAAGCTCGACCTGGCTGCTGGCGTTGACGTCGAGATCAAGCTCTAAGTGCGGCAAGGGGACACAGTAATGCGTTCTGGAGTGATCGCACAGAAGGTGGGTATGACCCGTATTTATAACGAGGCAGGTGAACACGTGCCCGTTACAGTACTGCGTCTAGACAACTGTCAAGTTGTTGCTCACCGGACGGCAGACAAGAACGGCTACACTGCGCTTCAGTTGGGCGTAGGTGCGGCAAAAGTTAAGAACACGAACCGCGCGATGCGTGGCCACTTTGCAGTTGCAAAGGTTGAGCCTAAGCGCAAACTCGCTGAGTTCCGTGTTTCTGAAGAGAACTTGATCGAAGTTGGTGCTGAGCTTACAGCTGACCACTTCCTTAACGGTCAGTTCGTGGATGTAACCGGCACCTCTATCGGTAAGGGCTTTGCTGGTGCGATGAAGCGTCACAACTTCGGTGGTGGTCGCGCTTCACATGGTGTGTCTATTTCACACCGTGCGCACGGTTCTACCGGTCAGTGTCAGGATCCAGGTAAGGTGTTCAAAGGCAAGAAGATGGCCGGACACCTCGGTGCTGAACGCGTCACCACTCAGAACCTCAAAGTTGTACGTACTGACGTAGAACGTGGTCTGATCATGGTTGAAGGTTCTGTGCCTGGTTCTAAAGGCGGTTGGATCCTGGTTCGTGATGCAATTAAGAAGTCTCTGCCAGAGAACGCTCCTGTACCAGGTGCATTCCGTCAGAACTCTGCTGTTGCAGCGGCTGAAGCCGGGAAGGAAGGTGAGTGATGGAACTCGAGGTTAAATCCCTCGGCGGCAATGCTGCGGGTTCGATCACAGTGTCTGACGAGATCTTCGGTCTCGAGCCACGTATCGACCTGATCCAGCGCGTTGTTCGCTGGCAGCTTGCGAAGCGCCAGGCTGGTACACATAAAACTCTGGGTCGCTCAGAGGTAAATGGTACCACCAAAAAATTCGTACGCCAGAAAGGTTCTGGCGGCGCACGTCACGGTAACCGTAAAGCACCTCAGTTCCGTGGTGGTGGTAAGGCATTTGGTCCAGTAGTGCGTGAGCACTCTCATGAACTTCCTAAGAAGGTTCGTGCTCTGGGTCTTAAGCATGCCCTGTCTGCAAAAGCAGCTTCCGGCAACCTCATTGTTGTCGAAGATGCGAAAGCGGCAGAAGCCAAGACCAAGGCTCTGAAAGAGCAGCTCGGTTCTCTCGGTTTGACCAGTGCGTTGTTCGTGGACGGTTCTGAAGTAGATGCAAACTTCGGTTTGGCTACTCGTAACATTCCACTCGTAGATGTACTGCCAGTGCAGGGTATCAACGTTTACGACATTCTTCGTCGTGACACGCTGGTCCTGACCAAAGCGGCAGTTGCAGCTTTGGAGGAGCGCTTCTAATGAGCAAGCTCGTTCACTACGACAAAATCGTATCTCCGGTGATCACCGAGAAAGCTACCTTCGCTTCTGAAGAGAACAAGGTTGTTTTTAAGGTTGCTCTCACTGCCACTAAACCGGAAATCAAAGCAGCTGTTGAATCTCTGTTTGGCGTAAAAGTCAAAGCCGTCAACACTTTGGTTCGCAAGGGTAAGACCAAGCGTTTCAAGGGTGTTGTTGGTAAGCAGAGCAACTTCAAAAAAGCTGTGGTCACACTGGAAGATGGTCAGTCCATCGACGTGACGACCGGTCTTTAAGGGGTAGGACAAAATGGCACTTAAGACATTTAATCCGACATCTCCTGGCCGTCGTCAGCTGGTCCAGGTAGACCGTTCTGATCTTTGGAAAGGCAAGCCAGTCAAGAAATTGACTGAAGGTCTTTCTAAGTCCGGTGGTCGTAACAACTACGGTCGTAAGACTGCGAACAACATTGGTGGTGGTCACAAGCGTACCTACCGCCTCATCGACTTCAAGCGTCGTAAATTCGACGTTGTCGGTACTGTTGAGCGTTTGGAATACGATCCAAACCGTACTGCATTCATCGCTCTCATCACTTATGATGATGGTGAGCAGGCATACATCCTGGCTCCGCAGCGCCTTGCTGCTGGCGACAAGGTGATTGCAGGTGAAGCTGTAGATATCAAGCCGGGCAACGCTATGCCTCTGGCTTCTATCCCAGTCGGTACAATCATTCACAACATCGAGATGAAGCCAGGCAAAGGCGCGCAGATTGCACGTTCAGCTGGTGCTTATGCTCAGATTGTTGGTCGTGACGCTGGCTACACTGTAGTCCGTCTGTTGTCTGGTGAGCAACGCCGTGTACTCGGCACTTGCATGGCAACCGTCGGCGCAGTTTCCAACCAAGATCACGGGAACATCAACCTGGGTAAAGCAGGTCGTTCTCGTTGGTTGGGCCGCCGTCCACATGTTCGCGGTGTTGCTATGAACCCTGTCGACCACCCTCATGGTGGTGGTGAAGGTCGTACATCCGGTGGACGTCATCCGGTTACCCCTTGGGGCAAACCGACCAAAGGTAAGCGCACACGACGTAATAAGGCTAGCGATAAGTTTATCGTACGCTCACGTCATGCGCGGAAGAAGTAAGGGGAACGGATCGTGGCACGTTCGATCTGGAAAGGGCCGTTCATCGACGGTTACCTCCTGAAGAAAGCGGATAAGGTTCGCGAGTCCGGCCGTAAAGAGGTCATTAAGACCTGGAGCCGCCGCTCCACCATTCTTCCGCACTTTGTGGGGTTGACTTTTGGCGTCTATAACGGTCAGAAGCACATTCCTGTTTTGATCAGCGAAGACATGGTAGGTCATAAGCTGGGCGAATTCGCTCCAAGCCGCACCTACTACGGTCATGGCGCTGACAAAAAGGCGAAGAGGAAATAGAGATGGGCAAGCAGAAGCATGAGCGGACGCTCGCCGACAGCGAGGCAAAAGCAGTAGTTCGTATGCTGCGAGTTTCTCCTCAGAAACTCAATCTCGTTGCTGCATCGATCCGTGGTAAGAAGGTAGGGTCTGCTCTTGCTGACCTGACCTTCTCCCGCAAGCGTATCTCTGGCGACGTCAAGAAATGTTTGATGTCTGCAATTGCAAACGCTGAGAACAACCATGATCTCGACGTCGACAATCTTGTCGTCGCCGAGGCGTATGTTGGCAAGGCGCTTGTAATGAAGCGCTTCCAGCCACGGGCACGTGGTCGTGTTGGACGGATTATGAAGCCGTTTTCCAATCTGACCATCGTTGTTCGTGAAGTTGAGGAGGCAGCCTGATGGGTCAGAAGATTAATCCAATCGGATTCCGTCTTGGTGTCAACCGGACTTGGGATTCCCGCTGGTTTGCTGGCAAAAACGAATATGGTCATCTTCTTCACGAAGATTTCCGCATTCGTGAGTACCTGCTCAAGGAATTGAAGCAGGCTGCTATCTCCAAGGTTGTCATCGAGCGCCCGCACAAAAAATGCCGCGTAACTATTCACTCTGGTCGTCCAGGTGTTGTTATCGGTAAAAAAGGTGCGGACATCGAGCGTCTTCGCAAGAAGCTGTCCGAGATGACGAATTCTGAGGTGCACCTCAACATTGTTGAAGTGCGCAAGCCAGAGACAGATGCAGCACTTGTTGCAGCATCCATTGCTCAGCAGCTCGAGCGTCGTGTTGCATTCCGCCGTGCCATGAAGCGTGCAGTTCAGTCTGCAATGCGTCTTGGTGCCCAGGGCATCCGTATTAACTGCGGTGGTCGTCTGGGTGGTGCGGAAATCGCACGTATCGAATGGTATCGTGAAGGTCGCGTGCCTCTGCACACTCTACGTGCAGACATCGACTACGGTACTGCGACAGCACACACCGCTTACGGCGCGTGTGGCGTTAAAGTCTGGATCTTCAAGGGCGAAATCCTTGAACATGATCCAATGGCTTCTGAACGTCGTGCGACCGAAGGTGGTGGCAAGAGCGAACGCCAAGGTGGCGGTCGGCGTGAGCGCGCTGCGTAAGCAGCGCCTCACACGGCTTAACTATTAAAGCGAGAGAAAAGCGATGCTGCAACCAAAGCGTACTAAGTTCCGCAAGCAGCACAAGGGCCGCATCCATGGCAACGCCAAGGGTGGAACGGACCTCAATTTCGGTGCCTATGGTCTTAAGGCTATGGAACCAGAGCGGATCACCGCTCGCCAGATTGAGGCAGCCCGTCGTGCAATGACCCGTTATATGAAACGTGCGGGTCGCGTGTGGATCAGAATCTTCCCGGACGTTCCTGTGTCCTCCAAGCCGGCTGAAGTCCGCATGGGTAAGGGTAAAGGTTCTCCTGAGTACTGGGCGTGCCGGGTAAAACCTGGTCGCATTATGTTCGAAATGGACGGTGTGTCTGAAGATATTGCTCGTGAAGCAATGCGTCTGGCCGCTGCTAAACTCCCAATTAAGTGCCGGTTCGTCCAGCGCATTGGCGAGTAATCGGACATCGAAAGGAAAAGGCCATGAAGGCTAGCGACGTAAGAGCTAAGACCTCTGATGAGCTCAAGGCAAACCTGGAAGAACTGAAAAAAGAACAGTTCAACCTGCGTTTCCAGAAGGCCACAGGTCAGCTCGAAAACACCGCTCGTGTCCGTCAGGTTCGCCGGGACATTGCGCGGATCCAGACAGTACTGCGCGTCAAGCGCTTGTCTGATAACGCATAAGGAGCTAATGATGCCAAAGCGTATTTTGCAGGGTGTCGTTGTTAGCGATGCGAACGAAAAGACAGTAACGGTTAAGGTAGAGCGTCGCTTTACCCACCCTTTGCTGAAAAAAGTTGTGCGCCGTACGAAGAAGTATCGTGCACATGACGAAAATAATTCTTACAAGGTTGGCGACACAGTTCAAATCGAAGAGTGTGCTCCAATCTCTAAGAATAAGAAGTGGACCGTTGTTTCTGCTGAAGCAGCGAGCTAGTGAACGCATCCAGCATTTCTGATTTAAGAATGCTGAGAAAGAACAAGGCGACGAGTCATGATTCAGATGCAAACAAACCTCGACGTAGCCGATAATTCCGGCGCACGTCGTGTCATGTGCATCAAAGTGCTCGGCGGCTCCAAACGGAAGTATGCTGGCGTTGGCGACATCATTGTTGTCTCCGTCAAAGAAGCAATTCCTCGGGGTCGTGTTAAAAAGGGCGACGTGATGAAAGCGGTCGTCGTTCGCACGGCTAAGGACATCCGTCGTGCTGACGGCAGTGTGATCCGTTTCGACCGCAATGCGGCCGTACTGATCAACAACAACAAAGAACCGATCGGAACACGTATTTTTGGCCCAGTTCCTCGTGAACTGCGTGGCAAGAATCACATGAAGATCATTTCGCTTGCGCCGGAGGTGCTCTGATGCCCGCGAAGATCAAAAAAGGCGACAAGGTCGTCGTAATTGCCGGTCGTGACAAAGGAAAGACTGGGGAAGTTCTCCAGATGATCCCATCCGACAACCGCGCTGTCGTGCGTGGCGTAAATATGGTGAAACGTCACCAGCGCCAGACCCAGCAGAGCGAGGGTGGAATCATCGCAAAGGAAGCTCCAATTCAGCTTTCCAACATTGCCATTGCTGATCCTAAGGATGGCAAGCCGACCCGCGTCGGTTTCACGACTAATGATGCAGGCGCCACTGTTCGTGTCGCTAAGCGTTCAGGAGACGTGATTGATGGCTGACGCTACCTACACTCCACGGCTTAAAGCGCACTACAAAGATGTAGTGCGTGGTGAGCTTCAGGAGAAGTTTAACTACACCAACCCAATGATGATTCCATCGGTCGAAAAGATCGTATTGAACATGGGTGTTGGTGAAGCTGTTGGTGACAGCAAGAAGGCTCGTATCGCTGCTGAAGATCTGAGCTTGATTGCTGGGCAAAAGGCGGTTATTACCCGTGCTAGAAAATCTATCGCGACCTTTAAGGTTCGTGAAGATATGCCGCTGGGTACTAAAGTTACACTTCGTCGTAACCAGATGTTCGAATTCATGGATCGTTTGATCACAATCGCGCTTCCGCGTGTACGTGACTTTCGTGGCTTGAATCCGAAGAGCTTCGACGGACGTGGCAACTACGCTATGGGCCTTAAAGAACACATTGTTTTCCCTGAAATTGACTACGATAAAGTAGATCAAATGTGGGGTATGGACATTGTTGTTTGTACCACAGCGAAATCCGATGACGAAGCGCGTGAACTTCTGCGCGCGTTCAACTTCCCGTTCCGCAAATAAAAGCGGTATACGGGAAAGGAACGAGGACAGACGATGGCGAAGAAAAGCGCGGTCGAGAAAAATAAGCGGCGCGTAGCTCTTGTCAGCAAGTTTGCTGACAAGCGTGCTGCCCTGAAGGCGATGGCCAAGGACGAGAGCCTGTCCCTGGAGGAGCGATTTACTGCACGGCTTAAGCTTGCAAAGCTGCCGCGCAATTCCGCGCCTACACGGGTACGCAACCGGTGTGAAGTCACAGGTCGCCCACGCGGTTATTACCGCAAGCTCAAGATGTCTCGTATTGCACTTCGTGAGCTGGGTTCCCTGGGCAAGATCCCGGGTCTCGTGAAGTCGAGCTGGTAAGGAGTTACTGCTATGTCGATTTCCGATCCAGTCGGGGATATGATTACGCGCATTCGTAATGCGCAGATGCGTCGCAAATCTAAAGTAAGCACACCTGCTTCTAAGTTGCGCGCTCGCATTTTGGACGTTCTGATCTCTGAGGGCTACATCCGTGGTTATACCGCTGTAGACTTCGGTGGTGGAAAGTCCGAACTTGAAATTGAACTGAAGTACTTCGACGGTACGCCAGTGATTCGCACCATTGAGCGCGTATCTAAACCTGGTCGTCGTGTGTATTCTTCAGTCAAGAACATCCCACACGTTGCAAACGGCTTGGGTGTATCTATTTTGTCCACACCTCAGGGTGTGATGGCAGATCACGATGCACGTGAGAAAAATGTGGGTGGTGAAGTGCTCTGCCGCGTCTTCTGACGCGGCTTAGCCCGATTAACTGAAATAACAGACAGGTTGATCTTATGTCTCGAATTGGCAAGAAGCCAGTCCCCGTGCCAAGCGGGGTAACGGCAACGATCAACGGCCAGGAAGTTATCGTAAAAGGCCCGAAGGGGGAACTCTCCTTCGTGGTCAACGATCTCGTCTCGGTCGAGATGGCGGATGATGGTATCCGTCTTGATCCGCGCAACCAGTCCAAGACTGCGCGCTCTATGTGGGGTATGTCCCGCACCATGGTCGCTAACCTCATTCAGGGTGTGACCACCGGCTTCGAAAAGCAGCTGGCGATTACCGGTGTTGGTTACCGTGCGCAGGTTCAAGGTAAAACACTTAATCTTGCTCTTGGTTTCTCTCATGATGTCAAATTCAACATTCCTGAGGGTGTAGAAATCAAATGTCCGAAGCCGACAGAAATTGTCATCAACGGCATTGACAAGCAGCAGATTGGGCAAGTAGCCGCGAACATTCGTGAATATCGCCCACCTGAGCCATACAAAGGCAAGGGTATTCGTTATGCGGACGAGTTCATCGTTCGTAAAGAAGGCAAGAAGAAGTAACGGTAGGGACCATGGCGAATGGAAATTCTTTCGAACGTCGTCGCGCCCGTGTGCGCCGTTCGATCAAAAAGGTAGCGAATGGTCGTCCTCGGCTGTCCGTTTTCCGCTCATCCAAGCAGATTTACGTTCAGATCATCGACGACGCCAAGGGTGTGACCCTTGCTTCTGCGTCTACCATTGAGAAAGACGTAAAAGTAGCATACGGCGGCAACAAAGATGCTGCTGCTGTTGTTGGCAAGTTGATTGCTGAACGCGCTATTGCTGCTGGCATTAAAGAAGTCGTGTTTGATCGTGGTGGTTACATCTATCATGGCCGTGTTCAGGCCTTGGCAGATGCAGCACGTGAGAGCGGTCTGAGCTTCTGATCAGCGCCTTTTGGTGCTCCTAGAGAACGGGAAACATTATTATGGCGAGACAGGATAACCGGGATCGTGATGAGCGCGACAGCGAATTTGTCGATAAGCTCGTTCACATCAACCGCGTCGCTAAAGTTGTAAAGGGTGGTCGTCGTTTCGGCTTCGCCGCTCTTGTAGTAGTTGGTGACCAGAAAGGCCGCGTTGGCTTTGGTCACGGTAAGGCTCGTGAAGTGCCAGAGGCCATCCGCAAAGCAACTGAAGCTGCTAAGCGTACTATGGTTCGTGTGCCACTTCGTGAAGGTCGTACTCTCCACCACGATGTTGAAGGCCGTCACGGCGCAGGTAAAGTTGTGCTTCGTGCAGCTCCTGCCGGTACCGGTATTATCGCAGGTGGTCCGATGCGTGCTGTGTTTGAAACACTTGGTGTTCAGGACGTTGTTGCGAAGTCCCTAGGTACTTCCAACCCGTACAACATGGTTCGTGCGACTTTCGATGCACTGAAAAAAGAAGACAGCCCGCGTTCTGTTGCAGCACGTCGTGGTCTCAAGGTATCTTCCTTGCAGGCTCGTCGTCGTGACAACGATGATGCGGCACCAGTAAAGGCTGAGGCATAAGCCCCGCTTTTGCTGACTGAGGAACAAGGGTTAGTGTCATGGCTAATACTGAAAAGACCGTAACGGTCGAACAGATCGGTAGCCCGCTTCGCCGTCCTGCTGATCAGCGTGCTACGCTGATTGGTCTGGGCCTGAACAAGATGCATCGTCGTCGTACTCTGAAGGATACTCCAGAAGTACGCGGCATGATCCGCAAGGTTCAGCATCTGGTTCGCGTTGTAGACGAAGCATAAGCGGACCGGGAGAACTATCATGAAGCTCAACGAACTCCGGGATAACCCGGGTGCAAGTACGGATCGTACCCGCGTAGGACGCGGTATCGGTTCCGGCAAGGGCAAGACCGGTGGCCGTGGTGTCAAAGGTCAGAAGTCCCGTTCGGGTGTTGCTATTAAGGGCTTTGAAGGCGGGCAGATGCCATTGCATCGTCGTCTTCCAAAGCGCGGCTTCACCAACATCTTTGCTAAGGACCTGAATATCGTGTCCTTGGGTCGTGTTCAGACTGCAATCGATGCCGGAAAGCTTGATGCTTCCGCGCCGGTTACTGTTGAAGCACTTGTTGCAGCTGGCGTTGTTCGTCGCGTTCTGGATGGCGTTCGCCTTCTGTCCGACGGTGAACTGAAGACTGCTGTAAACTTCGAAATTGCTGGTGCTTCCAAGACTGCTGTTGCAGCAGTTGAAAAAGCAGGCGGCAAGGTCGTAATTAAGGAAGGCAAGGCTTAACAGCCTTGTCTTTTTTTCGGGGTTTATCCAAAACAGACCGGAGCGCGGAATGGCTTCTGCAGCCGAGCAACTTGCTTCAAACCTTAACTTTTCTGCCTTTGCTAAAGCCGAGGAACTGAAGAAGCGAATCTGGTTCACGCTAGGCGCGCTTCTGGTTTATCGGTTCGGAACCTATATCCCTCTTCCTGGAATTAATCCTGACGCGCTCGCACAGGCCTTCGGAAACGTACAAACTGGCATTGTTGGCCTGTTTAATATGTTCTCCGGTGGTGCTGTCGAGCGTATGGCTATTTTTGCCCTCGGCATCATGCCTTACATTTCTGCGTCGATTATTATCCAGCTTATGACTTCAGTTGTTCCTTCGCTGGAACAGTTGAAGAAAGAGGGTGAGCAAGGCCGGAAAAAAATAAACCAGTACACACGTTTCGGGACAGTGATTCTGGCAACCTTCCAGGCCTACGGCATTTCCGTTGGTCTTGAGGCTGGCGCGAATATTGTGATCGATCCGGGCTGGTTCTTCCGTATTGCAACAGTTATTACTCTTGTTGGTGGTACAATGTTCCTGATGTGGCTGGGTGAGCAAATCACCTCTCGCGGCATCGGTAACGGCATTTCTTTGATCATTTTCGCCGGTATTGTTGCCGGGCTTCCTTCTGCGATTGCTTCCACTTTGGAACTTGGTCGTCAGGGTGCGCTTGCAACTCCAATCATCCTGCTCGTTATTGTGCTGTCTGTGGTGGTTATCGGCGTCATTGTCTTCATGGAACGTGCGCAGCGGCGGTTGCTGATTCAGTACCCACGTCGCCAGCAGGGAAATAAGATGTTTGAGGGGAACACTTCGTTCCTGCCACTCAAACTCAATACGGCGGGTGTTATTCCACCGATTTTTGCGAGCTCCTTGTTGCTGGTTCCAGCGACTGTTGCCAGTTTCCAGGCCGGTGATGCTACCGGATCGTCGGGGTGGTTGACTACAATCACAACGCTTCTGGGGCATGGACAGCCAGCATATATGGCTCTTTATGCAGCATTAATCATCTTTTTCTGCTTCTTCTACACCGCGATTGTTTTCAATCCGAGTGAGACAGCAGACAACCTCAAGAAGCATGGTGGCTTCATTCCAGGCATTCGTCCAGGCGAACGTACTGCGCAGTACATTGACCATGTGCTAACTCGCATTACTGTCGTTGGTGCAATATACATAACTCTCATTTGTTTGTTGCCAGAGTTCCTGATCTCAGCAACGGGTGTGCCGTTCTACTTCGGTGGTACGTCTCTTCTCATTGTTGTTAGCGTCACCATGGATACCGTTTCTCAGATCCAGGGGCACCTTCTTGCTCATCAGTACGAGGGCTTGGTGAAGAAATCGAAGTTGAGGGGGAAACGTAGATGAGACTGATTCTTCTTGGCCCTCCTGGTGCTGGTAAAGGCACTCAGGCAGGTCGGCTCGTTGCGGCGCATGGTATCGTCCAGCTTTCTACTGGTGACATGCTTCGTGCAGCTGTTGCAGCTGAAACAGAAGTCGGCCTAAAGGTTAAAGACGTTCTGGCACGCGGTGATCTTGTTTCTGATGACCTGATTTGCACCATCATTTCTGATCGTATTGATCAGGCTGATTGCGCAAAGGGTTTTATTCTGGACGGTTTTCCACGCACCATTGCTCAAGCTGATGCTCTTGATGAGTTGCTTGAGAAGAAGGACCAGAGACTTGATGCTGTTGTTCAGCTGAAAGTTAACGAAGGTATCCTTCTTGAGCGGATCGAAACCCGTGCTCGCGAGAGCGCAGAAGTACGTTCCGATGACAATGCAGATTCGTTGAAGAAGCGTCTGGCAGTTTACAATGAGCAAACCGCTCCGCTTGTCCAGTATTATGGCGAGCGCAATATGCTGATGACTGTCGATGGCATGAAGTCTGTCGACGAGGTTGCTGCAGAGATCGATACGATTTTGAGCACGGTTTAATCCGTGCTTTTTGAAGGCAGGCGCTTGCGCTTGCCTTTATAATAAAGTATAGCCGGCGCACATCGACACCATAATCGATTGGCGCCGGTTTTCCTTGGGAAACCGAGGCTGATCTTTTTGCTGTGTGATGGTGCGCCCTCAATCTTTCAGGTTGTTGGCGTATTATCGGCAAAAGAATGTGGGAGAGGGTGCAAATCGCTCCCTCGCAATTGGAGAAACTTAACGTGGCACGTATTGCTGGCGTCAACCTTCCGACGAATAAGCGCGTAGTTATCGCGCTGCAGTACATTCATGGTATTGGTGCGAAATTCGCGCAGGAAATCACCGATAAAGTCGGTATTGCTGCAGAGCGTCGCATTAACGAACTTTCTGACGCAGAAGTTCTGAAGATCCGTGAAGCAATCGACGCTGATTACATCGTAGAAGGTGATCTTCGTCGTGAAACTGCAATGAACATCAAGCGCCTCATGGACTTGGGTTGCTACCGTGGCCTGCGCCACCGTCGTGGTCTTCCTGTTCGCGGTCAGCGCACTCATACCAACGCTCGCACCCGTAAGGGTCCTGCGAAAGCGATCGCTGGTAAGAAGAAATAACTAGCTAGCCGGTTATCCGGTGGAGCCGCCGGCCATACGGCGGTGTAGATATCGAAGTTAGGAAATACAATGGCTAAAGAATCGACGCGCGTGCGTCGTCGCGAACGGAAGAATATTTCTTCTGGTGTCGCGCATGTGAACTCTACGTTCAACAACACCATGATCACCATCACCGATGCTCAGGGCAATGCGATCTCTTGGTCGTCTGCCGGCGCGCTCGGCTTTAAGGGTTCTCGTAAGTCTACCCCTTATGCTGCACAGGTCGCTGCCGAAGACGCTGGTCGTAAGGCTGCTGAACACGGCATGCGTACTCTCGAAGTAGAAGTACGTGGCCCAGGTTCTGGACGAGAATCCGCTCTGCGTGCGCTTCAGGCTGCAGGTTTCGTTATTACATCTATCCGTGATGTAACACCGATCCCGCACAATGGTTGTCGCCCACGTAAGCGTCGCCGCGTCTAACAGTTCGTTAGGCTAGTTTTCCACCCAGGCAAAGAATAGTTGGCCTTCAGGTCAACGGGATAGCCAGAGGGTTTATGAACGTGACTATTCAGAAAAATTGGCAAGAGCTTATCAAGCCAACCAAACTCGACATTCGTGCAGGTGATGATGCGCGCTTCAAAGCTTCTGTGATTGCAGAGCCGCTTGAGCGTGGCTACGGCCTTACTCTTGGTAATGCACTGCGCCGTGTGCTGCTCAGCTCCCTTCAGGGTGCTGCTGTGACTGCGGTTCAGATTGATGGCGTTCTCCATGAGTTCTCATCTATCCCTGGTGTTCGTGAAGATGTGACTGACATCATCCTGAACATCAAGGAAATCGCTCTTCGCATGGAAGGCGAGGGACCAAAGCGTATGGTTCTGCGTAAGCAGGGTCCAGGTGCGGTCTACGCTGGTGATATTGAAACTGTAGGCGACATTGAGGTTCTTAACCCAGGTCTGCTGCTGTGTAACCTTGATGAAGGTGCGGAAGTTCGCATCGAATTCACTGTTAACACCGGCAAGGGTTATGTTGCTGCCGCTGCTAACCGTCCAGAAGACGCTCCAATCGGCTTGATTCCGGTTGACAGCTTGTATTCTCCGGTTAAGAAGGTTTCTTATAAGGTTGAGAACACCCGTGAGGGACAGGTTCTTGACTACGATAAGCTGACTATGACTGTAGAAACTGACGGATCTTTGATCCCTGAAGATGCGATCGCATTTGCTGCTCGTATCCTGCAGGATCAGCTGTCTATCTTCGTGAACTTCGAAGAGCCACAGCGTGAGGTTCCTGAAGACTCAGTTGCAGAGCTTGCGTTCAACCCAGCGCTGCTGAAAAAGGTTGATGAGCTTGAGTTGTCTGTACGTTCGGCAAACTGCCTGAAGAACGACAATATCGTATATATTGGCGATCTCATTCAGAAGACAGAAGCAGAAATGCTTCGTACACCGAACTTCGGTCGTAAGTCTCTGAACGAGATCAAAGAAGTTCTGGCGCAGATGGGCCTGCATCTCGGTATGGAAGTGGCGAACTGGCCACCTGAAAATATCGACGATCTGGCTAAGCGCTACGAAGACCACCAATATTAAAGGAACAGGAACCAAGCGCGTTGCGTGAGGTTCCGGCGGTCTGAAGCAGATCGCAATTGACTTAACAAAGGAGAGGGCCATGCGCCACGGTAAATCCGGCCGCAAGCTCAATCGGACGTCAAGCCACCGTAAAGCGATGTTCGCTAACATGGCAGCTTCGCTCATCCAGCATGAGCAGATTGTAACGACGCTTCCGAAAGCAAAAGAGATGCGTCCAATCATCGAGAAGCTCATCACTTTGGGTAAACGCGGCGACCTGCATGCACGTCGTCAGGCGATTTCCCAGATCCGTGACACTGCAATGGTATCCAAGCTGTTTGATACCCTGGCAGAGCGTTATGCGGACCGTCAGGGTGGTTACGCTCGTGTGCTGAAAGCTGGTTTCCGTCATGGTGACAATGCACCAATGGCTGTTATCGAGCTGGTTGATCGCGACGTTGAAGCAAAAGGCGCTGCAGACCGTGCACGCGCTGAAGCTGAAGAAGCTGCAGAAACGGAAGTTGCTGCATAAGCTTATCGCGTAAGCGAATTGAAAAAGGGTGCCTTTGGGCACCCTTTTTTGTTGTCTGGTTCAATCTGGTTGAGCGGGCATCCGCATTGTTGGCGGAGTAGGGGATATTCTTACTCTGCGTGAGTTTTGGCAGGTGGAACTGTGGTTTGATGTAGTGCCGATTGGCTTCCGTGCGCGTTACCACAGGGTGAGTGCTGGAATCTCAGGTTTTCGGAATTACATAGCAAAATCATACTAGTATTTTGAGATTTATTGGAATTGATAGCTGTTTTAAATGTTTGTTTTAAGCAGTGATTAACCCAATGGTCTGACACTGCCCCTAACGTATTACTCGGGGGCTAACATGCGTTCTAAATTGGATGAGAGCGGCTCTGCATCCTCGCCAAGAGTCAAAAATTATTTTAATCGTATTGCTGTTCGTCTTCCATTCATCATGGTTGGGCTTGCAATTATTGCGAGTGCTGTCGTTGCATTCCTTGGGTACACACGTGCTGAGAGCGCGTTGACCGAAGCAAGCAAGACGCAGCTTGTTCTCGTGGCTCAGGCGCGTCGGGATACTCTCGATGAGAAGCTGGAGCGCGTTGATTCCGATATCAAGCGTCTGGTCGAGAGTAACGCGATGCGCGTTACCATGACGGACCTGCTGGCCTCCATGGATTCTCTGAGTGCGGACAAGGAGGACATTCTTGCCTACTTCCAGAAGAGCGGGTCCACGGCAGCAGATCGGTTGCAGTTGACGGGTGATGGCAACAAGACGCTTTATTCCTGGCGCCATGCGGTGGTTCATCCAGACTTTCTTGCCAGTGTAACCGGTGGCGGTTACGCGGACATCCTGATCATGGATGAAAACGGCATGGTGATTTACACGGCGAGCAAGTCTTCGGAATTTCTGGAGAGTGTTCGAGAAGGGCAGCTTTCCGGTAGTTTGCTAAGCAAGGAATTTGAGAAGGCTGCTCAGGCCAGTGAAGGCGATGTGATCTATTCCGATATGGCCGAATATGCGCCCGACGGAAACTCTGCGTCTCTTCTGATCTCCGCCCCAGTGTTCATCGAAGACTTCAATAGGGTGGACTTCAAGGGCGTGATTACCATTCGGCTGGATTCTTCCTTCTTTGATAGTGTTCTGCAAAATCGCGAGAATATGGGCGAGTCAGGTCAGACCTATCTGGGGCGTCTTGATGGTACAATCCTTTCCAATCAGATTCTCTCTGATGTTCCGACTGCTTTGGTGAAGAAAGATGACCCTGAGGTCGTTGAGAAGGTTGTTGCGGACCTGAAAGCCAATCCAGAGACCAATGTAGGCTTTGCAGAAGTTCAGAAACAGTTTGTTCTGGCCTTGCCGCTTGAGTTTAAGAAGCTTCCGGCTGTGATCGTTGCGAAGACGGATGTGAATGAAGCTCTTGCGGTCGTTCATTCCCTAGCAAAAGAGATCATCGTTATCGGATTGATTGTGCTGGCGTTTGTTGCTGCGATTGGCATATTTATGGCGCGTAGCCTTTCCACGCCACTCAACCGCCTTTCCGCTAACCTCGGGCAGATTGCGAGTGGCAATCTGGATGTAGAGATTATCTCTGCGCAGCGCAAAGACGAGATCGGTGATATTGGCCGTGCGGTGCAGTCGTTCCAAGCAGGGCTGATCCGTGCCAAAGAACTTGATGCAAAGCAAGTGCGGGAACAAAAGGCTCAGGAAGAACGAGTGAAGCTTGTGGATTCGCTGAATGAAGGCTTCGACGTTGGAGTTCGCGGTATCCTGACCACTGTGACGGATGCAGGCGGAAATCTGGAAACCACTGCAAAGAGCATGGCGAGCATTTCCGAGCAAACCAACACAGAAGCCCAGACGGTATCTTCTGCTTCTGAGCAGTCTTTAATGAACCTTCAGGCTGTTGCGGGTGCTGCTGAGGAGCTTTCTGCGACCGTTGGTGAGATTGACCGTGAGGTTCGTCGTTCAGCTGATGTTTCCAAACAGGCAGCTGAGAAGGCTGCTGCGGCGGAAGTGTCAGTGAATGGGCTTATGGAAGCGGCGCAACGCATTGGAGAGGTTGTTTCTCTCATCAATGACATTGCCGACCAGACCAACCTGCTGGCTCTGAACGCGACCATCGAGGCGGCTCGTGCTGGTGAGGCAGGTAAGGGCTTTGCAGTTGTTGCCGCTGAGGTTAAGGGGCTAGCCAACCAGACTGGTCAGGCAACTGGCGAGATCAGTGTTCAGATCCAGTCTGTTCAGGCTGAGACTGAAAAAGCTGTTGCGGCCATCAAGGAAATCAGCACGGTTATTGCGGATGTGAATGAAGCGGCGACTGCAATTGCAGGGGCTGTGCAGGAGCAGGCGGTGACGGCGACGGATATCTCCAGCAACATTCAGCAGGTGACTTCGGGAAGTTCTGAGGTTGCGCAGGCAATCACCCGTGTGAGCATGATTGCAAGTGATGCCGGTCATGAAGCGGAAAATGTCCTTGGTGCTGCCAAACAGCTGACCCATCAGTCTGAAGAGCTGAAAAGTATGGTTGAAGAATACCTTGAAAACATCCGGGCAGCCTGATTGCTGCCAGATTTTATCGGGATGAGTAAGGCGCCGGGGAGATCCGGCGTTTTGCGTTTGCACAAGGTGTGATCTGGTCAGGCCACTCAATCTGTTGCGGGTTCCTGATCCACATAGAGTTTTGAGGGATGCGTGCTTGCTGCTCAAAACCTGTAGATTGGCCTTTTCATTTCCATATTGCAGACTTATCTGTAATTTGCTGCTCCCGAATTTTATGAAAAATAGTCATTTTGATGTGGGGGCTCTTGCCGAAGGGATTTCAGAATGGGTCAAATCAGGAAGTCTACTGCTCGCGTGCTTTTTTGTGCGGTTCTTGGCGCTACCGGTCTGGTCGCGGTGCTGGGGGCCAGTGTCGGGGCCAGCGAGAAGAACGTTCCGACGTCTAAAGCCGAAATTGCGCTCTCTTTCGCGCCTGTGGTGAAGAAGGTGTCTCCTGCGGTGGTCAATGTGTATGCAAGCCGTACCGTACAGGAGCGCAGCAGAGTTTCACCGTTCTTCAACGACCCGTTCTTTCGCCGGTTCTTTGGTGATCAGGCAGACCAGTTTGCACCGCGCTCGCGGAGCCGTGTTCAGAGTTCTCTGGGGTCCGGTGTGATTGTTTCTGCCGACGGAACGATTATCACCAACCACCACGTGATTGCAGGGGCTGATGAGGTGCGTGTGGCCCTTGCTGACCGGCGTGAATATGATGCTGACATTATTTTAAAGGATGAGCGTACTGACCTTGCGGTTCTCAAGGTACGTGATCCCGATGGAGATTTCCCCGTTGTGCCGTTTGCTAATTCGGACGAGCTGGAGGTCGGAGATCTGGTGCTTGCGATCGGCAACCCGTTTGGGGTTGGCCAGACCGTGACACAGGGTATTGTCTCTGCTGTGGCACGAAATCAGGTTGGCGTCTCGGATTATCAGTTCTTCATTCAGACGGATGCGGCCATTAACCCAGGGAACTCGGGTGGTGCGCTGGTGGATTTGAATGGACGTCTTGTTGGTGTGAATACAGCCATTTTCTCCCGCTCCGGTGGCTCCAATGGCATCGGGTTTGCGATCCCGGCCAATATGGTGGAAGTGGTAGCCTCCGCCGCTGATGACGGTGGTATCGTACGTCGGCCATGGATTGGCACAAGTGTTCAGCCTGTAAGTGCGGATATTGCAGCGAGTTTAGGGCTGGAGCGTCCAAATGGTGTGCTTGTGACAAGCATTCAGGAGGATAGCCCTGCGGCGCGTGCCGGTATTCGTGTTGGTGATCTGATCCTGTCAGTTGGTGGTGCAGAGGTGGATGATCCGGATGCTTATGGTTATCGCCTTGCGACCAAGAAGGTCGGAGGGGAGACCAGTTTTGAGGTGTTGCGCGATGGTGAAGCCTTCACGGTGGATATCAGCCTTGAGCGTGCACCGGAAACTGTGGCAAGAGATACACGAGAGATCAAAGGGAACTCGCCATTTACCGGTGTACAGGTTATGAACCTGTCTCCTGCTGTTGCAGAAGAGCTGCGTATGTACAACGAGTTCTCCGGCGTTGTGATTGCTGATATTCAGGCGCGCAGTACGGCGGCTTATGTTGGCTTTAAACCGGGTGATATCGTGGTTGAGGTCAATGGTGTAGAAGTCGAAAACACCAAAGACCTTGCCAGTCTGACGCGAAAAAGGCAGCGTGTATGGAACATCACCTTTAAACGTGATGGTCAGTTGCGGCAGGTGAGTTTGCGGTAATGCACTTGTGAAGCCTCTGATGTTTTACGAGTGCCCAGAGGAATGATGAGAGACCATGAGTGATCTATTTTCCGTCAATGGGATGGATCAACTGGAAGACAGGCCGCTTGCAGATCGCATGCGGCCTCGTGTTCTGGAGGATGTTGTCGGACAAAGCCACCTTTTAGGTGAGAGTGGCATTTTAAGCCGTATGCTGCGATCCGGCTCTCTGGGTTCTCTCATTTTCTGGGGGCCTCCGGGGACGGGAAAGACCACTGTTGCGCGGTTGCTTGCAGATGCAACGGAATTAGAGTTTGAGCAGATCTCTGCGATCTTCTCTGGTGTTGCTGATCTGAAGAAATGCTTTGAGCGGGCGAAGGGACGACAGATTTCGGGTAAACGGACCTTGCTGTTCGTTGACGAGATCCACCGCTTCAACCGGGCTCAGCTGGATAGCTTTTTGCCGGTGATGGAGGATGGCACCATCACGCTGGTTGGGGCGACCACGGAGAACCCGAGTTTTGAACTGAATGCGGCGTTGTTATCACGCTCCCATGTTCTTACCTTCCATTCCCTTGATGAAGATGCGTTGATTGATTTGCTCAAGCGCGCAGAAGAGGTAATGGGCCGTTCATTGCCTTTGGATGAGGACGCGCGGCTTTCGCTCGTGCGCATGGCTGATGGGGATGGACGTTCTGCTTTGACATTGGCGGAAGATGTGTGGCGGACAGCGGGGGACGATGAGGTTTTTGACGCTGAACGGCTTGCAGAAGTGGTTCAGCGGCGTGCGCCGATCTATGACAAGACGAAGGATGGGCACTATAATCTGATCTCTGCGCTGCATAAGTCCATTCGTGGTTCGGACCCGGATGCGGCGCTCTATTGGATGTGCCGGATGCTGGAGGGCGGAGAAGATCCGCTTTACATCTTGCGTCGGCTTACGGTGATGGCCTCTGAAGACATTGGTATGGCTGATCCCAATGCATTGGTGCAGGTGAATGCGGCGCGCCATGCTTTTCAGCTGGTTGGCTCTCCGGAAGGGGAGTATGCGCTTGCTCAGGCTGCGGTTTATCTGGCGACGGCCCCGAAATCCAACGCGTCTTATCTTGCTTATAAGGCGGCCCGTATGGATGCGCGGGAGCATGGCTCTCTTGTGCCGCCCAAGCACATTTTGAATGCACCGACCACGCTTATGAAAAAGATGGGCTACGGTGAGAGCTACCGGTATGATCATGATGAGCCGGATGCGTTTTCGGGTCAGGATTACTTCCCTGAGAAGATGGGGCGGCAGAGCTATTATGAGCCGAATGCGCGCGGATTTGAGCGCGATATTCAAAAGCGTCTGAGCTATTGGGACCGTTTGAGAAAAGAGCGCGGTGGTCACTAAAATGGCTCGTCTGACGCAATATTAGCGCCCCGTATATAGGCTCCTTGTATCTCTGCTTTGAGAAGCTGACTCCATTTTCGGGTCCAGACACAAACTCTATGTAACTTTGTTTGGGTTTGCTGGTTGCAATCAGGCGGCCTTGTTCGCACACTGGCAACAGATAAAGCTAGGTATGTGGAATGAGGCAGCTGGAACTGAGACTGGGACTGGTGCTGTATGGCGGCGTTTCGCTCGCCGTTTATATGCACGGCGTTACTCGTGAGCTGCTCAATCTTCAGCGTGCCTCGCATGTTCTCTATCAAATTCGCCGGGACGGTGAGAGCGATATTACGCTTGAAGGCTCGGCCAAATCCTATTTCGATCTTCTTGAAAGCTTTGGTCCGGAACTGGATCTGCGTGTTGTGATCGATGCGATCTCCGGTGCCTCCGCGGGGGGCGTGAATGCGATTATGCTGGCGCGGGCGCTGGCCCATGATTTGCCGCTCAAACACCACAGTGATTTATGGCTATCCCTTGCAGATGTTGAGGAGCTAGCGAACGAAAACTCTGGCGTCAGCAGGCAGGCCAAGCGGGTGCTCGCGCCTGTTTTAGATAAGCTGCTGGGATATTTGGGGGCGGAAGTTCCTCATAATCAGGAGACGCGCACCAAGCTTCGGGATTTTATTAGCTCACGGTGGTTTACTCCGCCGTTCTCCGGCGAGCGATATTCTGGCTGGCTGATTGATGCCTGCCGGGCGATGGATGAATATGATCGCGGTGAAACGTTGGTTCCCGTCGGACAGCAGCTGCAACTGTTTGTGACGCTAACGGACTTTCACGGTGTGCTGCGCCGCATTGCACTGCATGATCCGGAGTTCATTGAGGAGCTGGATCACCGGCGCATCGTAAAGTTTGATGCAATTAATGATGTATCTGGTGTTTTGAAAAGCCAGATGAGTGCGGAGTTCATTCCCGATCTTGTGTTTGCGGCCAGAGCGACCTCGAGTTTTCCTGGAGCCTTTCCGCCTATGAGTGTGGCGGAGATGGACGGTGTTCTTGAGCAGCAGGGACTGGAGTGGCGTGGGCGTGAGGCGTTCTTGACCAATGTGCTGCATACAAACTGTGAGGCGGAAGGGGAGCGCATTTTCATTGATGGCTCGCTGGTGATGAACAAGCCTTTTCAGCCGCTCATTGGCTCCATCTCGCAGCGACCTGCCTCTCAGGAGGTGGTGCGGCGGTTGCTCTATCTGGACCCACTCCCATTTTCGCATGGGGATGTGCCAGCAGAGCGGGAACCGCCGGGCTTCTTCAGAAGCATCTTTGCCTCCCTTGCCCATATTCCGCGCAATGAGCCTATCGGGGATGAATTGCAGGAGATTGAGCGGCTCAATATGAAGGTGCGGCGCATACAGGAAGTGGCGGAGGCGGCTCTGCCCATGGTCCAGCGTGAGGTGCAGGCGCTGCTGAAAAAAAATCATAAACTCCCACAAACCGAGGGCGACTTTCTCGGTGTTCGTCAGGGTGCAGAACTTTCTGCTATGGAGCATTGTGGTTTTGCCAATGCGGGCTATCTACAGCTGCGTTTAGGACATCTTGCACATCGCGTGGTTTCACTGATTTCTCGTCTTTATGAAAAGCAGAATGCGGGCTGTGTGGAAAAGGGCGGAGAGATTGCGCCTTCGTCCTGGGCGAAGGTGGAAGAGTTGGTGGTGAAGGCGTTGACCTTTGCGAAAGAAGAGGACGGGGGGGCTCAACGGGATCAAGTGCAGATTCTGCATGAACTGAAGGCTTTGGACGTTGATTACCGCATTCGCCAGTTGCGTTTCCTGATTGAGCAGATCAATAAATTCTATCATCACGATGAGATTGCAGACACGGTTGAGTTTGCCCACCATCTGGATGTGTTCAAACGTGAGCTTTATGGGCAAATCACCAATCTGGAAAACCGATGGTCGCAAGACTTTTATGGCACGGAGACCATTCAACTTGCCTCGCTCTTGAGAGAGGCATCGCCGCAACGGGAAACAGTTTGCAAAGTCCTTGGCCTGCTCAGCACCCGCATGGGGCTTTCTGATCTTGATAAACTGACAGATTTCCTCGTGTTTGACGGGGTTGGGAAACTGGGGGATCTGGAGGCTGCGCAAGGTATTTTGGAGGCGTATATTGGCTTCCCGTTCTTTGACACTAGCATGTTCCCGGTTCAGCAGGCGCTTGATGCGTTTGAGCTTCGGAAAATTGAGGTGGGCCGGATTAGCCCGAAAGATGCTCAATTGCTTTGTCCGGGCGGGGTTGATCTGAAGGGCGCTCAATTGCAGATGTTTGGTGCATTTTTTAACCGGGAGTGGCGCGAGCATGATTATTTGTGGGGGCGCTTGAATGCAGCGGAGCGGCTGGTGCGGGTGCTTCGTGATGTTTATCAGGAATGTTATGAGGCAGAGCGACCTGTTTTACCTGAGAAGGATCGGAAGCTTCGGGACATCTTCCTTGATATTCTGGAGGAAGAAGAAACTCATCTGGAAGATCATGAATTGGTGCGGGGCTGCCGTGAGGCAGTCTATAAGGTCTTCTCTAAACGATCTTAAGTAGAGGGCACTTTCTGCGAGACATGCTATTTAGAATCCGATAGGGAGTGAGCATGAAACATCTCATCCTAATTGCGCTTGGCGGTGGGGCCGGAGCAGTTTGCCGGCATTTGGTTTCACTAGCCGGACTTCGTCTTCTGGGCCCTTCTTTTCCGTGGGGCACTATCACCGTAAATGTTCTTGGTTCCTTGCTAATGGGGATCTTTGTTGAAGTGCTCGCGCAGCGCCTGAACGCCTCTTCTGAGCTGCGCTATCTGATTGCAACCGGTTTCCTTGGTGGCTTTACCACCTTTTCCACGTTTTCACTGGACGTTGCTGTGCTGTGGGAGCGCGGCGAGCCGGTTGCGACTGTAGCATACGTGCTGGTGTCGCTCATGCTTTCAGTTTCAGCGCTCTTTGCTGGCCTTTATATTACACGGCAAGTGCTCGCCTGATTTTTCAGGTTGCTGGCAAAAACGCGAGGAAACTTGATGCTTTTGCGTTTTTACCTGCGGAATTGGTGTGAAAGGCTTGCATGTTGTGGCTTCACCTGCCAAATGAGCGCCAACGGATTTAATAGGAACGGCTGGCGCACTCTTCGTGCTGCCGCCGCGTTAAAAGTCAGGACCTTCACCCATGAGTGGCTCCCAGAAAAAAGCAGCCCCGCAAAACAATGGTGGCAGCCCCGTCAAGATCGAGATGCGCCGCGTTGATGCAGATGATGCAGGCATGCGTCTTGACCGCTGGTTTAAAGAAAATTTCCCCGAACTTGGCTTTGGCCGCTTGCAGAAACTGCTGCGTACAAAACAGGTTCGTGTGAATGGAAAACGGGCTGAAAGCTCGACCCGGCTGGAAGAAGGACAAGAGATCCGCATTCCACCGCTTGGGGTTGAACTTGCAGCTGATGACCGCAATAACGCCAGACCTCGTCCGCGTAAGCTTGTTGACAGTGACCGGGAAGCCATTGAGCAGATGATGCTCTTTGAAGATGCACATGTGATGGTGCTGAACAAGCCGGCTGGCCTTGCTGTGCAGGGCGGTTCTGGCTTGACCCGTCACGTGGATGGTATGCTTGATGCCTTCACCAACCAGAAGGGCGATAAGCCACGTCTGGTGCATCGTCTGGATCGTGAAACCTCCGGTATCTTGCTGATTGCGAAGACCCGTCGGGCAGCTCAGGAGCTGACCAAGGCGTTCCGTCATCGTAACACTCGCAAGATCTATTGGGCGATGGTTGCAGGTGTGCCGAAGCCTCGTCAGGGTCGGATCTCCACGTATTTGGCGCGGGATGAAAGCGAAGAGCGCATGCGCGTTGCCAAGCACGGTGATGATGAGGCGCAGCACGCGGTCAGCCTTTACAATGTGGTTGAGCAGTCTGGCCAGAAGCTGGCATGGGTGTCCCTAAAGCCGGTGACAGGTCGTACGCACCAGCTTCGTGCGCATGCGGCGCACATAGGTAATCCGATTGTTGGTGATCCAAAATACTTCAACATCAAGAACTGGGAACTGCCGGGCGGCATTCAGAACAAATTGCATTTGCTAGCGCGCCGGATTGTTATTCCGCATCCATCAGGCAACGGTGTGATTGATGTTTCCGCGCCATTGCCACCGCATATGCAGCAGACGTGGAATTTGCTCGGAATGGATGTGAAGGAGTATGATCCTGACATCAATGAACCCGAATAAGAACTAGAAAAATGGGCTGACTTCCATGTATCTCATTGTGTTTGACTGCGACGGTACGCTCGCGGATAGCCAAGACAATATTATGATCGGTTTTACGGCGGCTTATCGTTCCGTCGATTTGCCCGTGCCATCGCGCGATGAGATTCTTTCGACAGTCGGCCTAACCCTGCATGTGGCCTTTGAGCATTTGCTGGGTCGCAATGACCCTGAGCTGATCGGGAACATGATCAAGGGATACCAGCAGGTTATCTGGGAAATGCGGGCCAAGGGCCGCGAGTATGATCCGCTCTATGAAGGGGCTCTGGAGGCTCTGCGGGAGTTGTCTGCCCGTGATGATGTGCTGCTGGGTATCGCAACGGGAAAACATTCCCGTGGTATGAAGCATCTGATTGGTTTGCATGAGCTGGACGGTGTTTTCGCCACCATGCAGACTGCGGATGTTGCGCCGTCGAAGCCCAATCCTGGCATGATTTTTCAGGCGATGAGCGAGACCGGCGCACTCCTGGAAAATACGATTATGATTGGTGATACGACCTTCGATATGCAGATGTCTGCCAATGCAGGTGTAAAATCTGTCGGGGTTACATGGGGGTATCATAGCACTGATGATGTGAAGAGCGCTGGTGCCACTTATATTATCAATCAGTTTCATGAACTCATTCCTGTGCTGAGCCAGCACTTTAAGTGGGATAAGGAAGTCGCATAATGCGTGACATTTTTGAGCAGATTGCAGATGACATTGCAAAAGGGCCAGTTGATGCTGTTCAGGCTGCACGTGAACACACCAAAGTGAACTTGCCGAAGCGCTTTTACGAGCGTGTTAGTGTTGAGCTGAAAGACGGTGTCTTTGCTGTTTTGCTGGATGGTCGCTCGATCAAGACACCGGCGCGAAACTCACTGGTGTTTAAGGGTGAAGTGATTGCGGAAGCTGTGGCTGCCGAGTGGGAGCTGCAGGAAAAAGAGATTAATCCGGGCACTATGCCGCTGACTCGCATTGCCCATTCTGCGATTGATGCAGTTGAAGAGAAATTTGCGGATGTTGCAGACGAGATCACCCGATATGCGGGGAATGATCATCTTTGCTACCGCGCTGATTCTCCTGCCGAGCTGGTCGCTCGCCAGAAACAGCAGTGGGAGCCGGTTCTGGACTGGGCGGAAAAGCTGCTTGGTGGCCGCTTCAAATTGGTTGAGGGGATCATGCATGTTGTGCAGGATGAGGCGGTGATTTCAGCCTACCGTGCGCAGCTCGACAAATATGATGCGCTTGAGCTTGCTGCGATTCATACGGTAACCTCCATTTGCGGTTCTGCACTTCTTGCACTGGCTTTGGCTGAAAAGGCATTCGACGCGGAGACGGTCTGGTCTGCGGCTCATGTTGACGAAGACTGGAACATTGAGCAATGGGGTCAGGATGAAGAAGCTGCCCGCATTCGCCGGTTCAAAAATGATGAATTTAGCGCAGCAGCTCTTATTCTGGTTGGAGCACCAGAAGAAAGCTAAGAGCCTTGGCTTTTTTAGACTACCTGCAAAGCGTGGCCAGTGGCTGCGCTTTTTCTTTATGTGAGCTTCTGAGGATATCATAGAAAGAAATCAAAGGTTTGTAGTATGTGTGCAAGTTGAATTTAATTGCCGTGGTACTATCGAATCTGTTCAACTGTGGATGCTGCAGCGCGGTTGATATCAATCATACCGTTTAAAACGAAAATATCGCCAGATGCGGCCACAATCATAAAGACTAGGGAATTTCCGCTGATGAAACACAATGAAAAAGTTATTGAGCGGCTTAATGAGGCTCTGAAACTGGAGCTTGGAGCTGTCAATCAGTACTGGCTGCACTATCGCCTGCTGGATGACTGGGGTTTTGGCAAGCTGGCGCAGAAAGAGCGTGAGGAATCCATTGAAGAGATGGGTCATGCTGACAAGCTGATCGAGCGTATTCTATTCCTCGGTGGCCACCCGAACCTGCAGACAGTTGGAGCGCTGAAGATCGGCACCAATCTGCAAGAGGTTCTGGAAGCGGACTTGGCTGGTGAGCATGAAGCACGCATTTCCTACGCAAAAAGCCGTGAGATTTGTAACGACGAAGGCGACTACGTCACAATGAAGCTTTTTGATGATCTGCTGGCGGATGAAGAGGGTCATATTGACTTCCTTGAAACCCAGCTTGAGCTTCTTGCGAAAATTGGCGAGCAGAACTATGGCGCGCTCAATGCAAACCCGGCTAACACCGGCGAATAAAGCTGCCCAGCTTTCTGTTTTTGATTTGAGAGAGCCGCCCTTCCGAGGCGGCTCTTTTTTTGCGCTAAAGTTGTTTGTTTCAGGCTAGCAGTTCATTAGGAACAATCAAGGAATTGGGTTGGCGGCGGGAGTGGGTGAACTATGTATATAAGGTCACCACTCGTATGCGCTTTGGTTCGTAACGAGTTGTATTTTAACTGCGTTCCCAAAGGAGCAGTGCTTGCACTGAGATCTGATGAAAGCAAAAGATGGTATCATTGAACGTTTGAACAAAGCCATTTCCATGGAGCTGGGAGCGGTCAATCAGTATTGGGTGCATTTCCGGCTGCTAGAGGATTGGGGTTATACCAAACTTGCTAAGAAGGAACGCGCTGAATCCATTGAGGAAATGCACCATGCGGACCGGCTGGTTGAGCGGGTGGTTTTTCTTGAAGGACACCCAAACCTGCAGCAGATTGCGCCGCTACGTATCGGCTCCACACTGAAGGAAGTGCTGGAAGCTGACTTGGCTGGAGAGCGCGAAGCCATTGAATATTACAGCGAATCCCGCGTGTTCTGTGAGCAGAAGGGTGATTTCGTGACAATGGCGCTGTTTGATGCCCTGCTGGCAGATGAAGAGGGGCACTGTGACTACCTCGAGACGCAGCTGGAGCTTCTTGAGAACATTGGTGAAGAAAAATATGGATTGCTGAATGCCGGCAGTGCGGATGAGGCAGACTGAGTTTGATGGCTGCCGCACCCCGGAATGCTTGATTTTCAAGGGTTATGGGGTGCCGTAGGGTTGTGGAATTTTGTTGCACTGCAAGAGACTTCTCAATCCAACGACTTACTAGTTTTTTTGCGTAGGGGCGTGCTAGGAGATAACTCAGATAGATTGGGAGCTGAGATATCTTATGAAGGAAGTTCTAGCTGAATTAGAAAAAAGACGTGATGAAGCGCAGCTTGGTGGGGGACAGCGCCGCATTGATGCGCAGCACAAACGCGGAAAACTCACGGCACGAGAGCGCATCGAAATTCTGCTAGACGAAGGGTCCTTCGAAGAATTCGATATGTTTAAGCAGCATCGCTGTACCGAATTCGGGATGGAGAAGGCCCACTTCCCGGGAGATGGTGTTGTTGCTGGTTGGGGTACGATCAACGGTCGTACTGTTTATCTGTTCTCAAAAGACTTTACTGTGTTTGGTGGCTCGCTCTCTGAGACACACGCAGAGAAGATTATGAAAATTCAGGATATGGCGCTGCAGAACCGGGCGCCGATCATTGGTATTTTCGATGCGGGTGGTGCTCGTATTCAAGAGGGTGTGGCCGCGCTTGGTGGCTATGGCGAGGTGTTCTGGCGCAATATTCAGGCGTCCGGTGTTATTCCGCAGATCTCCGTCATTATGGGGCCATGTGCTGGCGGTGATGTTTACTCTCCTGCCATGACAGACTTCATCTTCATGGTGCGTGATACCTCTTACATGTTCGTGACCGGTCCTGATGTTGTTAAGACAGTGACCAATGAGACGGTGACAGCTGAAGAGCTGGGCGGGGCGAGCATCCACACCACCAAATCCTCCATTGCCGATGGTGCGTTTGATAACGATGTGGAGACCTTGCTCCAGATCCGCCGTTTGGTGGATTATTTGCCGATGAACAATCAGGCGCCATTGCCTGAGCTGTCAGTTTATGACGATCCATCGCGTTTGGATGAGAGCCTGGATACGCTTATTCCGAATAATCCAAACAAGCCCTACGATATGCGCGAACTCATTTTGAAGACCGTTGATGAACGAGACTTCTTTGAGCTTCAGAAGAGCTATGCCGGAAACATCATTACCGGATTTGGCCGTATTGAGGGACGTACGGTCGGCATTGTTGGCAATCAGCCTATGGTTCTTGCAGGCGTGCTGGATAGTGATGCAAGCCGTAAGGCAGCGCGTTTTGTTCGTTTTTGTGACTGCTTCAACATCCCACTGGTCACGTTCGTGGATGTTCCGGGCTTCCTGCCGGGGACTGCGCAGGAATATGGTGGGTTGATCAAACACGGAGCGAAGCTGCTGTTTGCTTACGGGGAGGCCACTGTTCCTAAAATCACAGTGATCACCCGCAAAGCCTATGGCGGCGCGTATGATGTGATGAGTTCCAAGCACATTCGCGGTGATGTGAATTATGCATGGCCATCTGCGGAGATTGCTGTGATGGGTGCAAAAGGGGCGGTAGAGATCCTTTACCGCAACGAACTGGATGATCCTGAGAAGATTGCAAGCCGGACCAAGGATTATGAAGACCGGTTTGCAAACCCGTTTGTGGCTGCGGAGCGGGGCTATATTGATGAGGTGATCATGCCTCAGTCCACGCGAATGCGTATTTCGCGGGCGCTGGCCATGTTGAGGACCAAAAACCAGCAGATGCCTTGGCGCAAGCACGATAACATTCCGCTCTAATGGCAATGCTTGCCTGACCTGACCTAAAAAGAAACCCCGACCTTGCACAGAAGGTCGGGGTTTTGTCGATAGGGGGGGGTGGAGCTTGCCGCGTTTATATTCAGTCACGCACCACGCTCTCACTTCTTATTTTTACCGGTACCTGTGGCCCGAAAACCGGGCCGCAGTTTTTTTTGGACGCTCTTATCTGGGGCGCGTTAGAAATTAGCGCTCGTTGTTGTCTATGACGCAGCTGTAACCGATGAGGGAGTGGTTGGAGTCCTTGGTTACAACATAGGCGCGCTGGGTTCTTTCCTGAGTGTCACAGAAAGACGCATTGGATACGTAGCGGTCATACAGACCTGAACCTGTTTTCAGAACGACGGCACCTTTGTTCTGTACCAAGGATTTTACTTGGGAACCGGTCAGGTCTGCGGTGTTGATGAGGGGAACGTTTGCGGCCTGAGCAACAGAAGCTGCGGATACGAGGCCGAGCACGGAGAGTGTCAGAGCGATCTTTTTCATTGTTTTAGCTTTCAGTTTTCTATTTTTTATGAGTTTTTTGCGGGAAAGGCTGGGGCAACAGCCTTTCCCTTTTGAGCTTTTTGATGGGGGCGTGCTTCTAACTTGGGGCGAGTTAGAAATTAGTGCTCGTCGTTGTCTACGGCGCAGGTGTAACCGATGAGGGAGTGGTTGGAGTCCTTGGTCACGACGTAGGCGCGCTGGGTGTCTTCATGTGGGGCACAGAAAGCCGCGTTTGCAACATAGCGATCGTAAATGCCTGGGGCGGTGGACAATACGATTGCGCCCTTGTCCTGCACGAGTGTTTTGGCTTGAGAGGTGGTTAGGTCACCAGTATTCACCAAAGCTGCCTGAGCAACAGAAGCTGCGGATACGAGGCCGAGGACGGATAGGGTCAGAGCGATCTTCTTCATTGGTCTTGCTTTCAAATTTGTAGAGTATGTGTCGGTTTTTTGGGGGAGGGGCTGGAGTGACCAGTCCTTCCCGTAAAGTTTGATAATGGGGAGTGCTTCTAACTTGGGGCGCGTTAGAAATTAGCGCTCGTTGTTGTCTATGACGCAGGTGTAACCGATGAGGGAGTGGTTGGAGTCCTTGGTCACAACATAAGCACGCTGTGTTTCTTCATCTGCGGCACAGAAGGATGCGTTTGCAACATAGCGATCGTAAATGCCAGGGGCGGTGGACAGCACGATTGCGCCATTGTCCTGCACAAGTGATTTGGCCTGGGAGGAGGTCAGGTCACCAGTATTTACCAAAGCGGCCTGAGCAACAGAAGCTGCGGATACGAGGCCGAGTACGGAGAGTGTCAGAGCGATCTTTTTCATTGGTTTTACTTTCAGTATTAGTCGTTTTTCAGAGCGGAAGACTTGATGGAGTAGTCTTCCTGATGGGGTATTGCCGGTCATCGTTATTTTTTACGGCGTGTCTTTGCAATTTAGACTGATACAAGGCAGCATCGTGCCGTCTTATATCTATTGATGTTGTAGTTATTGTTTTGTTTTTATAAGTTAATCTCTGTCTTGTGGTTTTGTATTTACGATTTGTGTTTGTTGTTGTTCGTTGATGATTGTATGTTTACTGGAAAAAATTGAGTAAGATGTGTTTTGGAGCACAAAATCATCTTTTCACAACCTAAAATTTCATAGGGTAACGAATTCGTGTCTTTGTGCTCTTGGGGATTACTTGTCTGTCTGTGACAGAGCACACAATTTTGCTTGATGGTGTTGCAATATGATGTGCGCAACCATGCTCAGGTAGAGCGGGTGTGAATGAGCTTGTTCTAGAGGCGCACAGGCAGGCCTGCACGAATATGCTGGTGCAGGCCGAAAAAGATCTTAGTCGAAGAACCGATCACCGCTGTTGCGTGGAGGCTCGCAGGTGTAACCGATAAAACACTGCCGCATATCGCTCGTAGGAACCCAACGGCTCTTCAAACGCTCTGAGCGTTCGCAATACCTGAGATCAGAGACATAGCGGTCGTAAGTTCGGGTGCCTGTGCTTAAAACAATACCGCCAGCCCGCTGAACGGTTGAACGGGCTTGGTCACATGTCATTTGACGGGTGTCCGGGCGGGCTTGTGCGGGGGCTGGTGTTGCAAAGGCCAGTGTGCTGCCAAGAATGAGTAGTGTTGAAATCCGCATGGTGGCCTCCGTGCTGCTAGTTCCGCCGTGTGCGTGGTGAACAGCGGTATCCGATCTGGCAGGCACGGTTGTCCGTAGTTTGGGTCCACTCGCGGTGTGTCACTTCACTGCGTTCACAATACCTTCTGTCCTTAACAAAGCGTTGGTAGGTCCGTTGACCTGTGGTGACCACAACGCCGCCGCGGTCGGAGACGAGCTGTCTGGCCTGTTCGCAGGTCATGGTTCTGGCATCGGGGCGCCCCTGCGCGTTGGCCGAGGCTACCCACAGTAGTGAAATGAGGCTTCCAACAATAATAGTAGTAGGAACATTTCGCATAGGGTCCGTTGCCTTATAAAACAAATGAAAGTACTGGCCTGAAAGCCGCTGTTTCATAAGTTTAGAAGGCGATCGCGGAACAGTGCGAGTAACAAGAAAAGGTTTGGTTACCCGCTACTAAAGAGTATGCGGATGAATTAACGGGTGCTGGTAGGTCTTGCACGTGTTACTTCCACCCCAAAACCGCCGGTATGCACCGGAACTGGCGCAGATGGCTTATTAACTTTCACGTTGATTTTGGAAACTCGCTGGTCCATAGCAAAAACTGCCTCGCAAATGGCTCCGGCAAGGCGCTCGAGTAGGTTGAAGCGGGAGTTGATCACAACATCCTCTACAGTTTTTGCAAGTGTGCCGTAGCAGATGGTGTCTTCGTAGTTGTCTGAGGTGGTTGCCTTTTCAAAGTCTGCCCAGCAGGTCAGGTCGATGATAAAGCGTTGACCCAGTTTGGCTTCTTCATCATGCAGGCCGTGGAATGCAAAGAATGACAAGCCTTCCAGAAATATCTTGTTTTCATTCATTGTCTGGCTCCTGAGGAATTCTTTGAGGGTGCAAACTGTGTTGCCAGAGGTCGGCGCGAAATACAATGCATTTGACAGAATAATGCCCTGTACAAATGTGATGAAGAGACCTTATTCCAGATTTGGATGATATCTGTTACGTTGAGGAAAGTGCATGTTTCTTCGCCCTATTGTGAGGTTGCGGAAGCGCGGCCAGGTGCCTACAACCCTGCACTGTAAAAGAAGGTGTGTATGTGGGATGGGCGCATGTTTTCAAAGATTCTGATCGCAAACCGTGGTGAAATCGCTTGCCGTGTTATAAAAACGGCGAAATCGATGGGGATCAAGACGGTTGCCGTTTACTCCGATGCGGACCTGGATGCGCTTCATGTGGAGATGGCTGACGAGGCTGTTCACATTGGGGAGCCGGCTGCCGCAAAATCATACCTTGTGATCGACAAGATTATAGAAGCGTGCAAGCAGACCGGTGCAGAAGCTGTGCATCCGGGTTATGGCTTCCTTTCCGAGCGCGCAGAATTCTGCGAGCGCCTGAAGCAGGAAGGCATTGTCTTTATTGGCCCTAATCCAAAAGCGATTGAGGTGATGGGAGACAAGATCACCTCCAAGCGGTTTGCCGCAGAGGCGGATGTTTCCACAGTACCGGGTTACATGGGGCTGATTGAGAGCCCTGATGATGCCAAGCGTATCGCTGCCCAGATCGGTTATCCGGTAATGATCAAGGCCTCTGCTGGCGGCGGCGGTAAAGGCATGCGCATCGCGTGGAGTGATGAAGAAGCCATGGATGGCTTTGAGCGTGCGAAGTCTGAAGCCATCAGCTCATTTGGTGATGACCGTATCTTTATCGAAAAGTTCATTGAGAACCCACGGCACATTGAAATTCAGGTGATGGGTGACAAGCATGGAAACGTAATCTATCTGGGCGAGCGCGAATGTTCTATTCAGCGCCGAAACCAGAAGGTGATTGAGGAAGCTCCGTCCCCGCTGCTGGATGAAGAAACGCGCCGCAAGATGGGCGAGCAGGCGGTGGCACTTGCCAAAGCCGTTGACTATGACAGTGCCGGTACTGTTGAGTTCGTCGCTGGGCAAGACAAGAGCTTTTACTTCCTTGAAATGAATACCCGTCTTCAGGTGGAGCACCCAGTGACAGAACTCGTCACCGGTGTTGATCTTGTTGAGCAGATGATCCGTGCTGCTGCTGGGGAGGAACTCTCCCTCAAACAGGAGGACGTCAAGCTCAACGGCTGGTCTATTGAGAGCCGGATTTATGCGGAAGATCCCTACCGCAACTTCCTGCCGTCCATTGGTCGTCTGACACGGTATCGCCCGCCTGTTGAAGGTGATCATGGTGCTTTCGTTGTGCGTAATGATACCGGCGTGGTGGAAGGCTCCGAGATCTCCATGTTCTACGATCCGATGATCGCGAAGCTGGTGACTTATGCGCCGACCCGTGCTGAAGCAATTGAAGGCATGAGCACTGCACTGGATGAGTTCCAGGTGGATGGCATCCAGCATAACGTGCCGTTCCTGGCATCGCTCATGAAGCACCCGCGCTGGCGATCCGGCCAGCTGTCGACCAGCTTTATTGACGATGAATATCCTGATGGTTTTGAGCCCGCTACTCCAGATGAGGAAGCGCGCAATGTGCTGGCGTCAGTTGCGCTTTCCATGCATCTGATTGAACGTGAGCGTCTTGATCATTTACCGGGCCGTCTGCGTCCGCATCATGGCGGTGTGCGCCGTGAGTGGGGTGTTCTGATCAATGGTGAAAGGCTGGATGCGGAACTGATTGAAGGCATGGCAGTTACGCCGCTTGATATTGATGTGTGCGTTGATGGTGGCCCGCGCGCGCGGATTGCCGCTGATTGGGTTCCAGGTGATATGCTTTGGAAGGGCCGTGTTGGTGAGCGCGCTGTGAGTGTTCAGGTGCGTCCGGTCGAGAATGGCTATCAGCTGGACTGGCAGGGTTATTCGGTGATTGCCAAGGTAATGACCCCGCGCAATGCTGAACTCGCCGCGTTGATGCCTGAAAAGGTTGCTCCGGATACATCTAACCTGTTGCTGTGCCCAATGCCGGGGCTTGTTGTTTCGCTGCATGTGGAAGAAGGGCAGGAAGTGAAGGCTGGTGAGCAGTTGGCTATTGTTGAAGCCATGAAAATGGAAAATGTACTTCGGGCCGAGCGTGATTGTGTGGTAAGCGCTATCAAAGCTGCACCGGGCGACAGTCTTGCTGTTGATGCCGTTATCATGGAATTTGAATAGGGAGTTGGCGCGAAGCCAGCTCCTCTGCTGGGGGTATGGCTTTGCGCACTCTGCTTTTTGATTTGGATGGAACGCTGACAGATCCGTTTGTTGGCATTGTAACGAGTGTTCAGTACGCACTTGAAAAGCTTGGCCGTGAGGTTCCTCCGGCTGAAGAACTCGCCTTTGTAATCGGGCCTCCTCTCACAGAAACGTATCGTCAGGTGCTGAACACAGAAGATGAAGCGCTGATCCTTGAAGCTATTCGTCTTTACAGGGAGCGTTATACCACTGTGGGGCTTTTTGAAAACGAGCGCTACGACGGGATTATCGAGCTTTTGCAAGCGGCAAAGGATCGTGGGGATCGTCTGTTTGTGTGTACTTCCAAACCCTGGTCGTATGCAGAAAAGATCGTGGCTCACTTCGAGATGGATGGGTTCTTTGAGAAGACCTACGGCCCCGAGCTGGATATGACCCGCAGCAATAAAGTGGACCTGCTAGCTCATCTGCTTGAACAGGAAAAGCTGGATGCCTCGCAATGCATCATGATCGGGGATCGCAAGCACGACATTATTGCAGCAAAAGAAAATGGTGTCCGGTCTATCGGTGTACTCTGGGGCTATGGGTCTGAAGAAGAGTTTGCTGACTGCAGCGCTGATACCGTTGTCGCCTCGCGTGAAGAGCTTGGTGAACACCTTGCGGGCAGTCTGGTTGCCTGATTTCCTTTGTAGTGAGTTGAACTAATGCCAATTTACTTTTCTTATAGCCGCTTGATGAACCCAACAATTATGGCAAGGCGGTGCCCAAACGCCAAAGCGCTTGGGCCAGCCTCTATGGATGGATACCGCTTTATTGTGACCTCCGAAGGCGTGCCTTCCATGGTAAAGGCACCGGGCAAGCGCGTGCACGGTGTGCTTTGGGATTGCCGGATCGGTGAGGTTGCTGTGGTTGACGGGGCTGAGGCGTTGCTTCGTAAAGGGGTGGATAAGGTCTTTCTTCCGGTTCGCAGTGGCAGGCAGAATAAGTCTGCCATTATCTATGTGAGCCGGACTGCCCGCACAGGCAAGCCCCATGCAAAAGCGTGGGAAGGGGTGCTGGAAGCGGCGGAGCACTGGGACTTTCCCGAGACCTACCGTGAAGAATTGCGGCAATGGGACTTGCGGTAGAGTTTAAGGCCGAAAGCGCTGGGCGGTGATCTACTCCATAGTTTCGTGGCAACGCCCCGCTGGCTTCCTGTTGATAAGTGAGTTTTCAGTTAGACTGAAAGACAGCTCGCAATCTTCTGAGAATCTGTTAAAAAACAGAACTCCCGATTGTGGGAGCTAATTCTCAGGGCGGGGTGAAATTCCCTACCGGTGGTGATGGGCCTTTGTGCCACAAGTCCGCGAGCGTCTTCTTTGCAAGGGAAGGGTCAGCAGATCCGGTGTGAACCCGGAACCGACGGTTATAGTCCGGATGAAAGAGAATGTGGGTGGGGAGTGTTCTGCGGAGCCCTTTTGCCTGCGCGTCCTGATTCAATGAAACTTGGCGGTTTTTCCGTCCTTTGGATCAGAAAGAATTTTATGAGTAATCTGTTTTTGAATGCTGACTTAGAGGTGCGTGCATGAGTGTATCACGTAGCTCTACCCGCGCGTCTGCAGCCGTTATTGGTGCAAGCTGGATGGTTTTTGCCGGTGCAGCGTTTGCTGTGACCAACTCTGCCATGCAGTATCTGACCATGGTGCAGGGGCTTAGTTCCACCAGCGCAACCTTCTGGCAATATCTGATCTCGCTGATTGCTATGCTGCCTGTAATCTGGCGCATTGGCGTTGGCGGTTTGCGCACAGAGCAGTTGGCGCTGCATGTGTTCCGCGTCTTTCTGGCTGCGCTGGGCGTTCAGTTCTGGGTGGCGGGCTTGGCCAATGGCGTGCCGATCTGGCAGGCGATTGCGTTGTTGATGACTTCTCCATTCTTCGTGACCATTGGTGCGGCTTTCTTCCTGGGTGAAAAGGCAAGCACTGAGCGTTGGATGGCGACTGCTGTCGGCTTTGTTGGTGGCATGATCATCTTGAGCCCATGGGATGATGCCTTCCAGCTGGTTGCCTTCCTGCCAATTATTGCTGCCCTGCTGTGGGGTAGCTCCATTTTGTGTATGAAAAAGCTGGAGGAAACGGAGAGCCCGCAGTCGGTGACGCTGTATCTGCTTCTGCTGCTGACGCCGGTTAATCTGGTGTTGGCTTTGCTGGCACCGGGCGGTTTTACTGTGCCGGTGGGCATGAGCATGTGGTGGCTGGTTATTCTGGCTGGTCTTCTCGGTGCAATTGCTCAAGGCTCATTGGCCATGGCCTATGAAAAGGTGGACGCGGTGTATCTGCAGCCATTTGATCACCTCAAGCTGCCGCTCAATGTTTTGTGCGGGTTCCTTGTCTTTGCGTGGGTGCCACCGGGCAATTTATGGCTGGGAGCGGGGCTGATCATTGGTGCTTCGCTTTACAGCGTGCATGTGGAACGCAAGCAGAGCTGATTTAAAAACCTGTCGAAGATTACGTTTTCATAGTCCGCTGTTTTGACTATCTCGTTGAACTGGCGTTCAAAATCTCTTTATGCAACTGCCTGAGCTGGTAGAAACGCCGTGACTGCGGAGAAAGAAAGAGCAGTCAAACGGGATTTGAGAAGATTCATCAAGTCTCTTCTAAAGGTCTACCTATTAGATATGAGACTTGATGTTTTTTATAAGGTTTGCAAGCTAAGGCCGCAGCTGGTTCTGGGCATTTGCCAGGGTCGTTGGCTGAGGAAGTAACTTTGTTTGCAACGCCTGAATGCACTGGGAGAGACTAATGAAAACCACACACTTTTCCATCACGGGATTGGTGCAGGGTGTTGGCTATCGTGCGTGGCTTTATAAAAAGGCCGGAATGCTGGGCGTTTCCGGTTGGTGCAGGAATAATGAAGACGGGTCGGTGGAGGCGGTTGTCACCGGTGAGCAGGAAAAGGTCGACGCATTGTTGATGGCGGCACAGCAAGGGCCGGCCAGCGCAGAAGTTGATGCGATCATACTCTTGGAAGACGCCCCTGAAGAGAAAGGGGCGTTTCGCATCAAGTACTAGTTATTCGCTGTGGTCTGTTTGCGCCAGAGCTGAAGACTCCACGGAAACTGTCGCGCCGAAGATTTTCTCGAATTGCTCACGCAAAATGATATCCACCTCTGGCATGGTCAGCGGCAGGCCCAGATCAACGAAGCTGGTGACGCCATGCTTTTGGACGCCGCAGGGGACAATTCCAGTGAAGTGCTCAAGGTCTGGATCGACGTTGAGTGAGATGCCATGGAATGTTACCCACTTGCGCAGGCGGATGCCGATGGCTGCGATCTTGTCTTCAACACCTTCGCCTTTTTCAGGGCGCTGAACCCAGACGCCTACACGATCTTCCCGTCGTTCGCCGCGCACATGGTGTTGCCATAGGGTGTCGATGAGCCACTGTTCCAGTGCTGCTACAAAGGCACGTACGTCCTGCTGGCGGCGCTTCAAATCGAGCATAACATAAGCAACACGTTGTCCGGGACCGTGATAAGTATACTGCCCTCCGCGTCCAGTTTCATATACGGGGAAGCGGTCTTTGGCGATCAGGTCGGCAGGATCGGCGCTTGTGCCTGCGGTATAAAGGGGCGGATGCTCCAAAAGCCAGACGCGTTCGGCAGCTGTGCCTGCGGCGATGGCGGCGACGCGCTCTTCCATTTCCTTTTGCGCAATCTCATAGGGGATGGGTTCGTCATCTATGACCCACTCAACAGGCGGAGAACTTTCCAAGGGTAAGAAGTCTGTTTTGAGGGTTTGACGATCTGCCATGTTGTTATCCCAAAATGATCTGCGGATTTCGGTTAGTTGGTTTGCCCTAATGAGATGTAAGCGTCTACACTAAAATTAACAGGGCACCAACTCACAGAGTAGGGGGAGGTGTAATTTATTCCCGCAAAGGGAGAGGGGCAGAGATGAATAGATTCGATGATATCTCCGTCGATATTTCGGTGGTGCTGGGAAAATCTGAAATGCCGGTGCACCAATTGTTGCGCATGGGGCGTGGGGCGGTGATTGAGCTGGACACCCACGAAGCTGATGATGTGAAGATTTTGGCAAACAATACACCGGTGGCCGAAGGGCAGGTGACGGTGGTTGGTGATAAAGTTGGTATCGTCATCACAAAGGTTTTGCGGCGTGCTGTGGATATGCGGCCCGTAAACATGGAAGATCGCATCTGAAATATCGCGCGCAGTGGATAAGTGCCCGTTCAAAAGAGGTTTTTTCGATTTTTTTGTTCTGCGCTGTGAATTTTCGAAAAAGGCACTTGCGCAGGTTCGAGGGGTTGGCTATATCACCGCTCATCGGCCGACGGGGCGAGGCAAACAGCCAGACACTCCGGAGGCAAGCCAAGGTTTTGCGGCCGTGGCGGAATTGGTAGACGCGCAGCGTTGAGGTCGCTGTGGGGTAACACCCGTGGAAGTTCGAGTCTTCTCGGCCGCACCAAAAGCCCCGAGCTCTTTAATGAGCCGGGGTTTTTTGCTTTCTAACCCTCTGTTTTTCTTCGAGTAAAAAATCCACAGCCTTACTGATCCGGTGAGAATTGCTGGTTTTGCGTTGAAATGCGTTTTTGTGCGCCGTTTTGCGTTTTTTACGGGTTTTGTGCGTTCAAAGGTAAAGCGTGAATTCTTCGTAAAAGGATTGCACGGTCTGCGAAGCTCGCTATAAACACAAGCCTGTGCACAGCGTCCCAATTACCCCGTGCATGTCAATTTTCAGTAATCTCGAAGGACGATGCTCACGTCAAGCATTTGACTCAGCCTAGTGGAGGTCACGTGACCCAATCGGAAAATCCCGGTGCGCATCACACTGCGCCCCCTCCACCTAATGTTCGAGATGCAAGCGGACACCTTGATGCAGAGTTTGTAGCGCGTGTTGAAGCTGCGGTGGAGGTGCGTGATCCTGCTGCTGTGCGTGAGCTGGCAGGCAATCTGCATGCGGCGGATATGGGTGATCTGCTGGAGATGCTGCGCGAGGATGATCGTGTCCTTCTGATTCAGCTTCTTGGCGACGAGTTTGATTTTGCCGCTTTAACCGAAACCGAAGAAACTGTGCGTGCGCAGGTTCTGGAAGCATTGCCGGACGGGGATGTTGTTGAGGGGATTGGCGAGCTTGAATCTGATGATGCGGTTTATCTGCTTGAGGACATGGAGCAGGAAGATCAGGAGAAGATTCTTGCTCAGCTGCCCAATGTTGATCAGATCAATATCAAGCGCGCGCTGGAATTGCCTGAAGATTCTGCCGGACGTATCGTCCAGACCGACTTTATCGCGGTGCCGCCGTTCTGGACGGTTGGGCAGGTGATTGACCATCTGCGAAGCTCCGAGGATCTGCCTGACAGCTTCTACGAGATTTACGTGGTCGACCCGAGCTTTCGTCTGCAGGGCGCTGTGGCGCTGGATCGTCTGTTACGGGCGAAGCGCTCCCAGAAGATCTCCAAGATCATGGAGGAGAGCCGGCATTCTGTTGTGGTGACGGATGACCGTGAAGATGTGGCGCGTCTGTTTGAGCGTTACAATCTGGTCTCCGTTGCGGTGACTGATGCTTCCGAGCGTTTGGTCGGTATTGTGACCGTTGATGACATTGTTGATATCATTCAGGAAGAGGCAGAAGAAGACATGCTGGCGATGGCTGGTGTGGGTGATGAGGAAATCTCCGACAGCGTGCTGGAGATTGCCAAGTCGCGAATGACATGGTTGTCGGTGAATGTGTTCACTGCCATTTTTTCTGCGTTCGTGATCTCGCTGTTCTCCGCCACCATTGAGCGGATGGTAGCTTTGGCTGTGTTGATGCCTATTGTGGCGTCCATGGGCGGGAATTCCGGGACGCAGACAATGGCGGTGACGGTGCGCGCGATTGCGACACAGGAACTGAACAGACGTAATATTTTCCGCGTTCTGAGGCGTGAGCTGTTGGTGGGCATGATCAATGGCGTGGGTCTTGGGTTTATGATTGGCGCGATTGCAGGGGGATGGTTCCTCAACCCAGAACTTGGGATGGTCATCGGCAGCGCTGTTCTGATTAACTCAATCTGCGCCGGTCTGTTTGGACTGCTGGTTCCCATGGGCTTAGAGAAAATTGGAGCAGATCCTGCTATTGCGTCTTCGGTCTTTGTGACCACCATTACGGACGTCGTTGGCTTCTTTACATTTTTGTTCCTGGCTGCATGGTGGTTCGGTCTGCCATACTAGCCTGAATGGAGGTTGGGAATGGATGCCCCACGTATCAATGGAATTGTAGAAACTGCTGTTTACGTTGATGATTTTGACGTAGCGCATCACTTTTATGGCGATGTTTTGGGGCTGGAACGGGTTGTCGACGGCGCGCGTATGTATGGTTACAGCGCAGGCCCGCGACAGATGCTACTCGTGTTCAAACGGGGTGTATGCCGCGATGATGTGCAGACCCCCTACGGCTTGGTGCCGGGGCACAGTACAGACGGTCCTTCCCACTTTGCCTTTGCCATCTCCAGAGGTGCACTGATTGAATGGCGCGAGTACCTTGCAGATAAAGGGGTGCGCCTCATCAGCGAGGTGCGCTGGCCGCAAGGCGGCGTGAGCCTGTTCTTCAACGACCCGTTTGGAAATGTACTTGAGTTGGCGACGCCGGGCTTGTGGCCGAACTATCAAGACTAGGGATTGGCGCAGTCTGATCTGGTTGTCGCAGCAGGTGTGGGGTGGAAGTTGCGGCGGAAACGCTTTTCATTTCCAGACGTGGCCGTTTAGATTACGGATGAATGTTTCCTACCGCTTTGCGGGTCATTCATTCGATATTTCAACAGGATATACCAACCCTTTCGACATCAGAGATGCATTGGGGTTTTGCAAAAGGGGAGCCTTTGGCTATGACATCGCGTGGCGGAACGGACTTGCAGGTGCTGCTTGCCTCCATGGAGGCGTCTCTTTCAGAAGAGAGCTTTGTGTTTTCCACCTTTCCCAGCGGGGGAATGGATGAGTTGATCGAGTTCTCTCCCCTTGGATTGTTTTGGGAGCATGAGGGGCTGACAGCCATTCTTTCCGTTGAAAATGCGGGGAAGGCGGGCGTTGAGACGGAACCTTGTTTCCGGCGTATCTCGCTTGCGGTTCACAGTTCGCTTGAGGCCGTGGGGCTGACAGCTGCGCTCTCCAAGGCGCTGGCAGAGGTGGGTATTTCTGCCAATGTTGTGGCTGCATACTATCACGACCACATCTTTGTGCCTGAAGAAAAGGCCGAGGCTGCGATGGATGCTTTGACAGAACTCAGTCGCTCTGCGCAGGCAAGCCTAGACTAGTGCGCCGAGCTGCGGGGCTGGTTTTGGTGGGGGCGTGGCCAATATGTGCTGGCCTTCGAGGAGGCATTCAAAGGCGTCTGCAGAGACGGCGGGGGAGTACAGGTATCCCTGATATTCGTGGCATTGCAGTTTCTGGATCTGGCGGAGCTGTTCTCTTGTCTCGATGCCTTCTGCCACCAGTGTCAGGTTTAACAGGCGTCCCATCTGCACAATCATCTGCACGATGGGCCAGCGTTTTGTGTCTGCGATGAAGGAACGGTCGATCTTGAGCGCGGTGACCGGATAGCGTTGCAGGTAGCCCAGATTTGAGTATCCGGTGCCGAAGTCATCAATTTCCAGTGTAAAGCCCAGATCGCGCAGGGCGTTGAGTTCTTTCAGCGTCTCATCGGCATCGCTGAGAAGTGCGCTTTCGGTGATCTCTAGGCGGATTGAGCTGGCGGATGCGCCGGTTTCCAGCAGGATGCTATGCAAGCGCTGGGATATGCGCCCACGCCGGAACTGGGCAGGGGACAGGTTGATGGAGATGGCGATGTCGTAGCCGGCGTTTGCCCATTTCTTTTGCTGTAGCATGGCTTCACGGGCGACCCAGTTGCCGATCTCATCAATCATCCCGGCTTCTTCGGCAATTTCGATAAAGCTGCCTGCGGATACCAGTCCGCGGGTTGGGTGGTGCCAGCGCAGCAGGCCTTCAGCGCCAATGATGCGGTTGCTTGCTGCGGAAATGCGCGGCTGGTAGTGGACCGCCAGCTCCTGATTGCGCAGGGCCTGACGTAATGCGTTCTCCAGACTGAGGCGTTCTTCAGCTTCCCGTGACATGGAATTATTGAAAAAGCAGATGCGGTTACGGCCCAGATCCTTGGCCTTATACATGGCAAGGTCAGCCTTACGCATGAGTGTGTCCAGATCAACACCATGTTCAGGGTAAGTGCAGACGCCGATGGACGGGGTGGCCTGTAACATGTGGCCGCGCACTTTACATGGTTGCGACAGGGCTGTTTTGATCTCGCGGCTGATATCGTCGAGCAGGTCGAAATCCGCGAAGTTGGTGATGAGCACGACGAACTCGTCACCACCAAGGCGGGCGACAAAGCCGAGGCCGTCGACCACCTCCTTGAGGCGCTTGGCGATGATGACCAGAAGGTCGTCGCCAACCAGATGGCCAAGGGTGTCGTTGATTGTTTTAAAACGGTCCAGATCAATGAAAATGAGTGCGCCGGGGGTTCCGTTGACCCGGGTCTCATCCAGATGCCGTTCTGCTTCAATCTCCAGAAACGATCTGTTGGCAAGACCGGTCAACGTGTCATGATGTGCCAGATAGCGGACTTCGTGTTCGGCCTTGAGGCATTGGGTGATATCTGTTGCCGAGAAGAGAATGGCCGGGGTGCCGGAGAACGGGTCGTGCCCGCTGCGGGCCGTGAGGCTAAACCAGCGATCTCCTTGCGTGGTTTTCATGAGGGCGACGATATTCGCCTCTCCTGATATGCGCAGTTCTTCCATAAGGCTATCGAAGTCCCGGCTGTTGCACATGCGTTTGATCAAGTCGTCGCAGTCGTCTGGCCGGTTCGAGCGACTTGCCGGATTTTCGAAGATAAGTTTGCCGTTTTCATCAAACATGGCGACAACAGAGGGGGTGTAAAGCAGCACCTGCGCACTACGCACCTGTTCGGGTTTGGTGCGAACCTCTGGAATCATCTGTACCAAAAGTGCAGGATTGCCCGAATTCAGAGACTGGGGGGAGATGGAGCAAAAGACTGTGACTGGTTGCTTATCAAGGAGTACCGTTACGGATTTGGTGATCGGGCCTTCTTCTTTGATCTGCTTTAGATAGGTGTGCAGTTTTTTGCCAAAAGCGGGGTCATCAAAGGGTGCGGGAAGGCGGGTTCGAAAGTTTCCGGCGGGATCGAGGCACTCATGCAAGGGAAGCCGAAGAAAGGAAAGACCTGCGGGATTGGCCCAGACAAGTTTGGTCTCGCTGACATCAACAACGTACATGGGGGTGTCAACGCGTGCGAACGCACTCTGGTCCCCTGTCGGGACAGGGGAGCTAAAATGGACGTTGGCATCCAGCGTTTCAATTAAACCAGTCAAACCCGAAAATCCCTTTGTGCTGTGTTCAAGGACTAGACACCATCCCCTTCATGTCTATATCAGCTATAAGTGGATCGTTAGTTTTACGGAGTATGAGAGTTGCAAGGTTATCAAAACGTTATTCCTTTGCTTTTAAATCGGAATAATGGATATGAGACTGGGCCAACTACCTCATTTTGAGTGGAGAAACAGCGGCTTTTTGATTGCCTATCAAAAGTGTAGGGAGAACACCCTCTTTTTCCTAGGGAATTTCTGTTAGGCTATCACTTTGTGTGTTTGCGGTCTGCCGCAGTATCTTTTAGTTATGTTTGATCAGAGTCTACCGCGTTGTGTGGTAGCTAATAAAAGGGAGCATGTCATTCGCATGACGGACATTTGTGCTTCGACGTCAATTCGCCTCGAAGGTGATGAAGACGCGCCAAAGAATCCTGAAAAGTCCATCCCGGTGGACAAGCATCTTTTTGATGCGCGTACAGTGCTGATTACAGGACCTGTGACACAAGAGATGGCTCAGGATGTCTGTTCCCGTCTGCTTGCACTTGCACAAGTCAGCAACGACCCGATTACCGTTATTGTTTCATCTCCGGGCGGACACGTTGAGTCCGGCGATATGATCCATGACATGATCAGGTTCATTAAGCCGGAAGTTCGTATTCTCGGTATGGGCTGGGTGGCAAGTGCTGGCGCGCTCATTTACGTGTCTGTGCCGCGAGAGCGTCGCTTCTGCACGAAAAACACCCGCTTCCTGCTTCACCAACCATCCGGTGGTGCTGGAGGCATGGCAACTGACATCGAAATTCAGGCCAAAGAAATTCTCAAGATGCGTGATCGTCTGAACCAGCTCTTCGCTGATGCGACTGGTCAGAAGATTGAGCGCATTGAAAAAGACACTGACCGTGATTACTGGATGAGCCCGGATGAGGGTATCGAGTACGGTCTTGTTGGCTCAGTGGTCAACAACGCCTCAGAGCTTTCCTGATAGCTCTTTGCTGGCAGGAATGAAAAAGGCAGCCCGGTGGCTGCCTTTTTTGCTGTCCGGGTCAGCGCTGCCAGGTTTTGGAAGTTTCAAGCCACTGAGTGACGCGTTGCTCGGGGTCTTGTGCGGTGGTGACGTCCGAGATGATGGCAACGGAGTCTGCGCCGCTTGCAAAGACGTCGTCAGCTCGCTCAAGCGTGATACCGCCGATGGCCACAAGATGTTTGTCGGTGCGTGCTCTCCATCTCTTCAGAGTTTCGAGACCCTGAGGCTGCCAGCTCAATTCTTTGCTGGTGCTCTTGTAAATCGGACCGAGCGCCACATATTCAGGGTCGAGTGCCAGAGCTGTGTCCAGCTCGGCTTCATCATGAGTGGAAACGCCGTAGTAGATTCCCGCTGAGCGGAGTGCGTGGAAATCTGCGGTTTTCAAGTCATCTTGTCCTAGGTGCACATAGCCCACATTGGCGTCATAGGCGGCTTGCCAATGGTCGTTGACGACAAGCACGGCACCGGCCTTGTCGCAAAGCTGTTTTGCCAGACGGACCTGAGAGCGGATCTCGTTCTCTGACTTATCTTTAATACGGAGTTGGATAAATTTGACGCCGAGGGGAAGAATACGGGGAAGCCATTCGGCGCTGTCGATGATCTGGTAAAAGCGATGCAACATTGCTGGATTCTCGATTAGGGACGCAGTGATGTGCCGGGCAATCACAAAATGCGTGCAGTGTTCATATATTGAATGAAAATAGAAGTTGGGATAGTTTTTGGCTACAATTTTTTATGAAATTGAAGCATTTGCACGTAGTGCGTGTGTTGAGTTGTGGAGAAAAGATAGCAAAAGATGTGATGGTTTCTTGATGGTATTCCTGTAAATGTCTGAGTTGGATAGTAAATAATGAAGAATATTGGAGTGCCTGACATTTTTGTTTGTGGGCATAGTGGTTTTACGTGGTCTTCTCTTCATTCGTCTCTGGGGTGTAAATGTCTGTAATCGAGCCATCGTCTCTCTACGATTTGCTGGAGTGGTTGTCCAAGGATGCAAAAATGCTGGGGCGTCCCTGCCGTATCTTTGCGGTTTTAGGGGAGCGCCTGCATAAAATGGGCGTTGCGGTGGACCGGATCTCCACCGGCATCGCTATTCTGGATCCGAATTATCATGGTGAAGGACTTATCTGGGAGCGGGGTGTGGGGCCGCGCATCCGGTATTTCCAGCAGACCCCGGAATCGAGCGAGTCTTATAATCAAAGCCTGTGGAAGCGCTCCATCGAAAGCGGCAAGATCATCCGCCATAGATTTGGGGAGCATGACGAGTATGACCAGCTCAAAGTGTCTCAGGAACTCAAGGAGCAGGGGTATACGGATTACGTTTCTGTTCCCATCAAGTTCTCGGATGGTGAATTGCATGGACTGGCGTTTGCGACCCGCTCTGGCGATGGGTTTCGTGATGAAGATGTAGCTCTGTTTGAACAGATTTCGGCGCCGTTATCGCTTATTTGCGAGTTGTTCAACTCCAGACAGGCTTCCGAAAGTATCCTGAACACCTATCTTGGCACTCGTGCCGGACGGCGGGTTATGGAGGGGGAGATCCAGCGCGGGGACGGCGAGCATATCAACGCGATTGTGGCGTTCTCTGATATTCGCAACTTCACCGGATTTTCCAATTACCTGCCTGATAAGGCGCTGTTGCATCTGCTCAATGAATATTTCGGCATCATCACCTCCCGTGTTGAACAACATGGCGGCGAGATCCTGAAGTTCATTGGGGATGAAGTGCTGGCGGTGTTTCCTTACACCGATGAGCAAAGCGCCAGAATAGCGGCGTTTGAAGCGCTGGCGGCGCTTCGGGAAAGCCTTGCGGATCTGGCGGTCGAGAATGCCCGTGGGTTCCCGGATCTGCCTGCCATCCATGTTGGTATGGGGGTGCATTCCGGGCGTGTTTTCTTCGGGAATGTTGGCGGTCAGAGGCGGCTGGACTTTACGGTCGTTGGCCCTGTGGTGAACGAGGCTGCCCGGATTGCGGATCTTTCAAAGCGCCTTAATCAGGAAATGCTGATCTCGCAGGCTGTTGCGAACATCCTTGACTGCGCTGAAGGCAACTATGTGGGGACTTACCCGCTCAAGGGTTTCCCCACACCGGTAAATGTCTATCAGGCACCCGTACTGACCAGATCCTGTGCGTTTGGGCCCGGCAAAACGGCTTTTCTTGCTTTAGAGAAGAACTGACGTCTTATCAGCACCAGCATTACCATCAGGGTCGTCCCCATAAAGATATATGGACCGACATACCACCCCAGATAACCGACAGCGAAGAACAGGGCTTGTTGGCCGTTGCTAAAGTGACGGCCTGCAAGCGTTGCCAGCCGTGCTGCGCGGAGTGAGGCTTGGACAGCTTCCTCGTTCTCGTCGTGGGCATCATCGGGAATCGAGCCCATGACAATGGTGGTGTAATTGAAGAGGCGATAGGCCCAGCCGAATTTGAAGAAAGCATGGGCCAGAATAACCATGAGGCCGAAAGTCTTGGCTTCGTTCTGCAATGGGTCATTGAGAAATGGCAGTTCGAGCAACTGCGCCATGTTTGCAACCTCATCCATAGCGCTCAGCAGGGTGACGGTCCCGCCTATGGCGATCAGGGAGGCGGAGGCAAAAAAGGCGGTTCCCTGCTGTAAGCCGGAGGCGATGTTGGTATCGGCAATACGTACCTGTCGCTTCAGCATAGCGCGCATCCATCGATATCGGTGAGCGTCCATGGCGTGGGAAAGCGTGTGCTTTGACCATGGGCTGTGGTAGGCCAGCCAACTGTACAAGCCCCATGCGAAGATGAAAAAGAAGATGGCTATGATGTTGGAAAGCTGGATCTGAAGCATTGGTCTTTCTGTTTTTTAAGGCTGTGTCTGGAAATTCAGCCTGCGTTCATACAGTGCTTGATATCTGTTTGGCATGATTTAGCAGAATGGGCTAGAGCTGGTGGCTATCTGAGACTCAGTGAACCCAGCTAATTTGCAGTATTCACGGCTCTGACCTGTCAAAAATGGGGGTTCAGGTTGTCGCAAACGGAAGCTGCAACCCCAAAATAGTCGGGTTTCCGACGAATTTTCCTAAAAAAAATGCATGGTCATTTTCTAGTAATTGTCTAGATTTTTAGACAGTCAAAAATCAACGTAAGCTGTTGGCACTACGGGGTTTTATGGATCCTGTATATCTAACTGGGAAAAATGTGGTGGTGAAGTTTGACGGGACTGCGGCGATCTGATGGGTCAAATTTGCCGTTTTGCTGTTGCGCTTTGGGCAGGAGAGGGATATTTCCTGCGGCCTGTGCTGACGGGGTTTCCTCGGCGCACTCATATCAACCATTAAATGGTGTTTTATGGACCACGAAATTCAAAAGTCTTGCTGGGGGTTCACTGTTTGGACCGTAGCTACCCTTGGCGGCGTTTTGGCACTGCTTTACGTGTTTTCAGGTGCCGGCAGCTAAGCGCATAACAGCTGCCCAAACGTAGATTTTGACAAGGGATGCGGACGTTATGTCTGCATCCCTTTTTCATTGTGCTGGTTCTAGCCGAAAATGAAAATTGATACTGTGTTCCTGATCACGACCTGTTCGTTCGTGCTGCGCGCATCATCTTCCTCTTTAAGCTTGTCCCTTCCTTTAAGATACTCCTCTCCAGCCCTCCTATACGATTGCTGAAAGCGATTTGTCGTAGGTGGTGGGGTAGCCGGTCTATCTGGCTTGTACAGAGGCTTTTTAACGAGCCTGAGTGATCACCAATATGTTTGTGCAAGGCGTTAGCTATGGGCATTGCTTTGGCTGGCTAAAACCATTTCTTCCTGCTATTTGAACATCATGACGTTACATCTGGTGAAACTCTGTGTTGGCGTGGAAAGCGTTGACCAGCTGCGGACTTATATCGAACAGCGACAAATCTTGGCGCTTTCGCAAGGCCTGAGCGATGAACAGATCCATACTACCCGTATGGTGCCAACGCGCATTGATGAATTGCTTGATGGCGGCTCACTCTATTGGGTGATCAAGGGCAATGTTCAGGTTCGGCAGAAACTAATTGATATCCGCGTTCACAAAGACGATTCCGGCAAAAGACGCTGTGAGCTTGTGATGGAGCCTTATCTTCACCAGACCCAGCTGCAACCGCGCAGGGCCTTTCAGGGCTGGCGTTACCTAAAGCCCTCAGATGCGCCGCCGGATGTGTCAGGGCCTCTGCTGGATGAGGATCAACTTGCGGAAATGCCCGAGGCTATGCGCCGTGAGCTGCAGGAGCTCTGCCTGATCTAGAGCTGGCGCTGTGAGGAGTGCTTCGGGCAATTACGTTTAATCGCCCGAAGGAATGCGTTTAACGCGCGAACTTTCCCTGAAAACCGGTCGCCACTTTGCAGGGCTACGCTTTACACTTCGATATTGTCGATCAGGCGGGTGGTGCCGATTTTTGCTGCGACGAGAATGCGGGTGCCGCTGGTTTCAATGGGGGTGCCCAGATGTTTGCCATGGCGCAGCTCGAAATAGTCCGTGGTAAAGCCTGAGAGTTTCAGAGCGACCAGCGCTTTCTTGCGCACCTCAATCCAGCTTTCACCGTTGCGAAGCGCATTGCGTGCTGTGGTCAGCGTTTGGGAAATGGCGATTGCTGTCTGGCGCTCCTTGTCATCCAGATATTCATTACGGGACGACATGGCGAGGCCATCGTGTTCGCGCACGATCGGTGCGCCAATGATCTTGGTCGGCAGGTGCAGGTCTTTGGCCATCCGTTCAATGACGCGCAGCTGCTGGTAATCTTTTTCGCCAAACACGGCAACGTCAGGAAGTACCGCAAGCAATAGTTTTGCCACGACCGTTGCAACGCCGTTGAAGAAATGCGGTCGGTGGTCGGTTTCCAGCCCAAGAGCCGGGCCTTCGACCTGGATCGAGGTGGCGAAGCCGTTGGGATACATTTCTTTCGCATTTGGAGCGAAGACGCCAAAAATATTATGGTCTGCCAGCTTTTGCAGGTCGGACTCTTCGGTTCTTGGATAGCTTTCGAAATCCTCGCCCGGAGCGAACTGTTTTGGATTTACAAAGATCGAAGCAATCACGATGTCTGCATGTTCGCGGGCCTTGTCGATCAGCGACAGGTGACCGGCGTGCAGGGCGCCCATGGTCGGAACAAGCGCGATTGTTTTGCCTTCTCGTCTCAGAGGTACGAGCGCAGCCCTTAGTGCGTCTACGCTACGGTAAACGTCCGGGAGATTTCTCATTGATGTCTCCATGTGGGAACACATCCCTATATTTCTTTGCTGTGCAGCTTTTCTTATCTGTTGTTGGTAATGGGTTCGTGCAGCCACTGTTGAACCCATTTGCAAGCAGAAACTGATATACTCGGACATAGCAGATTTTGCAGGCATTCTCACTGCGCCAATAGTGGGTATTGGTCTTTAGGTAGCGAAATGAACAAACTGTCCCACGAATTGTTCAAGCTCTTGAAATAAAACGCCTTCATAATCGGACGTGACGTGAATACAGGTGTGCCAATGTCAGACAAACTCTCCAAAAGAACCGGTTTCTTGAATAACCCTGCAGAAGCAAAGAATGATCTTGCCAATTTTCTGGAGGCTGCAAAGGGAGCCGTTGCGGCGCCGGAGGGTGGTGAACGTGGCCGGTTGATCTTTGCGCTGGATGCGACCATGAGCCGTCAGCCCACATGGGATCAGGCCTGTCATTTGCAGGAGGAGATGTTCATTGAGGCGGGCCGGGTTGGCTCGCTGGATGTGCAGCTGGTGTTCTTTCGCGGGTTTGGTGAGTGCAAGTCGTCGCGCTGGGTCAGTAACTCCAAGGAGCTGGGCCGCATGATGCGCAAGATCCACGTGCAGGCCGGACGGACGCAGATTCGCAAAGTGCTGGACCATGCTTTGAAAGAGACCCGGAAGAAACGGGTGCAGGCAGTGGTTTATATTGGAGACTGCATGGAGGAGAATCCTGATCTTGTTTGTGACAAGGCAGGAGAGCTTGGTTTGCTGGGCGTGCCGGTTTTTGTCTTTCAGGAAGGCAAGGATAGTGTGGCGGAGCGAGCGTACCGGGAGATTGTGCGGTTGAGCAACGGGGTCTATCTGAATTTCGATGAGGGATCTGCTGCCAGTTTGCGCGGACTGCTTGCCGCGATTGCCACATTTTCGGCCGGGGGCAGACAGGCCCTTGAGCAACTTGAGCAATCGGGGCATAAAGGTGCGCAATTCTTGATAGAACACCTTAAGTAATGCATGTCAGGTAATATATGGGCTATTTGGTCTTGGGAGGACTGGTTCTTGCCGTCCTCTATCTCTTCGCAAAGTGGATGACGCAGTCCAATCCGGCAAAGCTTGCAGAAGTTTTGAAGATGCTGATCGGCGGGTTGTTGCTGGTCTTCTGCGCTTTTCTTGCAGTCACAGGCAGATATGTTGTCGCGCTGCCGCTTGCTGCGTTTGCGCTTTCCCTTCTGGGGTGGGGATCTGCGCAAAATTTCCGGTTTCCCGGCGGGTTTTCCCTTGGCGGACTGGGAGGGGCTTCAAAGAGCGCCGGTCAGACTTCCAACATCTCATCTTCCTTTCTCCATATGGAGCTGGAACATGACAGCAAGAAGCTTGAGGGCAAAGTGCTTGCCGGTACTTTCGCGGGCCGTGCCTTGAGTTCTCTGGAAGTTGGCGAACTCAGACAGCTTTGGCGCGAAGTGCAACGGGATGGGGACAGCGTTGCCCTACTCGAAGCTTACCTCGATAGCAGGCTCTCCAACTGGCGTGTAAACTTCCAGACGGATTCCGCAGCGGGGCAGAGAGACACGTCGAGCTCGAGCGCTCTGACTGAGAAGGAGGCCTACGAGGTTCTTGGACTTGCGCCGGGAGCCTCGGTGGACGAGATCCGGGCTGCCCACCGCAGACTGATTAAGCGATTGCACCCGGACAGTGGGGGGTCGGCTTTCCTGGCTTCCAAACTCAACGAGGCGAAGGATCGGCTTCTCAACAGACATTAGACTCACCGTGATTGATACGAGTTACTGATAGACGGCATAGCAGGAGTACTTGGCTTTCTTGAGCTCTGCACAAGCATCCCATGCGGCTGTTTTGGTTTCAAACCCGATGAACCGCGCACGGTATAGAGTTTGCTTCTTGGATTTGACCGGTTCAGTGTAAATGCGTTTGTCGCGCAGGGTTGATGCTGCTGCGGCGCGCGCGTTCTTCAGGATCTTGATGGCTTTATCCTGACTATCGGTCGCGGAAATTTGAATGTGCCAGCCAGACGTGTTGATGTCTTCCGGCTTCAGGCTTGCGATCTGCTTTGCGATTGGAGCAGAGGAGGGTACCGGGGTTGCAGCTGGCTGCTGCGCGTTTGTCGAGGCGGAGACAGCGGGCGCGGCCAGTGAATTGGCAACCAGTTCCTTACGCTTTTCAGGAAGAGCGGTTTGTTGCTCCAGCATTTTTGCGATTGGATCAGTTGGCTTTGAATTCGGTTTTGCCGAGTTCGCGTTGGCATATGCCATGAGTGTTGGCTGCTCTGCCTGCTCCGAGGTGGCTTTTGCGACCGGAATTGCCGGTGCGACTTTCGGGAACTTGTAGTCCTTCACCCCAGCATAAAGCATTGGCGCGGTGCGGCGGCCATTGGATGCTTTTGGCAGGTACTGATTGATCAGCTTGACCATCTGTGCATCGCGGGTTCTGGCGGTTCTGCCACCCAACACCACAGCGACGATGTGGCGATTGTTGCGTTTTACGTTGGTCACGATGTTAAAACCGGAGGCATTGATATAGCCGGTTTTAATGCCATCGACACCTTTTACGCGGCCTAGCAAGTTGTTGTGGTTGCCCATGCGGCGGCCATGAAACGTATAAGAGCGGGTGTTGAAGTACTCATAGTACTTTGGAAAACGCTCCTGAACCGCGCGGCCCAGCAGCGCAAGGTCGGCAGCGGTGGTGACCTGTTTGGAGTTTGGCAGGCCGTGCGGGTTCTTAAATGTGGTGTTGCGCATGCCGATGGCACGGGCAGTCCGTGTCATGCGGCGGGCAAAGGCTTGCTCGGAGCCAGAAATGTGTTCTGCAATCACCGTCGCCGCATCATTTGCAGACTTGGTGATGAGTCCGAACATGGCGTCCTTAACCAGCAAAGAGTTACCTGCCTTCAGGCCAAGCTTTGTTGGCGGGCGACCCGCGGCGTAGCGGGAGACCTTCATTTTGGTGTTGAGTGAGAGACGACCAGCCTGAAGCTCCTCAAAGAGGACATAAAGCGTCATTATCTTTGTGGTGGAGGCTGGGTAGCGCGGTGCATTGGCGCTATTGGAATACAAAACCTTGCCGGTTTTGGCATCAATAACAATACCGGCATATTTGGAGTTCGCCTCCGCTATGGAGGGAATTGTAGCGAGTGCTACGGTCACGGCAATAATGCCAAGAACTTGTCCAAATGTCTTCTTCAGGCGCCAAATTGGCCCAAAATTACGCAGACCCATGTTTTTTTTCGCCCCGTGAGCAATGATGGCGGCTTACGCGCTCTCTACAAAAAATCGGTTGTGATGTCGTGAGGTGTGTTCTCAAAGCCTCAGCCGCACTCAATACAGCATTTGCAGCCCCTCCCAATCACTTCATACCCAGAATGATGCGATTACGGTTACAATTCAGTAAATGCGTAGAGGCAGTTTGCAAAAATCTTATTTTTTCTTTTTCTGGACTGCCACCAAGCCCCTGTCTTTTTTGTAATGTTGCAGTGCAAAAAATATATTGACAAAGTTTGTGCGGCGCATACTATCCCTGCGTAAGTTTGAATATGTGGCGTTTGCTCCCCAAGAAAGAAAAACCTAATCATTGAAATGCCGGGACGCCCAATTGATGAGGGAATTTTTATGGTTACAGGATTTGAAAATATGCAGAAGCTTGGCAAAGAGAACATGGATGTAGCTATGCGAAGCTTCGGTGCCTTTTCCAAGGGCATTCAGGCAATCTCTGCTGAAGTTGCGGATTATTCCAAGAAGTCTATCGAAGAAAGCAGTGCAGCAATTGAAAAGGTTGTGGCAGCTAAATCTCTCGACAAAGCTATGGAAGCCCAGGCGGATTTTGCAAAAGTCAGTTATGAGAGCATGGTAGGTCAGGCCGCTAAGATTGGCGAAATGTATGCTGAAGTCGCAAAAGACGCATACAAGCCTTATGAAAATATGCTGTCTAAAACTGCCAAGTGATCAGTTGATCCAATCGTGATTGAAAGCCCGAAGCCGGTCACCGCTTCGGGCTTTTTGCGTTGGGGTGTTTAAATCGGCTGCCCTGGCTTGTTTCTGTTTTCATTGATCCTATCTGTTTTCTTCCGGACACTTTCAAAACATTGTGATCCAGTTTCCTGTTTTGGGTGTGTTTCTGGAATCTTATGGGTTTCTGACTTCTGGTGGGTGCGTTTTGGGCGCAGGATGGCAGAATAAACCTGGTTACGTAAGGAGCGGAGTTGAACCCTTCGGGTAAGCTGGGCGTTTTCTTCCGCTTATTGGTTTGCATTTTCCGGTTTGCTCGGGGAATAATCAGTATTAACATCAGGGTGTGATACGCATGTTTCCCGAGTGCCTGTGATTGACTGATAAGGCAAGTACATTCAGGAGACTACCAGTGCTATGGGAACCGGGGTGCAAGCGGGCCCGAAATCTGGAGCGAACAGGCAGCTTTGAGGCTGTAGTGAGAGTTTGAATGAAAGACCAACGACAGGCAATGAGTGTTCTCAGGCGAGATGAACTTATGCTTTCGGTGCATAATAAAACAGAAGATGAAATGCTGTTTGATTTTTCTGGAGTTGTTGGTGTGCCCTATGAAATTGCATATCCCTTGAATTCGCAGGGGGTACGTTTAAATACTATAAAGTCCTCTGCGTTATACATGGAGGGGCAAAGAGAACTAATGAGTAGCGATTTCGACCTGGATAATGACGATGATGGCGGGACGATTACCGTTACCAAACCGAAGCCGAAGACCAAGCGGCCAAGTTTGTATCGTGTATTGTTGCTCAATGATGATTATACGCCGATGGAGTTCGTAATCCACGTTGTGGAGCGGTTCTTTCATAAGGATCGCGAGGATGCGACACAGATTATGCTCCATGTCCATCATCATGGCGTAGGTGAATGTGGAGTCTTCACCTATGAAGTGGCTGAGACAAAGGTCACGCAAGTTATGGATTTCGCCCGAAAACACCAACATCCGTTGCAGTGTGTAATGGAGAAAAAGTAATAGGGGGCGCCTGTGCCGTCATTTTCTCGCAGTCTGGAGAAAGCTCTCCATCAAGCTCTGGCGTTCGCTAACGAGCGTCATCAGGAATATGCGACTCTGGAGCATTTGCTGCTTTCATTGATCGATGATCAGGATGCTGCTGCTGTTATGCGCGCATGCAATGTAGATCTCGATCAACTGCGAAAAAGCATTGTTGAATATATTGATACTGAACTAGAGAACCTCGTTGTTGACGGGGATGATGATTCCAAACCAACCGCCGGGTTCCAACGTGTGATTCAACGCGCTGTGATTCATGTCCAGTCTTCGGGGCGTGAAGAGGTTACTGGTGCGAATGTTCTTGTTGCTATCTTTGCTGAACGGGAAAGTCATGCTGCATACTTCTTGCAAGAGCAGGAAATGACTCGGTACGACGCTGTAAACTATATTTCTCATGGAATTGCAAAGCGGGCTGGCTTGTCTGAACCGCGCCGGGTGCGCGGTGCTGAAGAAGACACCGAGGATGGTTCCGATTCGCATGTTGGTATGCCGCAGCCGCCTTCCGGTGGTACGTCTGAGCAAACCAAACGGAAGACCGAGGCTCTTGAGGCCTATTGTCAGAACCTGAATGAGAAGGCGTTTTCCGGCAAGATTGATCCGCTCATCGGGCGCGAGAAAGAGATTTCACGTACCATCCAGATTTTGTGCCGCCGCGCCAAGAACAATCCGCTTTATGTGGGTGATCCGGGTGTTGGTAAAACGGCTATTGCTGAAGGGCTTGCCCGCCGTATCGTTGTGGGTGACGTTCCCGAGGTGTTGCAGACTGCGACAATCTTCTCGCTGGATATGGGCTCCCTGCTGGCAGGGACCCGGTATCGCGGTGATTTTGAAGAACGTCTGAAGCAGGTCGTCAAGGAAATCGAAGATTATCCGGGTGCGATCATGTTTATCGACGAGATCCACACCGTGATTGGTGCGGGTGCGACCTCTGGCGGGGCCATGGATGCGTCCAACCTGCTGAAGCCAGCGCTTGCTTCCGGTTCGATCCGCTGTATCGGTTCCACCACTTATAAAGAGTATCGCCAGTTCTTTGAAAAGGACCGTGCGTTGGTGCGCCGTTTCCAGAAAGTGGATGTGAACGAGCCAACTATTCCTGATGCGATTGAAATTCTTCAAGGTTTGAAGCCGTACTTTGAGGACTTCCATAACATCAAGTACACCAATGATGCGATCAAGGGTGCTGTGGAGTTGTCCTCCCGCTACCTTGCTGACCGGAAGCTGCCGGATAAAGCGATTGATGTGATTGATGAGTCCGGTGCATCGCAAATGCTGTTGCCTGAGGGCAAGCGTCGCAAGACCATTGGCCTGAAGGAAATTGAAGCAACCATTGCGACCATGGCGCGGATTCCGCCCAAATCGGTTTCCAAGGATGATGCGACAGTCCTGTCCAATCTGCGGGATAGTCTGAAGCGTGTTGTTTATGGTCAGGACCCTGCAATTGAGGCGCTGGCTGCCTCCATCAAGCTGGCCCGTGCTGGTCTGCGTGAACCTGATAAGCCAATTGGCTCTTATCTGTTCTCCGGTCCAACCGGTGTTGGTAAGACGGAAGTTGCGCGTCAGCTTGCTTCCACGCTGGGTGTTGAGCTGGTTCGTTTTGATATGTCCGAGTATATGGAGCGCCATACGGTCTCCCGTCTGATCGGTGCGCCTCCAGGTTATGTGGGCTTTGATCAGGGCGGCCTGCTGACGGACGCTGTTGATCAGCACCCACACAGCGTGCTGCTGCTGGATGAGATTGAAAAAGCTCACCCTGATCTGTTCAACATTCTGTTGCAGGTTATGGACCACGGTAAGCTTACGGACCACAACGGCAAGTCTGTGGACTTCCGCAATGTGATTCTGATCATGACCACCAATGCTGGCGCGGCAGATCTGGCGAAGGCTCCGATGGGCTTTAGCCGCATGACCCGTGAGGGTGATGATGCAGAAGCGATCAACAAGATGTTTACTCCGGAGTTCCGGAACCGTCTTGATGCGATCATTCCGTTCGCGAATCTGGATAACGACGTTATTCATCGTGTCGTCGAGAAGTTCGTTATGCAGCTGGAAGCTCAGCTTGCAGAGCGTAACGTGACCTTTGAGCTGACGCCTGAAGCTGTCGTGTGGCTCTCCGAAAAGGGGTACGACCGGTTGATGGGTGCCCGTCCGCTGGGCCGTGTCATTCAGGAGCACATCAAGAAGCCGCTGGCTGATGAGGTGCTCTTCGGCAAGCTTCAGAAGGGCGGTACTGTTAAGGTCTCCGTTTCTGAGGACCTTGAAGGTCTGCTTCTTGAAAGTGTTGAGGAGCGCCCTGCCTCAAGGGCGAAGGGGGCGAAGAAAAAGCCTGCTCCGCGAGGCAAGGGCAAGTCCGGTGTTCCGAAAACGGGCCGGGGTGCGGATGCGACCAAGCGTGGTGACGTTCCGGGCATACCGGTTGCGGACTAAAGCTCAAGAAATACTGAGAAAAAAGCCGGAGCATATGCTCCGGCTTTTTTGTATGGTGGGGCTGCGTAGCCCTGTGTAACCTGTTTGCATATTATTGTGGGTCGCATTTTTTCCAAGGGTTGTGTTGTTCCGGCCTATTTCCGAGTTTTTAAATGACCAGTTCTGACGTGAATGTTGCAGAAGGAGAGGATCCTTCTGAATTTGAGGGCGGTGCCTATTGGTTTCGTCAAGGGGTCAAGGGCGCGGTGTGCCTGCCGACACTTATTTTGATGATGGCGTTTGTGGGGTTTACCTCGCTTGCCAGTGAAGTTGGTTTAACGCTCGTTGAAGTGCTGATGATGAGCCTCTTTTTGTGGGCGCTGCCAAGCATTGTGGTGTTGACGGGTGCGATGAGTGTGGGGGCCGGCTTGATCCCCACCGCAATTGCCGTGGCGTTTTCTGCCGTGCGGTTGATGCCAATGACAGTTGCGCTGATGCCTATCTTGCGGGACGGGAAACGCACCAAGACCTGGCATATGCTCGTTGTCTCTCATTTTGTGGCTGTGACGGCATGGGTGTTTGCCATGCGCAACTTGCCATCTTTCCCGCGGGCGGCGCGCTTGCCGTTCTTTGCGGGGTTTGGGGCGGCAGTGCAGCTGGCGGTTCTTTGTTCGACCACTGTGTCTTATGTGTTGCTGCCTGTGGTTGATGGGCCAATTGCTGCTGGTCTGGTTATGCTTACGCCAGTCTACTTCATGTTTTCCATGTATCAGGCGTCGCGGACCGGCGGGGATAGGGCTGCACTTTTGCTGGGGCTGATTCTGGGGCCGCTGTTTTACTACCTGTTTCCGGGGGCTGATTTGCTGCTCACCGGGATTGTTGGCGGCACGGTTGCCTTTGCCGGGTGGTTGTTTGCAACGCGGAGGGCCGAGCTGTGAGCGAGATTTATGGCAGTGTGTGGTGGCCTTATGTGATGATCCTTGTTGCGGGCTTTCTGGCGACTGAATGCTGGCGCTGGATTGGAGTGTTCGCTGCGGGCAGACTGAGTGAAGATAGTCTGTTGTTCGCGTGGGTGCGGGCGGTGGCAACGGCACTGGTGGCCGGTATCATTGCGCGGTTGATCCTGTTTCCCGATGGGGTGCTTGGTGATGTGCCTGTGTGGTTGCGTCTTGCGGCAGTGGCTGCTGGCGTGGTGGGATACAAGCTGTTTAACGACCGGTTGATTCTGGGAATTGTTACTGCCGAGGTCGTGCTGATTGGTGGGTGGGCGGTTATGCCCTAGCGAAGCTGCCTTGATTATTTCAGATGAATCAAATTTCTGGCGGCGCTGAGAAGGTGATTCAACTGTGCTGGCTAGTTGCTTGAAATCAGGGGTAAAACTGCAGATTGGTGGAGGTGGTCGTTTCGCGTGAATCGAATTTTCCTCGCGCAGTCTGGTATCGCTGCGCGAGGTTGTTTCTGTTGAAATGATACGGATCAATCTACCAGTGCTGCGCGGATTTTCTCTGCGTATGCTTTGAGCTTGTCGCCGTCTTCCATCTCGCCGGTGTGTGGGCGCAAGGTGGTGCCTTGTGTGCGCGGGATGACGTGGAAGTGGGTGTGGAACACCATTTGACCGCCAGCTGTTTCGTTGAACTGGTGGATGGTGATGCCGTCGGCGTTGAAGGCTTTCTTGAGCGCGCGCGCCATTTTCTGGGTGATCTTTATTGTAGCGGTCAGGTCAGCTTCTTCAATATCAAGGATGTTGCGGGACCCGTTCTTGGGAAGAACGAGGACGTGGCCGTCTGCGCGTGGCATGATGTCCATGATAACAATGGTGTTTTCGTCTTCGTAGACCTTCTCTGACGGCAGTTCGCCGCGCAGGATTTTAGCGAAGATGTTCTGGTCATCGTAGGACGGGCTGGTCATCTTGATATCCTTCTTGAAACTATCAGTTTATCCGAGCTTCGCCTGCGCGTGGTTCTGCTCGCAGGTCTTTGCTGGTCGTTAATCCGATTCATTGACCAAGATCACCGGAGAATCAATGTGTGGTTTGGGCGGAGTTGTTGAGAACCTGATTGTACTTAAGAAACTGATTCAAGTTTGGCGGGATTCGTGAGTCACTTCAGAGTCTTGAATCGATGTTTTGAAGTGGTTTCTAGGTGCCATTTTGCCTGAAAGGACCGTTTTCAGAGAGGAATTGTCGCTCCTGCGAAACAGCCTGACGTTCCTGTTGTAGATAATGTGCGACGGCATTTCTTAAGGAGGGGTGTGCAATCCAGTGGGCGGAGTAGGTGAGGTTGGGCATGTAGCCGCGTGCCAGTTTGTGGCTGCCTTGTGCTCCGGCTTCCACCCGTTTGAGGCCACGGGACAGGGCGAATTCAATGGCTTGATAATAGCAGATCTCGAAGTGCAGGCAGGGGTGGTTTTCGATGCAGCCCCAGTTGCGGCCATAAAGGGTGTTGCCGCCGATCATGTTGAGCGCGCCGGCGATGTAACGGCCGTTGCGCTTTGCCATGATCAGCAGGGTGTGGTCTGCCAGTCGTTCGCCCAGCAGGGAGAAGAACTCACGGTTGAGGTAGGGTGAGCCCCATTTGCGGCTGCCGGTGTCTATGTAGAACTCGTAGAACGCGTCCCAGTGGCTTTCTGTCAGGTCTGGGCCTGTGACCCATTCCACCTCCACATCGTTCTCCAGCGCGGCCTTTCGCTCTTTACGGATGCTTTTGCGTTTGCGAGAGGAGAGGTGCGCGAGAAAGTCGGCGAAGGTGGTGTAGCCGTTGTTCTCCCAGTGGAACTGTTGGTCTGTGCGCAGGAGGAAACCCTGATCGCCCAGTTCCTTCCATTCCTGTTCGGTCAGGAAGGTCAGGTGGGCGGAGGAGCCTTCTATGCGGGTTGCCAGTTCCTTCAGGCCGGTGGTGAGAATTTTGATGGTCTCACGTCGGTTTGCCTGTGGGGAGATCAGGAGCCGTCGTCCGGGAGCGGGCGTGAAGGGAATGGAGCATTGCAGTTTGGGGTAGTAGTTTCCGCCAGCGCGCTCAAAGGCATCGGCCCATGCATGGTCGAAAACGTATTCGCCCTGACTGTGGCTTTTGGCGTAGGTGGGGATCGCTGCGACAGGCTTGCCGTCTTGTTCCCACCAGATGTGTTGGGGAATCCAGCCTGCTTCCCAGCCCACGCATCCGCTTTCTTCAAGTGCCTGTAAAAAGGCGTGTGAAAGCAGCGGGTTAAATCCGGGAGCCTGGGAGATTGATTCAGTTTCCAGATTTGGTTGATGTTGGGTCGTTCCAGGTGAATCGAACCAGTCCTGTTGATCATAAAGGATCGGCGGCGTGCCGGGATTGGCCAGTGCATCCCAATCTGTGCTGGGGATGTCATCCAGAGAGGAGAGGACTTTCAGAACGGGTGAAGGAGGTACTGGCAAATCAATTGGTCCTAGAGTGGATCTTTATCCGGATTAAAGCCTTCAAAGACAATCTGGTCCGCATATTTGGCAGCGGTGAGACGGTCTTCCTTGGTTTTCACGGTCCATGTCATGATCGGCAGGCCGTAGAATTCCCGCAGGAAGCTCGGGCCATCTGCGGGCAGGTCCTTCACATAGAACGAGACGAAGTGCGGATCGGTGCCTGCCATGTGCACCATCCATGAGATTTTCTCGATCTCGTGCTGCGTCAGGAGCTGGCGCATATCCTCATCCAGTGTGGTCATGGAAATACAGCCACGCGGGATTTGAGGTGCCACTTGCTTCATGGTCCGAAGCATCCTTGGATCAAAGGATTTTATTGCCACCGGACCTTTATAATCGCTGAGGATTTTGGCGATGGTTTTAATGAAGTCATCCTGACCAGACTCAAGGCTCAAGGTTTTGATCTCAATGATCAGGGGCACCTTGCCGTCCACCAGCTTCAACAGGTCTTCCAGTGTCCAGATCGGGTCAGAAGAGCCGCGCATGGACAGCTTACGCAGGTTCGCCAGATCATGGTCAACCACATTGCCCTGGCCATGTGTGAGGCGCTCAAGGTGGGTGTCGTGGAAGACGAGAACCTGACCATCCCGCGTCTGCTGCACGTCAACTTCAATGGCGAAGTTGTTTTCTATGGCAGCTTTGACCGCAGACGGCGTGTTTTCAAGGATGCCTGCGTCCTTGTTATGGTAGCCGCGGTGAGCGATTGGCCGGGCGGTGAGCCATGAAAGATCTTGCATGGGTTACTCGGCAACCTCAAAGATCGCTTCGATCTCGACTGCTGCGTTGAATGGCAGTGAGCCAGCGCTGACGGCTGAACGTGCGTGACGGCCTGCTTCGCCCATTGCTGCCACCATGAAGTCGGAGGCGCCGTTAATGACCTTTGGCTGGTCGCCAAAGTCGCTGGTGGAGTTTACGAAGCCAACAATCTTAACAAGACGCACCACTTTCGACAGGTCGCCTGTTGCTGCTTTTGCCTGAGCCAGCAGGTTGATTGCACAGAGGCGGGCCGCTTCCACACCATCTTCAATGGACAACTCAGCGCCGATTTTGCCGGTTTTTGCGATTTTACCGTCCTGCATTGGCAGCTGACCGGAGATGAAAAGCTGGTTTCCGGTTTTCACAAAAGGCACATAATTGGCAGCAGGAGCTGCTGCTTCCGGTAGTGTGACGCCAAGCTTTTCAAGGTTTTGCTGGATTGTGTGTGACATTCTTCTTCCCTCCGATTTGGAATGTTCTGTTGCAATAAGTGATGCAGTTCCACGAAAACTCAAGAGTTTTTTCTTCACGAAGCCGTGCTCTGCAAAGTGGAGGCACACTCACACCAGAATCAGCGGGGTTGCAAGGGTGCATAAAGCATTGTCTACGTGGGATACGTGTATCCAATTTGAAAGATTTACCTTAGCACTGATTTCCCTAGCGTAATGTATGCGTTGGTGGCAACCTGTATGCACTCTACAATGATGGAAGAGAGGTATGTTCCGTGCCTTTTGTTCCGGCAGGATCGGAGGTTTTATGGTGAAACTACGCTTGGGAAACGGGTTGGGAGGACATGGTCTTTCCAGCATCGCAGGGTCGTCCCTTTCGCTTTGCTTTCTTCTGCTTCCGTCCATTGGAACTGCTGCTACCCTTCAGCCACACAAAGCGGTTTATGACATGAAGCTCGCCGGTATGCAGAGCGGCGCTGATGTTGCTGATGTGAGCGGACGGATGGTCTATGAACTCTCCGGTTCTGTCTGTGACGGCTTTGCTGTTGCACTGCGCTTTGTGGTCAGGAGCACTGATGAGGAGGGCGAGCAGACGATTACCGATCTTCGTGGCTCCTACTCTGAAGCGCCGGATAATTCCGAGCTTGCCTTTGCCTATCAAACCTTCATTGGTGATTTGCTGGCCGAGCAAACGCTGGGCACTGCAGAGCATCAGACTACCAAACTGGATGTGGATCTGGATGGGCCGGATGGAAAGACGCTGAGCTTTGATGGGTCGATCATGTTCCCCCTGCAGCATCTGCATAGTGTGATTGACGGTGCTGCTAACGGCCAGCACTTCATGGTCTCCAAGCTTTATGATGGCAGCGTGACTGGTGAGCAGCTGTTTGAGGCAACCACTGTTGTGGGGCGCAAACTGGCTGATCCGCTTGACCTGCGCGCCGACCAGCTTTCCTTGCCGCAGTCGATGGCTTCCATGGATGCATGGCCGGTTTCCATTGCCTACTTTAACCTGAGCGATGAGACACGGGGAGAGCGTACGCCGGATTATCAGTTGCGGTCAGTTCTGCACGAAAACGGTGTTTCCAGAAGCATGAACCTGAACTATGGGGTGTTCGAGCTTGAAGGGGCGCTGGTGCAGCTGGATCTTAAGCCTGTGACGCCGGTCAGTACCTGCGGAACCTCTGTTAGTCTGGATGAAGATGTGAACGTTCCGGCTGGAGAAATCATCAAGAACGAGAAGTCGGCCCGATAAGTCCTAGGTTTTATCAGGTGTCTTGAGAGAGCGGCCAAGCGAGACGACGGAGCTGTCGTTGAATTTTCCGCGCAGGGCATCCATAGCCCGTTCGACTTTGGCGCGTTTTCCTGCCTGCTCATCCAATAGATCTTCCGGATCTGCCTGATCTGCAGGTCCCAGATCGGCAATGCCTACGCCAATCAGGCGGAAGCGTATTTTTCCATCAGCGACGTTTTTGAGCAGCTCCTCTGCGGTGCGGTAGATCTTGTCTGCCAACTGGGTGGGGTCGTGCAGCATGCGCGAGCGTGTGATGGTTTTAAAGTCTGAGGTCTTAAGCTTCAGCGTGACGGACCTGCCGGACTTTTCTGCCTTCTTGGTGCGGTAGGCGACCTTTTCGGTCAGGGTCCACAGACTCTTAGAGAGCTCTGTGACATCTGAGATATCGGTGTTGAACGTGGTCTCACCGCTGATGCTTTTTGCGCCGCGTTGTGAGGATACGTGACGGTCGTCTTCTCCCTGACACAACTTGGCAAGGCGCAAGCCCATCGCTCCGTATTTGCGGGCAAGGTCTGTGGGGTCCTTGAGCTGAAGCTGACCGATGGTTTTGATGCCATCATGCTCCAGTTTGGATTGGAAAACTTTGCCCACACCCCAGATGACGCTGGTTGGCTGCTTTGCCAGAAACTCCTTTTTCTCCGCATCGCCAATCACAGAAAAGCCGCGGGGCTTATCCAGATCAGAGGCGATCTTTGCAAGGAACTTGTTGGGGGCAAGACCAACGGAAACCGAGAGACGGAGTTCCTTCTGGATCTTGAGCGTGAATTGAACAAGTTGCTCGGCTGGCGTGGCACCGTGTAGTTTTTGTGTGCCGGACAGATCGAGGAAGGCCTCGTCAATGGAGAGGGGCTCTACAAGCGGTGTGAGCTTTTCCATCTCTTCGCGGATTTGTTTGCCGACCTTTGAATACAGCTCCAATCGCGGCTTGATGACAACTGCGTCGGGGCAAAGGTCGAGCGCCTTGAACATGGGCATTGCGGAGCGCACGCCATAGATGCGGGCGATGTAACACGCTGCCGAGACAACGCCGCGCTGGCCGCCGCCGACGATGACAGGGCGGTCTGCCAGTTGCGGGTTCTCGCGCTTTTCGACGGAGGCAAAAAAGGCATCGCAGTCGATATGTGCGATTTCGAGCGTATCGAGTTCTGCATGGGCGAGAATGCGCGGGCTGCCGCATTTGGGGCAGCGTGTTAGGTCTGCGCGGAACCTGTGTGTGCAGTCCCGGCAGAGCGCTTTCAAAGGTGTGGTGGCCTCGGTCGCCATGGAACTTCAAGCCCTGATAGCTAGTGGAGATGGTGTGTTGGGTTTTATAGCATGAGCTACTGCTTCGTTTCCCAGAAAATGCGTGCACTGGCCACATAAAACATTGAACTGCTCATCTGGCCGAAGTTTCTTCTCTGAGTTCTCTGGGCTGGTGAGGACATCATTTCTTGTTTTGCGTGCCTACCTTGCTGCAGCGATCAATAAATCTTCGATAAAGTCGCCGGTCTCAATCCAGCAGTTGCTCTTCAAGGCGACGTTGGGAAGATCACCGGCGGTTGCAAAGAAGCGCGGATCAGCGACGAAGTGCACGAGCTGGACGTGGGGTACGCTTTTGCCAACGGAGACAATGTTGGTCGGGCTGTCATCAACGAAGATGACCGGATGCTGACCGCGTTCTGCACACAGGGCAGCCACAGCGCCGCCCTTGGGGCCATCGTTGGTCACCAGCGGGTAGTCTATGCCGAAGCTTTTGAGCAGGTTTTCGCGAACGGACTTATTTTGGTCGCCGGTCAGGTTGGTCAGGATAACGATATCGCAGTGCTGTGACAGGCGCTCCAACTGCTCGGCTGCGTGGGGCACGACTTTTTGTTTGCTGCCTTCGCTCTCAAAAAACTCGTAGATGATCTTCAGGCATTCGTGGTCCGGAAGGTCTTCGCCGGTTTCCGTGTAGAACATGTTTGCGGTGAGGCGGTATACGGTTTCGCGGAAAGCCACGCCGCGACCATTCATGTAGCGCTCAAGATGGGGGATGAAATGCAGAAGGACTTCGTCCACGTCGCAAATGAGGAGAGGGTGCGCGCGTTTCTTGATGACGCTGATTTGCTTTAGTGTGTTCGCATTTGCGGTTTCAATGTTGTGCAAGGTAGTCAACGCCTCCGGCGAGTTTGAGGTGCGCTGCGGCAATCATGGTGGGGCGAATGCCTGCACTTTCGGTATAGGACAGCAAGAGCTGTTCATCCTGCATTAGAAACTCAAGAACACCCGCCAAAAAGCCGGGCTCAGCTGCTGCATCGCGAATCTCCTCTGGTCCGATGCCAGCTAAAGACAGGAAGCGGCCGAGCTGTTCTGGCTCGCTGCTTAGAAATGTCAGGGCACCAATTGCAATTTCCTGTGCAGTATCTTCGTTTAAACTGCCGGTTTTGCTTAAATTCATTGGTGTTTGCCTTTCTGAAACGAATCCGAATTAACTATGTAGCAGGAAATTTAGTGTGGGACTTGTTCCAATGCCAGTCGCGGTGCGGCTGCACCACACATTTATTTATAGCTAAACCATTTTTGGGGCGGCACTCTGTGCAGGACTGAACTAATGCAAAAGACCGTGCTGATTGTTGAAGACAACGAACTCAACATGAAGCTGTTTAACGATCTTCTTGAAGCCCACGGCTATGCGACCTTGCAGTCCCGAAACGGGATGGAAGCGCTTGAGCTTGCGCGTGCGCATAAACCGGATTTGATCCTGATGGATATCCAGCTGCCTGAAGTTTCAGGGCTTGAAGTGACCAAGTGGATCAAAGAGGATGATGATCTGAAGGTTATTCCTGTGATTGCGGTGACCGCCTTTGCCATGAAGGGGGATGAAGAGCGCATCCGTCAGGGCGGGTGTGAAGCGTATATTTCCAAGCCGATTTCGGTCAGGAATTTTCTGGAAACAGTTTCAGGATTCTTGCAGCAAACATAAAGTACTGGTGATTTTTTAGTTGGTTTATTGTGCTTAGCTAAAAATTGTGTTTTCGTAAAACATCGGGAAGCATTGCTTTAGTATTGTACGGAGCAGAGCTAGTTTTTATGGGTTGAAAGACTCACATCAAAAGTCGTAGGTCTTTGCGCTTAGATTAAATCAGCGTGTGAGTCTTGCGGGGATTGTGGGCTTTCTGCGCGTTTGCCTCTTGCAAAAGAGCGGTTTCTTTTCTTTTGTTGTGTATAGGTCAAGAATCCCCTCCATTTTCAGGAGCGCAATTACCTTAAAGCTTTACTAAAGTCGTAAATGTTGCGATGGTGATGTGCGAAATCATCTGCTGCATGAAACAAATGACTACGAAATCGCAGTATTGGCCCTCGGTTGATTGAATAAGTCCCGGCAATACTGCTTCATAGTTTCCCTACGGAGCGCTCAGGTCCGCCGCATCTCCTGGGTCCGTGGGGTTGGCCGGCGAGTAAGCGGGTTCTGAGTGGCCTCCTCGTGTCATCCGGTTCTCGCCGGCCACCAATTCTTCCAGATATAAGTTGAGCTTTGTTCACGAGCCTGCGCGTGCGTATCTCTTGCTGTCTGCGCTGCGTGCTGCAGGTCTGCCAGCGCTGGATGCTGCACGTCTATACTGGTGCCTGGGGGTGGAGAGTATGGGAGAGGAGAAAACGTGGTGTGATTTGTCATCTCGTGTGGGGTAGCTGTGTTTGTGTGGTAACGTGTTTTGGAATGGTCCCGCCTCATTGATATTGAAGCAGAATTGATCGTTTATGGGACTATAATAAGTCCAGATCCTCTTGTGTGAGGAAATGTTGTCCACCCCTCATAATTAAGTGGTCAGTCAGGTGCGCACTGGCGAGGAGCTGAGTGATTGGCGCATGCAAAAAAGGCGCCTGCAAATGCAAACGCCTTTTTTGAAAATTCAGCTAAAGCCAAGACTTACTTGATCTTGGTTTCTTTGAACTCAACGTGCTTCTTTACGACTGGGTCGTATTTACGCTTCACCATTTTTTCGGTCATGGTACGGGAGTTCTTTTTGGTTACGTAGAAGAAGCCGGTGTCCGCAGTAGACTGCAGCTTGATCTTAATGGTGGTCGCCTTGGCCATCGCTAAGGATCCTGTCTGTTTTCGGCTTTTTTGAAGTAGCCGGTTGTTTTGTTTGTCCCGGTGGCACCCTCACACCTTCGCATCGGGCAGGGTGCGCTTCCGGTGAAACTTTGGGAATTCAGGGCGCACATTACTAATCACGGGGCTAAAGTCAAGATGCATTAGGGGGCTGAGCCCAGTCTTGTCCCCCTTATCAGGCATATAATTACATAAGCGCCAAGGAAACCTGCAAAGAGCAGAGGAAGGCCCGCAGCCCCCCACGTGGATAGGGCAAGACCGGTGGAGGCGGGGCCAACCAATTGTCCAAGGGAATACATCAGGACGAAGGCTGCATTGGCGGATGCCAGATTGGCGCCACCAAAGCGTGCACCAAGGTGGGTGAGGCCAATGGTATAGAGCCCGGCGACCACGCCGCCCCAGACAAACAGCAGGGCGCAAAGCCCATAAAAACTATCTGAAAGCGGGATCATAAGCATGGAGCCAAGGACACCAAACGCGCCGCAATAGATGAGCATGTGACGGCGATTCATGCGGTCTGACAGCATTCCGAGAGGTATTTGTAGCACCATGCTGCCTGCCGCCATGGCAGAGACGAGCAGAGTGGCTGCTTGTGGAGTCAGACCGATTTTGAGCCCGAACAGAGGAAGCAGCGAGATGGATGACTGTTCCACTACTCCAAAGGTGAAGCCTGCCATTGTTGCCGCCGGAGCTATCCACAAAAAGGTATAGAGCTTTGAAGTCGCTTTGCTTTTGATTCTGGGGGCGGCATTGAAGCCAATGAGCACAGGCAGGGCTGCAATGATGATACCTGCGCCTGCCAGAAGGAAGGGCAGCGCGCCTGTTGTACCGCCAACGGCAAGCAGCAGAGGCCCGGAGGTCAAACCCAGTGCAAGCACGGTGGCGTATACGCCCATGAGGAAGCCTCTGTGCTTTGAGGGTGCCAGTGCGTTGATCCAGAACTCGGAAATGATGAAGGCCGAGGTTGTTGCGCCGTGAAACAGCAGGCGCAGCGGGAACCAGGCCCAGAAGTTTTCCAGCAGAAAGAAAAAGGGCAGGGTGACGCCTGCAACCAACAGACTGATCAGGAGCGCCTGCGGTGTGCCCAGTCGGCGTGCGAGGTAGGGGCCAACAGGCGTGGCAACAATGGAGGCAACGCCAGCAAAGGCGGTGTTGATGCCGATCCAGGTGTCACCAACACCGCGATACTCAAGCGTGAGCGCCAGCAGAGGAAGGCTTGCGGAGAGTGACAGACCGACCGCAGTGATCGCTGCGATGGCGGCAATGATACCGCGAATTTGCGTGGCGGTGAGGGAACCCGATAGCTGAAGCATTTATATTACTGCGTTTCAAGCTCGTGTTGAGCTGGGTTTTTTATTGCTTCTATCAGGAAACGGTCAAGGCGCAACATATGGCCTCACAGAGTGAGGTGATTGTTGCGCCTTGTGTGGTTGCAATTAGATTTCTTCGCGCGCGAAGCCATCGTTCTTCCAGTAGTAGTATGGCACTGGTCCGTCCGGAGAAAGCTCCGGGTCCTGGCTCAGACGATTTTCAAGGTCGGTCAGCACAGCTAGCGTGATGCGGGGCAGGTCGAGCTCTTTGCACTGCTCGATTGGCAGCCACTGGAGTTCTTCCAGCTCTTCTGTAGGGCCGATGCCGGTTTCCAGCGTATGCGCAATCTGGTCTGCCCACACGGCGAAGAAACGCGCGTCAAAGCGGCGTGTTCTACCCGGAGGGGTGATTGCGCGGGCAACAAAACGCAGTGGTTCCAGATCCGGCTGAATACCGAGTTCGTCAAACGCTTCAAAACCGGGACCAACAGGCTCGTTGTTGCCTTCGGTTTTGGTGCCGATGAACAGGCCTGCTTCCTCGTAGGTTTCGCGAATGGCGGCGATAGCCAGTGCGCGCAGGCGGCTTTCGGTTTTAATCTGCTTTTTGTCGTAGTTGAGCTTGGTGAGCACGTCCGGGTGATAGTCGCGGGTGTATTTTACGCGGCTGTCTTCGGAATCTACGCGGCCACCGGGGAAGACAAACTTACCCGGCATGAACTTGTGCGCCATATGACGCTTGCCCATGAGCAGGTACAGGGAGCCATCTTCCCTGCGGTCCAGAATAAGCAATGTGGAGGCGTCTTTGGGCCTCAAGGGTTGAGCGTTCGGGTTGTTGTTTTCTTCCGTTCGCTCAACTTTGACTTCTTTCGTCAGGTCGTCTGTGGACATTCATTACCTCTGATTGGCCCGTGTTGTGGCAAAACTAGGCGCTTTGCCAGCTGTTGCAAAGCCATCCATACGTAGTGCCCATTGCAAACCAATCATGGCGCCCTTGATGGGGCGCAGGAGAGCCAGAGACATGATGAGGGTCAAAGGCAGCCAGACGGCCATGTGGAGCCACATTGGCGGCACGTAGGCCATCTCTACCCATAAGGCCAGCAGAACAACGACGTGGCCAACGATAAAGATTGTGAAATACGGCGGTGCATCATCCGCGCGGTGGTGATGAAGTTCCTCACCGCAGGTGTCACAGGACTGATTCACGCTCAGGTAACCGTTAAAGACAGCGCCAGTGCCACAGGAAGGGCATTTACAACGCATACCGCGCAGCACTGCTTCTCCGGTATTTCGATCTTGATGGGTATTCATTTAGACCTGCCTTATCCGTCCAGTAAATGCAGGGGAATGCGCGTGAATTACGCGCTCTTCCGCTTATTTCCGTTTTTTGACCGGCGTAACCCTTTTGGCTTGCTTTTGTTTCTTTCTTGCCAACCCTTGTGCTTTGCAACCCGTCCTGCTGCTTCGCCTTTGGATTTGCCGTTTGAGAGCATTTCAAACCGTAAAGAGCCCGCAAACGGGGCGGCTTCTACCAGTTTTACCTGCACTGCATCGCCAAGTTGGTAAGTTTCACCAGTCGCTCTGCCCACGAGGGCATGAGCTGATTCTACATACTCGTAGTAATCCATACCAATGGTAGATGCAGGAATGAACCCGTCTGCGCCATTTTGTAGCAGTTTGACGAACATGCCGGATTTGGTCACTCCGGCTATCCGGCCAGAGAATTCGGCACCAATACGCTCGCACAAATACAAGGCAATAAGGCGGTCGATTGTCTCGCGTTCGGCCAGCATCGCGCGCCGTTCTGAGGCAGAAATCTCCGCTGCAATGGCTGGCAGCTTCTCTTCAATCCCGTAGGGCAGGCCGTCATCGCCAAGGCCGATGGCGCGAATGAGCGCGCGGTGGACGATCAAATCTGCGTAACGGCGAATAGGAGAGGTGAAGTGTGCATAACGCTTCAGGTTCAGGCCAAAGTGCCCGATGTTGTCGGCGTTATACTCCGCCTGCGCTTGTGAGCGCAGCACCACTTCGGAGACCATGGTTGAGCTGGCGGTGTCCTTGAACTTGTCGAGGATGTTGTTGAACACGGAGGCGCGCAGGCCGCCGATGTGGGGCAGCTTGACGTTCAGCGTTGAGAGGAAGTCGCGCAGGTTCTCCAGTTTCTCTGGCGTTGAAGCGTCGTGCACACGGTAGAGCAGAGCGGAATTGCGTTTTTCCAACTCTTCAGCAGCGGCCACGTTGGCCTGGATCATGCACTCTTCGATGAGTTTATGGGCATCCAGACGTTCAGGAACGACGATCTGGTCAACGGTGCCGTCTTCGTTCAGCAGAATACGGCGCTCGGGAATATCCAGTTCAAGCGGTTGGCGCTTGTCGCGGCCACGCTTGAGGATTTCATAGGCTGCCCACAGCGGTTGCAGCACCGGTTCCAGAAGCGGGCCGGTTTTGTCGTCTGTGACCCCATCAATGGCCTTTTGGGCCTGCTGGTAGGAGAGCTTGGCGGCGCTGCGCATGATCACACGGTGGAACGTGTGGGAAATCTTCCGGCCGTTCTTGTCGAAGACCATCCGTGTTGCCAGAGACGGGCGATCTTCGTTTTCACGCAAAGAGCACAAGTTGTTGGAGATGCGCTCGGGCAGCATTGGAATTACGCGGTCGGGGAAGTAGACCGAGTTACCGCGCAACAGCGCTTCCTTATCCATCGGCGAGCCGGGCGTCACATAGGCTGCTACATCAGCAATAGCGACGTAGACGATGCAGCCGCCATGGTTCTCTGGATTGTCGTCCAGCTGGGCATAGACTGCGTCGTCGTGGTCTTTTGCGGTGGCCGGGTCGATGGTGATGAGCGGGATCGAGCGCCAGTCTTCACGGCCTTTGATACCTGCGGGTTTGATGTTTTCCGATTCCGCAATGACAGTGCCAGGGAATTCGTTGCGAATACCCTGCGTGTGCAATGCGATTTCGGAGACAGCCATCTCCGAGGTGGTGGAGCCAAAGCGTTTGACGATGCGGCCACGCGGGGTGCCGTATCTGCCGACTTTGTGGACCTCGATTTTGACAAGGTCGCCATCTTCAGAATCCATCAGGTCACGCGGATCCAAATCGACGGCGCGTTGTTTGCGGTCGACTGGTTCCAGCGTTGCTGCTTTGGTTGCTTTGTTGATGCGCAGAATGCCGAGGATGTCGGTGTCGTGGTTCTCCAGGCGCTTCATGGCGCGCACAATGTGCTTCGCTTCCGGAGTGCCTTCCTGATCGTCCAGCAGCTTCACAAGGGCGCGGTCGCCGATGCCGGGGACAGGGTTGAACTTGTTTCTGTTCTTTTGCGGCAAAACAAGCACGTTCGGCGGCTCGCCATGCTCTTCATCCCAGTCCATCGGGATGCCGAGAAGCTCACCGTCGGCGGTTCTGCTTGTGACTTTAACAACAAAGACAGGTGGGAGAGCGCCCGGACGCAGCATGCGTTTCTTGCGCTTTTCGATGTGACCGCTTTCGGCCAGATCTCTCAGCATTCGTTTTAGGGGGATGCGCGCTGCGCCGACAATGCCAAAGTGGCGGGCGATCTCGCGTTTACCAGCTTTGCCGGGATTGTCGGCAATAAACTTCAGAATGTCTTCACGGGAGGGCATTTCTGCCGGTCCCTTGTGTCGTTTTTCAGCGGCCTTTTTTCGGCTCAATTTATCTCATCCAGTGCAGCATGTTTGCTGCGAAAAGGGGCTTCCGGTGACCGGAAGCCCATATGTTTCGTTATCCGGAGAGTAACGGGGCTCTTACCCCTTCTTCGCGTTGATCAGCTCAATTGCCTGTTCGCGGGTTACTTGCTCCGGGTCTGTTCCTTTTGGCAGGGAGACAAACTCCTTGCCCCATTTGATCCGAACGCCGAGACGGCCACTGTCGCGCAGTTCCATCGCTCCGCCATCCGGATGGTCGCCAAGTTCTTTCAGGGCCCCTTTGGGCGCTGCTTTCTTGGCGGTTGTTTTCTTTGCTGCTGCCTTTTTGGCAGGTGCTTTCTTCTTGCCTTTTGTCGCTGCCTTTGCGTTTACAAGCTCGGTAGCCTGTTCCAGCGTGACAGCTTCAGGCGCAACATCTTTTGGCAGAGTTGCGTTGATCTTTTCCCACTTTACGTAGGGGCCGTAGCGGCCACTGTATACGTTGATTGCGCCGCCATCAGGGTGGTCGCCCAACTCTTTGAGTGGCTTTGCGGCAGCGCCGCGACCACCGCCCTTTGCGCGTTTTTCGGCAAGCAGGGTTACAGCGCGGTTGATGCCGACGGTGAAGACTTCTTCCGGACTGTCCAAATTGGCGTAGGTGCCATCATGGAGCACAAACGGTCCAAACCGGCCCAGACCTGCGGAGATTGTTTTGCCGTCTTCCGGGTGGGTGCCGACTTCACGTGGCAAAGAAAGCAGCTCCAGCGCTTTTTCCAGATCCAGATCGGCTGCACTCCAGCCGCGTGGCAGGGAAGAGCGTTTGGGCTTGGCTTCTTCGCCTAGCTGTACATATGGGCCAAAACGGCCTGTGCGCAAGGAGACTTCCAGACCGGTTTCCGGATCAATGCCCAGCACCTGTGGTCCGTCTCCAGCTGCGCCGCCATCAGAATCCCCACCGGAGGTGAGCTGACGGGTGTAATCGCAGTGCGGCGGATTTTCGTTTGGTTCCTTGCCGTCTTTTTTGTCTTTGTTGTAGTTGGAGCAGCCAACAAACGCGCCGAAGCGGGAGACTTTCAAGGACAGGCGACCGGTTTCACATTTTGGACATTTGCGCGGGTCGGAGCCGTCTTCCTTGTCCGGGAAGACGTGTGCCTTGAGGGTTTCGTTCAGGGCGTCCAGCACTTCGGTGTTGGAGCGCTTGATGACCTCGTCACAAATCTCATGGAACGGGTTCCAGAAGTCACGCAAGACAGCTTTCCACTCCAGCTCGCCAGCCGAAATTTTGTCGAGCTGGTCTTCAAGGCTTGCAGTGAAGTCATACTCCACATAGCGGTTGAAGAAGTCTTCCAGGAAGGCGATGACCAGACGGCCTTTGTCTTGTGGGATCAGGCGCTTCTTGTCCAGCTCCACGTAGCCGCGGTCCCGCAGGGTTTGCAGTGTTGCAGCGTAGGTGGACGGACGGCCAATGCCCAGCTCTTCCATCTTCTTCACCAGTGTAGCTTCGGTGAAGCGTGGTGGTGGTTCAGTGAAGTGCTGGTTGGCTTCAATGCCCTTGCGGCCAAGGCTGTCGCCCTGTTTCATAGGTGGAAGGCGTTTGCTTTCCTCGTCTTCCTCATCATCCTTACCTTCCTGATAAAGAGTGAGGAAGCCGTCGAAGCGGACAACGGAACCGGAGGCGCGCAGGGCAGCCTTCTTGGCACCGTTTGCAGCTTCAATGTCAACAGTGGTGCGTTCCAGAACGGCAGATTCCATCTGGGAAGCGATGGTGCGCTTCCAGATCAGCTCGTAAAGGCGTGCGCCGTCTTCATCGAGGAACTGTGCCATGTCACGTGGGTGACGGGACAGTTCTGTCGGGCGGATCGCTTCGTGCGCTTCCTGAGCGTTTTTCGCCTTGGACGTATACATGCGCGGTTTTTCAGGAACGTATTCATCGCCGTAGCGGGAGGCGATGACACTGCGTGCGCTTTGAATTGCTTCCGGTGCGATCTGCACACCATCGGTACGCATATAGGTGATCAAGCCGGTTGTTTCACCGCCGATATTGGCACCTTCATAGAGCTTTTGCGCCACCTGCATGGTGCGGGCTGCAGCAAAGCCGAGCTTGCGGGAAGCTTCCTGCTGAAGGGTGGAGGTGGTGAATGGCGCATACGGATTGCGCTTTTGTGGCTTGCTCTCAACATTGCTGACAGAGAAGCTGGCACCTTCAAGCATCTGCTTGATTGTGGTGGCTTGCTGCTCGTTTTTAATGTCGAGGCGTGTGATCTTCTGGCCGTCAAAGTTGGTGATGCGTGCCTGAACCGGTGCATTTTCCGGCGTATTCAGGTTTGCCAGAATGGACCAGTATTCCTGCGAGAGGAATGTCTCGATCTCGTTTTCGCGCTGACACACAAGACGCAGAGCAACTGATTGCACACGGCCTGCGGAGCGGGCGCCCGGCAGCTTGCGCCATAGGACAGGAGAGAGGGTGAAACCGACGAGATAGTCGAGGGCGCGGCGGGCCAGATAGGCATCAACGAGCGGCACATCCAGTTCGCGCGGGTTTTTCATCGCTTCGAGAATGGAGCTTTTGGTGATCGCGTTGAAGACCACGCGCTCAACCTTCATGTCCTTCAGGACGCGTTTCTTTTTCAGTACTTCCAAGACGTGCCAGGAAATGGCTTCCCCTTCGCGGTCGGGGTCAGTTGCGAGAATAAGGCGGTCAGCCCCCTTCACCGCGCTGGCGATATCCGACAGGCGCTTTTGAGATTTGGAATCCACCGACCAAGACATGGCAAAGTCGTCGTCGGGTAGTACTGAGCCGTCCTTTGGAGGTAGATCGCGTACATGGCCGTAGGACGCCAGAACTGTGTAGTCCTTGCCTAGATACTTGTTGATGGTCTTGGCTTTCGCCGGTGATTCCACAATGACAACGTTCATTGATTTCCTGGCTTTCGCGTAAGTCTCGTCTTGGAATTGATAAATCAAAAACCGTTTTATGAGTCGAACCGACACAATCGCGGCTGACTTCGCGGCTGTCAAATGGCCTTTTCAGATCGATTGGTCAAGAGCGGAAAAGCCTCTCCCTTAATTTCCTTGGGTCTGTTTTGGGTTGTCCTTGATAATTTACACAACCTAGGATATTTGAGATATTTGCTGTAACCCTCGGATTGCAAAGCGCTTTTTGTTTTCGGAGGCTTGTGTCATGGTTACATAAGAAGGTTAAAAAGCTTGTATAAATACCCGTCTCCGAAAAAAGACAGATTAATCGAAACTCATGATGTTGCAGATTACTGCGCCAAAATGTGTTGTGAATTGAGTGACATGGCACGATCTCACAAGCTGGATCTGCTGGGGTATCTGCTGATGCTGGCGCAGAAGGAAGCGGAAGCGCAATCCGGTGCGGGGTTGATGGAGGATGGTCACGATCACACTCCGGCAGATACGGATGAGGTGGAGTAACGCGCCGGGTGCTCATGCGGTGTCCCCATGTATAAGGGATAGTTTGTTGGGTTTGTGGCGTTCCAGACGTCCGGCGAGTTCAATTTCCAGAAGGATCAGCTGCAGCGTGGGGAGTGGTATGCCGGTAAAGCGGAGCAGCTCATCCTGATCAATTGGTGTTTCACTTAAAGCATCGATGACTGATTGTCGTTCATGTTCGTCGGCAGTGTGTGGCGCTTTGGCTGTCTCTGATTTGGTTTGATCCTGCGTTGACCAGCTTAAGGCGGGGTCGTCAATTCCGGGATTAAGCGGCAGGGACATGGAGATCTTTGGTTCCATGATCTCCAAGATATCCTCCGTGCACTGAATGAGTGCGGCGCCCTGTTGAATGAGTTTGTTTGCGCCGACAGATCGGGGGTCAAGCGGTGAACCGGGGACTGCGAGTATCTCGCGGTTTTGCTCCAGAGCGTACCGGGCCGTATGCAGAGAGCCGGATTTTTCGGCGGCTTCAATAAGAATGGTTCCCAAGGACATTCCCGAGATTAAGCGATTGCGGCGGGGAAAATCGCGGGCGCGTGGGTTCCAGCCTATAGGCATTTCGCTGATTGCAGCGCCGTTGGCCGCGATCATTGCTGAGAAGAGTTCCTGATTTTCTTTGGGATAGACGGTGTCTATGCCACCGGCAAATGCTGCGATCGTTCCTGAATTGAGGGCGGCCTGATGCGCTGCGCTGTCGATGCCGCGGGCTAGTCCGGAGATGATGGTGAAACCTTGCGAGGAAAGATCGCTCGCCAGCTGTTTTGCAAACTTTGCACCGGCCACAGAGCAATTGCGAGCGCCGATGATGGCTAGTGTCTTTTGCGTGCCGGTGAGTTCCTGCTGCAATGGGTCTCTGGCGCGGATGGCGAGCAGGGGCGGCGGTGCGTCAATCTCCCTGAGGAGTGACGGGTAGGCGGGCTCTCCCATGGCGACGAGGCGGGCACCAATCTTATAAAGGGAGGCCAGCTCGGCCTCTGCTTTGTCCTTAGAAAAAAGGCGATAAGATTTCTTACCGCCTCTTCTTGAGAGTTCTGGCAGGGCGTCGAGTGCCGCTTGTGCCGAACCAAAATGATTAAAGAGCTCGCGGAATGTTCTTGGTCCAACATTTTCGGAGCGGATCAGGCGAAGCCACGCAAGTCGCTGGGTAGCACTAAGGTGTGGTGCCCGGCTTTTGGTGGCTGTCTCCATTTAAATCATCCCTTGGAACCGATCTTGCTTTCCTTGCCTTTCAGCAGGCGGGCAATGTTCTCGTGATGTTTTGCCCATAGCAATACGCTGAGTAATCCCATCATTTGCGCAATTTGGCTTTGATCGAAAGCCAGCAGAATAAAGGGAGTGACAAGACTTGCTACCAGTGCTGACAGGGAGGAGTACTTTGTGATGTAGGCTGTGGCGATCCAGATGGCGATGAAGATGATGCCCACTGGCCAGAAGATGCCAAGCAGGATGCCGATATAGGTGGCAACGCCTTTGCCGCCCTTGAACTTGAGCCAGACCGGGAAGATATGGCCAAGGAAGGCGCCCAGACCTGCAATCAGTGCTGCATCGCCGCCCATATACAGGTTGATGAGTACAACGGCGACTGTGCCTTTGAGGGCGTCACACAAAAGGGTGAGCGCTGCCAGCTTTTTGCTACCGGTGCGCAGCACGTTGGTGGTGCCAATGTTGCCGGAGCCGATGTTCCGGATATCGCCATGGCCTGCCATTTTGGTGAAGAGCAGGCCGAAGGGAATGGAGCCTAATAGATAGCCAAAGGCCAATGCAGCCAGATAGTAGGGTAAATCAAAGGACCAGCTGATTGGATCAGGCACGGGTATTCTCCAGTTGTTGCAGATTAAAGCAGTAGGCCTTTCCTTGCGGACAGGCCTACTGCTTTAAAACTTTATCGTCTCGCGACGTCTTCTGCCATACCCGCCGGGCCGGATCAGACGTACGCGCTAAATTGCGTCATGATCTAGGATGCCGCCTGCAACGATGGTTGTCAAAACCCGTCCTGTCAAAGTTTCATCCTCATAAGGTGTGTTCTTCGAGCGGGAGCGTATTTTGTCCTTCTCCACAATCCATGGTTTTTGCGGATCGAACACGATCAGATCTGCTGGTGCGCCTTTTGAAAGGCGACCGGCAGGAAGGCCAAGACGGTCCGCTGGATTGCAAGTCATTGTTGCAAGTAGTTTGGAGAGTGAAATATCCTCGTTCAGGACGAGACGCATTCCCGCTCCAAGCATCGTTTCCAGCCCTAAAGCACCATCTTCGGCTTCTGCAAAGGGGTGACGCTTAGTTTCCACATCTTGTGGGTTGTGATCGGACATTATTATGTCGATTGTGCCATCTGCCAGTGCTGCAACCATGGCCTGACGATCATCTTCCGTGCGCAATGGGGGCGACATCTTATGGAAGGTCCGGTAGGGGCCGATGTCGTTTTCGTTGAGCGTGAGATGATTGATGGAGATGCCTGCGGTGACGTTGAGACCGTCGTTCTTGGCTCTTTGAATTGCCTGTGCACTTTGTGGGCAGGAGATCAGACGGGCGTGATATTTGCCTTTTGCCATGGCGACGAGGCGCATATCACGTTCGATTGCGACGAACTCGGCTTCTCTCGGTATGCCGCCCAGACCCAGCCATGAGGCGCGTAGGCCTGCATTCATGACACCGGAGCCTGCCAGATCCTTGTCCTGTGCCTGATGAACCACGAGCGCGTCGAAGTCGCGGGCGTAGGTCAGCAGGCGGACCAGAACGGAGGAGTTGGTGATTGGTAGTCTGTCGTTGGAAAAGGCGATGGCGCCTGCTTCCTTGAGCAGACCCAGCTCGCTCATGTCCTTGCCAGCCAGACCCTTTGTGAGGGCGGCCATGGGGTGGACGTTGACGAGGGCGGTGTCGCGGGCGCGGCGGAGCATGAAGTCCACCAGCGCCGGGTCATCGATCACCGGGTCGGTGTTGGGACTGGTGAGGATGGTGGTTACACCGCCAACGGCTGCTGCACGGCTGGCGCTCTCCAGCGTTTCGCGGTGTTCTGCGCCCGGTTCGCCAACACTGACGCCGATGTCGATGAGGCCGGGGGCAACGACTGCGCCGTTGCAGTCGATGATTTGTGCGCCGTCCGGAGCGCCCTGATTGAGGGCATCTGCACCAGCGGCGAGGATTGTTCCATCCTGAACGATAACCGCTCCAGCTTCATCCATGCTGTTAGCAGGATCAATGACGCGGGCGTTTGTCAGGACCAGCGGTTTCACATTCTTGTTCATGCGCGTGTCCTCTAGGGGGTGTCAGGAAGGTTTTGAGCAAGAGCTTCAAGCACGGCCATGCGTATGGCGACGCCCATCTCTACCTGCTCGCGGATCAGGCTTTGCGGGCCATCTGCGACTTCCGCCGAGATCTCGACACCGCGGTTCATTGGACCGGGGTGCATGACCAGCGCGTCTGGATTGGCATAGGAGAGTTTTTCTGAATCCAGACCGTGGTAGCGGAAATACTCACGCACGGATGGCACAAAGGCACCACTCATACGCTCGCGTTGCAAACGCAGCATCATGACGATGTCGCAGCCCTTCAGTCCTTCGCGCATGTCTGTGAATACTTCTACGCCCATACTATGAATACCAGAGGGCAGTAGTGTAGAGGGAGCTATGACGCGCACACGGGCTCCCATATTGGACAGGAGAATAATGTTGGAGCGGGCAACGCGGGAGTGGCGGATGTCGCCACAAATGGCTACTGTGAGACCGCCTAGGGTTCCTTTGTGGCGGCGGATGGTCAAGGCATCCAGCAGAGCCTGTGTTGGGTGTTCGTGAGGGCCGTCGCCAGCGTTGACGACTGCGCAGCCGACTTTGCGGGCCAGCAGGTGAACTGCACCTGCGGCGTGGTGCCGGACAACCAGCAAGTCAGGACGCATTGCGTTCAGGGTTGCAGCTGTGTCGATCAGGGTTTCCCCTTTTTTCACCGAGGAGGTGGAGACCGACATGTTCATCACATCCGCGCCCAGGCGCTTGCCTGCAAGCTCAAAGGAAGATTGGGTGCGGGTGGAAGCCTCAAAGAAGAGGTTGATTTGCGTTCGCCCACGCAGAACAGCTTTCTGCTTTTCCACCTGTCGGGAGACTTCGACGGCTTCGTCGGCAAGGTCCAGAAGGTAATTAATGTGGGGAGGCTGCAATCCCTCGATACCGAGGAGATGGCGATGCGGGAACGCTGTGGATCGATGTGTGGTTTTCATGGTCATCGAAGACCCATTCATAGGCAGAAACACCGAGCTCGTAAAGAGCTCTAAGGATGTATAATTTTATTGTGCAGATCAAAGTTGCACCAATGCGATAAACTATAAAAATCGATGGGGCAACTTGCAGGAGGAAAAATGGAAAAAGTTTCGCAAGCTACTATGACGACAGCTGTGATCAATCAGGCGCCTCCGTATTGTGGGTATAATCTTGCCGAAAGTGATCCGATTCTTCTTGCTGACCTGAGCGGCACCGGGTCAAACGATGCAGTCCGTGATGAGCTGATCAAGTTTGGAGAGCAGTGCGGCGCTGCCGATGCGCTTGATCTGGGCCGGCTGGCGAATGTGAATGAGCCGGTGCTCAAAACGCATGATCCGTATGGCCGTCGTCTGGATGTTGTCGAGTTTCATCCCTCCTATCATGCTTTGATGCGCCGTTCCTATGAGGCTGGCCTGCACAGTGCTTCGGTGGATTCCATGATGCCGGGCGGTGAACGGGCGTTTTATAACCGGGCGCGCAAGTATTTTGTAATGAGCCAGGTGGAAGGCGGGCACCTTTGTCCGGTGACCATGACCAATGCCTCTGCCATGGCTCTGATGCAGTCTCCCGAGCTTGCTAAAGTCTGGAGCGAGCGCATCGGCAGCCGCAAGTATGACCAGCGTTTCCGTCCTGCCAGCCAGAAAATGGGCGTGAGCCTTGGTATGGGGATGACGGAAAAGCAGGGCGGTTCTGATCTGCGCCAGATCATCACGCGCGCGGAACGGGTTTCTGACGACACCTATGTGATCAACGGCCACAAGTGGTTCTTCTCCGCTCCGATGTGCGATGCGTTTCTTGTGCTGGCGAAGCTGGAGGAGGGGCCGACCTGCTTCCTCGTGCCGCGGATTCTGGAAACCGGCGAAGTGAACGGGCTGGATTTCCAGCGCCTCAAGAACAAGCTGGGCAACAAATCCAACGCCTCGTCCGAGGTTGAGTTTAACAATGCGGTTGGTTTCCTTGTTGGGGAAGCGGGCAAGGGTATCAAGACCATTTTGAAGATGGTGACACCAACCCGTGTGGACTGCTGTATCGGGTCTGCTGCCCTGATGCGGGCAGCAATTTCCAGAGCGGTTCATCACACGTCAAATCGCAGTGCATTCGGTGCGCGTCTGATTGAAAAGCCGTTGATGCAGCGGGTTCTGGCGGATATGTCTTTGGATATGGCAGCTAGTGAAGCGCTTGCGTTGAAGCTGGCCCATTGCATGGATCTGGAAGCTACGGACAGTCAGGCTGCTGACTTCCTGCGGATTATCACGCCAGCGGCCAAGTACTGGATCTGCAAGAGTGCGGAGAATGTTGCAGCTGAGGCGATGGAGTGTCTGGGTGGTAACGGGTATGTGGAAGACCATGATATGGCCCGCCTTTACCGTGAAGCGCCGGTGAACAGCATCTGGGAAGGCTCAGGCAACATCATGGCGCTTGATCTTCTGCGGGCTATGCATCGCACACCGGATAGCTTCATGAATGTGTTGGGGACGCTGGAAACGGACCTTGGTCCTGCCGGTAAAGTTTCTGTTGAAGTGTTGCAGGCTGCAGCGCGTACTTGTCTGGAAGACGAAGGCAGTGCACGCCTGCTTACTGAGCAGCTGGCGATTACGGCGGCAGCGGCGGCGCTGAAGGAAGTTGCTCCTCCAGCGATTGCCAATGCGTTTATCGAGACCCGAATGGCCGGTCAGTGGCGTTCAAGCTATGGCATGTTGGATGCGCGGTATAACGCCTCTGGTATTTTGGAGTGGCTTTACCCGATCAAGTAAGCCACGATCACCAACCATGCAGGAATGGTTATTGCGGCGGCGACCGTTTGAAGGGTCAGAATTTCGGCCATCAACGTGGCGTCGCCGCCCATTTTTTTCGCCAGAACAAAGCTTGCGCCTGCTGACGGGACCGCGAACACCAGCACCGCGATTGTTGCTGCGATTTCGTCCAGCCCGAGGATGAGTACAAAGCATAGGGCAATGGCGGGTGCGAGCATGTTGCGGATGAGCAAAGCTGATGTGAGCGCTGGGCCTGGGCGTCGCAGAGCTCTCAAATCCAATGCCGCGCCAACACACAGGACTGCAATCGGCAGTGCTGCACTTCCCAAAAATGTCAGATAATTGGTGATGACCTGGGGGATCTGTCCGCCGGATACGTTAATCAATGCGCCTGCGGTGACGCTGATGATGAACGGGTTTTTGATGAGTTCCCGTGCAAGTGTCTTAGGTGTAGGGGCGGAACCACCTGCATAGATTGATAGAACGATAACGCAGAGCACGTTTGCTGTCGGGATCATGATTGCCATGATGACCGCCACCAGAGCAACGCCTTCCTCGCCAAAACTGTTGGCTGCAATTGCCATGGCGATAAAGCCGTTCCAGCGAACCACACCTTGAAAGATTGAGGTGAAGCGTGGGCCTGAGACCTCGAACTTCTTTTTGAGAAAGGGTTGAAGCAAGAGGCTGAGAATTGCCAGAAGCGAGAAGGTTCCCAGCACTGAAATAGTGATGTCACCAACTGGCATAGTTGAGAAGTCAGAGGTGCCCACATTGATCACAATGATCGCCGGGAACAAAATCCAGTAGGACAGATCCTCCATGCCGCTCCAACGTTCTCTTGGAATGAAATTGCGGTGGCGGAGAAACCATCCTGTGGCTGTGAGGAGCAGGACAGAGGTAATGGCTGACAGAGCAGAGAACATGCGGTTGCTTTTCAGAGTGTGCTCAGACGGAAAACGGTCTTTGCAAATGTGATGGAAGAACGAGGCACGCAGCATGCCTTCGTTTAATCACGTAGCGCGAAAGGCACGGAGCGGTAAAGCGTTCCAGCTTATAATTTTTCTCAAGTGTTGATGTTTGGGAGAGCTATCAAGAAACCCCCAGTGCGCGCTTTAGGCAAAAATGCGTCGGTGTAGGAGGCTTTACTCTTCGTCGAACAGGGACGTGCCACCGTAGTTGATGCGATCGAGGAAGCCTTGCAGGATGTAGGTGGCGGCCATTTTGTCGACCAGTTCGGCGCGGCGGGCGCGGGAGCGGTCGGCTTCTATGAGGGTGCGGGTAACAGCTGCGGTGGAGAGGCGTTCGTCCCAGTAAGTGATGGGAATTTCCGTTTTCTGGGCCAAATTGCGCACAAAGGCGCGGGTGGCCTGGCAGCGGGGGCCTTCGGTGCCGTCCATGTTGAGAGGCAGGCCGATCACGAGGCCAAAGACGCCGTGTTCCTGGCAAAGATCAAGCAGGCGTTCTACATCCTGCGTGAATTTCAGGCGCTTGATGGTCTCCAAGGGAGATGCAATCTTTCGTCCGGTATCAGTGAGGGCCAGACCGATGGTCTTGGTGCCGAGGTCGATACCGATCAGGCGATCATCGTCATAAAGCGCGTCGCAGAAATCTTCGAGTGAAAGAGAAGGATCATTTGCCATGGCGGCGAGTTAGCACGGCTTGCGGGTAAGGCCAAGCGGGTAAGCCGTTTTTTCTAGGGGACATGGTGCTTCCGGCGGAACTGTGCGGCAGCTGTTCTGATAAAGGTAGTGGCACAGGAATATTAAGCAGGCGGAGACAGGCGTGACACAGGTGCAGTTTGAAGAGGGGTGGCAGGGTATTCTGGATCCCGAGATGGAGAAGGCTTACTTTCAGCAGCTTCAGGCGTTTTTGGATGCTGAAGCTGCTGCGGGGAAGACAATCTATCCGCCTGCTGCCGAGTGCTATGCAGCCTTTGAAGCTGCGGCTCTGCGTGATGTGCGCGTTGTTATTTTGGGGCAAGACCCCTACCACGGCGAAGGGCAGGCGCACGGGCTTTCTTTTTCTGTTCGTAAGGGGGTGAGGCTGCCACCTTCGCTTCGCAATATCTACAAGGAGCTGGAGAGTGACCTTGGTTATGCGCCTGCGGCTCATGGCTGCTTGACCCATTGGGCCGAGCAAGGGGTGTTGCTACTTAATACCTCGCTGAGCGTGGAGGAGGCAAAGGCCGGGTCTCATGCGAAGAAGGGCTGGGCGCCGTTCACGGATGCGGCGATCAAGGGGCTTTCCGAGACGCGCGAGCATCTGGTGTTTATTCTCTGGGGGGCTCATGCGCAAAAGAAGCTGGATCTGATTGACGAGAGCAAACATCTTGTTTTGATGAGTGCGCATCCTTCACCGCTGTCGGCAAGACGCGGGTTTTTCGGGTCGGCCCCGTTTTCAAAAACCAATGCCTACCTTAGAGAACACGGCCTGCCGGAGATCAATTGGGAGATCCCGTAGGTCGATGACGGGTCCACGAACTTTGAACTATTCCATTTAAGGGTTGTGTAACGAAGTCCCTCCTAGTCTAGCTGCCGTATGGTAGCTTTTCGGGCGCTTTATGCTGGCGTGCCGCATTGGGAGGGATTGGTGATATGGATATTCAGTTTCTAGGTCATTCCGCGTTTAAAGTTCGTATTCCGGGGGCGACACTTTTGATTGATCCGTTCCTGACTGGTAATCCGAGCTTTCCGGAAGACATGAGCGTGGAGCAGACGAGCGAAGGTGTGGGCCACGTGCTGCTCACCCACGGCCATTATGACCATGTGGGTGATACAATTGACATCCTCAAAGCAACGGGTGGGACGCTCACTGCGAACTTTGAAATTTGCATGTGGGCGAAAGATCAGGGTATCGATAACGTCAACCCGGTGGAACAGGGCGGCTGTGTGAATATGGGCGCGTTCGATGTTGCGATGACCAATGCGGTGCATAGCTCCTCCATTGCGTCTAGCCCGGAGCGCAACGTGATGGATATTTATCTGGGCAATCCGGCAGGCGTTGTTGTGATGGCAAAAAATGAACCAACACTGCTGCACATGGGCGATACGGATATCTTCTCTGACATGGCGCTGATTAACGAGATCTACCAGCCTCAGGTTGGAATTGTGCCGATTGGAGACCGCTTCACCATGGGCGCTCGTACCGCGTCGATGGCGTGCAAGCGGTTCTTTGAGTTCCAGACCATCGTTCCATGTCACTACGGTACAATGCCAATTCTCGATCAAAGCGTTGACCACTTTCTCGAATGCATGGGAGATGATGCGTTTCGGGTGGCTGAACTGAAGCCGGGGGAGACTGTTCAGATCAATAAGGGGCAGTCAGCGCGCTAATTCCTCATGTTTTATCGGAGATAAGAAAAGGCTTCAGCATGAACTGAAGCCTTTTTAGTGTGATGAGGGCACATTCCGCGGTTTTTTGTTTTCACCTTGGGGCCACACTCTGATTGGGGATGTAAGTGTGACTGGTATAGCCTTCTAACGAGCATAGGTGGGTCTCGCTTAAAGGTCCCCTTCCGGCGTGTTCTTGATGGTTGGCCAGTTTTCATTTGCCTGAGCGATTGTTTCCTCTGGGTCTTTGAGGAAGTGGCGCTGGGCACCTGCGTGGGCATTCAGATAAAGCTTGCCGTCAACGATTTTCCATTGCTCCGGCTGTATCGGGATTTTAAAGCCAAAACTCACACCGGTTGCACACCAGCCGCCGTATTGAGGGGCGTACTTGGTCGGGTCTTTCGCGAATTCTTCGAGGTTCTCTGCGGAGGAAAACAGCCAGGTTACATCCTGATACTGCGTTGAATACTCTTCCTGACCCGGAACTGGCTTGCCTTCTTTGAAATAGGCAACCGGATCGGTTCCCTTGATTGCATAGCCTTCTTCAACGAAGTTGGTCACCTCATCGGCCACTGCCGTTATCGGAACAGTTACAAGTGCGGACAGGGCAAGTCCAACTGCAAGAACTGAGGGACGGATCGGCATGGCAACTCCTTCAGGCTGTTGTGTGAAGCCGAGTTTGGCCTGTTCTGTTTACCAGGTGATTAGGTGTAGGGACCGGTTTTTAATGTATGCTGTAAGCACACTATGCGTGAGAACCTTCCCTCAGGCCAATAACGCTTCATCACCAATTCGAGAATTGGTTGTGATAACTAGTTTTACTCGTTTTAATAGGTGGGGCTGACCACAGGGGATGGTTTGGTATATGGGGTTTTGACACGGAAAAAAGCCGCAGAGGTCTGCGGCTTTCTCCAAGTGTAGTGCATAGGCCACTATGAGATTTGGGGAATATCGGAATAGGCCAGGCAATGCCTATTGCAGCCTATGCACTGAAGGGAATTAGAGCTTTTCCGCAGGTACGTCGCGGATATCCTCCCAGTTCGCATCTGCATTGATGATTGTTTCGCTGGTGCGGGTCTGCATGCGCTTGACCGCGCCGTCGTGGGCGTTGAGGTAGAGCTTGCCGTCCACGATGTCCCAAAGGTCTGGCTGGGTTTCCAGCTTGGTGCCGAAGGATGTGCCAACGGCACACCAGCCGCCGTATTGCGGGGCAAATCGTGCAGGTTCTGCAACGAACTTGTCCCGGTTTTCAGCGCTGGAGAATTTCCAGGTTACGTCGTCGTATTGCGCGGTAAATTCCACTTTTCCCTGAACAGGCTTGTTTTGCGTAAAGTATGCGACGGGATCGGTACCGCCGATTGCGTAGCCACCAGAGGTATAGGTGGAGATTTCGTCCGCGAACGCGCTGAATGCGCTTGCGGAAAGAAGAGCGCCTGCAATGGCGGTTGCAGCAGCAATCGATTTGATTTTCATTCTTTTACCCTCAATGAAACGACAATGTGCTCCGGATAAAAGCAGCACCGGTCAGGAATGGTGCTGAGTTTATCTGGTGACCCCGGCCCGCGGATTTGCCCGTTCTTTTCGAGGTGCATTCTTCTTGCACCAAGAGGGTGTTTGAGCGCCAATCAAGTGTCATCACCAAGCAGCGAGAAGCTTTGATCTGTTATGATCGGCTTATAATGCTTTGAATTATCTCTGAAATTTCTGTGTTGGATGGTTTTCTGCGGCGTATGAGGCTGGTGAAAAACACAAAGCCGAGGATCTGATCAATGCTGGTTTCCATGGCGGCAGTGGTGTTCCAGTAGACAAAGATCTGTCTGAAGTGGGTGCGTTGCTCTCCTTCAAGGAGGGATAGCTCTTCGGCTAATGAGGGTTCTGCGTGCAATGCAAGCCACGCGGCGCCCAGAGGAGTCTCATAGAGTGCCTGCAACATGCCTGTGGTCGCGTCTTGCAGATCGTTGTGAAAGGAGGACATGCCGGGATAGGTCGGGGGGACCTGCCGGAACCCATAACGCAGGGCTTCCAGTGCCAGGGCTGCTTTGTTCGGCCAGCGGCGATACAGCGCTTGCTTGGAGGTGCCCACGTCCTGTGCAATCTGCTGTGTTGAGGTGCCGTGGTAGCCGTTGGTGGCCAGAGCTTGGAGCGTTGTGGTCAGGATCTGGCGGGTGAGGTTCGTGTTGCGCGGGCGGCCTTTTGGGGTGGTTCGATCAGGCATCAGGAGAACCTTTCCATATACTCTGACGGAGTGATCCCGAAGCGTCGTTGAAAGGCGCGGCGCAGGTTCTGGATATGTCCGAAGCCGGAGAGGCTGGCGGCCTGTTTGATGGAGCTGCGTTTCAGGAGAGCGGTTCTGGCAAGATCGAGCCGGAGCTGTTCCACGAACTGGGCGGGGGTGGCGCCGATGTCTTCCTTCAGGCGGCGGTGCAATGTGCGGGTTGAGACGCCTGCGGATTTTGCCATGTTCTCGATGGTCCAGTCTGCTTCTGGCTCTGACAGGATGATCTCCGAGAGTTTGGCGATGTTGGATTGTCCGGCGGCTTGCAGGGACAGGGCGGAGGAGAACTGGGCTTGCCCGCCGTTGCGGCGCAGGTAGACCACCAGCTCCTGCGCTGTCTTCAACGAGATGCCGGAGCCCAGATCTTGCTCGATGAGGTGCAGGGCGAGGTCAATGCCTGCGGTGACGCCTGCGGAGGTGTAGATATTGCCTGATCTGACGAAGAGCTGGTTGAGCTGCCAGTTTACATCCGGAAACTGGGTTTGTGCGGAGGAGGCGCGGCTCCAATGGGTGCTGGCTTGTTTGCCCGCCAGAATGCCAGCGTCCGCCAGAAGAAGTGCGCCGGAGCAAATGGAGACGATGCGCGCGTTGTTTGTTCTTGCCGCAGCCTCGTGGAGCAGGGTGTGCACGGTTGTGTTGCCGAGCTGGTTGTCAATGCGTCCGCCGGGAATGAGCAGGTCTGCTGAGTGGTTCCAGTCGGCAAAGGTGCCGTCAACGGCGATCTTCATGCCGGGCTGGGTTTCTACAGGCTGGCCATCGATGGACAGGGTCCGGAGTTTATATGCGGGTTGATAGCTATCTGCCGTCCAGAACGCCTGCATGGGGCCGGCCAGATCGAGAAGATTGATCCCGTGATACACGAGCGCATCAATTTGTCGGGGCGGTTTAATTTGTGTGTTTGGCATGATTTGAAGTTTGAATATCCTAACTGCCAACTGGTGTACGCTGTAATTTAAAACCAGTCAAAGTTTCTTCGAGGAATAATTATGGGATTTTCTGAGGTAGCGGGTCAGGGCCCGGCCTACAGGGCGCGCAACTTTCCGCTCATTTTGATTGCAACCGCAATTCTTTCCATGCAGATGCCAATTCTGATTGCGATCAGTGCGTTGGCGGGATCGTACCTTGCACCGCATCCCACCATGGCGACCGTGCCGCTTGCGCTGCAGATGTTCGGCAACTTTCTCTTCGCCACACCGATCTCTTTGTTTATGGGGCGGTTTGGGCGTCGGAACGGGATTTTGCTGGGGGTGGCGCTGAGCATCATTGGCTCTTTGCTTTGTGTGTATGCGCTTTATGCCAATCAGTTTGTTGTGTTGCTGGCCGGGCATGTTTTGCTGGGCATTGCGACTGCGGCTTATACCTTTATGCGTTTTGCAGCTTCTGACAGTGCCAGTGAGAAGTGGAAGCCCATGGCGATTTCGCTGAGTATGTCCATGGGGCTGCTTTCGGCTTTGCTTGGTCCAAGCCTTGTAGGGGTGGTGAAGGATTTTGGCGGCGTCATTCCATTTATCGGCAGCTATCTGGCGCTGGCTGGTGTTGCTGTTGTTGCGCTTGTTTCTTCGATCTGTGCGCTCTCAACCGGTATTTTGTTCGGCACGGTTGGCTGGGCGTGGCTCTCGCTCTCTGCGCTTCCGTTGTTGCTGGCCTTGGCATTGTGGCTGGTGGTGTCGAGCGTGCGTCGCAGATCGCTCGAGTATGCTCACCAGTAATCGGTACTTATTGGTTCCGTAAGTTTCAGAATATGAGGGATGAACAGCAGGGTAGAGATTGTTCTGCTGTTTTTTTGCGTTTATAGCTCTCCCCATGAATTCGAGGCGGGCAGTTCTTTGCCCCCGCAATTTCGGAGTGAAACATGTCGGTTGATCTGAACACGGTAAAACGTGTTGCCGGGCTGGCTCGCATCAAGGTTGATGACGCGCAGGCTGAGAAAATGACTGGTGAGCTGAACACAATCCTTGGTTTTGTTGAGCAGCTGAACGAGGTGAATGTTGACGGCGTTGAGCCGATGACCTCTGTGGTTGAAACCACCATGAAGAAGCGCGCAGACGGCCAGACAGATGGCGGTTATGCAGACAAGATTGTTTCCAACGCGCCAGTGCATGAAGACAACTTCTTCACTGTGCCTAAGGTTGTTGAATAGGAAACTTCTGAATGAGCGTTTCTCTTGGAGTTGAAGACCCTTGCCAAAAAGATATTGCTGATCTCATCAAACAGCTCACACATGCGCTTGAGGCACTTACTTCGCCTGATGCCTGTCATCATATGAGCGTTGAAGAAATGGCACAGCCGGACACGACAGTGTTTGTTGCCAGGGCCGATGGGAAAGCCGTTGGCTGCGGTGCGTTGAAAATGCACTCAGATTCTGTTGGTGAGGTGAAGCGTCTGTTCTGCTTGCCTGAGACACAGGGCAAAGGCATTGGTCGGAAAATTCTGGAAGAAATCGTCGCTCTGGCAGAAGAAAAAGGACTGTGTAGTCTGGTTCTGGAAACTGGATGGAATTACGAGGCAGCAATTCGCCTTTATGAAAGCTGCGGCTTTGAGCGTTGTGGCCCAGTTCTTGACTATCCTGAGCATCCTGAATCTGTTTTCTATCAAAAGCCGCTCTTGGCTCTTACTGAGATTTAGAAACTATGACTGATCTTACCAAACTAACAATCGCTGAGGCGCGCGATAAGCTGGCTGCCCGCGATTTTACTGCAACCGAGCTGACTGAAAGCTATCTGGGTGCGATTGAAACCGGCAACGAAGCGCTCAACGCTTTCATTGCTGTGACCGGTGATATTGCCCGCGAGCAGGCAAAAGCCTCTGACGCAAAAATCGCTGCTGGCGAAGCGCGTCCGCTGGAAGGTATTCCTCTCGGCATTAAAGACCTTTACGCGACCAAGGGTGTTCACACTCAGGCGTGTTCTCATATTCTTGATGGCTTCAAGCCTGAGTATGAGTCCACGGTTACGCAGAACCTGTTTGACGACGGTGCTGTGATGCTGGGCAAGCTGAACATGGACGAGTTCGCGATGGGCTCTTCTAACGAGACATCCTACTACGGCAACGTTGTGAACCCTTGGCGCCGCAACGGTTCTGACACCGCGTTGGTTCCTGGTGGGTCTTCCGGTGGTTCGGCTTCTGCGGTGGCTGCGCATCTTTGTGCGGCGGCAACAGCATCTGATACCGGTGGTTCTATCCGCCAGCCAGCTGCACTGACCGGTACTGTGGGCATTAAGCCAACCTATGGCCGCTGCTCACGCTGGGGTATGGTGGCGTTTGCGTCTTCTCTGGATCAGGCTGGCCCGATTGGCCGCACCGTGCGTGATAACGCGATCCTGCTGAAGTCCATGGCCTCTGTTGATGCAAAAGACACCACATCTGTTGATGCGCCTGTGCCAAACTATGAAGACTTCATCGGCAAGTCCGTTAAAGGCATGAAGATCGGTATTCCGAAAGAGTACCGCATGGACGGTATGCCAGAGGAAATCGAAAAGCTCTGGCAGCAGGGTATTGCATGGCTGAAAGAAGCTGGCGCCGAGATCGTCGAGATTACTCTGCCGCACACCAAGTACGCTCTGCCTGCATACTACATCGTGGCTCCAGCGGAAGCGTCTTCCAACCTGGCGCGTTACGATGGCGTTCGCTACGGTCTGCGTGTACCGGGCAATGACATTGTTGAGATGTATGAAAACACCCGTGCAGCTGGCTTTGGCGACGAAGTGAAGCGCCGTGTGATGATCGGCACCTACGTTCTTTCCGCTGGTTACTACGATGCATACTACCTGAAAGCACAGAAGGTTCGGACCCTGATCAAGCAGGACTTCGACAACGTATGGGCGGATGGCGTGGATGCAATCCTGACCCCGACCACTCCAGATGCTGCGTTCGCACCGGGTGAGATCACTGATCCGGTGACCATGTACATGAACGACGTGTTCACCGTGACGGCCAACATGGCTGGCGTTCCGGGCATCTCCATCCCTGCTGGCCTGAACAAAGACGGCCTGCCACTGGGCCTGCAGCTGATCGGTAAGCCATTTGACGAAGGCACCCTGTTCCAGGTTGGCGAAGTCATCGAACAAGCCGCTGGCCGCTTCGAGCCTTCCACCAACTGGTGGAGCAAGTAAGCTTCAGCACTGCTTTTGAAATGAAGAAGGCCTCGGAGAGATCCGGGGCTTTTTTGTTGGTGGGCTCTTTCGAGGCGCAGATAGTGTGGCGCGTCAGCATTGTGGACGCGTTGGCGGCGAAGGTTGTGGCGAACTGTGGGTCAGGGATTGGTCTACGTGAACGATACAGTGCTTGTATCGTTGAAGTGCACTCTGGTTATTCGAATGCGTCACCCATTACACGTTATAAGTGTGTATTTCACATATGTATTGGAAAAGTCTAGGTGTTGTGCGGGGTTTGCGGGCGTTGGTGGGGTGTGGAGAGTGTGGCTGTGGATGAAATTGTGGGCGTAGAACCCTAGTTTATTGAAGGGACCTACTAGATATTGGGTATTTTATCGATTCAAGGCATAGAGCGGAGAAATCTACACATTTGCCTTGGGGATTAATGCGGGAAAGGTTGTGGGTATATTGTTTAGAGTGCTGTGTAATGTGCTATGGGTCTTTCTCCTAAAAATAAAAGAGCAAACAGGAATAGCATGGCAGACGTTGAGTGCATCGTAATCGGTGCAGGAGTTGTGGGCTTAAGCGCGGCTTATGAACTGGCGCGCAGGGGACGTGAAGTGATTGTGCTTGAACAGCATGAGATCATCGGCTCCGAAATTAGCGCCCGTAACTCCGAAGTTGTCCATGCCGGGATTTATTACCCGAAAGACTCTTTGAAATCAAAAGCTTGTGTGCAGGGTAAAGAGATGCTCTATTCCTTCTGCGAGGAATATGGTGTGCCTTACAAACGCATTGGCAAGCTGATTGTAGCAACCGATGACAGTCAGGTTTCCATGCTTGATGATATTCGCGCGCGCGCTGCAGCCAATGGTGTTCATGATCTTTTGAAGCTCAATGAAGCGCAGGCGCAGGGCTTTGAGCCTAATCTTGCGTGCAAGGGTGCCCTGTTTTCTCCTTCCACAGGCATTGTGGATAGTCATGCGTATATGATGGCCCTGCAAGGCGGGTTGGAGGCGCATGGCGGACTGGTTGTTGTTGGGACAGAAGTTACCCAGATTGAAACCGGAATGCGCCCGAGCGAGCTGATGGGTGCTGACATTCTGGTGGAAGAAGATCTGCACGCGGCAAGTTACCCGTCCGATGAGGACGAGGATGAGGAATTCGTTGCCAAGAACTTCAAAGGCGACGGGTTTACCGTTGTCATGAAAGATGGCTATGCGATTACCTGTCATGAGCTGGTAATTGCAGCTGGTCTGCATTCCAACAAGATGCTCTCCAAACTGGCCGGGCACATGTCCCGTCAGGTGCCAAAGCTTTACTACGCAAAAGGCAACTATTTCAGCCTTGCGGGTGATGCTCCGTTCTCACACCTTATTTATCCGGTGCCAGTGCCTGGCGGGCTTGGTGTTCATCTGACGATCGATATGGGCAATCAGGCGCGTTTTGGTCCGGATGTGGAATGGGTTGACGAGATTAATTATGACGTGAACGAAGAGCGCCGTGCGCGTTTTTGTTCCGAGGTTCGCAAGTATTATCCGGATCTGGCGGAGGAGAGCCTGCAGGCGGACTATTCCGGTATCCGGCCCAAGCTGGTTCCGGCTGGTACTGATGCTGCTGACTTTGCGATCTGGGGTGAAGAAACCCACGGAATTCCGGGGCTGCTGGCTTATATGGGCATTGAAAGTCCGGGTCTGACGAGCTCTCTTGCGCTTGGTTCCATGGGTGCTGATCGCCTGATTGGTGCGTGAGCTCTTTCATATAATCTTCCCCAAAATACTAGGAAAATATAGGTTTTCGCGGCCTAAGCTGCTCTCTTAGAGCACGTTGCCTTCATCTGCATTCACGCATCGTGCTCTAACTTCCTTGCTGGAGCGAATTCTTGTCGTTTGATTGGATTTAATCAAACGGAACGCGCTCTAAATGCTGAGAGAGCAGGTGTGCTATGAAGCTGAGCCGTCGAGATTTTGTGAGAACCAGCGCAAGCAGTGGGCTTGCTGTGGGTGCTGCTTCACTCATTGCGGGAGAGGCCAGTGCGCAGGTCGCGCAGCTTACGCGGCCCATTCTGCCGCCTGGTACTGTGCCGCCTCAGGCAGCCTGCGCGCAGTCTCTTCTTGGAGCTGGGACGATAGAGCCGGACTTTACGCTGTCGGTTGCTGAAAAGCCCTATTCTCAATACGGCGCTGACCTGCAAGGCATGTTTGCAGGTGGTACTTGGCCGGGAACCCCCATCCGCTATACGGAAGGGGATATGTTTCGGGTGCTCGTCAACAACCATATGACGCAGCCCACATGCCTTCACTGGCACGGGTTGCTGCTGCCGTCTTTGCAAGACGGGGTGCCGGAGATTGCGCAGTTGCCCATTGAGCCGGGAACCTCGCAATACTATGAGTTCCCGCTGGTTCAGCAGGGAAGCTATTACTATCATTCCCATCAAGGTGTGCAGGAGCAGTATGGTCTTTTGGGCTCTCTCATTATTGATCCGCGGACCAATCCCTATTCCTATGACCATGATGAAGTGCTGATGTTCAGTGACATTCCGCCGGAGGATGGTGATGCGGTCATGAGCAAGCTGAAAAGCGGTCAGCGTCCGCCAGATGTGCAAGATGCCTATGCGCTGCCCGATGAGGAAGATTTTGAGATCGACGTTGTGAATGCGGGCTACATCTTAAATGGCCACGCCAATGAAGCGCCATGGACATTCACTGTCAAAAAGGGGGAGCGCTTGCGTTTGCGCCTGATCAATTCCTCGGGCAGCACCTTCTTCAGAATATCCATAGATGACCTAGAGTTTTCGGTGATCGAGGTGGACGGTAACCGGGTGCAGCCCATCGACGGGCAGAATGTGATTGTGCCCACATCGGCGCGTTATGACATTCTCGTGGATGTGCCTGATAGTGGCAGTTACACAATTCATGCGGTCGCTCTTGGTGACAACAAGCATTGCCTTGGCGTCATTCATACGGATGATGTGCAGGCAAGTGTGAATGACAATCGGCCCGCGTTTGATGGTCCCACCATTGACTTCAGAAGCTTGCGGTCGCTCGATCCGTCTGACTTCGGGCGCAGAGTGGACCGGGTTTGTGATGTTGTCCTTTCAGGAGACATGATGGCCTATGAGTGGATGATGAATGACCACTATTGGCCAGAGGCTTATGCAGGTGATGATGCACAAAAGACCTATCTGGATGTGAAGCTCGGCGAGGTGGTCCAGATGCGGATGATCAACCTCACGTCTATGGCACATCCCATGCATCTTCACGGGCATACCTTCCGCGTGCTTGGTGGTCCAGATGATGATTTTGCGCCGGTTATGGATACGGTCTGGGTGCCAAAGAATGAGACGGTGACCATTGAGTTTCTGGCGAATAACCCGGGCATGTGGGCTTATCACTGCCACAACATATGGCACTTGGCCGTGGGTATGATGCAGCCGGTGCGTTATGTGGTCAATGAGTGAGATGCCGCAGTAGGTCTTGGTGGTTTTCTGCGTAACCTCAATTGTTGACGAACCACCCCGCAGCGTGGTGCTGCGGGGTGGGGTTGGTTAGCGGTTGTCGAGTTGGCTGCGGACGCGGGTCAGGCCCAGTTTGGTGATGCGGTAGGGGCGGCCTCCTTTAGAGGAGATCAGGCGCCGGTACTTGAGTTTTCTGAAGATGTGCTCAGAAAGGCCGGCGTAGTACCATCCGTCCCGTGTGACGCAGTTCATTTCGTCCAGGGTGCCATCGTCGTCGCGGCGCAATTCAATGCAGCCGCCTTGTGCCAGCACATGCAAAATGCGCTGTTCAGCTTTCGAAATATCCATTGATGTCTTTGAGTTTTCTAGAATGCACTTATCCCGTCTGTCCGCTCATGCGGTCAGTGGGGTTGGTTCTTATGTACATGCCCTGTCTGTGTTCGACAGGGCTTTACCGGGACTCTTGTTGAGCTGGCATGAAAACTCCAGTGGTTGGTTGGAGGAGTTATAAAAAAGAGCGCTGTTAGTGGCAAGTAGATGGTGCTGTGTGGGGATATTAAGGTGAGGAAGTGTTGCAGATTTGCTAGAGGGTGTGTGGGCCACTCGTTCCAGAAGGTGGTGTTGGACTTTCGGGGGATGTGCTCTAAGTCTATTGGGCAGCGGCTTCAATAATGTGCTAGGGGAACTACTTAGCGCGATGCAGGTGCTGTCCTATTTAATCTGAGTGAGCCTTTAATGACTGATGATATCTCCGTAATTTTACTTTGGCCGGGGCTTTTGAATCCGTTTGCCATATTGATTGCCGCTTATATGGGCTACTACGCCAACCAGAAGGCGAAGATCTTTATTGCTGGTTTTGCGGCGGCTGCGCTGAGCCTGTTTCTTGAAGGGATTATCAAGCTAATCGGGATCCCGATGCCGTGGAACCCTGAGGTTGGGCCGCTGGCGCTGTTTCCATTCCGCTTTGCCACGGGGATAGTTGTCAGTGCTATTGCTATGAAAATCGGGGCAAGCCGTCGCCGTACAAAGTGAGTGCTACGGGCTTGCTGTACAGCGTGGGGCAAGCTCCAGATGCTTCCGGCCCCCTTTTGACAGGCTTCTCCCCGAAATTTAGGCGCTGTGCTCAAAAAACGGGCGAAGATTCTCTTGCCATTATTGGGTTGATGGCCTACCCAACACCCTTGAGAAATTAGGTGGTCTTCGTGGGCCCGCGTGTGCGTGGGTGGATTTGGTACGAAGACTTAAACGAACACAGGATATTGATCGCATGACGCTGCTTGTCGATACGCGTACGCCGGATCCGAAGAAATTCATTAAGGGCGCAACGGGCGACTGGGAAATCGTAATCGGCATGGAGGTTCACGCTCAGGTGACCTCTGAGGCCAAGCTTTTCTCGGGCGCTTCTACCAGCTTTGGCAGCGATCCGAATAATAATGTGAGCTTGGTTGATGCAGCGATGCCAGGCATGCTGCCAGTGATCAACGAAGAGTGTGTGCGTCAGGCAATCCGCACAGGCCTTGGCCTGAAAGCGGAAATCAACCTGAAGTCCGTTTTTGACCGTAAAAACTACTTCTATCCTGATCTGCCGCAGGGCTATCAGATCTCCCAGTTCAAACAGCCGATTGTTGGTGAAGGCATCATCCATCTGGACATGAAGGATGGGGAACAGGTTGAAGTGGGCGTTGAGCGTCTGCATCTGGAGCAGGATGCGGGTAAATCCCTGCATGACCAGCACCCAACCATGTCTTTTGTGGACCTGAACCGTTCTGGCGTGGCACTGATGGAAATCGTTTCCAAGCCGGATATCCGCTGTGCTGATGAAGCCAAAGCCTATCTGACCAAGCTGCGCACCATTCTGCGTTACCTTGGCACCTGTGACGGCAACATGGATCAGGGCTCCATGCGCGCTGACGTGAACGTTTCTGTTCGCAAGCCGGGCGGTGAGTTTGGTACACGTTGTGAGATCAAGAACGTGAACTCCATCCGTTTTGTTGGTCAGGCGATCGAATACGAAGCGCGTCGTCAGATCGGTATCTTGGAAGATGGCGGTAAGATCGATCAGGAAACCCGCCTGTTTGACAGCGTGAAGGGCGAGACCCGCTCAATGCGTTCTAAAGAAGAAGCGCATGACTACCGCTACTTCCCGGACCCGGATCTGCTGCCGCTTGAGTTTACTCAGGAGCTGGTTGAGGAACTGGCTGCAAGTCTGCCGGAACTGCCAGATGAGAAGAAGGCGCGCTACATTAAAGATTTCGGCCTGACACCATATGATGCAGATATTCTGGTTGCCGAGCGCGTGTCCTGTGACTTCTTTGAGGAAGTTGCCAAGGGCCGTGATGCGAAGCTGGCTGCGAACTGGGTGATCAACGATACGTTTGGCCGTCTGAATAAAGAAGGTCTGGATGTGACCTCCAGCCCGATCTCTTCCGAGCAGCTGGGCAAGATCATCGACCTCATCAAAGCAGGCACCATCTCCGGTAAGATCGCAAAGGATCTGTTTGAGATCGTTTGGACTGAGGGTGGTGATCCAGCGCAGATCGTTGAAGATCGTGGCATGAAGCAGGTGACTGATCTTGGTGCGATTGAAGGCATCGTGGATGAGATTCTTGCAGGCAACACCGACAAAGCAGAGCAGGCTAAAGAGAAGCCAGGTATGCTTGGCTGGTTCGTTGGTCAGGTTATGAAGGCATCCAAGGGTAAAGCAAACCCGCAGGCTGTATCTGACATGCTGAAGGCAAAGATCGGTCTGGAATAAGCCGCTCTTACAGCTTTAAAGATTTATAAGGCCCGCCAGTTTGGTGGGCCTTTTTTGTTGGCAAATGCGATCGGGTCTTCATCTCTGTCCATCCGCGCCTGACCCGAATGCCTGTCTTGTGGGGGGCGGGGAGGTTCCATATCTGTTGCAGGGTTGAGGACGGCACTGGCTTCCATAGGATTGGCTTTTAGGGCTGGCAAAGGCTTGTTTGCTTCTTTTTGCAATGCAGAGCCAGAAATTTCTCAAAAATTGAAGGCTGTCGCTCGTCTTTACCAAAGAGTTCGGGATGCGAATCTGACCTAACGGCAGGTGGTTCGGATTGATCTGGTCTTAAGTGTCCGCTGTTCATCCCGTTCAGCGTGTTGTTCAAGATCTGACATAAGACCTTGACCAATGGAGATGCCTGCTTTTGGTGGGTTTGGGGTGAGAGCGTGGTGGAAACGTGTCCATCAAATGCCTCATCCCTAATATCTCAGTGATTATAGTAGGTTAGAAATACTTAACAGGGTTAATTTTGTCTGTGAATCATCGCTTCAATGCCAGTTCATGACCACATCTCCGCCTTATTGCGCCACGATAAACTTCAGGTGATCAGGCGTTATGTAGACTTGTCTGGTCTAAGTTCGGGTCTCTGCTAGAACTTATAGTTGTGCAGTGCGTAGAAACACTGCAATTTGTTGCATATAAAATCTTGGGGGCGTCTCGTTGCTTAATCAACGAAGTAACTTTCTTTCCAATATGGCTGTATTGGGCGTGATTTGCTCCGGTGTCGGGTTTGGGGCAGTCTCTTCTTCTTTTGCAGCTGATGTTGCAAACGAAAGCGCTCAGTCTCAGGTTCCGTTTACCTTTGGCACACTTGTGGCAAAGATGAAGGCTCAGGCACAGGAAGCCTATGCGGAACCAACTACAGAATTGCCGGGCGCGCTGGCGGCGTTAGAGTACGATGGATATCGGAAAATTGGCTATAAGCGCGACCGCAGCAAGTGGAAGGACACAGAGAACTTTAGAGTTCATGCGTTCCATCCGGGGTGGCTGTTTAAACATCCTCTGAAAATCTATGAGGTGAGCGAGGGTGCAGCTCAACCATTCGTGTTTGAAGCTGCTGACTTTGACTATCATGATGCGGAGTTAAGTGCATCGCTGAGTGAGGTTTCTTTCCCCGGTGTGGCCGGGTTTCGTCTGCTGAACCCACTGAATGTGGAAGACCAGATGGATGAACTGGTTGCCTTTTTAGGTGCCAGCTATTTCCGCGCTCTGGGTGCGGGCAATACCTATGGTTTGTCTGCCCGTGCGCTGGCTATTGATACGGCCAGTGGTCGGCCAGAGGAATTTCCCAACTTCACAGCGTTTTACCTTGGCAAGCCGGTGGACGGCACAAGCGCGGTGACCGTGTGGGCGGAGCTTGATAGCCCAAGTGTGACAGGGGCGTATCAGTTTACGTTCAAGCCGGGGCAGCAGACAGAAGTGGATGTAACGGCGCATCTGTTCTTCCGCAGTGATGTGGAGCGGCTTGGTATTGCGCCTTTGACCTCCATGTACCTTTACGGCGAAAATGACAGGACCGGGTTTGATGATTTCAGGCCGGAAGTACATGACAGTGACGGGCTGAAGCTGCGCTTTGCCAATGGCAAAACCTCGTGGCGGCCTCTTACCAATCCGAACAATCTGCAGCTTTCCTTTCTCGATGCAAAAAGTCCGGTTGGTTTCGGGTTGATGCAGCGTGACAGAGATCTGGAGCACTATCAGGATCTTGAAGCACGCTATGATAAGCGCCCGAGCCTTTGGATCGAGCCTCTTGGTGACTGGGGGGACGGGTCTGTCATGCTTGCGGAAATTCCAACGGATCAGGAAATCAACGATAACATCGTTGCGTTCTGGTCGCCGGATCAAGACGTGAAAGCGGGTGATGAACTGTCATTCCACTACAAGATGTACTGGGGCGATGAAGTTGGTCACTCTGAGCAGGTGTTGATGCCTGTTTCGCAAACGCGCTCCGGCAAGGCGGGGCATTCAGCCTCAACCGAGAACTCGCTGACCCGTAAGTTCGTCGTGGACTTTGATGCCTCCTTGTTTACGGAGAGCGGATTGAACGGTGAGCAGCTTGTGCGTGCAAAGCCATCAATCGACAACACGGCTTTGAACGGAACAGTCGACTTTGTGGACATCCGCTACATTAAAGAGTTGGGAATCTATCGTGTGTTTATGGATGTTTCCCGCGATGATCTGAGCGTGCCGGTGGAATTGCGCCTTCAACTGACTGATGGCGAGAAAGTAGTTTCTGAAGAATGGCTTTACCAGTGGGGGTGGAGTTCATGAAACCTGTGAAATCTGAAATGTCTTCTACAAATGTTGAGTTGAGCAGCGGTCCGTTTGCACCGCTTGCCATGCCAGTTCAGGATCTTTCTGCGGATGAGAGCTGGTTTGTTCTGGCTTGGCGCCGTGTGCGGCTCGGGCGTACTGATGCTGTTGCACTCCCTGCCAAGCGGGCACGGCTGCAGAAAGCCACCTCTATCTTTTCGGAGCGGTAATATATGGAAAAGCCGTTTCGCGACGGGGTAGGGCACCGCCGGGCTGCGGCTTTTGTCTTCTGTCTGGCGTTGTCCCTCAGCTTTACGGGGCTGTTTTATGCAGCCTTGAGTGCTGATGGCCTCAATATCTATGAGTTTGTGCGGATTGTCCTGCTGTTTGTCAGCACCCTCTGGCTTTCCTGGGGTGGGGCGACCGTTCTGCTGGGCTTGCTTTACGCCCGTTCGGTCGCGTCTCTTGACGCCGATCCGCAGTCGTTGCCTCCTGAAAGCACGGCGATCCTGATGCCGATCTATCATGAAGATGCGCCGGAAGTTGCCGCGCGTCTTGCGGCGATGATGGATGATCTGCGCGCTCAAAATGCAACCCACCTGTTTCACTGGCATGTGCTTTCCGATAGCCGCAATGACGAGATTGCTGCGCTGGAAGAGCAGGTGGTGCGCCAGTTGCTTGTGCGGTATCCAGAGCAGAAGATTTTCTACCGTCGCCGGACGGAAAACCATGGCCGCAAGGCTGGCAACGTTGCCGAGTTTGTACAGCGCTGCGGCGGGGCTTACCGCTACATGGTTGTTCTGGATGCGGACAGCCTGATGCGGGCCGATACGCTGGTGCATATGGTTGGCCGAATGGAAGCGGAGCCGACCCTTGGTCTGCTTCAGACCGTGCCTATGCTGGTTGGCCTGAAGAGCTATTTTGGCCGCAACCTGATGTTTGCCTCAGGCATGTTTGGCCGCGCCTTTGCGTTTGGTCTGGCTGCCATGCAAGGGGAGTGCGGACCATTTTGGGGGCACAACGCCATTATCCGCACCAGGGCCTTTGCCTCTAGCTGCGGTTTGCCGGAACTGGATGATACAGCGGCGTTTGGCGGTCATATTCTCAGCCACGACAGCGTGGAAGCGGTGCTTATGGCGCGTGCGGGCTGGCGGGTGGAGTGTGATCCGCGCATTACCGGGTCCTACGAGGCGGCGCCCGAGAATATTCTGGGCTACGCGGCGCGGGACCGGCGCTGGTGTCAGGGCAACTTGCAGCATTCCCGTGTGGTTGCGGCGCGTTCCCTCAAGCCGTGGGGACGCTTTTCCTTGCTGCTTGGCATCATGTCCTATCTGAGTTCTCCGGTCTGGGCTGTGTTTCTTCTGGCCAGCTTGTTCGCGCCGTTGGATCTGCCGGTGCTGGAGGCCTATACGTTCCAGAACCACCTTCCGGTTCTCGGCCATATCCCGATCAGTGCTGTCTACGAAGGTGCAGCGTTGTTGTTTGGCGTGATTGCCTTGTTGGTTCTGCCCAAAGCACTTGTTGTTTTGAAAGAGGTCTTTCTGGGGGCCGAAAACACATCCCGCAAGGGTGTGCTTGGAGGACTGGTGGAGCTGATCAGCTCTGCGGTCTTTGCCCCGATCCTCATGGCTTTCCAATGCCGTTCCGTTTTTGAGGTTCTCATAGGCCGCGACAGCGGATGGACCAATGCGCACCGCGCCGCCGCTCGCTTACCTTTGCTTGACTGCCTCCGCTCTGTCTGGTGGGTGAGCGCTGTTGGTGCGCTGGCCATGGGCCTGAGCTGGATCGGTGAAGCTGCGCTGTGGCTCTGGGTGATGCCGGTTGCCCTGCCAATGCTGCTCGCGCCGTTCATTATCTGGGCAAGCTCATGGGATGTGGGCGGCCGGACAGCCGAGCGACTGGGGTTTGTGCTTTCCCGTGATCAACAGGGTGCAAAGCAACTGCTCGGGCATGTGGAAAAATACTCCGCAGAACTTAGGGTGTAATCTCCTTATCTGTGCTTTCGGGGCCACATCAATCAGCCGAGCAGGCGGGATGTGGCCCTCTTTGTATCTGGCCGTTTCTTGCGGGTCTAAGCTTGCTGTCTGAGCCTCTGATGGGGATGTCTGGATGCCGGAAGAGACAGTATCAACCCGATTTTGGTGGCGCCCTGCCGGTGTCATAGTCCTGATTGCAGCGTACTTGCTGCTACATATGCTTCTGCGTGGCTACTTCTCGCCCACACTGAGCACCGATGACATGTTTGAGAATGTGTTTGTCCAGCAGCTGAGGCTCGGCTATCAGGTACGCCAGCCACCACTTTATGAGTGGATGCTTTTTGGATTTCAGAAGATCTTCGGGCCGACGATCTGGAGCTTCCTCACTCTTAAATACTTGCTGTTGATGTGTTTCGCGCTGTTTATCTATGGTGTTGCACAGCAGGCCATCAATGATGACAAACTGGCAGCGCTTGCTGTCTATTCTTACGTGGCGCTCTACCAGATCGGCTTTAACCTACATGAGGGAGTGACCCACACCGCCGTGCTGCTGGCAGCCTCGGCTGCAACCGTCTATTTCATTCTTCGATTTTTGAATGATGGGACGCTGGGAATAACTGTTTTTCTGGGCGTTGCCGTCGGTCTCGGCATGCTTTCCAAGCACTCCTACGTCTTGGTGCCGGCCTCTGTATTCCTCGCTGCGCTCAGTGATGGTTATTGGCGCGCGCGGCTCAGGTTTCCGCTTTTGATTGTTGCTGGGGTGGTCGCAGCTGCAGTGTATTCGCCGTACATCTATTGGGTCATAAGCGGTGAGCAGCCTCTCATCGGTTCTGCCCTTACTGTGATGCGCGAGGGAAAGCGGGGGATTGGGCTGCGCCAGATCCTGACTGGTGAGCTGCGATTATTGCTCAGTGTACTGGGCTTTTCCGTGCCGTTCCTGCCGGTGGTCTTGCTGGCGTTCTTTCCCAGCCTGTATCGCGGTGAGAAAAGAGAGGTCATCGATCCAGTTACGCAGGCCGCCGGCCGGTTGTTTCAGCGGGCGCTATTTTTTGCTCTGGGGCTGGCGTTTATCGGCGTCGTGCTGAGTGGAGCGCAATACATTAAAGAACGGCACATGTATCCGGTGCTGCTGCTGCTTCCTATTGTGATGTTCTACCAAATCTCGCTGCGGCGCTATTCCACCAGATCGGTGGTGGTATACAGCAGCGTTCTTGCTTTACTTGTTGCGGTGGTCTTTGGTGTTCGCATCGCAGGTTTTCTGGCACCTGATAAGAACATGTGTGGTGGTTATTGTCGCCATATGAAGCCCTTTTATAAACTAGGGGAGCAGCTAAAAGCCCAGTTTCCTGAAACCGAGCGCGCCACAATCATCTCGCTGGATGAATATACGGGCGGAAATCTGCGGGTTAGCCTGCCGGAGGCGCGCCATATTATCCATAGCTTCCGACCCAGCACCCGGCGACGCCAAGACTGCTTCATCGTTTGGGATATGGGCGATAACGGAGGTCAGCGCAGTGTGCTGGAGGCACTTACGAGCGGTGGGTTTCATCTGGATGAAGCACCTGCAACCGACAAGATATTGGCGTTACGCCAGATACATGCGGGCTGGCCACATTTGTGGAAGGAGGATAGTTTCCGTACAACCACGTTCGGGGTCGCGAAGGTTGAAGGCGATTCTGATATTTGTCGCTAGTTCATATTGAGTGTTTTGATGTTGAAGATACGTATTGCCCGCACTGAGGACCTTGATGCAGTTGTGCGGATGATGAACACAGGTGCTTCCTCCCAGCGGGCGCACTTGGAAAATGATGAAACGGAAGCATACGAGCTTGCGTTTTCGGCTATCCAACAGTGCCCAAACACCAACATTTATGTGGGGGAGCTGGCGGAGGGAGACCTTGTTGCAACGTTTCAGCTTACTTTTGTGAAGGGCCTTGCTTTCAATGGGAAGCCACGCGCACAGATCGAAAGCATGCACACCCGTACTGATATGCGTGGCAAAGGGCTCGGCAAACAGATGCTTACTCAAGCGGTGAAGCTGGCTCGCGACAACGGGTGCTGTATGGTGCAACTGACGTCAAACAAAGAACGCAGAGATGCGCATCGCTTTTATTCCAGCAATGGATTTGTGCCGACCCATGAGGGCTTCAAGCTGATTCTCTAAGCGTTAACTGGCATGAAGGCTGATTGTTTCCAGCTGTGATTGTTTTGGATTAGTTTAGAGACTGACCCACTCGGTCCTCATCAGCAATTTCGTCAAACGGTTTTTGCAGGTGTCTTTATGGCTTTATCGCAGACAAAACCCATCGAGCTTTACTATTGGCCAACACCGAATGGCTGGAAGATTTCTATTATGCTGGAGGAGCTTGGTGTCCCCTATGCTGTGAAGCTGGTGAACCTTAGACGTGGTGAGCAGTTTGAGCCATCCTTTCTAAAAATTGCGCCCAATAACCGGATGCCTGCGATTATTGACCCTGAAGGACCTGGTGGTGATCCAATCTCGATTTTTGAATCCGGTGCCATAATGCAATATTTGGGGCGTAAGTTTGAGCATTTTTATCCAGTAGAAGAGCGGGCGCGGGTGGAAACAGAAGAGTGGTTGATGTGGCAAATGGGTGGGTTTGGCCCCATGCTTGGCCAGAACCATCACTTTCGCCACTTTGCGACGGAGAAAGTCGAATATGCCATAACACGCTATTTTAATGAGACGCATCGGCTTTATGGGGTGCTCAATAAACGCCTTGCAGATCGTGTTTATGTGGCGGCGGGAGAATACACTATTGCGGATATGGCAATATTGGGCTGGTCGCACCGCTGGGAACGCCAGGGGATTGATCTGGGTGAGTTTCCGCATGTAAAAGAATGGCGCGAACGATTGCTGGCACGCGCTGCTGTGGTGAAAGGGCTGGAGGTCGGCAAAGAAGTGGGATCTGCTTCTGTCAGTATTGCGGGCGATAAAGTGGAACAGTCTATTCTGTTCAATCAGCGTTGACCCTTGATAACAGAAACATAATGAGTGTTTGCAGGGGCTCGTGGACTGATCCAAGGTTTGTGCAGTGCTTACTGCTTACCTGCTGCAGCGGATGTTTCGTAACATGAGCTGCATGGTTACTGCCGGGACATTTTGTTGACTTGAGTTGGAAACGGTTAGCCTGTTTGTAGCCGCGTCAACACTACTGGCGTTGCCAGTTAATGTCATCGCACACATTTATGACTACCCGCTTGCATCCCTTAATGTTCAAGGCCCCACTGGGGAGGAGCTGCATATCGACACTGGCTTCATACCCGCGGCGTGGATCATAGCCCTCCGCTTGCCATGTGTTCTCTCCCACTGGGGTTATGTTCCAAAGAACATTAAGGCCCAGAATTTTTCGGGATCTTTTTGTGGCGTCATGATTGTTCTCATCGAGAACATCTTCCTGTCGCTGTCCGTTAGGAGGGGTGAAGGATTGTACTTTTGCGCAAAGGCTTGCACCGCACTGCGCAATATTGATCGTTTCGCCGAGGGGGGTGCGCCAAAGGCCGCGTATATCCTGACTGTAGGCAGAGGTTGCCGGAAGGATTAAGAGAAGAAGAAAGCCAATGATGAAACCGGGGTAGGTCATTTTATCTGCTTGCCTTATCACCTGCTCAAACTAAGGAGCAGGTGACTAGCTATCATAGCAGACCGGTTTTGGCTTGCTGTCTCTGGACTTAAGGTAAATTTACTTAGAACGTGTCCAGGTATCGCCTTTACAGAAGATCAAGACGCAGCCTTCAAGTTTTAGCTTGTTTGCTGAAACGAGTTCCATCTTTCCAGAATAGGTTTTGCCGTCTTCGGCATTGTACACCTTGCCCTTCCAGCTGTTCGCACCGCTGCTCTTCATGCCAAGAATGGTTTTGGAGCCTATCAATGAACGGTCACGTAACTTTGGGTCGGGGTTTTCTGTATCCTTGCGTGGCTCTTTTAGCCAAACAATGTTGCCACAGAGATCGCCGCCGCACTTGGAGATTTTAATCTTGGCGGACCCGTTTGCTCTCATCCAGATGCCTGTCGCGTCTGCTGCAAGGGCTGAAGTTGTTAGGCCAACTGAGAGTAGCGCAGCCAAAGATGTTTTTAAAAAGGGTGCTTTCATGGTTCCTCCCAAAACGCTGAAGCTTGGTAATAATGGCCTTACCTTATCGTAATGTCAGGAATGTGCAAGGCAATCAATCAGTGAACTAGACAGGTTTATTTTGATTTCGATTCGCGCAACCCATCAATTCAATCAGTGGGATATTCCTTGGTTTACAGCGTGTCAGAACTACGTAAATCTCCTCTTTAAAGCTAGTTTTTTTGTTTCAATCACGGTTTTTAACGGCCTTTTTAGAGTGTCAAAATCTAATAGTCCGCGACGTCAGTTAGATTTCGGGGAGCCTTTGCTTCCTCATATCTCATGAAAAATTACGAGCAAATACACATGAGTTCACTGTGTTTTAGGAGAGAGATTTAATGACTGTGTTACAGTTTGATGGCGTAATTCATCGGCACGTGAAGCAAAATGCGTGCGAAGTGAAGTCTTTGGTACAGCGCGGTCTGGATGCGGCATCGGGGAAAACCGGGGCCTGCGATCTGATCGAAGCGCATAAGTGGTTTAATCTTGCTGCAATGCGCGGCAGTACCCAGGCGGTGCGTTATCGCCGGGAGATATCTCAAGAGATGTCGCACATGGAGATTGCTGAGGCACAACGCGCAGCAAGAGACTGGCTGTCAGTCCACTAAGTTCACCTATTAAGTGTGGACTTGACCTATATCGCTTGTCGCGCTCCCAATGCGACAAGCTCATGGCACTTCAATGTGGCCGTGACCTTTTCATAGCACGAGTTGGCCAATCATTACCGCCGGCTTCAGTTTGCTTGAGAAGATAGACCCTATATTCACATACCTATTCTCCAACATTCCTCCTTCCTCTGGCTCCGTGAGTGCGAGGGCCTTCGTTTTCAATATTCGATTTTCAAAGAGCGCGGTTTTGGACCGATGTTGTGGTGTTTGGCTGTGGTTGGATAGTGGAGCATGTTTTGATCGTGGTCCATTCCCGTAATGTTCTCCTTGAGTTTTTGCTGGTGCTGATTTGGTTTTGGTTTTTTGGCGGTGATTTGGGCTTAGCCTGATTTGAAGGCTTGAGGCCGGTTTTGTTTTGTTCTTGTGTTCGGAGCGGGGATAGATTTTCGGTGTGTGATGATAAGTTTTGATAAGTTGGGAGTGCGGCGGTCTTGAGCAGGCCTGATTTCGCCAGCGGGTGAGGGGGATAAGGTGGGGTTGCGTGAAGGCGGCGCGGTTTGCTGAGAGCTGGTCGGTTCCCACCACTTCCTGACATATGAACGCAAGATCGCGCGTCCTGAGGGCTAAAAAACGCAAATCGACGCAAAGCAACGCAAACTGGCTCAAGTGGGTTTTGGGGGAGCATAAACGGCCCTCTGAAGTATCACGTTGCGCGATCTAGCTGGTCTGTCGCTGATCGGGCGTTTTGCGGGTGTGGTTTGTATAAGTTTTTGTGTTTTCCCGTGGTCTGTGCAAATTCTGGTTTTGTTAATTATTGGGACTGATTTGTTTTGTGATTGGCTTGTTTCTGCGGTTTTGGGGTGGTCTATGGGTACTGGTTGGTTGATATATGTTGGTGTTGTTTGGCGGTGGTTTTAGTTTTTCGCAGATTGTTTTGAATTTTTGGAATTTGCGTGTTGACGGGTGGGGTCGGTATCCCTATAACCCGCTTCACGCCACCGGGGCGGGCCACTGAGGCGCCGGACTGGAGGCAGACAAACAGAAGGATTTACGGGGTTTTAGAGAGCTTTGTAGGTCTGGATATCGAGGCGCAAGTCTCCGCTCATTGATAATTGAATATGGTATAGAAAGAGAAACGTGGACGGCGGTTATTCGCGGGTAGCTCCTGATGGAGTTACTGTTACGGA
>CANLTN010000010.1:0-141626 GCA_947494035.1 uncultured Pseudovibrio sp. | reverse complement strand
TCCTGTTCTTGGCATCATGCCAGTTTCAGAAGCGAAATCCACTTATACAACCTGTCCGAATTTCCTGAGCCAGCTCTGATCTCTGGCATCCACTGTGGCTTCGCGCACGAGCGCATCGAAATGGTCAGTGAGTGAACTGACTCTTTCAGCCTCACGAAATGCCAAGTAAAACTGGCCCACATACACCACCGCAATATTGGGCCCGTAAATGGTGATGGGTGCACTGAAGATCTTGTGCGCATCAAACAGGAATATCCGCAGGCGGGGAAACATCTGCCGACAGGTGTCCGCCACAAATTGCAGTTGCTCTGTACGCGTGTCCTGATCCAACCCCGCATAGTAGCCAATGCCTTGCGCACAAGCCTGAAACTCATGGAGCGGAACGGCAATCTCATAATCCGTTTTGCGCGAGCGCAACCAGTCCAGCTGTCCACGATTGGCCCGAACCACCTCATCGGCATCCAGTCCGCGGAACGAGGCATATTCCCACGCCAACATGCGGTCAGTCTTTAAGATATCCGGTAGGGTTGCGGGCACATGGCGCACCTTCAGGCCCGTCGCCTCCTTGTGCCAGTTGAGAATTTGCTCATCGACAGCAGACCTTTCCGCCGGGCTCAGCGCCATCGCCCGCGCAATAATATCCCCCGGTCGCTCAGCCCTGTTCGTCAATCCCAGCAGCCAGTCTGTACTTACATGAAGCGAGGCAGCGAGATCAGCCAGCAACTGGCCATTGGGGAGCCGCGGGTTTTCGTTATTGAGCAGCTGGCCAATGGTGGACCTGTCAACACCAGTACTGCGGGCCAGCTGGCTACGGGTCATATCCGCCAGCGCCATTGCCCCAGTCAGCCGGGTTCGAAACAAACTAGCCCTATCACGCTTGTCAATCAAAGTCACCAATGTAGATTTAAATCATCAAAATGAATTTATTGCAGCTAATATAACGAATGTCCAATCAACATTTTTTCCGCTAGCAACAAGCATAGAAGTAGTCATGTACATGGACATCTTAGATGGATTCAGCACAGCGTATTTTTACAAAATCAGTCACCTGGCAAATTATGGGACTTATCTCCATGACCATAATTGGCTTCGTCTTCACCGGCTCCGTCACCCTTGGTGGCGGTATCGCTATCGTCAGCTCCAGCCTCGGCTTCATCTGCTACTTTTTGCATGAGCTGGTCTGGTCCAACATCAAATGGGGCCGCAAAATCACCGCATCGGAAATACAGCGGGATACTCAAGGCTGACCGCAAGGCGCTGTCACAACAGCTTCCCTTTCTCCTTCAAAGCATCGAAAACTTCACGGTATTCTGGGAAAGCAAGATCCGGAAGACTGATTGCTTCGCGGTGGTCCATCCAGCGCAGTTCAGTATGCTCATCACCCAGGTTCTCCGTCTCGCCCACCCATTGATCAACGGTGAACAGATGAAAGATGATCGCATCCTGCGCGTTTTCACTCTGCGTACTGAACTGTGCGACTTTAGCAAAGCTCTTTGGCCCCACACCAACTTCCTCACCGAGTTCGCGGTGAAGTGCCATCTCCAAAGTCTCTCCAGCTTCAACATGCCCACCGGGGAAGCTCCACACACCCGGGAAATTTCGACGTGACGGCGAGCGCAAGCCCATCAGGACACGTTGGTTTCGTAGCAGCAGGCCATTTACAATATCAGTCATCTCGCAGAACACCTCCCAGCACTTCTCACGCAACTAAGATATCACCGAATCTGAGCCACAAAGCGCAATCATAACGAAGGACCTCGAAGGCAGTAACCGTAGTTCAGGGTTAGGACACTGGCATTACACTGGTTGTTCTGCTGATTATGGTGGTGCTCCATCAACACCAGCGCAAACCTTATTCCAGCTGGCCTGAGTGCGTGGGCCCTAGGTGGTACGCTGGCGATCTATGCCATTGACCTTTCCTACTTCGTCGGCTTTTTCTCCGCTTTTGCCCTCTATTGGGTGCTCATGAAAGCATGAATCTTGCCGAGGTTTACACAGGACGAGCTGGTGCATGCGGAGATTGAGAAGTATCTGGCAACCAGCGTCAACCGCAACCGTGTGTATTTGGATGGGCAAGGCATGGTGAAAATGGATTGCTCCAGCATTCCGACCCACGCACTTTCTCGCGAAGATCTCTAGTTCTTTTACATAGTGAACCAAGAGAGCCCCTTGCGCCTGCCCGCGTGAGGGGTTTTCTCTTTTCCCAATACCCGTTAAACTTTGGCAGTAATTTTTAAGAGTGCCTATTTTATGAATACATCAACTCAGCTTGCCTTGCCGCCAATTGCCCTTAGCGAAATCAGTGAGGGAGATGCACTCGACGTACTCCATTTCGAAAGCAGCAACAGCACATTCTTCGAACAATGGGTACCCGCGCGCGGCCCCGAGCATTTTGAGGAAATGTCCCTGCGCCAAGTTATCAGGGACCTAATGGCTGATCGTGACCGCTTTTATCTGGTCCGCTCCAAAAGCAACGAACTGGTCGGTCGCATCAACTTGCGCAATCTGGACAGAGCACCGCACGACACTGCTGAACTAGGTTACCGGGTAGGCGAAAAGCATTTGGGAAAAGGCTACGCCAAAGCCGCTGTTTTAGCCATTGCCGCACAAATGCGAACCCAGGGGATCTTGAAGCATCTGGAGGCATTTGCTGCAGACAACAACCCCGCCTCTTCCAATGTGCTGCTGGCCTCTGGCTTTCAGTGGGATAAGGCTGGCACCAAGACGGTTCAGCACAACGGCAGTCCATTAACGTTGCACCGCTTTGTTCTGACGCTGTAACCAGCACACAGTTTCCCAGCCCCGTGCAACAGGCAGGGAGGACAATTTTTTATATTCCATAGTTCACAGGTAACGTGTGGTTTACCCTCTTTGCGCTCATTCATACCCATATGCATCTGATGGTGTATGAAAGGATCATTGAATTGAGGCGGAGCAGCCCCCCAAATGTTTGGGCATGCGCTCCGCTTACTAAATGTGACCAAAGGGATCTTGCATGCAAACCGAAGCACGCATTTGGCTAATCAGCCCCATTATCGCGGGGGGCGCGGGGCGCTGAACTTCCCGATACTATTCTACTTACTTTAACACGTACCGGCAGAAATCTGCAGACGGACAGAAGTCCTAGCCCCTTCTGATATTCCGTGGCACCCATTCTCACCCCACTAAACCAACCCCATAAAACGCAGGATTTTCAGCGTATTGGACTGGGCCTATAACGTTGATGAAACACAATTATACAATATATAAACAGGGTTTGGAGAGCTGATGCCCGTTTACCTAACCGGCCTTGCAACAGCGGTGCCGCCCTACATATTGCCCCAGACACTTGTTCTGGAGAACGCCAGACGGGTTCTTGGCCCGAAGTTCGAGAACTTTGAGCGCATGGCAGGTTCATTCCTGACCGCCGGCGTGGACAGAAGGTACTCCTTTGCACCAATGGAGTGGTTTTTCGAACCGCAGAATTGGAAAACCAGAAATGATGTCTATCTGCGCGGCGCAACAGATTTGTTTATTGATGCGGCGCGCAAAGCGCTGATTGAAGCAGATCTTCGTGCTGACCAGATCGACTGTGTCGTGACAGTCTCCTCCACCGGCATCGCCACACCAACGCTTGAGGCACAGGCATGGCTGGAAATGGGTTTCAGACGCGATATCTTGCGTGTACCGGTGTTCGGGCTTGGCTGCGCAGGCGGTGTCTCCGGCATGTCAATTGCTGAGCAGCTTGCACGAGCAAAACCCGGCAGCAATGTCCTGCTTGTCGCGCTAGAAGGCTGTACCCTCTCATTCCGCAGTGACCGGCTCACCAAAGCCGATATCATCGCCACTGTGTTGTTTGGGGATGGTGCAGCAGCAGCATGCCTTTCTACTCAGAAACCCAAAAACGCAAAGTTCCTGTGTGAGTTGGGGAGCGGCCATCAGGAAATGTGGCCGAATACACTCAATATCATGGGATGGAATGTAGACGAGGAAGGGCTCGGCGTCGTGTTTGACCGCTCTATTCCCGACTTCGCGACTGAACATTTCCGGGATGTGACGGAGCGCAGCCTTGGCGCGCTGGCGATGGACATGAAGGGCGTTTCTCGCTTTGTATGCCACCCCGGCGGTGCAAAAGTGGTGCAGGCGCTGGAGCGTGCACTGGATCTTGAAACCGAGTCTCTCGATGTAGAGCGCGAGATTTTGCAGGAATTCGGCAATATGTCAGCCCCCACCGTGCTGTTTGTGCTGGAGCGGGTTCTCAAACGCCGCTCGCAGGGCAACATGGTCATGTGTGCACTTGGACCGGGATTCACAGCCTCATTCCAACCTGTTTCCGTTGTTGCCAACAAGACCGCTGGTAACCGCAGCAAAACAGGTGAGCGCAAACCTGAGAGGGTTCGCAATGACTGATGTTTCGTTTACTGCCCTATTATTCTTGGCATTTATCGTGGCCCAACGGCTTTCCGAGTTGGTCATCGCCCGCCGCAACACACAGCGCCTACTTTCGGAAGGCGGGTATGAGGTAGGTGCATCCCACTACCCGCTGATCGTTAGTCTGCATGTGCTGTGGATCATGGCACTCATCATCCTTGGCTACGATCAGCCGGTCTCACTGCCATGGTTGGCGGTCTTTATCGTACTGCAATTGCTCCGGCTCTGGATTCTGCTCAGTATGGGCCGCCGCTGGACCACGCGCATTATCGTGGCTAAGACCCCACTGGTGACCAAAGGACCATTTGCATTCGTGCGCCATCCCAATTACTTGCTGGTGGCGTTAGAAATCTTTACCGCGCCCATGGTACTTGGCCTGTTTCCGGTTGCCATCCTCTTCACGGTTCTCAATGGTGCTGTCCTTACTCTGCGAATTCGTGTGGAAGATGAGGCTCTTAAGAAGCTCCGGTAGAAAAAACCTTTGCACATTATGAAGTTATCCGCTTGAATATAGTGACCTATACTGATATATCACTGTAAATTCTTAGTTGTGGGGCACACATCAGCGCCGCTGCACCTGCCGGAAACCTTCATCTGCCGAGGAAATAATGCTAACAGGTTGCCATCTCATCGCCGGAGAGTGGGTAGATAACGCCCAGAAATTCGAGTCATCCCCGTTCTCGGGCCCTGCCAAAAGCTATTCTTGCGGCACATCCGATCTGGTTGACCGCGCTGTACAGGCCGCTGAAGACGCCTTCATGAGCTTCGGCTGGACCACTGAGGCAGAACGCGCCAAATTCCTGCGCACAATTGCAAACGAGATCGACGCACGCGGCGCAGAAATCACCGAGATCGGTTGCGCGGAAACCGGCCTGCCCGAAATGCGCCTCAACGGAGAGCGTGGCCGCACAGTTGGCCAGTTGCGCCTGTTTGCCGATCATATCGAAAAAGGCGCGTATCTGGAACTCACTCATGACGATGCGATGCCGGATCGGGCGCCTCTGCCTCGCCCTGACCTGCGCCTGAGCCAACGTCCGATTGGACCGGTTGCCGTGTTCGGTGCCTCCAACTTCCCGCTCGCCTTCTCAACTGCTGGCGGTGATACCGCCTCTGCTTTGGCGGCAGGTTGTCCGGTCGTGGTGAAAGGGCATGAAGCACATCCCGGCACAGCGGAGATTGTAGCACAAGCCATTGATGCGGCAATCAAGTCCTGCGGCATGCATCCGGGTGTATTCTCACTGGTGCAAGGTGGCAGCCGCGAGGTTGGCACCGCGCTGGTTCAACACCCACTGATTAAAGCCGTTGGTTTCACCGGTTCACTGGCAGGTGGCCGCGCGCTGTTTGACTTATGCGTATCGCGTCCTGAGCCGATCCCGTTCTTCGGAGAGCTTGGCTCTGTCAATCCGAATTTCATCTTTCCAAACGCACTCGCCAATCGTGGTCAAGCGATTGCCGCGGGTTGGGCCAGTTCCCTATGTATGGGCGCAGGCCAGTTTTGCACCAATCCAGGCGTTGTGCTGCTGGTGGAAGGGCATGAAGCTGATGCTTTCATCGCCACTGCAAAAGATGCGTTAGATCAGGCTGGCGAACAGCCCATGCTGACCGACGGCATCGCAGCGGCCTACCGTTCTGGTACGGCAAAGATCGCCGGAGAACCGGGTGTTGAGGAACTTGTGGGCACCACGTGCACAACCCGAGGTGCCAAGCCTTACATGTTCGTGACAGATGCCGCCAACTGGCTCGCCAACAAAGAGCTTCAGGAAGAAGTGTTCGGCCCGCTCGGTATCATCGTCAAGTTGAAAAGCGTTGAGCAGATGCAGGATGTGGCGCGAAGCATCGAAGGCCAGCTGACCTGCACCATTCACATCGATGCAGCAGACCATACGAACGCGCGCAAACTGATGCCATTGCTGGAACGTAAGGCTGGACGCGTGCTGGCAAACGGCTTCGCCACTGGCGTGGAGGTGTGTGATGCCATGGTTCACGGCGGCCCGTACCCGGCCTCCACCAACTTTGGCGCTACCTCCGTCGGCACCATGGCAATCCGCCGCTTTCTGCGCCCGGTTTGCTATCAGGATATGCCGTTGGAACTGACACCCGGCTTCAAGGTAGAAGAAATGGCTTAGGTCCGACTTCCAAGGCTAAGACAACAAAGCCCTGAGCACTTCCGCTCAGGGCTTTTTTTGGTCACTACAAGTCCATAAAAGGCGTCAGGTGGTACATGGTTCCATTAGTCGCCAAGCCCCTATTGCTATCGACCTCCACTCGCAGCAGGTTTATGCATGGATTGAACATGCTGGAATAAGCTGGGACTCCCGTCAGAGCCAAGCTTCAACGCAACTTGGGCTCCCAAGGCCTGAGGATAGGATTCTGTGTAGGTACTGTGCGCCTCCACTCCAAGATTCATGACAGACGGTAATCCTCCCTCCAAACCTAGAGCGGTGCCTACGGCGCATACTACCCACGTCAGCCAGCGCGGCCCCATCAGCATACGAGAGGCCATACACTACCCGTGGCAAGCGCAAGGGGGATAAGGTCCGCCTTCAGGCTGACAACCACGAAGACAAGTCCCCACTCGTCCTCGTTTTTACGCGCCCAACTCAACCTGAAAGCGGACCTAAACGGCAACCCATGTCCGTTTCGCCACAACCAACCGGGAAGCCCCGATCTCCAAAAAGTCGAAGCCAATCCTGAATCAAGAGCCACGTCACCTGCATTCAAGCAGAGGATGGAAGGCGCGTTCCCGTTTTGCACGGTACGCGGTATCTTGAAGACAGCCCCATCGGCCAAGCTGCCCGGTTGTTGGCTATCACCCTACTGCCGATAAAGAATGAGCCAATCCGCGGATCATGGGTGCTGCTGTTTGACGGGTAAGGATTGTTAGCAGGTAAATCACTAAAGGCTCATAGCCTCGCCATTTTCACCCCATAGTTTTTAGGGGGTGGATTGCCTCCCCAAAATCGCGCTGATTGTGTACCTCGGGTTCTGTGGTCTGATAGGTTTACTCATTCTCGTTTGGGTTTCAGTAGCTTCAGCACTCTTTAAGACCCGCAGCCAATACCTTGGAGTGGAACATGGAACAGTCGTCTGGTCAGAACAGTGAGAATGAGCACGATAGTCGCTATGGGACCGTGCCGGGATACATGGCCGGATTTGGAAATGACTTTGAGACAGAGGCCTTAAAAGGGGCATTACCTCAGGGCCGCAACTCTCCGCAACGCGTTGAGTATGGTCTGTATGCTGAGCAACTTTCCGGCTCTCCTTTCACTGCCCCTCATGGAACGCTTGAACGGTCATGGCTCTACCGCATCCGTCCCTCAGTTAAACATCTGGGACGACTACATAAAATCACGCACCCCTATTGGAAGACCGCCCCCAATAAAATCCCCGATGTAGTCTCGCTCGGCCAGTACCGCTGGGACCCGACTCCCTTTCCAGAGAACCAGAACCTCACATTCATCGAAGGCATTCGCACGATGACAACAGCCGGGGATGTTGGGTTGCAAATGGGTATGGCTGCCCATGTCTATCTGGCCGACACGGATATGGAGGATGAGTACTTTTATAATGCTGACGCAGAGTTGCTCGTCGTCCCCCAGAGCGGACGGTTAAAGATTGCAACCGAGTTTGGGGTCATCGATCTTGAACCACTGGAAATCTCTATTTTGCCCCGTGGTATGGTGTTCAAGGTCAGCTTGCCAGACGGCAAAGCCAGAGGCTTTATCTGCGAGAATTATGGTGCCAAATTCACGCTGCCCAATCGCGGCCCAATCGGCGCCAACTGCCTTGCAAACCCACGGGATTTCAAAACACCTGTTGCGCAGTTTGAAGACATTGAACGACCTTGCCATGTGACTGTAAAATGGTGCGGTGAATTTCACAGAACAACCATCGACCATTCACCACTGGATGTGGTAGCGTGGCATGGCAACTATGCGCCCTACAAATACGACTTACGCCATTTCTCTCCAGTGGGGGCTATTAGTTTCGACCATCCTGATCCATCGATCTTTACCGTTCTGACCGCCCCGACTGCCGAAGAAGGGACGGCAAACATTGACTTTGTTATCTTTCCGCCGCGTTGGCTCCCGCAGGAAGATACTTTCCGCCCCCCATGGTATCACAAGAACATCATGTCCGAACTCATGGGCAATATTTACGGGCAGTATGATGCCAAGCCTCATGGTTTTGTGCCCGGTGGCATCAGCCTGCACAACTGCATGCTCCCTCACGGCCCGGATCAGGAAGCTTTTGAGAAAGCCTCCCAGAACAGCTGGGACCCTGTGAAGCTGGAAGACACGATGAGCTTTATGTTCGAGACCCGCTTTCCACAGCAACTAACTGAATTTGCTGCGAAAGAAGCACCCTTGCAGGATGATTATGTGGATTGCTGGTCCGGTCTGGAGCGTAAGTTTGACTGCACACCAGGCCTGAAATAACGCTTTTTCACGATGTCCGCCGGATTTTCAGAGTTCATCCTTAAAAATAACGAGTATTCACAGAGTGCTCGCATTGCGCTATCTTTTGTAACAGTTTCTCACGGAGATAGCGTATGCATAAGCCTTTTTCACAAGCGGTAACTGTTTTTCACGAAAGCTGGCTTCCTGCCCCCGCAACTCCGGCGGGCTATTCGGCACTAATCGATGCATACGACCTGCGCGTGCCTATTCCGCACACTCTATGTGCAATCGGGGATCGCCACAAGATCATAGAACAGGACGGCTGGCGCATCTTTACTCCGCGCCATGCACCGGAACCCACGCTGCTGGGTCACCTCACCTTTGCCTTAAAAAACGAAGGGTTGGATCTGGCTGTATTGAAGCGGTTGTTTCTGGCATGTGGACCAGAACCCATTGAAGAATTGGTGCGTTCGCGCCCGACCGGTCGCTACACAAGGCGTATCTGGTTTCTCTACGAGTGGTTATTGGGTGAACAGCTGGATCTGCCAGATGTCGAAACCGGTGCTTACGTAGATGCGCTGGACACGACAAAGCAGTTTGGAGGCAGTTCGGTCCCCTCACCTCGCCAGCGGGTCCGCAACAACCTGCCGGGAACTCCTCTGTTCTGCCCCCTCATCTTCCGCAGTGCAGCTCTGGAGGAGTTCCAGCAGGCCAAGCTGCAGGAAAAGGCCATGGCTTCAGCTGCTTCTGTTCCAAAAGATTTGCTTGCTCGTACGGCAGCATTTCTGCTTTTGAAGGACAGCAAGTCGAGTTTTGCGATTGAGGGAGAGCGGCCGGCGCACGACCGCATCCAGCGGTGGGGCCGCGCCATTGCAGAAGCAGGCAAAACGCCGCTGAGTATCGAAGAATTCCTCCGCCTCCAGCGTGTTGTGATTGGCGACGACCGTTTCGTGCATCTTGGCCTGCGTGAAGAAGGCGGCTTCGTGGGGATGCACGACCGCGAGACCCGTATGCCCGTGCCCGACCATATCAGCGCCAAGCCCGAGGATCTGAGAGATCTCATGAAGGGTATGATCGAGTTTGCGCAGGATTATGCCAAGCATCTCGACCCTGTTCTTGCTGCCGCTGTTTTGGCCTTTGGCTTTGTTTATGTGCACCCGTTTGAAGATGGTAACGGCAGGTTGCACCGCTACCTGTTCCACCATGTTCTTGCTCAGCGCGGGTTCAATCCTCCCGGCGTGGTGTTCCCGGTCTCCTCAGTCATTCTGGAGCGCATCGACACGTACCGGCAGGTGCTGGAAGACTACTCTTCGCGCCTTCTTGGCAAGATTGACTGGCAACCCACATCTCACGGCAACCTGACAGTGACCAACGAAACCGCAGACTTTTACCGGTTCTTCGATGCAACTGCCCACGCAGAGTTCCTCTACGCCTGCGTACAGAGGACCGTTGAGCACGACCTTCCCGAAGAAGCGCGCTTTTTACAGAACCACGATCGCTTTCAGCGCGAGCTGAGCCAGATTGTCGATATGCCAGCCCGTCTGGCCGACTTGCTGTTCCGCTTCCTGAATCAAAATGACGGAAAACTCTCCCACCGCGCAAAAGCAAAAGAGTTTGCCGCACTTACAGAAGAAGAATCCCACCGCATTGAAGAGATCTACGAACGGTGTTTTGAGTAGATCTGTGTCCAAGCCAGCAATCGGTTTAAGCTCGCATTAAACCCGCAGGCGTTGTCCAAGAGATAGGACAGCGCCTGTACTTTACTCAGCCTTCAGGTTCCATCACAGCAGCTTTTTCTGCATCGCGGATACGCTGGCGGGAGAGAGAGAAAAGGCCTGCGCCAACCACAACAATGGCACCTAGAATTGTGCTCCATACCGGCAGGTCGGAGAACACGAGGAACCCGATCGGGATTGACCAGACAAGTTGCAGGTAGTTGAACGGCTGAATGTCGCTTGCCTGCGCCAGCGAAAGAGCTTTCATCAGCAAGAAATGTGCGGACGTACCCGTCGCACAGATGGCAAGTAGCAGCACCCAGTCCACCTCACTGAGCACCATCATGTGCTGAGAGCCAATGAATGTGGACAGCACTACGCCCACTACGCCCACATAGAGGAACGAGGTCAATGCACTGTCATCCTGGCTGGCTACACGGGTAAACAGCTGGTAAAGCGCGAAGGTGAGCGAAGCCGCTAATGCAACAACACCGCCCCAGCCAGCAATGTTGCCATCGGGCTGAAGCATGATCAGCAACCCTGCCATCCCGCAGAACATTGCAAGGATACGGCGCCAGCCAACGGTTTCACCAAGGAAGAGAGCCGCCAGTCCGGTCACAATTAGTGGGTGGGCCTGAAAAATAGCGGTGACCTCTGCCAGTCCCAGCATACTGAGAGCAGTGGTCATCAGGCAAATCTCACCAAACAGCAAAACGCCGCGAAGAATCTGCAGGCCCGGACGCTTGGTGCGCACGACGTTATAAAACCCTTGCTCACTGAAAATGGCCCAGCCAATCGCAATCACCAGCAATACCCAAAAGCGCACCATGATGATGAACCAGACCGGGTGGTCTGTCACAAGCTGCTTGGTGATTGCATCCTGCATCGCGAAAATGAGCGTAGACAGGATTGTCAGTGCAATACCCATGTTTCGCTTGCCGAGGAACTGAACCATTATGTGTCCTTGCTAGCAGCACAAATCCGCCTACCGAGATGAACCAGAAAGCAGAAGGTTTGGGAGAAAATGTGCTGAAAAGAATTCTTGGATGCCATTGGCATCCATCATGCACCTATACGCGCATGCATCGCAAAGCAATTGCAAAAAGCATGGCAAACAACTTTTCGCATCACAGTTTACTCAAGCAGGTTAATTTTACGAAAAAATCGCGCTTAGCAGCCCTCTGCCACTTCGCGCAGCTCAAGAGGTTCGTCACGCACATTCACGACTTTTGCAAGCAACGCTGTCACAAATGGAAAGACAAGCGAGCTGAACACAACAGCCAGTGAAAAAGCGACCGAGAACGACTTCAACCACAGCGCCAAAAATTCCTCAGCAAACCCTAAGTTCAATACCAGCATGGCAAAGGACATTAACAGGCTCATGAAGAACGAAATGGTGATCCGAAGCAGGTAGCCATAGGTTCGTGGGGAAACACTCATACACTTATCTCGTTTTTTTATTTGAATTCAAAATACATGAAACAAAGCCAAATTGTCAAGATGGCGTGCCGCATGGTTGCTATGCACAAGGCCTGAGCCGTCTACTCAAGAACCCCACCAGACTAAGCGCTCTGATTTTAGCCCGTCTCATCAGACAGTTAGCGATTGACATTCTGAACACGGATGAGATGGACCCGAGTGTTCTGTTTCTGGAACCAAACCGGCCACGAACAAAAGAACACAGTTCTTTCAGACATCTATACCGGTGGCATACGCAACCATATTGCAGCGCTCTTAAACAGCATAACGGAAGGCAATTACCTTCCCATTTCTCTGTACAATCTACCAGTGCATTTCCCAGATTTCCCACTGATAACAATAGGAAAGCAGTTTCCCACCTGGTATTTTATAGTAAATTTAGCTGGTGAGGCTCACTGGCACTAGAAATTGATGTGGAGCACCAATTCTATTTCAAGATAGGTCTGCTGGTAAACTCTGCGCAGCGGCCCCTTTCAATATCCACTACTAATATATCAATAATTTTTATAAAATTTACCACAAGTAATACTTATATATACTTTCAAATTTTAACACAGCTGCTCCTGTGTTAAAAATTAAAGACAATTAAAAATAAATCATTTCCTTGGGTATCTATAGTGAATCATTGCGATTATCTTCTAGTTTAATTATGAAAAGCATAAAAGTTTGTTTTGAGTCTAGCCGAGGGTCTTGTGCCTGTCTCACCTGAGCTTCTGTCAGTTGCAGTAGAGCAATGTGCCGAAACCATCATGGTTGCAGATCATGAAGGCACGATTGTCTACGTCAACTCGCAGTTTGAAAAAGCGACAGGATACTCTGCAGACTACGCAATTGGCCGCAACCTGGACTTTCTCCAGTCCGGCAAAACCTCACCAGAAACCTTTGATGAACTTTGGGCCACCCTGGCAAATGGCGAGCCATGGGAAGGTGAGTTCATCAACCGACGCAAAGATGGCTCCGAATACATTGAGCATTCCAAAGTCTCCCCTGTTGAATGGGAGGGCGGGAGTGCTAACAAGAAGTATTATCTGGCGATCAAAAAAGACATTACTGCGAAGAAGGAGAGCGAAGAGAAGCTCTCAAAGCTTGCCTACACAGATGCTCTCACAGGTCTGCCAAACCGGGCGCACTTTTTGTTGGAACTGGAACAGGCCATTGAGGCGAGCAAGCATGGCGAGCGTCGGTGTGCAGTCATTTATATGGATCTGAACCGCTTTAAAGAGATCAACGACACATTGGGTCACGATGCCGGCGACAAGTTTCTGGTTCAGGCTGCCAAACGCTTTGAGAGCGTTGTGTCTGGCAATGCCTTGCTCTCCCGTCTGGGTGGCGACGAATTCGTCATTCTGCTACGCAACACCTCGGTTGTTGAAGCGGAGATGACGGCACATCGTTTGAGAACGGCAATGGTGGCACCTATTGATCTGGGCGAGCAGGCACCGATCCTTTCTGCCAGCATTGGTGTGGCATTCAGTCAGATCGCTAGCACCTCCACTGGGACTATGCTGAAGCAAGCAGACATTGCCATGTACCATTCCAAGTACAACAACCTCGACTTCAGTTTCTACAGCAGCGAGATGGAAGATGTGGTTGTTCGCAAGGTGCTGATTGCCGATAAGCTCACCACAGCGATTGAGGAAGGCAACCTACGCCTTGCCTACCAGCCCATCGTAGATCTACAGAGCAATCAACTCGCTGGTGTGGAAGCGTTGATGCGCTGGGAGGATCCGGAGCTCGGCTCCATATCACCTGCTGAATTTGTTCCGATCGCAGAGTGTCAGAATATCACCGTCGACATCTCTGACTGGCTCCTCAAAGAAACCGCACGTCAGTATCACCAGTGGGTGGCGGAAGGCTTTGCACTATCCGGTCGCATCGCAATCAACCTGTCGGAGCGCGAGCTGGCCAAACCAGACCGCGTAACAGAGATCCTCTCACTGCTGGAAAGTCTGGAGATCTCACCGGAGGTATACGAGATCGAGCTGACTGAAACGGCCTTCATCAGTAAGGTAGGTCACACCCAAGCCAATCTGGATGTGTTGGCTCAGGCAGGCATGGTGATCACCATCGATGATTTTGGTACGGGCCATTCCGCATTGTGGCAGCTGCGCACGCAGAAACTCGACAAGCTGAAGATCGACCACAGCTTCGTGCAGAAAATGGAAGCAGATCAAGCCACCCGTGACATTGTTGAGGCCATCACGGCAATGGCTAACCTGTTGGACCTGAAAGTCATTGCCGAAGGTGTCGAGAACCTTTATCAGGTTGAACTTCTCAAAGACATCAGATGCAGCTACGCGCAAGGCTATCACTTCGCCAAGCCGCTCACGGCAAAAGCCTTTGCCTCCGACTGGCTTGCAAAGGCTCAGGTCGCCGCCTAGAACGCATTCCCGAAAAGTGGGTCCGTTTCAGGTAGTGTCTCCCCCCACACCCCATGTCTCTCCAGCGCGCAGCGTTGCGGAAAGGCGGGAGAGTTTTTCATCCATGCTCAACGGCTTTTCCGGCAGGCCGGCGCGGCTGGCTTTACCGAATTCAGTTGCCTGTTCGCGGAACAGAATTCCGAGCACGGTTGGTTCGCCGTCGTTCTCGCCCAGCTCGGCCAAAGCAACCGCAAGGGCGTGATTGGTCTCGTCATGCACCAGCAGGTCAGCTTCTGCTACGCCGTTCTCTTCCAACGTAACGACTTCCAGCCCGAACCCACCGGGCTTTACCTGAAGGCCTTTGTCTCGATTAAGGCCAAACACCATGGGCTTGCCGTGCTCCACCACGATGGTGTGGTCCGGCCCCTGCTTCTTGTCCTTCAAATGGTCAAATACACCGTCATTAAAGATCACGCAGTTTTGCAGCACTTCCACGAAGGCCGTGCCGTCGAAGGCGCGGGCAGCTTCCAGAATAGGACCAAGCACCTTGGCCTGCGTGTCAATACTGCGGGCGATGAACTTGGACCCAGCGCCAATGGCAAAGCGAGCCGGGTTAAGCGGCATTTCCACCGTTCCGCCCGGAGAACTTGGTGTGCGCTTACCCTTTTGTGAGGTTGGCGAGTACTGTCCCTTGGTCAGGCCGTAGATCTGGTTATTGAGCAGCACAATTTGCATGTCCAGATTTCGGCGCAGCGCGTGCAGCAGATGGTTGCCGCCTATAGACAAGCCATCGCCATCGCCGGTAAACACCCAGACATCCAACTCAGGGTTAGCCAGCTTTGCACCGGACGCGATGGCAGGCGCGCGGCCATGGATCGTATGGAACCCGTAGGTGGCCATATAGTACGGCAGACGCGACGAACAACCAATGCCGGAGACGCATAGTGTATCTTCCAGTCTGGCACCTGTCTCTGCAAGAATCTTATGCAGGCTCTTTAAGACAGCATAGTCGCCGCAACCGGGGCACCAGCGAACATCAAGGGAGCTGGCAAAATCTTTTGGTTTCAGATCAGTCATGATGTGGCTCCCAGCGCGTCTTCAATGATTTTTGCAATCTCGCGCACGAGGAATGGACGTCCCTTCACGCAGGAAATGCTTTCCACCTCAATATCCATCTGACTGCGCAGAACTGTTGCCAGCTGGCCGTTGTTCATCTCCGGAATGACCACCCGATCAAAGCCGGAGAGCAGCTCGTACAAATTGGGCGGCAATGGCCAGAGATGGCGCAGGTGAATGTGGGAGACAGACTTGCCCTCCAGTTCTGCCCGCCGTGCTGCTACGCGGATTGGACCCCAACTGGAGCCCCAGCCCAGCACTGCGACCTTACCTGTGGTCTGCCCGGATTCCACATGCTGCGGTGAAATGCTTTTGGCGATCCCCTCCAGCTTTTGAGCACGGATTTGGGTCATAAGCTGATGGTTCTCGCCATCATAAGAAATGTCGCCACTTCCCGCTTGCTTCTCCAGCCCGCCAATACGGTGCATCAACTCAGCTGTGCCCGGCACGGCCCAAGGACGGGCCATGGTGTCGGGATCATGATCATAGGGCAGGAAGTTTGTAGGATCCTTGGCCTTCTCCACCGGGAAAGGCGCATAGGCGGGATCACTAAAGTCTGGCAGTTTCCATGGTGCGCTGGCATTGGCGATGTACCCGTCCGACAGCACCATGAGCGGGGTCATATGCTTTGTGGCCAGCTTGACCGCTTCGATGCCAATGTCAAAACACTCCCCCGGATGAGCTGGCGCGATCACGGGTAGCGGCGCATCACCATTGCGGCCCCATATGGCCTGAAACAGGTCCGACTGTTCGGTCTTGGTGGGCAGGCCCGTGGAAGGGCCACCGCGCTGAACATTGATAATCACCAGCGGTAGCTCGGTCATGATGGCAAGACCAATGGCCTCTGTCTTTAGCGCTATTCCCGGACCAGATGAACCGGTCACGCCCAGATGTCCGGCGTAAGAAGCCCCAATTGCTGCGCAGATGGCGGCAATCTCGTCTTCTGCCTGAAACGAGATAGCACCCAGTTCCTTCAGCTTGGCGATGGTATGCAATAAAGGAGAGGCCGGTGTGATTGGGTAGGAGCCGTAAAACAGCTCAAGATCAGCAAGGGTTGCACCAGCATAAAGACCGTAGGCCATGCCCTCGTTTCCGTTGATTGAGCGGTACTCGCCGTCCACCAATGGTGCAGGCTGAATGCGGTAGCGGGACACATCCGGTGGCAAGTCTGCAACTTCACCGTAAAGATGGCCCGCCTGAAGCGCCATGATATTGGCCTTGGCCAGATCCGGCTTTTTGTGAAACTTCTGCTCGATCCAAAGCTCAACATCTGCGGTGGAGCGCTCAAACAGCCACAGCACCAGCCCAAGGGTCCACATGTTCTTGCAGCGTCGGGCATCTTTGGCGGAGAGGCCTGTTTCCTTCAGCGCCTTTTCGGTGTTGCTGGTGATTTCCAGCGGCAGCAAGCGGAAGTTGGAGAGTGAACCATCTTCCAACGGATTGCTTGAGAAGCCCGCTTTGGTAATCGCACGTTCGGTAAAGGCATCTGTGTCTATTATCAGCAGGCCATTTAGCTTCACGCCTTCCAGATATTTGCGCAGAGCCGCCGGATTGAGGGCAACCAGTGCATCGGTTTCATCACCAAACGTACTGACTTCCGTGTGCCCGATATTGAGGGAATAGGCGGAAACACCATAGATTGTGCCGCTTGGGGCACGAATATCCGCCGGAAAGTCCGGAAATGTTGCAATGTCATTGCCAAACCGGGCAGCGCTCTCAGCCAGACGGGTACCGGTCATCTGAATACCGTCACCCGAGTCACCGGCAAAGCGGACGCGCACATAGTCGACTTCCGGCTGCTGGGAGACGGGAAGCTCACCCGTTGCTGTACTGTGTTCCAGTCCGTTCTGCATAGTTCGCTCCAAAATACCGGCAGCAGCAGTGGCAGGACTCTTTTCTGTTCTTATTGTCCTTCAGGACATGCCAATCAGCTGAGCCAGAATACCCACTTTTCTGTGGCTTTTTGTAGCCTGTAAATACCGGTATGCCGTTGCGACCCGTTAACGCAGCCCACCCGAACTTGGTCGAACAGATCTAAGTATTTAACGCGAGAGCTGTTAGGTCTTTCCTCTCCTTCCCGTGCAGACCAGCCATTAAATCCTGATAGGTGTAGCCTACGATATCCCAGAAGAACCCATCTGAGGACAAAATAAAAGGCAGCTTAGATGTTCTAAGCTGCCTTTAAGATCCGGATTGTTCGGTGGTATCAACCGACCTTGGCAACCGCTGTCAGGAAGTCATCAACCTCTCTACCAAGTGCGCGGGTGCTCTCCGTAACCTCAGTCGACGCCGTTAGAACACGTGTGGATGCAACGTTGGTTTCATTCACCGCATGAGACACCTGTGTCATGTTCTCGTTCACACTGGCTGTGCCCATCGCAGCTTCCTGAACGTTGCGGCTGATCTCGGTAGTTGCGGCACCTTGTTGCTCAACTGCTGTTGCAATTGCAGATGTGAACGCGGTGACCTCATCCATTATAAGGGAGATTCCCTCAATGGAGGATACAGCTCCTGACGTGGAGTTCTGAATTGCCGAGATCTGCGAGCTGATTTCTTCAGTAGCCTTGGAAGTCTGGTTCGCCAGTTCTTTCACTTCAGCGGCAACAACAGCAAAGCCTTTCCCTGCTTCTCCAGCACGCGCTGCTTCAATAGTCGCATTCAAAGCCAGCAAGTTTGTCTGCTCAGCAATTGCTTGAATGAGGCCAACAACTTCACCAATCTTGACGGTCGCTTCAGCCAGTTGCTTGATGCGATCGTTGGACAAGTGGGCACTATCGGTTGCCTTGGCAACAACGGAGGTGGTTGCACTCACCTGACGGGCAATCTCCTCAATGGAACTGCTCAGCTCTTCGGCGGCCGCGGACACCATCTGCACGTTATTTGCGGCATCGTTTGACGATGCAGCCGCGCGCTCCGTCTGGTCAGAAGTACCACGGGCAAGGTCTGCCATCGTGTTTGCGGTCTGACCCATCTCGCCCATGCTGTTGTTCACGGAGGAGAGCAAGTTGGTCGCGGTATTTCTGAAGTCGGAGATCAGTTGCTCGATATCGCGCTGCTTCTGCGCATCCTTCTCGGCAACCTGCTCTTGCTGTTTACGCAAGCGCGCCCGTTCCAGAGCATTGTCGCGGAAGACCTGAACCGTCCGGCTCATGTCGCCAATTTCATCTCCGCGTTCAAGACCCGCGATCTCCACTTCAGTATCGCCTTTTGCCAAACGCTCCATGGTAGCAGTCAAACGCTTTGTCGGGCGGATGATCGCAATGGAAAGACCCAGCGCGATCAAAACTCCGAGCACAAGACCAACAGCAACGGTTGTCATAATCAGGTTGGTGGCCAGTTTCCCGGCTGCGCTTGCGTTTTCAGCTTCAATCGCCGATATGTTGATGATCTGGCCCTGAACTGTTTCAGATTGCGAGGTCAGGAACGAGATCAGGTTTGCCAGTTCCTGCTTGCCGTTGGCCATGGAGCCAAAGCCGGACCGAATGGCAGCAATCTGCTTCATCGCCTCTTTGGCAGCTTGCTCACCACCAACAATATCCTTCACCGCTGTTTTGAACTCACGGCCCGCTGCTCCGAGCCCATCAATCTCGGCGGAGACAGCTTCTGCCGCCACACCGGAGCCTGCACGCAGGAAGGCAAGGGAGGATGAACTTACGGCAAACGTACGTCGCATAACGTTGGAAACAGATTCCAGAGCATCATCAACTGTCTGTTTGCGCTCTACCGTTTCGTCCAGCTGCCTGTTCGCATCATCAATAGAACGATACGTGAAGCCAATCACCAGCTTGGCTGTCTCGCCAAGCACATCAATGCTTGCGGTAATATCCTGACGAAGAGAATACATCTCGGAAAAATCAGTGGAGTCGCGCAGGGCCTTCAGCTTCTCCACCAGAGTATTGGACACTTCGGAAAGGTTATCAAGAGCCCATGGGTCAAGGTGAGTTAGCTCGATCTTCTTTAGCTTATCAATCTCACGGCGTGCCTTTGCGGCACTGAGCAATGTTTTTCGTAGGGCACCTTCTTCGGAACTGGTCGTTGCCTTAACAAAGAAGTAGCGCATATTCAGTGCTTGGCTCTGAATCGTTGCGACAAGACGGCCTGCCCTGTCTGCGTCTTTCAGCTGTGCTTTTGCCAGTTTATCCTGTTCAGCCGCCGCGTTTGCCAGCTTGGAGATATCTGCTTGCACGTTTGTGCCAATCGACTGAAGATTGACCACCGCGGTCATCATCTTGGCAACCTGCGTCTCCTGAATGTCGGAGGACATGCGTACACGGCTAAAGAGACGTTTCAGGGCCGCTACGTCTTCTTGGGCAGTCTCAAAGGCAGATCCGTCTTTGCCCTCGGCAACAAATTGCGCATGAAGAGCGTCCAGATCTCCGCTTAACAGGTCCAGCTGGTCAGCAGCCGCGCCCGCATCATCCTTACTCAGGCTGCGCAGATATGTTTCGCGCGCAGAGTTCGTATCCTGCAACCCCTGCATCAAACGCATGGTTGCATTCGTCATCTCAGTTTGCTGCGTGAGCTCCGAGATTGAATAGACCCCGATCCCACCGGCTGCAGCGGAAAGCAAGAGAACAATAATGAAGCCACCACCGATCTTCGTCGACAGTTGAAAATTTTTAAACAGCTGGAGGACCCGCCCCATAACCTTATTACTCCCGAACAAAAGCCGTTGCCCATGACTTGTCGGCATAATAGTCTTGGAAATCTCAACCAGTGGTTAATCATTAGGCATTTCCAGCAATACCCAAGGGAAAACTGAGGATTTGAACTGATTATGTATTCAGCACCCACTTAAAGTTAATCCTCTCAAAAATAAGGATTTTCACAGGTCAGCCTCGACAATCTCGGGTAGAAGCGTCTCAAGTGCGCTGCGCAACTTAGGCGACAGTGACTGAGGTCTGCGGCTGTCCCGATTGACGTAGACATGGGTGAAGAACCCTTGCGCTGCAGCAACCTCACAGTCTTGCGCAAACAGGGCCAGCTCATAGCGCACAGAGCTGTTGCCCAGATGGCCAATTCTCAGTCCGATATCAATCTTCTGCGGATAGGCTATCTCTGAAAAATACTGGCAGCCGGATTCTACCACCAGCCCGATTTCATCGCCCTCGTGAATATTCAGGGCATCATTGGCGATAAGATAAGCGTTCACCGCGCTGTCAAAGTAGCTGTAGTACACCGCGTTGTTAATGTGTCCGTAAACGTCATTGTCTTCCCAGCGGGTTTGCACATCGCTGAAGACTATGTAGTCAGCACGCCTATGCGGGGTAGGTTTTTTCGGTTTGCTCATAGCTTAAACTCTTGGCTCCAGCACTTTCTCATAGGGCCTGCTGATAAATCAGTAAGGCGCTGGCCTCATCTACTTCTCGCGGATTGTTCACCAGCAAGCGTGTCTGCTTCATTGCTTCACTGGCAAGTCTGGCCACATCCTGCTTTCCGATACCCACTTCGCGCAGAGTGGTTTCAACACCAAGCACCTTGGCAAGCTCGGCCAATCGGTCCGCAAACATGCTGCCTCGCTGATCTTGCGGAACCTCCGACAGTTCCGGAAAAACCAGAGGCGCCAGCTCGGCATACGCAGCTCCACAGGCTGGCAGGTTGAACCGCATCACATGGGGCAGCACCAACGCGTTGGAAACACCATGCGCCACATGGAAGATCCCGCCAACCGGATAGGCCAGCGCATGCACCGCCGCCACAGGTGAGTTGGCAAAGGCCTGCCCTGCCAGCATGGACCCGAGCAGCATATTCGAGCGTGCTTCCTTATCCCGCGGCGTATTCACCGCCTTCTCGATGTTTGCACCTAGCAAGCGCAGGGCTTCCTTCGCCAACATCCGTGAGATGGGATTGTTATTGACCGAGGTTGAAGTGTAAGCCTCAATCGCGTGCACCATAGCGTCAATGCCCGTTGCCGCCGTCACGTGTGGTGGCAGGCCGAGGGTCAGGTCTGCATCCAGCAGTGCCACATCGGGAAGCAGCTGCGGCGCGACCACGCCTTTCTTTTCTACCTCTCCCGTGGTGATGATGGAGATAGGCGTGACTTCAGAGCCGGTTCCGGCAGTGGTTGGTATAAGGATCAGCGGCAACCGCTTTCCTCTGGCCATGCCCACACCGTAAATATCTGAAAGCTGCTCCCCTCCCCCAACAAGCAAGGCAACGAGTTTGGCAACATCCAGTGAGGAACCGCCCCCCAGCCCGATGACACCGTCCACCTTTGCAGCTCTTGCGCACTGCACACCTTGCAGCACAACAGCTTCCGGCGGATCAGCAACCACCTCATCAAATACGGTGACGTGAACACCAGCAGCTTCCAATTGCGCCGCGACGGGATCAACGACTCCAGCATTCACCAGCCCCTTGTCGCTAACCAGAAACACACGTTTGCCAATGGTGTTCAATGTAAGCTCATGAAGCTTTTGAACCGCGCCGGGCTCACACACAACACTGGCTGACGTGTTGAAGACAAATCCTGTCATGCTATCCCCCTCATTGCCCAGCAGGTCTGAGCAAGGAGGCAAGAATGCCTCAGTCTGTCGGCAAGGTCGAGCGCAATTAAAGTCGTACCGCTGTGACGGCAACCCTAGACAGGTTCTTCTGAAACCGTCGCTGTCACATCCGCACCTTTGCCAAGGCTCAAGGCAACAAGCAGGCCAATCAACGCCCCCCCGCACATCAGCGCACCACCTGCAAAGAACGGTATCGAGACAAACCATTGCTCGGCGAGAAACGCGCCAACAGGAATGGCGATCAGCATCAGGCCGGATTGAAGCATCTCGCCGACCGAAGAGATACGCCCCAGCATGTGCTCAGGCGTTTGTTTGACAACGATTGCGCCAAACGGCACCGTTATGAGGCTGGTAAATGCCCCACCCGCAAACCAAAGCGCCATCTGCGCCTGTAGTCCAAAAGCCACTGGGCTGAACGGCATCCATCCCGCCACAAGAGTGAGGGCTCCACCGAAAAAGGAACCGATGACCATCAACATATTCAAGTTGACACGATCGCCGATCTTGGCCGTCACATAGGTTCCGACAACCCCGCCAACCCCAATTGATCCCAAAATTGGTCCGGCAGATTCTTCAGGTTGTCCGGTTTCTTTGATCAGCAACAGCAGTACGGCTTCGTAAAGAAAGACGCTGAAAACAAACAGGCAAATCAATGCCATGCCTAAAAGAAGACGCGGTGTTTGCCACAAAAAGACAAGAGCAACCTTGGCATCTGTCAGGACACTGTCTTTCTCTCCAGAGGCTTCCTGCTCCTCGCCCCTCTCGTTTTTGAGAAAGCCAAGCACGCTCAAGCAAACCAGAGAGGCAAAAGCAAAAGCGCCGGCACCCAGCAAAAAGACATGATACGGGCTCCAGATAGCGAGCAACGCTCCGCCTAAAACCGGAGCAAAGATCTTGGTGGACTGGATCACAAAGTGATGCACGCTGACCGCCTGTGTCAGCATATCCTCGGGGACCACCTTCTTCAGCGTCAACTGAAGCGCGGGCATGAAGGCGGCTGAAACGGTCGCCTTGAGAAACACAAAGCCGATGAGAATTGGAAGGCTTGTGGCAAAAAAGAACATGCCCATCATCAGGCAAGCGCGGATAACCAAACCGCCGATCAGAACCGGTCCAGCGCCGATACGATCCACCAATACGCCGCCGGGCAGGCCGAAGATGACACGCGGCAGCGTGGCCGCCATGATCACGCTTGCAACTTCAGTCGCCCCCATCTCCCAGCTGTAGCTGACAAGAACCATAATGGCGATGAAATCGATCCAGTCGGCAAACGCAGCTGGAACAAGGACACCGACAAACCGGCGAAATGCGCTCAGCTTAAACAACCCTATGACTGAAGTATTAACTGCCCGATCCTGCCCCATAAAGCCCGCCTTAAATACATTTGCTCAAAAAACAGCGCCAAAAAATTCGCGCTGGAAGAAAATAATTGCGCAAGCATAAACGAGCCCGCTTCAGTTGCAAGGCGTCTATAGGTGAAGAATATTGGTGCTTAACACGCACCCGATGCGCAGTGTCCAACCATACCAGACTGTCAGAGGGCCGCCCACCTCCGCTGGACAGACATCGTTAGATTCTGGCCCCTTCAGCTGTGTTCTCACCGCTCAAGATACTAAAGTGGCGGTTCAGACGCCTCTGAATCCTACGTTTCCTGAAATACTCGATCTTATTGATCGGCAGGAGCTGGTGATCCAGATAGGTTTTCACGTCAAAGCATTTAATGTAGGTCTTGCCATGCGGATCGACGACAATTCCCATATTTTCCGGGCGATCCGCAAAACAGGAAACATGGTGTGCGCGTAAGATTTTAAAGTATTCCACCAGAGCGCGAATAAGCTCCGTGTCCTGAATGCGGCCATGACGGCTGAGGTAATCGCGAACACTTCGAATTTCCTGATCAGCGAAGTTATCAATCTTCTCGATCATCAGGGCCGGACCCAGATTGGTCTCCACCATTCCGTAGACACGGGTAAAGGCGTGATGCCCTGCAAGGCCGACCTCCTGAATGTGATGCCACCCCAGCAGCTCATCCTGATTGCCCGTTAACCGCTGCTTCTTGTAACCCAGCTTGGCCCGCACCGAGCGGAACAGATCCTTCAGACCTCCACGGTTTTTGACCTTACGGGTGCCTGCTTCATACCGATCAAACTTCAAAAGCTTGGTAGGGTCACTTGCGCATTCATAGGTGTCGCGAAATCCGCCACCACGTAAGAAGTCACCAACCTGATAAATCTGTTTTTGCCCGGACAACGTCAACTTTAAGCCAGTCTTCTTGGAAAATTTAGACACTTACATATCAAATTTTACTCATTTGAAAAGTATCTTCTCGTCGCACGTTCTTAAGGCGTTGTTTCAAAACCACTTTACTTCATGGAACTGTGCTTTAAACCCGACTTTATGTGTTTGGGCAGTAATCCGCTGAACGGCAGAATGATCAGTCAGGAAGTCCCGTATGTAACCGAACGCGCTGTCTTTCAGCTCCGCCCAACGGGCTGGTTTTGACCGAGGTGGCACCGGAGAGCAAACCAAAACGCGATGTACTGGCGCAAATGGACTTTGCGTACAAAGTGGACGTGCAGCGCAAAATGCCCGAGCATATTTTCAACGCGCATTGACAGGTACAAACACGATTAGCACCACATGGCCTGCCATGCAGTGTTGAAGCTGAAAACCCGTAGATAACGGGATGGGCAAGGCACACAGGCAACGCCTGCGCTACTTGTTAAATTAGTTTCTTCGGCATTGGCTGGCGCCTTGCCCGGACGTTTTTGTAAGAGGCTATGGTCAAGGTCCAAAAGACGCTTTGAGAAGGCACTCCTGTAACAGAATGTCTCCCAGTGCTGACGCCCTTTAGTTTAACCGCGCATCCTCTCGCCCCAACACTCATGGCGTTTGGGCAACCTCCACGGACCTGCTGCGAAATACGTTACCTTCCACAGTAGCCCCGCCCAGCCTACGACCAACTGACGGACGGCCCGCCAGCAGCCCGATACGTAGGCATGGGATTTAGGGTAGTGGAGGAAACCGAGAGGGGAATAAGTTGTTTGCTATTAATGGCGAAAAGTCCTGCGCTTTTCTCACACAAAGGCTTGCCGATCTCGGCATTAAACTTTAAATACCCTATAGAGTGCATTTTTGCACCACTAACGCGGAAGATGTGGCCTTTAGGGTAAGAAAGGCACGCAAATAATCTTCAGGCATCAAAAAGGGGCGAAAACCATGAACACATGGCAAGAGCGGCTCAATGAAGCAGTCAAGAACGATTGTCGCTCGAAACGGGAGTTAGCCGCAGCGCTGGGGATGGGAACGCAGTATGTTTATCAGATCATTCAAGGCAAAACCCCAGCGGCACCCAAATTGTTTGAGCTCTGTAAGCTACTTGGTGTTGATCCAGTCTATGTCATGACCGGCGAAGGCTCCCCCGAGGGGTCCGGGGATTTATTAAAGGTCCTTGCCGATCTCAACGCTGACAATAAGGCGATCTTACTAAAGGTCGCCCGTGGTCTTGCCGATAGCCAGAAGGAGCACTCGGCACCATAGGTTTTTGCCTGTTTCTGCCGTTGGTGGAAGATGAACAGAGAAACTGGCGCCGCTCAGCTGAGGAGGCCCTCAGATAACATTGTGAGGCTGCCGCCTGATCACAGGCAATCAAGCGGCACCGGCGCCAAACACCGTCGGCCCTTACTCGTAAGCAGCGGTGATGATGACTTCGACCAGCAGTTCCTGAGAAGCAAGGCGGGCTTCGCCGCAGGCGCGGGCGGGGGCGTGGCCTTGTGGGACCCATGCATCCCAGACTTCGTTCATCTCTGCAAAGTCGCGCATGTCGGAAAGCCAGACGATCGCCTGCAGGATCTGTTCGCGGCTGGAGCCTGCCTCGATGAGCAGCTCGTCCACACGGCGCAAACACTCAGCGGTCTGTTCTTTGATGCTCTCGCCCCGAAAGCCCACCTGACCACACAGATAGACCGTGCCGTTATGCTTGACGATCTTGCTCATACGCTGCTTGGTGTGCATGCGTTCAATCATGTTACTATCCCTTTTGTTGCGGGGCAGAAGCACGCGGAGGAAATCCTGCGTGCTGACGCCCAATACCAGCGGGATAACATGACTGAGGCGACTTGCAATTTCACTGCGACATTTGCAAGTTTCCAAGTGTTTTCAAGGAAGCTGGATCAAACCGCTTCTTCTTGTGCCCGGTTCTCCAAGAACCACTGATAGGTCTCCTGAATACCGCGATCCAGCGAGATGGACGGCCCCCACCCCAGTTGCCGCAAGCGGGCCGAACTGATGAGTTTTCGCGGCATTCCATCAGGCTTTGAGGTGTCCTGATGAATGGTCCCCTGATAGCCAAGCAAATACGCAATACGCTGTGCCAGCTCCAGTATGGAAATATCTTCACCAAACCCCACGTTGATGTGCTCTTCTTCAGAATAGTTTTTGAGCAAGTGCACCAGCGCATCGGCACAATCATCACAATGCAGGAACTCTCTACGCGGAGTGCCCGTTCCCCAAATCTCAAAGGAAGCGGCACCGCTCACCTTGGCTTCATGCACCTTGCGCATTAAGGCTGGCAGCACATGGCTGCTGGCAAGAGAAAAATTATCGCCCGGTCCATAAAGATTGGTGGGCATGGCGGAAATGAAATCACACCCGTACTGGCGCCGGAACGCCTGACACAGTTTAATTCCCGCAATCTTGGCAATGGCGTACCACTCGTTTGTGGGTTCCAACTCCCCTGAAAGCAACATGCCCTCTTTAATGGGCTGCGGCGCGTGTTTGGGATAAATGCAGGAGGACCCCAGAAACAGCAGTTTTTGCACCTGTGCTGCAAACGCACCGCGAATGAGGTTTGTCTCAATGGCAAGGTTTTCATAAAGAAAGTCAGCGGGGTATTCGTTGTTGGCCCAGATCCCGCCCACTTTGGCCGCTGCAACGATCACAACATCAGGCCGGGCCTCCTGCATAAAGGCCTGTGTTTTGCTTTGAACAGTTAGGTCGACCTGACTACGGCCGACGGTCAGCAGTTCACAGTCCTCACGCTCCAGCCGCCGCATGAGCGCCTGCCCGACCATGCCGTTATGTCCGGCAACAAAGACCTTTTTTCCCTCAAGATTAAATAGATCAGGCATCTTCAAACACCCTTTGCTTCTTCGCCTCAGTCAGGTCTGCCTGCACCATCTCTTCGATCAGTGTTTCCAGCGGTGTGTTGGCCTGCCACCCCAATTTTTCCTTGGCTTTGCTGGCATCGCCAAGCAATTCATTCACCTCTGCAGGACGGAAGTAGCGCCTATCAATTTCAACAAGCGTGCGGCCCGTTCTGGTGCAGGTGCCCTTTTCCTCCAGCCCACTCCCCTGCCATTCAAGGGCAAGACCGCATTTGCTAAAGGCCAGCTCTGTAAACCGGCGCACCGACGTCATGGTGCCAGTCGCCAGCACATAGTCATCCGGCTCATCCTGCTGCAGCATGGCCCACATGCCCTCTACAAAGTCGCGGGCGTGGCCCCAATCGCGGATGGCATCTATGTTGCCCAGATAAAGCTTGTCTTGCAGGCCAAGACTGATCGCCGCCGCCGCGCGTGTGATCTTGCGCGTCACGAACGTTTCCCCGCGCAGTGGGCTTTCGTGATTGAACAGGATACCGTTGCTTGCGTGAATTCCATAGGCTTCACGGTAGTTGACCGTGATCCAGTAGGCATAAAGCTTGGCCGCTGCATAGGGCGAGCGCGGATAAAACGGCGTGGTTTCGCGCTGAGGCACCTCCTGCACCTGCCCGTACAGCTCCGAGGTTGACGCCTGATAGAACCTTGTTTTCTTCTCAAGCCCAAGAATGCGGATCGCCTCCAGCAAGCGCAATGTTCCAAGCGCGTCGCTGTTGGCGGTGTATTCCGGTGTCTCGAAGCTCACTTTCACATGGGATTGCGCGCCGAGATTATAGACCTCATCTGGCTGAACCTCCTGCATGATGCGGATGAGATTGGTCGCATCGGTCAGATCACCATAATGCAGGATAAACCGAGCATCCTCCTCGTGCGGGTCCTGATAGATCCCCTCGACGCGGCCTGTATTGAAACTGGAGGAGCGCCGTTTAATCCCATGCACACGGTAGCCTTTTTCCAGCAGAAAGCGGCTCAGGTAGGCACCATCCTGCCCAGTGACACCTGTAATCAAAGCTGTTTTCTGCAAGGTCATGGCACACTCAGGATTTTGAGGGAAACAGAGCATGAACCTAGGGCCATACTAGTTATTGTTGCAATTCTGAAAAGACACCCCCGCATTCTTTGGGTATCTGCACAGAGCTCTGTTTTTTAAACGAAATTACTCTTCCCCCACAAAGATATCCAAGCCCCCTCAAAATTAACTGGCAATCCCCCGGTACAGCGTGTATCAAGCCCGACCTCCCAAATGCCTTTGGGGGTATCCCGAACCTGAAAATCCACTGAAGCGGCCAATTGTCTTGCGCCTGCACACTTTTGCCTGACGTAAGGCATACTGAGAGGTCTAAAATGAACAGCGCATTCGCAGGCATCGATTTTGGAACCTCGAACTCAACCGTAGGCATTTTTTCCGGCGCAAGCCCAGAGCTGGTGATGCTGGAAAAGAACCACACGGAAATGCCGTCGGCCATCTTTTTCAACTTTGAGGACGAGCAGATCGTTTATGGCCGCAAGGCCAAGGAAGAGTACATCAGGGGCGATGAGGGCCGCCTCATGCAGTCGCTGAAAAGCGTGCTGGGCACCTCCCTCATTCAGGAAAAAACCGCTGTTATGGGCGGACGTATGGCTTTTCGGGATATCATTGCGCTTTACCTGCGTCAGTTGAAGAAAAAGCTGGATGCACACATGCAGGAAGATGTGACCAAGGTGGTTTTGGGGCGCCCTGTGCACTTCATTGATGGCAACGAAGTCGCTGACCGCGCAGCACAAGACACGCTGGAAGGGATCGCCCGTCAGGAGGGCTTCCAGCACATCGCTTTCCAGTACGAGCCGATTGCTGCGGCGCTGGCCTATGAGCAAACCGTAGCACGTGAAGAGCTTATTCTGGTGCTGGATATTGGCGGTGGTACTGCCGACTTTTCCGTAATCCGCGTATCACCTGAGCGCAAGAACGCGGCAGACCGGTCCGGCGATATTCTTGCAAACACCGGTATCCATATCGGTGGGACCGACTTTGACCGCCTGCTGTCCCTGTCTCAGGTGATGCCGCAGCTGGGTTACAAAACGATGACCAAGGATGGCAAACGCGCATTGCCTTCCAAATACTATTTTGATCTGGCCACCTGGCAGTTCATCAACCAGCTCTACTCTCCGAACATCCTGCGGGAACTAAGTGAAGTTCGCCGCGAAGCTGCACAGCCCCATCTGGTGGAGCGCCTGCGCGAAGTGATCCGCGCCAAGGACGGCCACATGCTCGCCACCCGCGTGGAGCAGACCAAGATCGACCTGTCCTCTGCCGAGGTTGCAAGCCTGAAGATTGAGCTGGAAGAAGAAGACGTTCTGGTCGAGGCAACCAACGCCGATTTCCACGCCGCCATTGCCGCTTCCGTGGGCAAGATTGAAACCACCATTCAGGAAGCGCTGAACAAAGCTGGCGTAACTGCAGACCAGATCAACAGCATGTTCCTCACCGGAGGCACAACCCGTATCCCAATGCTGCGCGAACACTTCAAGTCATTGATGCCAAACGCGTCTGTCGTTGAAGGCAATGTATTCGGCGCCGTGGGCCTTGGCCTCGCCGCCGACGCCCGCCGCAAATTCGCATAAACGACTGACACACAAACAAACCTGAGCCTGAGCACGGTCTGTGCTCAGGCTTTTTTGTTGGATTTATCCCAGAACTGCGACACTGTAGAAACTCTTTGCCCCGCTGCAACACATGCAGAGGGGCTGCGTGTCAGCACGTCCACATCCTTCCGAAATCACCCCCTTTTTTTCATCCAAGTCATCTCAACACCTTGATTTGAGGATTGTCACTTTCGGCCAGTTCAGGTCCCCTAGGTGCAATTGTTAATAAAATCTTAATGATGGAGCGCTGCCCGTTTTGTGGCAGCCAAGGGTTTGGAGCTGCGGGATGTTGGAGTGGCACAATCTGCGTTTAAAACAAAATTGGCTCCACCCTCTGGCCTGCGCAGTTGTCCTCTCGGTTGCCGCTCCATCAAGCAACGCCACCACCTTTCGCGATGCAGTTGAAGACCATTTCCTCTTCACCAACGCACAAACCAGCGCAAGCTGGGTGTACACCACGCATGAAGAGCAAAACCAGCACTGCCTTGAGGTCCTAGAGGCCTATCTGGACCTCTATCAAAAAACACGGGAGTTCCATCTGTACCGCACGCATGGCACCCAGCTGGAAACCTTGCTTGTGCGTTTGAACAACAGCAGTGAGGGGACCGACCCGAAGATCCTTTCACAGGCAAAGACCTCGCAGGTTCAAGCACTTGGTTCCTTGAAGGTTCTCCGAAGCTCCATGCAGGACGAGCTCTTTACTGCCCACGCCAGATACGCCGCGCTCACCGGAAAACGCGCTGCACACTTACAGCCCATGCTCACCCCGTCCGTATTGAATGGATCTAGGCCTACAAGAGAGGACGCCCGCACAAGCAGGCTGTTCCAGCAAGCAATCGAGGGCCACAAGAAGCTTCAGTTTCAGTCCGCCCGCCGCACACGCGCCTATGTGAAGGCACAAAGAGAGACATTGGCGGCTCCTTCACGGTTCGCGCAGGTTCTGACCGCCCTTGAAGAGCTGCGGGAGGCGGAGCTTGCGCTGTTTACGTCAGAGACCGCGCTCGTGCGCCTCTACTATCGGGAGAAGTTTCAGCACACCAACGCCCTGCGGCATCTGGGGCTCTCTGTGCGGCTGTTTGAAAAGAAGAAGCAATCACAACTGGACCTTCTGGCCCAGCAACACACGCAATGAACTTGATGATCAATCCATAACAAGAGGAGACGCAGTTATGACCACAACCCGTTCAGTGCCCGCAAATGCGTCTTCGCAAAATTCTCTGCCGCCAATTCTGCTTCACGAACCGCCGGCCCCATCGAAAACACCAATCCTTTTCATCCGGCAAGAGGGACAGCTCGTTGATCTTTCCAAGACCGTCGGGCAAGCACGCCTCATTCGCGATGGAGATGAGCTGCATATTCTCCAGAGCAATGGACAAATCATCGTCATAGAAGGCTTCTTTGGCGGGCCTGCCAACGAGTTCTTCATCCTCATGCCGTCCGGTCCCATGGCCACGCAGGGAAAGTTTCTCGGTGCCGTATCAGTCGAGATCGCTCCGCGACTTGGCAGCTTTCAGGATGCCCTCCCCTCTCCTGCCCAGGAAGAACCGGAGAAGGATGCGAAGGAGCCCGAGGAGTTCACTCCGCAAAAACCCGCACCAACACATACTCCCAATGAGCAAAGAGAGCCTGTTTTCGAAAAACTAAGCGCACGCACGCAGCCTAAGCAACTCTTCGAGGGCAAAGAAGAGAGCTATCATAACACGCCCGTTCCACCTGCCCTCGCGCCACAACCGGAAAGCATCATCATTCCGGAGCTGACCCCATCAGACCTTTACATAAGACCAAACACGATCGTTACACAGGCAGAGGATCTTCCCGTGCCTGTGATTGAGGAGGCCACTTTCCGCACATCCACCAGCATCTCGCTGAGCGACACGCTCGCCATCGATTTCGGCGTGGATGGAACCAACTCCCGCGCACTGCTTTTTACACTTGACGCAGCCGGACGCCCACTCGGTCGCTCAGGTGATCCGCTCGATATTACCTCAGGCGGTGCGCGGGTTCTTTTTCAATCCGAATTTGGACCGCAGGGCCAACACATATTGAAAGGGTTCACGGAAGACGGAAAGCTCATACTCAAGGTCACGCTCGATCCAACAGCACACAACGGGGCCTACAGCTATCAGCAGTTCGCCCCACTTGATCATGACACTAACACCGCAGAACTCCTCCTGAGCTTCCGTTATGTGGCAAAAGATGCAGATACGGATACGCTGGTTTCCTATCTGGATCTGCATATTCATGATGATCTGATGCCGCAGGAATGGAACCTGTCCGCGACACTTTCAGAGGCAGCCCTGCCCGGTGGAAGCGAGGACAACGTCTCGGGCTCCACAACTGCCGGTGCATTGCCGCTAAGCACTGGTCAAGGGCCTGTTACCCTTTCGTGGAACAACCCTGCCCCCATGACAGGCTTCAACTTTGCTCAGGAAGGGCAGACACTCGTTATTTTGCAGTCAGGACAGGTTGTCCTCACCGTGATGCTAGATTCCTCATCAGGCCATTACACCGTCACCCAGCACAACGCGATCCGCCATACATCTGGCAATGACGCGGTCTTCAACCTGAGCTTTACAGCCACGAACAAGCACGGCCAGCAGGTGGAAGGAAAACTCATCGTCGCCTCAATGGACGATGCTCCCAAGGCCTTTCCTTTAAACCAGATCGAGTTTGACGAAAGCCAACTGATGGACACCGACGCCGGACAGCCCTTATCCTCCGGTACTATTCCTCACACCACAGGGGCGGATGGTGGACACATCGCGTGGCAACTTCCGGACCCTGTCGAGGGCCTGACCTATATGGTCGACGGCCAACTGCTCAGCATCCTGCAAGGCGGTACACTCATCCTTACCGCACAGCTTACCGGCAGCACCGGTGGCTACACCATCACCCAGCACAACGCGCTTCACCACCAAAGCGGGTTGGTCCTCCAGTCCATCAAGCTGCCCTACCGGATTACCGATAGTGACGGTGACACTGCGGCTGGTCATATCAATGTCACCATCAAGGACGATGTGCCCCGTGCCTTGCCCCTCGATCAGATCGAGTTTGACGAAAGCTTGCTGGGAACCGAGGCCGGACAGCCCTCCTCCTCCGGTACTATTCCTCACACCACAGGGGCGGATGGTGGACACATCGCGTGGCAACTCCCCGACCCCGTCGAGGGCCTGACCTACATGGTTGATGGCCAACTGCTCAGCATCCAGCAAGGCGGCACGCTCATCCTCACCGCGCACTTTACAGGCAGCAGCGGTGCCTATACCATCACCCAGCACGACGCACTGCACCACCAAAGCGGGCTGGACCTGCAATCTATCAAGCTGCCCTACCGAATTACCGATAGTGACGGTGACACCGCGGCTGGTCATATCAATGTCTCCATCAAGGACGATGTGCCCCGTGCCTTTCCGCTCGACCAGATCGAGTTTGACGAAAGCTTGCTCGGAACCGAGACCGGACAGCCCTCCTCCTCCGGTACTATTCCTCACACCACAGGGGCGGATGGTGGACACATCGCGTGGCAACTCCCCGACCCCGTCGAGGGCCTGACCTACATGGTTGATGGCCAACTGCTCAGCATCCAGCAAGGCGGCACGCTCATCCTCACCGCCCAGCTTACAGGAAGCAGCGGCACTTACACCATCACCCAGCACAATGCGTTGCAGCATCAAAACGGATTGGACTTACAGTCCATCAAGCTGCCCTACCGGATTACCGATGGTGATGGCGACACTGCAACTGGACAGATTGAGGTCTCTATCAAGGACGATACCCCCCGCGCCTTGCCCCTCGACCAGATTGAGTTCGACGAAAGCTTGCTGGGAACCGATGCCGGACACCCCTCGTCCTCGGGCACTATTCCACACATCACAGGCGCTGATGGTGGACACATTGCGTGGCAACTCCCCGAGCCCGTTGAGGGCCTGACCTATATGGTCGACGGCCAACTGCTCAGCATCCTGCAAAGCGGCACGCTTATCCTCTCTGCGCAACTTATCGGCGGCACAGGCGCTTACACCATCACCCAGCACAACGCGCTGCAGCACCAAGACGGGCTGGACCTACAGTCCATCAAGCTGCCCTACCGGATTACCGATGGCGATGGTGACACCGCAACTGGACATATCAACGTCTCCATTAAGGACGATGTGCCCCGTGCCTTTCCCTTAAACCAGATCGAGTTTGACGAGAGTTTGCTGGGAACCGATGCCAGCCTGCCCGCGTCCACCGGTACTATTCCCCACACCACTGGCGCGGATGGTGGACACATCGCGTGGCAACTTCCGGACCACGTCGAGGGCCTGACCTATATGGTCGATGGCCAACTGCTCAGCATCCTGCAAGGTGGCACGCTTATCCTCACAGGGCAGATTACAGGTAGCACCGGTGCTTACACCATTACCCAGCACAACGCACTGCACCACCAAAGCGGGCTGGACCTGCAAACACTCAAGCTGCCCTACCGGATTACCGATGGTGATGGCGACACTGCAACCGGACAGATCGAGGTAGCTATCAAGGATGATGTGCCCGTGATTGCAGGGCGAATTGACGTGACGCTGGCTGACGAAGCAGTTAGCTCAAACGGCTCGGATCAGGCGCGAGTTGAGGATAGTCAGTCTCTAACCGGTATACTCCCTGTCTCAGCTGGTGTAGATGGGGGGAGCATTTCGTGGACCCAGTCCGCCCTCCCCTCCGGTTTTAGCTGGGGTCTTAAAGGCGATATTCTAACGCTTTTTCAAGGAACGACGGCGATTTTCAGCGCGACGCTGAATCCAACTAATGGCTCATATTCCATTACTCAGCACAGTGCCTTGAACCATGCAGGTGGGCACGATCAATTCCAGCTGCACTATAGCGTAACAGATGCAGACGATGATAGCGCGGCCGGCCAGCTTCAGGTCACAATTACTGATACCAAGCCTGTGCTGGGCTCGGCGCCTGAAGCCATCACCTTATCCGAAAACAACCTCTTTGCAGCGCGCATGAACGGGGAACCGTCATACTCGCAAACGGGTGCCTTGAACATTCAATGGGGTGCAGACACGGGGGCTGGGACTTCGCTCACTTTTGCTTCCAACATGAGCGGACTCCCTGCCCCCTTCTCCGTGAATGGTGCAAAGGTCTTCTATTCCGTTGAAGGTACTGGCAACCAACTTTCCGCAAGGACACAAGATGGGACACTGGTCTTTACGGTCAAGTTGGACCCAAGCGGCAACGGACAGTACCACGTCCAATTATTTACCCCCATAGATCACGGGACTGAAAGCGACGGTGCCCTCACGTTCGCGGCAATGGCATCTGATGGCGACGGCGATACTATACCGCTTAACTTTTCGTTCACACTTGGAGATGGCAGGTCTGTCGCAACGCCAGATCAGTTTTCCGGTGTCGAGGACAAGCCGCTCGTGCTGGATCTGCTCGGCAATGATGTGGTTGATAGCGGCGGCTTCACGATCCACCTCGTCTTGGCACCTGCCAAGGGCACGCTTACGCAAAATCCAGATGGATCGTTCAACTATCTCGGCCACCAGAACGCAAACGGAACCGACAGCTTCAGTTATTACATTGAGGATGCTAATGGTGAACGCAGTGAAACTGTGAGTGTTTCCATTGAGCTTGCACCGGACAATGACATCCCGATCTTCGTTGGCGTTACTCAGGGCACCCCCACTCACCTGACGGTTGAAGACACAGGCCCCAGCGAAGTATTCCAAGCCAATGCCAGTGATGCAGACGGAGACAGTTTGCGTTTTTTTCTCCAAGGGTCTGACAAGGCCCGTTTCAACATAGATGAGCAGACCGGCAAGGTAACCTGGAAGGAAGAGATTTCCTTCGACACGCCAGCTGACGCGAACGGCGACAACCTCTATGAAATCACCGTGATTGCCCAAGATCCTTCCGGAGCAGAAGCTGAGCACCATTACCGCATCGAGGTAACTGCGGGTGAAGTGCCGCTACCCACGCTCTACCTACACACGCGCGAAGCTGGCAGCTACCAAGTCAGCTGGGACTTCACTGAAACTACTTACGCAGCTCGTTCTACGGACACCATCCAGTCCAGCGCTTGGACGGAAATCGGTGACGACGATTTTGCATGGGGGCGTAGTGATGCTGCCTCTGATATCTTCATTGACACGATCACCGGCGAGCTTGTCCTAACAGACCGCGCTGAGAATTCTCCCAATGGAGACGATGAGCCTGCGAGCATCTCCAAAACCTTTGACCTTTCTGGCGCACAATCCGCAGTACTGAACCTCACGTTCTCCGCGGAATTTGCGCAGGCGGATCCCGACAAGATGTTCTACTTAGAGGTCGAGATGCCGGATGGGTCAGTCCACCGCGTTGCGGAGATCCCCAGCATGGAAGACCTTAGCCAATTCAAATCCATCAGTCTTGATTTGAGCCCGTACATTTCAGCAGCAACAACGCTTCGGGTGGTCGCCCCAGCTGAGATCTCCAGCTCGGATTTCTTGCGGATCGCGGATTTTTCTGTGGCGATTGAACAACCGGATGCGCTGGAACTGCAGAATTTTGAGACCTCCTATCAGCTTGGCGGTGATATCTTGGCAGTTGCCAAGTCTGCAGAAATTGACGGAGTGCAGAGCAACCTCACCGGAATGACGCTCATGCTCAGCAACGCACAGGATGGCGATGAACTGACATTTGCGCCAGTTTCGGGTGTAATCAGTAGCCTTGATATGGGTGATAATGGCGTTCTAACTCTCACGTTCTCTGGCACTGCGAGCACTGACACTTATCAGGCGCTTCTCAATTCAGTTGGTTTTATGACTACCTCAGAGAACCTCGCGGATCGAAACCTCTCGGTTGTCCTACACACCGAAGATGGGAACTCTAGTCCATCCACCACAACGATTCACGTGGCTCCAGACCTTAGCGACCACCATAGTTTTGAGAAGAACACGGTGGACGGAACCTCTGGAAATGACATCCTAAAGAGCACAGAGGACGACGATGCGATCAATGGTTTCTCGGGAAATGATGAGCTAACTGCGGGAGCAGGTTCCGATGAACTTACTGGTGGCGAAGGGTCCGACATCTTCTTTTTCGAGCAGCTCGATGGCGCAGCTGATCACATTACGGACTTCCAACTGAAGACACCAGCCGGAGGTGAACGCGACATCATCAATATCGCGAAATTGCTCGAAGGGTACTGCGATGACGATTGGGGCCAATACTTCTACCATCCGGATCAGTATGTTCGCATCCTGCAAGCAGACGACGGCCAGTATGTGCTTCAGGTTGATCTGGATGGCACTAAGGATGACGATCACGATTGGGAAACTGTCACGACTATTGAGGTACAAAATGCCGATGCAGTTGGGGCAACGTTCAGCATCGATGTGAGAACAATCAACTCAGAAATAGAAATCCCCATCACCAACGCATTTCCGGCGACTTGATATCGGTATATGAACAACTTGGCAGCTGCCAAGTCAGGCAATACCATAAAAAACCGCTATTCTTCTTAGGTAGAGCTTGTTCTCCCAAACGTAATGACTACACTTCTTCTGATAGAACATCAGAGGATATCCTATGCGCCCAGATTCCCCCATTCAAAAATACGTAGACGTAGGAGATCACAAAATCTGCCTCCACGAATGGGCGGGCGAAGGGCCGACATTTTTGCTGCTTCATGCTACCGGATTTCATGGGCGCGTCTGGGACTATATGATTAAGCGGTTCCCAAACCGCCATGTCATCGCGTGGGACATGCGCAGCCACGGACTGAGCGAGAACGCGGCGCTGCCAAAACTCTGGACTGATCTTGCAGAGGATCTTTACGCTGTGGTCGAACAACTCGGCCTCAAGCAAGTCTATGGCGTTGGCCATTCCTGCGGTGGACATCTGGCACTCATGGCAGCTGCCAAGTATCCCGAACTCTTTAAGGGCCTGCTGCTATTGGATCCGGTGGTGTTTCCCAAGCCGCTCCTGCAATTCTTCAAACAGATCGCAAATCAAGACCATCCGGTCGCACGACGCCGTAACCAATGGGCGGGCACTGGCGAAATGGTTGAACGCTTCAAGGATCGCAAGCCTTACATCAGCTGGCTCCCTGAGATCCTGCAGGACTATTGCGAATATGGGTTGGTTCCGGCAGAGCAGGGCGACGGGTTCCAGCTCGCCTGCCCACCAATTGCGGAAGCTGAAGTCTACCGCACCTGCTACGGCGACCACATCTATCCGCTCCTTGACGCCGTGACCGCACCAACCACTGTGGTTCGGGCGCGTCGGCGCAGGCCGGATGAGCCTTTGCACGACTTCTCACCTTCACCCACCTGGGAGCTGTTGGCTGAGAACCTGCCCAATGCAAAAGACATTTACGTTCCCGATCACACACACTTCATGCCAATGGAAAACCCCGCTGCTATCCTGAACATGATGGCTCAGATGGAAAGGGGAGAGGAGGTCCAGTGGCAAGGTGACGGAGCAATCCTGTAAGACATGTAGATAAAACGTATGGCAGGGTGTTATCACTAAGAAAGAACCTGCCAATAGGGGAGGGGACTATGGGAAATTTTGAAATTCACGGAGCGTTGGGTTCGCCATACTCAATGAAGGTTCGTGCCGCATTCCGCGCAAAACGTATTCCACACACATGGATACTCTGCGCACCATTGGGGCCAAACAGCCCAACCAAGCATGTGAAGGTTCCGGTGATCCCGGTCGTGAAGTTTCCAGATGAGACATGGAAGAACGATTCAACTCCGCTCTTGCTGGAACTTGAAACCAGAGGGGAGGGGAGGTCCCTTCTGCCTGACGACCCGCTACTCAGGTTCGCCAACTACCTGATTGAGGACATGGCGGATGAGTGGCTCGTCAAGGCCATGTTCCACTATCGCTGGCACAACGAAGAAGATCGGGAGATTATTGGAAACAGGCTGCTCTATGATGCCTGTCTAGGCCTCGACAAAACCAGCATCAAAGCCATGGGCCAACAATTTGCAGCGCGTCAGATCGGGCGGATGCCGAAGGTCGGTTGCACACCAGAAAATGCTCCGATACTGGAAGCATCAACCAAGCGCATATTGGGCATTCTGGAAAACGCCGTGGTTTCCAAACAGCATTTTGTGTTCGGAGATATGGCATCTCTGGCAGATGTGTCACTCTTTGGTCAACTCTACCAGCTCAAGGACGATCCGACCTCATCTGCACTAATGCAGAAGGACTTTCCCTTTGTGTATCGCTGGCTAGACCATATCGATGATGCCAGCGGATTTGACGGGAAGTGGAGCACCGAAATCACACCAGTCATCGCAGACCTCTTGAAGGTGGCGGGCGACACTTATCTTCCGTATCTGGCCGCTAATTCCAGAGCCATTGAGAAATATGAGGCCGGCTTTACGGTTGAACTGCCGGAGGGTTGCTACACGCAAGATACCTTCAAGTACCACAAAAGATGTCTCGACCAGCTGCGGGGCGAGTGGGCGAAGCTGACACCAGAACACCGCGAGACGCTGAGTGAATTCCTGATCGGCGGTACCGAGATCCTGGATTGCGCTCTGGCCCAACCAGCTACCTGATAGACCAACTTGGCAGCAAATGTTGGCAGCTGCCAAGTCTCTTTATTCAGGGCACCCGAATAAGTGCTTTCCTGCCCAGCCCGCATAAAGAACGATAGTTAATGGGTACTTTTCAGGAAATCACGCAGCGATCCTGCCTAAAAGGTTGTCGCCGTCAACGGCCACAACTAACGCTCCTTCCTGCCAAGTCTTTAAGAAAACCTAAAGTAATTGCACCCAGATTTCTCGCTGCAATTTTAAGAGCTTAATGAAAGTGTAACGAGCTGTCGCACGGCGCGATACGGTGACGTTCTCTTACACTAATTGGTTTGCATCTGACGTTACGTCGCTTCAATATCAAAGCGCTCAACAACAACAAAGAAAATAACTGGAGCCCACATGTACAAGGCAATAGCTCTCACTCTAACACTTCTTTTTGCATCCCCAATCGTTGCATATGCAGCCTCCGATACAGCCTCCGATGGCTCAGGCAAGCATTTTGGTATGATGGCCGAACGGCTTCAACTCACTGACGAGCAAAAAGAACAAGTTCAACCAATATTGGAGCAACATAGGGAAGATCGCCGCGCAATCATGAGCAATGCGGGAATTGAACGCGGAACTCCCCCAACCCCGGAACAGATGGATGCAATTCGCGGTCCATTGCAAGAGTCCGCGGAACAACGTGATCAGGCTCTGGCAGCGGTACTAAGCCCTGAACAGATGACCAGCTTCAACGAGATGCAACAGCAGATGCGTGACATGATGCGGAGCAAGATGGGATCTGGTTCCAATGGTACAGACGGTGCCACAGACTCTGATGCATCGGATTCCACCGATACCGACTCCTCAACAACCAACTAAACCAAATTAGCTTGAGGAAAAGGCTAGGGGGGCTGCATGCCCCCCTAGCTGTTAGAGAACACATTCTGCCTTTTGCTTCATGTCCTTCATTGCATCGCAATAGGGGCCGGGACCGAAGCTCACTCTTGAAACTCCCAGTCTCCCCAGTTCTTCAATTTCCGGCATGCCACCCATCATATAAGCGTTGACCGCTAGCGGAACATGCTGACAAATTCTTGCTATCTGCTCCGGACCCGCAAGCGCTGGAATGAAGAAACCGCTGGCCCCGGCTGCCGCATAGCGCTGACCACGTATGATAGCTTCATCCACCAGGGCTTCATGTTTTGCCGCATCAGGCTCTTGCAGGAACAGATCGGTTCTTGCGTTGATGAAAAACTGAATTCCGGCCTCATCCGCAGCTTTCCGGAAGGCTGAAATGCGGGCACATTGCTCATCAATGCTGTAAAGGCCCGTTCCCTGAACCTTTTGATCCTCAAAATTGACGCCAACAGCACCAGTTTTGATGATCCGGGCAGCATTTTCCTTCACATCGGCGGGGCTTTGTGCGTATCCCCCCTCAAAATCCAGCGAAAAGGGCAGGTCCACACTCTCGGCGATCCGGCTTGCGATGATCTCCACCAGAGAAAGCGGGATTTGCTCACCGTCACTGTAACCATGCGCCGCCGCAAGGCTTGCGCTTCCGGTTGCAACCGCCTTAGCACCGGCCTTGGCGACGGCCTGCGCCGTACCAGCATCCCAAATATTATAAATAACAACTGGCTCGCCCTTCTTATGAAGAGCGGCAAATTCCTTAGCTTTTTCAGCTTGGGACATGAAATAGGCCTTTCGATCTTGCTATTTTCAATTCCAAATCAATCAATTTTTGTTTTCGCCACAACCCGCCGCCATAACCGGTCAGGCCGCCATCCATTCCGACAACGCGGTGGCAGGGAATGACGATGGCAATCTGGTTTGCACCATTGGCGCGGGCAACTGCGCGGGCCGCACTCGGTTTTCCCAGTTGCTTTGCCAGCTCACCATAACTCTTGGTGGCCCCAATCGGGATAGCTCGCAGTTCGCGCCAGACATCCTTGGTGAACCCACCGCCATGCAGCGCGAGTGGGACGTCAAAATCGAGACGCTTTCCAGCAAAAAACTCACCAAGTTCACGCTCAATCTGGTCAACGGATGCAGTGCGGCCAAGGCCCAAGTCTCCCTTGACTTGCTTGCGCAGACGGGAAAGTTCGGCGGGCAACGCTTTGCGGTCAGCAAACTCCAGCAGATGCAATGCGCGGTCATCTCCAACCGCAATCATCGCTCCAAGGGGAGTATCAAACCAATCGGCTTTGAGGAGACCATCGCCCTTCAACTCCGCAGGATTGCAGCCCAGCAGTTTAGCGAAGGCCTGCCGGAACGCATCTGGCGAGGAGAACCCCGAAGCCAGCTGAGCATCAATAACCTTGCCGCCCTCGGACAACGTTTCAAAGCCATCACGCAATCGGGAAAGCCGTGCCATTTCCAGAAACGTAATCCCGAACTGGCGTTTGAAACTTCTGCGAACTGTAGACGGGTCTAGCCCAAGACACACGATGTCAGCTTCGGACCATTTGTGCTGAGGCTTTGCTTCAAACTCGCACAGCAGGCGCGTCACAACCTCATCATTGTCAGCGGAGGTACCTACAGGATGGCAACGCTTGCAGGGGCGAAATCCGGCCTCAAAACATTCCGCAATGGTCTCGAAGAAACAGCAGTTCTCATACTTGGGTTTGCGGGCAGGGCAGGTGAGGCGGCAAAACACACCGGTGGAGCGTACACCCACATAGGCCCGTCCATCAAAACTTGGATCTCGTGAAATCAGTGCCTGAAAAAGCACTTCATTATCCGGCAATTCAAAAAACATGGTGTCCTATCGGAATATCTACTGGCTGGAAAAACTGAATGATATCCAAGCGATATCCTCAATCCGCAAGCTTCTCTTAAAGTATTCAAATGCTTGCAAAAAACAATCTTAGGTGATGATACAAAAAGGTCCGGCCTACTCAAGCACCACTTGTTCAAAGTGGTCGCTGAGGTGGATATCCGTTGTCTCCAGAGGACCCGGGCCTACATTTTCAAACTTGTGCGGAATGTTTGCCGGACCGAAAACGACATCGCCCTTTTCGGCAATAAATTTATCGTCGCCAACGGTAAACTCAGCCCTGCCAGTTCTTATGATGAAGACCTCATCATATTTATGAACATGCAGCGGCGGGCCAGCTCCGATGCGGTCAGAGGAGAAGAATAGGACAGTTACCTGTGTCCCGATGTCTTTGCCTTCAATCCGGCCCCGCCAGAATCCTTCTCCGGTGGCCCAATCATCCCGCGTTAAATGTTTAGGCACGCCTAAGGGAGTCTTGCCTTCTAATTCACGTTTATTTCCCATGAGACACCTCCTCTATAAGCCCCAAACTCTGCTCGACATTCCGGGCACGAACAAGACCGTTCCGCAACAAATACTTTGTAGAGTTAAGTCCCCGAGAGTGCACACGGTTTTCGGGCACTTATTAAGGATAGCTGATGTTGCGAGTTCCAAACAACGCGGGCCCCAACCTCGCCTAGTTCTCCGGCACCGCAGCTGCAGAGGCGGCCAGGCCAAACAATGTGCGATGCAAAGCCAGTTTGCCGTCTACTGCCCGGTCGATACAGGCGCGGAAGTATCCAGCTGGTCGTGCAATACTTTGCGGATCACGCAGGGCTTTTTCAACCGTAGTGATCAAAACCGCCGAGGCCGTATAGTCGCCAACCCTGTTTCTCGCATCAAACCACCCTTTTTCGGAAAGGCCGATCAACAACCGCATATCATCGCAAGTTTCAATCAAAGAGTTCCAACTGGAAAGGTCTAATCCAAGTGTACTTTGAGTTTCTGCGGTTGCCGAACTAAGCAAACCAAGGGAAACCTCGGACAGGAGAGGGGAGAACTGCTCGCTTTCATGAGGATCAACATGTTCTGACCAGTCGGAGGGTTCAGGTTTGCGAAGTGTTCGATCTGTGGCACGTATTTCGCTTTCTGGTTCCTTTTCAGGAGCTATTTTAAATTCGGGTTTCCCGGATTTGTTTGTGATTATGTATGCGTCTTTTGACGCATTCCGCTGATAGTTACTTTTTAAACATGAGTCTTGAGAGGTTGTATTATAATAAGGGGTGACATTTGTGTCTTGTGTGCATGACATTTCTGTATTTTCGTTAAAAAAATCAGAGTGCTTAGCAGTATCAGAAGATCCCTTTTCAGCTGGTGCCTCTTCACGATCAAACAGCGAAACCAAAAGCTCATGAAGCATGGTCAATGCTTCCGCACGCTTAACAACACCCATGGGTTGCTCAAGCAGTTCATCGAAAGCCCGGGCAATCTCGGAGATTTCGATCTCTTCAAATCTGGCAAGACGAAACAGGTCGGTCATAGCTCTTGAAAGACGACTGATTGTGCGTTTCGCTTCTTTTTCCTGGGCAAGGCGGGCAGCAAATTCTGCGCCAATCTGCTTTAGCTCAACCAAACGCTGACGAGCTGGTGAAAAGTCCAATCCGTAACCACGCTCAATCTGGCGATCTTCCCCAGCGCGGTAAATATAACGGCGGCCAGTCGGGCTGTCCTTATAGGCAAGAACACCAGCTTCAACCAATCTGCGCAAAGACCGGACAACGGTCCGCGAGGAGCGACTGACATATTCAGCGAGTTTTTCATTGGAGATTGCCACAAGCGGACGGCGGTCTTGCGACCAGTCCTCAGCGGCTGTCAGGCCAATCAGAATATCAAGAATATGATAGGTGGTCCCATCAATTCCCAAAGCAGGGGCGGCCTTTTTCAAAGCCATGGCCACTTCTGATTTTGTGGTCTTTACGATGTCATTGGCCATTGCCAGTTTTTGACTGGCAACCATTGCCGGCGTCAGTTTCCTGAATGACGCCACTGAACCAACAGATTGCATAGCTGCACCGTTCACCTACTAAGTATTGTAGGTGTTCTCATGGGATAGGACGCGAAAAGTCCTCCCCGATCTGAGGATAAACAGGCCAAACCAGCGATTAGCATACAGAAAGACGCTTCAACACCTTACGTGAGGGTTGATTCGTATTGCTTCTCGAAGTAATTTAGGAATGCAAAATATGGTTACATCGAGCGCTATCGTTTGTTTGTACCCAAGGAATTTCGGTCTTGCTGATTGCCGTCAGCAGGGCCGTTTTTCTTAGGAAGAGGCGTAACTAGACTGTCATGCTTCCTCCTTCAGAAAATCTTGTTCAAATTCATTCATCAGATCCGGCAGGCGGCGCTTCAAGAACGCTGCAAGCTCAGGCTGCTTTTTGGCATCCACCTGAAAGCTGAGTGCGTTCGGGCCGTCCTTCATGAGTATCCGCTTGTTGCCGATCCAGCTTTTAGCAGCTGTGGCAACAGAACCTGTTGTTACCGGCGTACTTGCCTCAGCAGACTTGCAGGCCGAAAATATTGCACTGAAGCGTTCATCACTGCCAGAAAGCTCGAAGTCTGCGCTGATCATCACAGCATCCACACGTGCCTTGAAGGGGGGAGGCAGCTCACCATTCACAAAATGGCTGGCCAACTCTTCCCAGCGTGGACGACCGATCTTTGGCGCTGGACCGATCTCGCGCACAAACTCTTCCGGCAACGCGTTCATCAGTTTCAGCAGTTTGGACACGGTGGTCGCGTCTTTACCGATCGCCTTGGAAATCACGGTCTGCGGGAAAGCCTTTGCCAGACGGGAGGCAAATAACGCGGTCTCGATGAACGACAGATTCTTACGCTCATGGTTTTCCTGCCCCTGAGCGATCAGAAGAGCTTCATCAGAAAGCTCTTTGATGATGCCGCGAACCGAAATACCCAGATCTTTACAGGCACGCCAACGACGGTGACCAAAAGCGATCTGATAACGGCCAGCCTCATCGGGATGCGGACGCACCAGAATAGGCACCTGCTGACCACTTGCGGAAATGGAGGCCTTGAGCTTTTCAAAGTCTTCATCATTGGCCACAACCATACGGTCCGAGACGAACGAAGGGTCGAGATCATTCGTGTCCAGCTCGTGCGCGACACTGCCCTCCTCAATCAACTGACGCAGCTTCTCGTTTTCCTTCTCCACATTGGAAAACGTGTTGCGCATAGATTTAATCGCACCTGACGACACACGTTGCTTTGTAGCTGCCGTCATGGACGGGGCAGGGCCAGTTGATTTTGCAAGTTCAGCTGGATCGACCCCACCGAACATAGCGCGCATTTTCTTTGAGCGATCACTTGCCTTGTTCATGAACGTCCCCAAACTTGTTTGAGCAACTGGAAGATTTCTGCGTTGGCCGCATCAACGGACTCCAGAGCACGATTAAGGGTATCGCGGGTCATGTATCCGCGCTCAACCTCGTAAAGGCTCTTCTTCTCAAGTCCGGCATTGGCAATGGCGGTGGTCTCAACGATGGAAGCGGCCAGCACATCCTCGCCAAACAAGCCTCTCAGAAGCGCCGCAACGTTCACCTGCGGCACATCGTGGGGTGTATGGCGTGTGAGCAGGTAGCGCACAAAATCGTGGCTCAGGCTTCCGCCAGCTTCTTCAATCACCGCCAGCAACTCGGAGGTCATGGAGAGAAACTGGTTCATGGATGACACGTCCAGCATGGCCGGATGCACGGTAATGACAATGCCTGTTGCCGCATAGAGCGCACCAAGGGTGAGGTACCCCAGCTGTGGCGGCGCATCGATAAGCACAACATCATAATCATCTTCCACCTCCTCAAGGACAGTTGCCATACGGCGGAAGAACATGCCATCGCCGCGCGAAAGTCCCTGAGCAATTGCCTGCGGGGTTTCGTGCTCATATTCCATCAGTTCCAGGTTACCGGGGACAAGATCAAGTCCATCAAAGTAAGTTTTGCGGATAACATGGCTGAGTGGAACGCGCTCCTCGTCATCATAACGGATCGCTGCATAAAGGGTCTGGTTCTCGTCAACATCAAACTCTGGTTGATAGCCAAACATCGCTGACAAGGACGCCTGCGGGTCAAGGTCAATGGCGAGCACGCGCAGGCCCTGAAGCCCCAGATAGTGCGCCAAATGGACCGTTGTAGTGGTCTTTGCAGAGCCGCCTTTGAAGTTGGCAACCGCCAGAACCTGCATCTTGTCACCATGACGGCGGCGCGGGTCCAGACGCAGCGCATCAGCAGGACGTTTTTCGGCCAGATAGCGGCGTAATTCGTTGATCTGGGGAAGGGTATAAATACGTCTGCCGTTATCCAGCCTTTCGGGGATAACTGCTTCGCCGTTGAGGGACAGCTGGCGCAAACTCGATTCGGCAACGCCAAGCAAACCTGCAACCTCGCGCGAAGAGAACGTCTTCAGCTGCTTTTGAGCCTCAGGCGGATACATCTTCTCCCTTAAGGATTGCAGTTGCCGTGACAACAAGTCAGAATGGCGTGCAATCTTCTCAGAAGACGTTTCATCATGTTCAGCAGCGAGCAGCATATTGCCTCTTACCTCTTATGACGGTTTTGAAGTGCAGGGCGATAATAATCCGTCACAGCGCATCCTTCTCCGATTCAGCGAAGGCGTCAATATCTTTATAGTTAACAGGAATTAACCAATATTAAGAGACTATTAACAAAACATCTTTCAGTAAGGGCATGCTGTCCCACTAAATTACCAGATCTTGCGTAACTCACCGTTTTTTCAGCAACATTTCCATAGGCTCGCAAAGGTTTCCTGTGCAAGGCCACAGCTTTTGCCGCGCAAATAAATGAATTTAGCCATGACGGTTTTTGTGCAAAAATCGATAAATTACCGATTTGACAGTTCAACACCCAGTGTGTTGCACCCATTCCTATGTGAATCAGTCATAGATTCGCACTGAGTCGTTTGGACCACATCCACGCAGTTTTCTAGATTATTTGAGCTGTCTCATGTTCCTAAAGGCTTTGGCGAGCGCCACTGCTCTACATCACAGTCAAACCGGCTTCGTCTGAACTTGGGGTGCCTGTGGTTTCACATGTCAAACTTCATCTTTGCCGCGTGCCGAGTTCAAGCAGCTTTTTGTTCGTTAGACCATATTGGTCATTATCACTTGGCGGTTAGTCAGATCGATTAGATATAGTCCGGCACATCGAAGATTTTGCCGGTCTCATTGGTTTCAACGGCATGTCTATAAGCTTTTGCTGTGTCCGCCGCAGAAATTCCAGTACTGCTGTCCATTCCCATCAACTCCAATGTCTCCGTGACAAAACGGGGGCTGACGGCGTTTACGCGAAGGGACGGACCGGTGTCCAGCGCAGCTGCTATTGCAAACGCGTTCAGAGCTCCGTTCACTAGGCTCACCGCTGCACCGCCCGGCATTGGGTTGGTGGCCAGCTCACCGGTCGTTAATGTAAAACTCCCACCTTCGATGACGTGCTCGGCACCAATGCGGAACAGGTTCAGATGGTTAAAAATCTTACCATCCATAGCTTCTTTGAATTGTTCTTCAGTGAGGTCCCGCACCGGAGCAAAGACAAGATGGGCGGCAGTAGAGATAATGGCATCAACTTTGCCGATCTGGTTAAACAGGGCTTTGATAGAAGCATTGTCATTCAGGTCGACGCGATAATTGCCACTCGACCTGCTCACGGCAATCACATCATGGTCTTTGAGTTCTTCTTTGACTGCCTTGCCGATAGTTCCGCTTGCACCAATGAGGAGAATTTTCATTTCCCATATCCCTTGCTGGGTTGTAACCGCTCCCAACATAAGAACACCCGAATGAAAGCAAAACAGCTGGTTTTGAAATGACTTAATACTTGATCTGCTAAATGCATAGAATACCAAGTGAGGGAGTAAGCCTGACCTTGTCAGGCCTTTCCGTTTCTAACGAGGATTACTAAAGCTCAGGGGTTTACCCAGTTCCCAGAGGTAATGGATCCCGACTGATCATATTGAAACAGCATGCGCTGATTGTTTTGGCGCTGCAGCTGGAAGCGATCCAGAGACGTAGCCTGGAATATTAGGACACCAAAGTACGTTTGCCCCTTTGCACTGTCGGCACTTTCGGGGTTGGTTGATGTCACTTGTGCGGGCTCGAAGGCGAGCTCATCACCGGGTGGGCCGCCAGCATAGGTGTGCTTTGTCCAGTGAGATAGCTTTAACCATGCAGATTGGGCGCGCTGTGTCCCCGGTGCATGGAGAGTGACTGTTCCCTGAAGCCGCAGCTGAAGGCGGTTTCCCGGGTAGTATCCGAGAACCGTTGCCCGCTGGTTCTGCCGGAGTTCCTCCCACTTCGGGCTTCGAACGTCAGTGTGGAACTCCAGCTCACGGGTTTCCATTGAGGCCGCACGCAAGACCATTGTGCGTGCTTGTGGCTGGAGATTTTGATCAACTGAGCACACTGTCAGATACCGGAAAGGTGCCTCAGGATCATGTACCGCCTTTTCAAGCTGTTCCCAGGACGCTTTATCGTAGTCAGATAGCTCCATTTCAATTTTCTCTCCAACTCAAGGCCCCACGGGAATGGAATGCCGGGCGAAGTATACTCCAATATCAATCAGCACATGCGCGTTGTAACAATCTTACCAACCAGTTGAGCAGGGGATCATTATCAGCGCGGATATGCCAGGCCGCAACGATTTCAAACTCGATGGGGCAATCATTAAGCGCGATATGTTCAATGCCGGGGTTGAGCGGGATACGTGATGGCAAAAAGGCAATTGACCTTGTAGTCACGAGGTATTTGGGCACCGCCGAAAAACAGGGAGCTGAAACCACAATATTAGGCACAAATCCCGCTTCTTTGAACCACGAAGTCACAAGGTTATCTGGTGCTACTGTGATTTGAGGAAGATCAGCAATATCTCCCAGCGTTAACGTATTGCTCGCCAGATCCAATTCCTTGGCTGCAACGCAGCTGTAGCTTTCGCGCAACAAGGGAACTGACCGATAATTGTCAGGAAAGATTTCTGGAAATCCAATTGAAATATCGATTTGCCCGGTTGCCATCTGCTCACGGCTCTTATCAGCGTCGAAATCTTGTACCTCAATCTTCAGGTGGGGAGCCTGCACAAGCATCTCCTGCAGCAAATCAGGCAAAATGGCCTGCTGCGCATAATCCGTCGCGGCAATGACGACCTTGCCCTCAGCAAGCGCGGGATCAAATTCATCAAGCTGTAGAAGACCGTCAATCTCCTTCAAAATGCGATCAACCTTACCCTGCAGTTTTTCTGCAAGAGGGGTGGCCGTCAAACCGTTGCTTCTGCGAACAAAGAGAGGGTCGTCGAACACATCACGCAGCTTTCTCAATTGATCGCTGACAGCTTGTTGCGTTAGGCCCACCGCGTCCCCGGCGCGTGAGGCACTGCGTTCTCTGAGCAGGGCTTGCAATATCCTGAGCTTCTTCAGGTCCAGTCGGTTGATCTTACTCAACAGCTTTGCTCCTTCCGCGAGCTGCGTTCCTGCCTGTTGCAGTATAACATCTGATGTGCGGTAACAGATGCAAATTCAGAAACGTCCAGAGCGCGCGGATTTCCAAACCTTTATGTCAATCACCGGCATTCAGGACCTTTGTCCTACAACGCTAGAGCGATTTCATAACGTTACTAGCGATTTCATAGGATTTCACTCGGCAGACTGGATCGAAAATCGCACTGTTTATGATCAGCTCATCTGGTGTGTACTTTGCTACAATTTCTGAGAGTTGCGCATGAACCTGCTCGGCATCGCCAGTCGCAGCAACCCTTAGTGCACGATTGACCGAACTCAGAATACCTGCTTCTACATGACTGGAAATATCTTCAACGGGTTTAGGCAGATAGCTTGGCTTGCCGGAGATAATATTAGCAAAAGCTTGCTGATGCGACGTCCTGATGAATTCAGCTTCCTCGTTTGTGTCTGCTGCGAAAACATTGACAGCACAAGCGAAATACGGCTTTTCCAGCTGCCGTGAAGGCTTGAATGTTCTACGATAAATTTCTGCTGCCTGCTCAAGTGCGTCGGGTGCAAAATGGGATGCGAACGCGTAGGGCAATCCCAGATGCGCAGCCAGCTGAGCCCCATATAGGCTTGAACCAAGAATCCATATCGGCACGTTGGTTCCTTCACCCGGAACTGCCCGAACAGTCCCTTCAGGGCTGTCCCAAAGATACCCTATCAATTCGACGACATCATTGGGGAAGTCATCACCTTGCTGGTCCATATTCCGACGCAGTGCCCGTGCTGTGCGTTGATCAGTACCCGGTGCGCGTCCTAATCCCAGATCAATGCGATCTGGGTACATTGTCGCGAGGGTACCAAACTGCTCGGCTACCACTAGTGGGGCGTGGTTTGGCAACATAACGCCGCCAGACCCAACCCGGATGTTGTTTGTGGCCGCAGCGATGTGACCAATTAAAACTGCTGTTGCCGAACTGGCGACACCGGGCATGTTGTGGTGTTCAGCCAGCCAGTATCGGGTAAAGCCGGTTTGATCAGCGTACTGCGCAAGCTTGACCGAGTTTTGGATTGCCGTGCGAGCAGTCGACCCTTCGGCAATTGGGATAAGGTCCAGGATAGAATAGTGTGTCATGTCTTTTCTTTCTGCCGAAGGGTCGCGAGTTTCAATTGACGTTGCTTATGCGTCTACATACAGTACCTGTCCAGAGATGAAACCATCGACAGATCTTTCAAAGGCCTTGCCAACAAGTGCACCAGGAACAGGCTGGAAGCCAGGCATCATTTCGCCGTAGACATCCCAAGCTTCTTCCAGAACAGTTGGGTTGACGGAGTTGATGCGGATGCCACGTGGCAGCTCATGTGCAACAACCTGTACAAATGTGTCGATCGCGCCGCTCGTGGTTGCGTCAGCCACAGCATACGGGATTGGCTTGAGGTTCAAAATACCGGTGATCAGAGTGAAAGACCCTTTATCAGCGATATATTCCTGACCGATGCGCACCAGATTGATCTGACCCATCATCTTGCTCATGACAGTGGTCATCCACTGCTCTTGCGTCATTTCTTCGAAGGTAGCGTATTCACACAGACCAACAGTGTTGACGACTGCGTCAAACTCACCGACCGACTCGTACAGATTGCGAAGTGAATCTTCGCTGGTGATGTCTACCTGATAGTCATAGGTATCTGCAGATCGTCCTGCAGTGATCACTTTATGATTGCCGAGGCCGGAGAGGGCTGCCTGTCCCATTTTTCCGTTTGCACCAATTAAGATTACGGTTTTCATTGGAGTTTCCTTTTGTGGTCAAACCTCGAGACGACCCTGATAACTGGCTACATAGGGGAACCAATCTTCAATCAATCGTACTGCTGGTTTGGCTTTGAGGTTTCAAGAAGTCCATCTCTTGGATGGCTCTTTGTTCGGAGGACGGTGCGCGACCGGATTAGTCCAAACCCAGCTGCTTGTAGAAGTTCAGCGCGTCGTAGTAGTCGGACTGAGCGATAACCTTGTCGCCTTCAACCGTGAAGTTGGACATGCCGAAGATGCGGAAAGTCTTGCCTGTTGCAGGAGTACCATCGGCCCAGTCACCGGTGTTCGTTCCACCCAACACCCATTCAAACGCAACCTGCTGGCCTGAAATGACCGGAGAGCCAACAAGGTTCCAGTAGATATCCGGCGCAGCATTCATGAATGCATCGATCACCTGTGCCTTCGCTTCTTCACGACCCTCAACGGTTGCGCCAAGTGCAGAGTCATAATAGCGTGCGTCTTCAGCCAGAATGCTGGCGGCTACGGTTGAATTCTGCGCATTCCATGCAACAAGATATTTGTTGACCACACCCATAGCATCCTGCGCAAAGGCTGAAGTGCTGCTAGCTGCGATAACCACTGCTGCTGCAATGAAGCGGACTTTCTTTATTCTTGTTGCAAACATCGTTTGGCTTCCTTCGTCGGTTCACATTCTCGTTTTGTGTGATGTGACTTAGGTAGATTGGGCGCGACAACTATTCAAACTTGTAGTTTCGATTTCTGATATCAGCTAAACTGGTAACACTTTAGTCAGACCGTCCCAGCCAAACTGATTTGCACTCTCCCTCGGCAATGCCGCTCCATTGAAGAAATAGGCTCTGGATTTCGGCGTTGATTCATTAGTCAGCGAATGATGGCGATCTATTGACCCTAACAATTGTAGGCATACCCACCCATACTCTGCATCGTACGAGCGGAAGAGTTAAGTGAGACATTGCAGTGTGATAGGAGGCATCTGTTCGGGTTAAGCAATACCGTCAGCAAGGCAGTTCATATTGGAGGGAAGACCGCGGTGAGGTGCAACCGAACGTAAGATCGCGCGGTCTAAGCTGAAGCTCGATTGCTTGGCTGGAAACCCGACCCATCCGGGTTCTAATAGAATGATCAAATGCATTCCGTAACGGCTCTTCTCATGCCTTATTCATGAGGAGACCCGCGCTCCCTTTTCGTAGACATCACGACAAGAAAGGGAGCTGCCCGTGTGTTGCATTAGTAAGGACGCCGACCGTACGGCTTAGTCACAGTGTCCATAAGCAAGTGGAGCTGAGCCTAAGACAGGTGCAGGCACAGCAATTCACTCTGCGGCTTGCCGCGTGCAAAGGACGTTAGCAGGCTTGTCTTGTTATTGACAAAACCCTCAAGGGCGTGTGCGCACAATTCGCGCAGGCTTTGCGCCAGTACCCACGTGAAAACTGGCAGCACGGCTCTACTTCAAACCTTCATTCCTCTGATCGCAGATACTACCCCCTTTGCCACAATCCTATGCCGTGTTTCCTGCCTCGAAAATGTGGATTTTGTCTGGGTCAACATGCACGGCAACGTTCTGGCCCAGTTCAACCTGTGTCAGATTGTTATCGACAACGGTTGTTGACTGACCTCCCAGTTTTATGCGGAGGTGGTTTTGGGCTCCCGTTGGTTCTATCAGGTCAATGCGCCCGGTTAGTGCATTACTCGTGCCCGTACCGTCGCCGAGCAAAATGTGCTCTGGACGTAAACCAAGCAACACCTTGCCATCACGCGGTTGGTTGGGTTTGCGGGGGACTGTTAAAACACTTCCGTCTTCCAGCTCGATACGGGCGGTATCGCTGTCTGATTGCAGCGTCCCAGGCAGGAAGTTCATGGCCGGAGAGCCGATGAAGCCTGCAACAAATGCACTGGCAGGATTGCGATAAAGCTCGGTCGGTGTGCCCACCTGCTGAATAATGCCACGATCAAGAATAACCACACGGTCAGCAAGGGTCATGGCCTCGATCTGGTCATGGGTCACATAGATCTTTGTAGTCCGCACTTTATGGTGCAGCCGTTTGATCTCCTCACGCATCTGCACCCGCAGTTTTGCATCGAGGTTGGAAAGGGGTTCATCAAACAGGAAGACGTCCGGATTGCGTACAAGAGCGCGGCCCATGGCAACGCGCTGGCGCTGCCCTCCTGAAAGTTGGGAGGGCTTGCGGTCCAGCAAATGCACAAGATCCAGAATCTCGGCAGTTTCCTGCACCCGCGCCTTGATTTCAGCTTTTGACTTCGACGAAATCTTGAGGTTAAAGCCCATATTCTCTGCCACCGTCATATGCGGGTACAGTGCGTAGGACTGGAACACCATGGCGATGTTGCGTTCGCGGGGCGAAAGGTCATTGACCAGTTCCCCGCTGATCAGCACATCCCCCGCGGTTTCCTCTTCAAGGCCTGCCAGAATGCGCAGCAAAGTGGATTTACCGCAGCCGGACGGGCCAACTAGGGCGACGAATTCTCCATCCTCCACTTTTAGGTCAAGGCCTTTGAGCACCTCCACCTTACCGAAGGATTTTCGAAGATTACGAAGTTCAACGCCTGCCATGTCAGCCTCCAACTTCTTCTGTAGCCGTTGCCTCTGCATGATGGGTCGCAACCAGATCGCGGTACCAGTATGCGCTGTTCTTCAAGGTGCGCACCTGCGTTTCGTAGTCAACGTGGACAATGCCAAAGCGCATCTTGTAGCCTTCAGCCCACTCGAAGTTATCCATCAAGCTCCAGAGGAAGTAGCCTTTGAGTGGAATTCCGGCATCGACAATATCTGCGCTGGCATTCAGATGCCGGTCCAGATAGTCGATGCGTTTTTGGTCATCAACCACTCCGTCCACCACTTCGGTGTTGTAGCAAGCGCCGTTCTCGGTGATGTAAACTTCCGGCAGGTCATAGCGCTCGTAAACCTGCTTCATGATATCGCTCAAACCTTTTTCGGAAATCTCCCAGCCAATATCGGTGCGCTCGCCCGTGTCGGTTACCTCAACAGGCAGCGTATGCGGGAAGTCGCTCTCGTTAGATGGATCATCCTTGACGCCAGCCGGTGCGTAGTAATTCAGGCCCCACCAGTCCAGTTTCTGGTTGATGATCTCCAGATCACCCTCCTGCATGCGTAACTTGTCGCCAAGCGCATCCATGAACTGATCGTCGTACTTGCCCTCGAAAATCGGGCTCATAAAGGCACCGTTGTGGAACTGGAATGAACGTTCCGCAGCGGCTTTATCAGCTTCGCTCTCGCTATCCGGATAGATTGCATGCAGGTTGAGCACTGTTCCCATCGGAATGTCAGAGCGTACGGATCGCGCGGCCTGCACGCCCATACCGTGCGCAAGGTTCATCACATGCACGGCAGCCACGGCTGCGTCCATGTTCTTTTCACCAGGCGCATGCACGCCCATCAGGTGGCTCAGATAACAGGCACACCACGGTTCATTGAAGGTGGCCAGCGCATCGATCCGGTCACCAAGCCGCTTCACCACCGCCTCGGTGTATTCGGCAAAGGCCTCGGCGGTATTGCGTGTCGTCCAACCGCCGTATCCAGCAAGCTCAATTGGCAGGTCCCAGTGGTAGAGCGTTGGAAAGACCTTGATGTCACGGGCGATCAGGCCATCGATCAAGCGGTCGTAGAAATCGAGGCCTTTCTCGTTCACTGCACCGCGCCCGTCAGGAATGATCCGTGGCCATGCAATGGAGAAGCGGTAAGCATCAACGCCAAGCGACTTGATCAGGTCAAGGTCGCTCTCCCAGCGGTGGTAATGGTCACAGGCGACATCACCGTTGTGCTGTTTGTAGACCCGGCCCGGCATGTTGCAAAACGCATCCCAAATGCTTGGCTTGCGGCCATCTTCATGGGCGGCACCTTCAATTTGAAAGGCAGCGGTCGCAACACCAAACTGGAAATCGGATGGAAACCTTTGCGCTAAAAGATCAATCTTTTTCATAGCATTTTATCCTTTCACGGCGCCGGCGGTGAGACCTGCCATCATTTGTTTTGAGAAGAAGAGGAAGGCGATCAGTAGTGGAACCATGGACATAAATGTGCCCAGCATCACTGCGCCCCAAGGTGTATTCGCCACCGACTGCAAAGACCGCAGAGCAAGCGTCAGAACATACTTCTCCGGGCTGGAAATCACGATGAGCGGCATGAGGAAGTTGTTCCACAACGCGATAAACGTAATAATTGCAAGGGTTGCCAGAACAGGCTTGATCAGCGGTAACACAACCGACCAATAGATACGAAAGTCAGAGGCCCCATCCACTTTGGCGGCATCCAGCAAGTCTCTTGATACGGACGTGACCATATATTGTCGTACCAAGAAGATGCCCATTGCATTGGCCGCACTGGGGAACCAGAGGGCAAAGTGGGTGTCCAGAATTCCGAGAAACTTAACCGTCAGGAAAAACGGAATAAGGGTCAGAACGGGCGGCACCATCATGGACGCGACCATCACACCAAAAACGATGTTTTTGCCGCGAAACTCATAGGCAAAAAACCCATAGGCGCACATGGAGCAAAACAGCACCGTGACAATCGTCCCAAGAACAGAAACGAGCAGGGAGTTCCCCAACACGGTCCAGAACGGCATGACCTCAAGAAGCTTCTCATAGTTTTCAAGAAGCCGTGTGCCGAAGTAAAACGGTGGCGGTGAGGAGTAAATCTCGCTGCGTGAATGGGTGCCCATCATTGCCACCCAGACAAACGGGAAGATTGTGATGCACACACTCACTAACAAAAAGGCCTGCATGCTCACTCTGGGAAGTACACGAACCAGTTTGGTCATTATCTGTCCTCCCCAAGGCCCTTACGGCCATTGAAGTAGAAGTGCACGGATGTGGCTATGGCGATGAAGATGAACAGGATCCAGGAAATCGCAGCAGCAGACCCCATTTCCAGCCACTGCCAGCCAACCAGATACAGATAGTAAGACGCCGTCAGACCGGCTTGGGCAACGCCTCCGCTCTGGCCCTGTGTCAGAACAAACGGTTCTTCGAACAGCTGCAGATTGCCGATAATGGTCAAGGTCACCGCAAAGAAGATGAAGGGGCGGATCATCGGCAACGCGACATGCCAGAACTGCTGCCACCGGTTGCAACCATCAACGCGGGCTGCATCATAAAGATCGCGGGAAACCGTCAGGAAACCTGCGGAATAAACAACAATGTTGAAGCCGGTGTATTTCCAGATCACCACCATGGCGATGGACGGCTTCAGGAGATCAGAGGATGTCAGCCAGCGGATTGGCATAGCCTCTGGCACCCAAGAGAAAAACCATGAGAAAACGGGTAAATCAGAAAGCCCGAGCAGCATTTGGTTCAAGATGCCCGAATTAGCGGAATAGATGCTGAAGAAGATCAGGGATACAGCCACCGTTGAGGTGATGTAAGGAATAAACATGAACGCGGTGTAGAAATGGCGAAGCCCGCCGCGCAAACCCGTTACAAGGAGGTAAGCCACGGGAATGGCAAGCAAATGCTGCGGCACACCGCTGACCACAGCCAGCCACACAGTATTGTAAAGAGATTGCCACAGCCATGGATCGGTGAGAGCCAGCTCGTAGTTGGCAACACCCACAAATTGCATGCTGGAAAGCCCGGCAACAGGGTTCCACTCTTGAAACGACAAATAGACGGAAAAGAGCAAGGGAAACAAAGTAAAGGTCAAAAAGAGGAAGATGAATGGGCTAATGAAGAGCCACGGCATCAACTTCTTTTTCCAGAACTTCGTGGATGACCTGCGTTTACGCGCGGCAGGGGCTGTCGCCACTGCAACACCATCGATCTGACTTCCGGTAATACTCATGGGTGGTCGCCGGTGCTCTGGTTAGGAAAGGGAAGTAAACCCCGAAAGACAGTTCATTCGGGGTTTACTGGAGAGATGCCTACTTCACGCGGCGCTTGATCAGCCGCTCTGCATCGCGAAGCGCTGCTTCGATGGCTTTGCCATCGTTCAGCACCTCATAAAGAGCACCACGGATTATGAGATCGTCGGCGATCAGATCACCCTTGCGTGGAGCGACTGCCGGAACCTTGTTTGCGACTTCGGCAAACAACAGGCGGGCTTTTTGACCAGCCAGGAAGTCAATCGGTTCTTCAAAAGCAGCATCCCCATATGTGCCTGTCAATGCAGGGAAGGCACCAATGTTTTTCATTCCAGCAAGCTGGGCGTGAGATGTATTCGTCAGGAACTTGATGAATTCCCAGGCTTCCTTCTTGTTTTTCGCCTGTTTTGGAATGGCGAGGAAGGAGCCGCCCCAGGACCCGTAGATGCCGTCTGGCAGGTTAGAGGCTCCCCATAGGCCAGCGGTGTCCGGTGCCATCCAGTTTTGCAAGTGGCCAAGCAACCATGCACCGGAAAGCTGGGTCGCAACCGTACCGCTCTTGAAGCCTTCGTACCATTCATTGGTCCATGCCTGAATCTGGCCATCAAGACCTTCATCACGAATGCGCTTTGCAACTTCAAACGCTTTTACGAAGCGTGCGGAAGTGACCAGTGGTTTGCCGTCCTCATCGAAGTAATAACCTTCACCATCTTTTACCGTGGTGTAGATGATGGCCTGTGCGACATCAGCAGCATCCGCAATCAGGTAAACGTTCTTCTCCTTCAGCTTGCGGCCATACTCAATATAGCTGTCCCAGTCGGTGATGACCTGTTCCATGTCAGCGCCAACAGATTCAGCAAGATCGCGGCGGTAATACATAACGCCCGGCCCGATATCGACAGGGATTGCATACTGGTTACCATCGGCGCCTTTGCCCTGACTCCATGCGTAGCCAACAAAGTCCTCGCCCATTGCATCCGCGCCGTATTCAGGGGAGGAGAGGTTTTCAAAACCACCGGCGTTGATAAACGAGCCAACGAAGGAAACGTCAACCACAACCACATCGCCAGCACCGGAGCCGGTCGCAAGGTTGGTTGTTAGTTTCTTGTGATGATCGCCATGCTGGTTCATGCGATAGGAAATTGAAACGCCCGGATGGGTTTCTTCATAGTCGGGAATCAGAACGTCCAGATGACTATTGAAATCAGGGAAACCATCAAAAACAATTTCGTCAGCAGACGCGGACGCGCCAAGCATGACGAGAGAGGCCAAACCGGCCATCAGTTGGAACTTCATTGTACTCCTCCACAAAATACGTAGAGCGAATTTCAAGACCCGTCGTTCAGGTCCAGCACGGAAGATCGCTCAACAACTTCCGCCGCAAAAATCCTTTGAATATCAGAATGATCCGTAGACTTGGTCGCCACGGCATAGGCCAGCAACCCAGATGCTTCGCCAATCTCCCTCAGTGGCTGACGAACAGTCGTTAGTTTCGGTGTCAGGTGATAGGCCAGTTCCAACCCATCAAAGCCCAGCACAGAAATATCCTCCGGCACGCGCACTCCCCGCTGCCTGCAGGCATCCAATGCACCGGCCGCCATTTCATCAGACTGGCAGAACACTGCAGTAAAATGCTTACCGCTATCGAGCAGACGGTTCATGCAGGTAAACCCCATGTCATCGCGGAAGTTCCCTTCCTCCACGAGCGCAGGATCCAGCTCAAAGCCTGCATTGGCGAGACTGTTGCGCAAGCCAGACAGACGGTCGCGGGCTTCGTAGTAGCTTGTTGGGCCGGTAATGGTCGCAATGGCACGGTGCCCCTTGCTCAGCAAATACTCACCTGCCAGTTGCCCGCCTTTTTTGTTGTCCAGATAGACGCACTGATCCTCAAAATCAGGATGATAGCGGTTCATAAGAACCGTCATGGGGCGTGCTTTGAACAGCTCACTTAATTCATCATCGGAAAGAGCATCGGCGTGAAGAATAATCGCTTCACACTGGCGATCGAGCAGTGAGTCCCAAGCTGCCTTTTCGCCACCGGCATTCTCGCCAGACGATTCAGCAATTGTTTTGTAACTGATAGTGCGCAAGGCCTTTTCGGCCCCTTGGATCATGTGGCCGTAGTAAGGGGAGTTAAAGCAGTTGATGACAACGCCAATCGTCCGCGAAGAGCGAGACGCCAACCCTCGGGCCACTTGGTTGGGTCGATAACCAAGTTCGTCCACCGCAACACGCACTTTTGCCATTGTCTTTTCATCAACCAAATCAGGCTTATTCAAAGCCCGCGAGACGGTTGCTGTAGAAACACCAGCATAAACTGCAACTTGTGCGATAGTCACCATCAGGCTCGTATCCCCCGAAACCGAAGCGCTTACAGTCATCATGCTATCGCAGATGATTCCCCCCGTAAGCGCTTACATGAACAAGAATAGGCACATGTAAACGCTTACATCAAGCCCAAACGTAATTTTACATTCTCCCGTAAAATAATGCCCCAGCGGCAAGTAGTTGGCCTCTGGATATCTGGGGAAACTGTCAGTCTGGCTTTGGTTTTGTTGGAGGGTCGCTCTTGGGTTGCAGGTCGCAAATGGACTTGCACTCATATACGTGCATTGAAGCAAGCAAAGACATCAACACTGCGCCGCTAATGTCTGTAAGAGAGCCAAGTATGCCGGAGACGCCCGCGCCGCTATTTCCTTCCGCTGAGCGAGCGTCACCGGATACACGTAAATTGTGGAATGGAACCGATGGTAAGGCTCTGTAACCATCGGTCCTTGATAAGTTCGGGCTACGCCTCTGACTTTTTCCAGACAGAGCGGCCTGCAACAAATGTTTCCAGTGGCTCTACGTCTTTCGTGATCAGAGCAAAGTCTGCGGTATACCCCGGTGCTATCCTACCAAAACGGCTGTCCAACCCAAGATGACTTGCCGGATACAGAGAGGCCATTCTGAGGGCCTCTGTCAGGGGAAGGTCCAGAAGGGTGGTGCAGTTGCGCACGGCGTTTGCCATATCGATATCAGCACCAGCCAACACGCCTTGTGATGAAACCAACCGGCCACCGGAACGATGGATGGTCTGGCCGTAAAGCTCAAATGACTGCATATCGGTGCCAACAGGTGGCATTGCATCGGTTACCAGAAACATTTTGCCTTCAGGCTTGGCCGCAAGCATTACTTTCATCAAACCCGGATGAATATGATGCCCGTCAACAATGAGACCACACCATGTATCACGAGAGGCAAGAGCAGCTGCAACAGGGCCGGGCTCGCGGTTTTGAATTGGCGGCATTGCATTACCCAGATGAGTAAAGCCGGTCACCCCATTGGCAATAGCTTCATGAATGCGCTCATAACTGGCAGCCGTATGCCCGGCGGAAACCACAACACCACTTTGCGCAAGACGGGCGATGGCATCGTCAGGAACATTTTCAGGTGCAATGGTCAATAAAAGCCGCGCGCCATTCTGCCTGAGCTCTAAGGAGAGCTCCGTTAGTCTGATCAGATCCTCTTCTTCTGGCACGCGAATATAAGAAGGTTTATGAATGCCTTTGCGTTCCACGCTGATGAACGGCCCCTCAACATGAATACCAAGGACCCCGCTACTCTCATCTTTCGCGGCCTTTCCTATGGTCTGGCAGGCGGTTGCAAGCGTTTCTTTGCAATCGGTGATGAGCGTGGGCAAAATGCGCGTCACACCATGGCAACGCACTGACTTGGCGATATGCCTGGCAGTTTCAGCGGTGGGCTCAGTGTTAAAAAGAATGCCGCCTGCACCATTTATCTGAAGATCAAGGAAACCCGGCACAAGCATCGCTGAAGGATCAAGCGGAACATGTTGAGCCTGTTCCGGTATTTCATCAGCAGAGCGCAGAGCCAGGACCACACCATCTTCGACAAGCACGCCGACGTCATCGCGAATGCACTCACCGTCAAACACAGATGCTCCTGAGAAGAACTGAAGCATTACCGCGTCTCCGTCACTTTGCGAAGGTTTGGCGGGTTGTCCGGGTCAATACCCCTGCTGATTGCAAGGTGCTGAACCGCCAGATAAAAACTCTGTAACTGACACAGCGGCTCAATGACCGGATGAACATCAGGAACAACCGGAAGCTTCTGGGCTCCCGGAACATCAAGAGCCGAGAGGACTTTGCCTTCCAAAGTTGCGAATCGTTCGATCGTCTGGCGCAATGAAACCGCAGCAGCATCATTCTGCCCAAACGCCAGAACCGGTAGTCCTGACCCAGCAAGACCGAGAGGGCCATGAATAACCTCAGCGGCGCTGAAGGCTTCTGCATGGATACGGCTGGTTTCCTTCAGCTTGAGAGCGGCTTCCAGAGCAACCCCAAAGCTCAGACCGCGGCCAAGAACAAACATGTTTCTTGTGTCATGCAGCTGATCAAGTGCAGGAGACCAGTCAAGCTTCGAGGCGGCCCGCAATGCCTCTGGCAATTGTTCCACGGCCTCCAACAAATCCGGATTGTCCGTCCACTTAGCAACAAGGCTGAGGAAGGCGGAGCAGGCCAAAATGTATGATTTTGTAGCCGCGACACTGCGTTCAGGTCCCGCACACAAAGGGATGGCCACATCTGCCAGATCGTTGAGTGGGGCTGTTTCCTCATTGACCAGAGCGAGAACCAGCGCGCCCTGCGCCTTGGCCATTTCGGTCAGATGCAAGAGATCGGGGCTCTGACCGGATTGAGATACCGCGATAAACAAAGAATCCTGTAGATCCAACTTGCGCTCATAAACAGAGGCGATGCTCATACCAACGGAAGCAACAGCTCGGCCAGCATAGTTTTCAATAAGCGTCTTACCATACATGGCGGCATGGTCAGAGCTGCCTCGGGCACATGTGACAACGAAGCGAGGAGGGCGCTTTTTGAGGCGTTCACCAAGATCTGCAAGGACAGCGGCATTCCGCTCAAATTGAAGCACGGTCCGGTCCGCAGTTTCCAATGCTTCCTTGCCGAGAAGCGTTCGGTCTGGTTGCTTTAAGTCCATTGTTTTTGCCTTTTTCGGAGTTACGCCAGCGCTAGCTCTACGATGAAATCGTAGGCATCGCCTCTATAGTGGGAGGACACAAATTCGAGGGGCGTACCATCTTCAAGAAAGGTACGCCGTTCAATGTAAAGAGCAGGGGCTCCTTCCGGCAAATCAAGCTTGCCTGCCAGATCCGGAATCAAACTCACCGCGCTCAATCGTTGTAAAGCCCGGAAAGGAGCGGCTCCCAGCTCTCTTAAGTGATCGTAAAGGGAGCCCTGAACGACAAACGGGTCGGGAAGGTACTTGATCGGGAGCACGCTCAGCTCAATGCACAAAGGTTTATCGCCCGCAAGTCGTAGCCGGTTTAAACGGCTCACGCCCTCTCCGGGTCTCAGGTTCAGCATGAGGGTCTCTTCAGGGGTTGCAGCGGAGATAGTCCGGTCCAGCCAGCTTACCCCAGCATCGAGCCCTCTAGAGTGCATATCCTCTGTAAAACTGGTGAGCGTCGACAGCCGCTGCTCCACATAAGGACTGGAGTTGGTGAACCAACCGGACCCTTGCCGGTTGCTCAGCAGTCCCTCCTTTGCCAGCACCGCCAGTGCTTTGCGGACCGTCACGCGGGAAACATTCAGGATCTCAGCCAACTCCCGTTCAGCGGGCAGGGCTTCATTCGCCCCTAGCTTTCCGCTTGATATCTGAGTGCGCAGAAGCTTCGCCAATTGCAGATACAACGGCAGTGGCAAATCAGCGGATAAATCCGTTGGCTCAAGCTCACCGAGTTTCTTCCCAATCAGAGACATAGGATATCCAATTTCAAAACGATAATTCAAAATACCAATAACATACCACTTTGCAAGTGCCACTTGTGATAGTTTTTCTGAATATATAAGAATGCATTCGTAATACTTCTTACAAATTCCAAATATCTCGTTATATTTCAATGATATATCTATAGACAAAGGCTGTTCATATCTAGAATATCCCCATATTGGTATCTTTTTGGCCTTAATTTTATGTTGCACACGGGAATAATTGGTACTAGGTTAAACAAATGCCAATGTAATGCCATTTAGACGCTACGTCGGGTGGGGAAAATGTCAAAAAGCACAGAAGCAATCTCGAGTAAGTATCGCGGACTAGACACCTGGGAGACCAGTGAGATTCTGTCTGCGCTGTGGGACGGGCAAATGCGCGCTACTGCTTCTGTCTTGCCAGCCCTGCCGTCTCTTTCACGTTCAATTCAGGCAGCTACTCACCACCTACACGCTGGTGCTGGTCGGATTATTTATGTGGGGGCAGGTTCCTCCGGTGTCATTTCCCTACTTGATAGCCTTGAACTGGGATCGACATTTGACTGGCCCGAAGAGCGCATGATTGTTGTGCTACCGGGTGGCACAGATTTGACCAATGGCCTGTCAGATGCGGTTGAAGATTCTGGAGATGTTGCCGTAGACAGGATCAATGCGCTTCGAGTTTGTGAGGCAGATGTTGTTGTTGGCGTTTCCGCCAGCGGCGCTGTTGAGTTCACCCTACAAGCTTTGAAAAGAGCGCGCGATCTTGGTGCCTTGACGGTAGCCTTTGCCAATAACAGCCAGTCAGACACGGAAGCTATTGCACAATACACAGTCGTGGCCGAAACAGGACCCGAAGTCATCGCCGGTTCTACCCGAATGGGTGCTGGAACAGCACAAAAAATCCTCTTCAATCTGTTTTCGACAACACTCATGACACAGCTGGGCGCGGTCCACGATAATCTTATGATCAACGTGCGGCCATCTAACAAAAAACTACAGAACCGCTGTGTCACCATGACTGCACAAATCGCTGAAGTCTCCGATGAACTGGCAAGAAATGCGCTTGCAGAATTGGGTTCAGTCAAACGCGCGGTGTTGGGATTAGCCGGTGTGCCTACTGAGCAAATTGATGACCGACTGCGCGCCGCCAAGGGTGTTTTGCGTGACGCCCTTCAGAGCAAGGTCGGCAGCGCATGACACTAACAGAACTTCTGTCTCCTGATCTGACCTTTGCAACCGCACTAAATGAAGGCGGTAACAAGCCACCTGTTTTCTTCTCAAAAGCAACTAAAGAGACGGGTACGCCAAGCCGCTGCACATTGAAGCACAAAGGACTGTTAAACACACAACTGAGGGCAATCTTGCGCTTCAAGGCTTATAGCTTTAAAACGCCTCTGGTTCCAATGGGAGTCAATATCAGCGAACGGCGCGCCCACACAATAACTGAAGACCAAGGGCAGAACAGGGCCGGTCCATCTGGGTCCATTGACGTTGGCACTATATTTGAGGTCTCTACTGCTAAATTGAGCGCAGTACAGCTAACGGACGAAACAACATTCGTCGCTATCAACATCGGTGATCTTGGACCGTCTGATTTGGCAATGGAACGCGAAGATCCGACGCTTGCTTCCAATGGGAACGCACTGCATTCCGGCAGTCTGCCTCCCACCAATCAGGTAGCAAACTTGGCCTGCTTCAGAAACCAAAAGGTCGCGATGTGTAGCTGAACCACCTATGAGCAAGCCGCACCCCATTTCCTATCGGGTTGGGTGTGAGCGAACTTACAGAAACACCAACGATGATCGCTCATATCAAAGCGCTCATTCGTACACTAATTCTGGCGGATTCCAGAGCTTGGGCTGGGTCTGCTTCGAAAACCGAAACATCATCTGATGTGAGGTATTTACTCTCCGAACCTGAAGAGAAAATGCCGACCATAATAAATGGGTTAGTCTCAGTGCCACGCGAGCACTGAGAGGGAGGACATAAAATGTCAAACAACGCATTCGCGGGTGTCCAAAAACTTGGACGCTCTTTGATGCTTCCAATTGCTGTGTTGCCAGTTGCAGCTATCCTGCTGCGCATTGGTCAACCAGACCTTCTCAACATCCCCTTCGTAGCCTCTGCTGGCGGGGCAATTTTTGCCAATCTGGGTATGTTGTTTGCTGTAGGTATTGCGGTTGGATTTGCTAAGGAAAACCATGGCGCAGCTGGTCTTGCTGGTCTTGTGGGATTCTTGATCGCACAAAATGGTGCCGTCGTTCTGGCTGGCCTTGATCCTGATCAGGCGACACAAATGGAAGGCCGTATCGCCATTCCAATCGGCATCATCATGGGGATTGTCGCCGGTGCCCTTTACAACAAGTACAAGGACATCAAACTCCCCGATTACCTTGCCTTCTTCGGTGGCCGCCGTTTTGTGCCAATCGCCACTGGTTTTGCGGGATTGATTCTGGCCGCTTTCTTTGGCTATGGCTGGGCATTTTTCGACAGTGCCTTGACAGGCCTGACAGACGCAATCACTCACATGGGCGAGTTTGGGCTGTTCCTCTTCGGTATGCTCAACCGTCTGCTGATTGTTACGGGTCTGCATCACATCCTGAACAACATCGTTTGGTTTATTCTTGGTGACTTCACCAATGCAGCCGGTGACGTGGTCACAGGCGACCTGAACCGCTTCTTTGCACTGGACCCTACCGCTGGCGCATATATGGCCGGCTTCTTCCCAGTCATGATGTTTGGTTTGCCAGCTGCATGTCTGGCCATGTACCGCTGCGCAAAGCCAGAAAACCGCCTTGCTGTGGGTGGCCTCCTCCTTTCTATGGGCCTGACATCCTTCCTGACCGGCATCACAGAGCCGATTGAATTTACGTTCATGTTCCTGGCCCCTGCGTTGTTCTTGATCCATGCCATCCTGACCGGTGTGTCCATGGTGATTATGGATCTGTTGGGCGTGAAGCTAGGCTTCGGGTTCTCCGCTGGTTTGTTTGACTATGCCATCAACTTCGGCATTTCCACCAAACCACTTCTGCTGATCCCGGTAGGTGCTGCGTTCTTTGCGATCTACTACTTCCTGTTTGTCGCCGCGATCAAGATGTTCAACCTTAAAACGCTTGGCCGTGAAGACGATGTAGCTGCTCCAGTTGACGCTACATCAACTCCGATCGAAGAGGTCAATAAAGCTGTTGGCTTCGTAAAAGCACTGGGAGGTGCTCAAAACATCGTCGAGGTTGATGCATGTGCAACTCGCTTGCGCCTGAAGGTTAAGGACAATTCCGTCATCACAGAGGCTCCACTCAAAGCACTCGGTGCGTTTGGATTGATCAAGCCAGCCGCTGGCTCTGTGCAGGTGGTTGTTGGCCCAATCGCGGACCAGTTGTCCGCTGAGGTTAAGGCAGTTTTGAGTGCCAGCTCAGTAGCGGCTCCGACCAACAGTCGGGCAGCGAACTATCTGCATGCACTTGGCGGAGCAGCTAACGTTAAAGACGTGGATGCGTGTGCCACCCGGTTGCGTTTGGGTGTTGTCAGCAACGCGCAGATTGATGAGGCCGCTCTGAAACGGCTTGGTGCCCATGGAGTGATCAAACCAGCAGCCGGTTCTGTGCAGGTGGTTGTTGGCCCAATCGCGGACCAGCTTGCCAGCGAGATCAAAGAGCAAATGGTCGGAGCCTAAGCCATCAGGTTCCCCCACTGGGAAGACTAAGGGTTGACCCAGACCAGTATAGGCCAGAGCATATTTCAAAATGCTCTGGCCTATTTTTTATGAGGCACCCCGCTCGCGGGGGCCTGCAAATATAGGGCAAGTCCAACTTATCGAGCGCCAACATAATCTCCCCAAAACGTCTACTAGAAGAACTTGCCAAGCCTATGAGTTTTACTGATGCCCGCTAAAGTTGGTCGCCTCTTAGCTGGCTTGGGCTGGCTCCGAAGCGTTTTCGCAGGGTTGAGCTCATATGGGCGTGGGAAGAAAAACCGCAGGCAAGAGCAATGTGGCTAAGACTGTCTCGCGAGGAGCTAAGATACAAACGTGCTCGTGCCACGCGTCGCTCCACCACATAGTCATGGGGTGTTTTGCCGGTTGCGGCTTTAAACGCACGGTTAAAGAAGCCAGCAGATAAATCAACGCATTGCGCCAAATCATCAATCGAGATTGTTTCGCCCAACTGCGCTTCAACATAGTCCTCAATGCGCTGCAGGCGCGTAGGTGTCATGGATGTAGAGGAGGGTGGAACTTCATGGGCACCTGCCTGTACCTGTTCCACAACGTTGAGCATGGCAAACAGATGGGTTTCCAGAAGAAGGTCCTCTGAGAAATTTCCCGAGATCAGCAACTTACGCAGTTCGTAGGCAGCGGCAATGGCTGTGGGCGAGACGACATGTTTGAAGCGCGTTTCGTTTCTTTCGATGCACTCATACTCTTGTGGCACTGCGAATGTCAGATACTCACCGCCGCGCTCACTTTCGGAGGTAACCCCACATCCTTCAGGTACAAAGGCAAGGCTGTTGGGATGGGTCCAGAAATCTACCCGACGGTCGCTATCAAAAGCATGGACGCCGCGCTGGCTCCCAAAAGCAAAGCCCACCGAGGCCTGAGGCGCAGTATAGGCAGCAAAGTAGGCACAGCTTGGCAACAGCTGCAGGTTCCACCTGCTGAGAATTTCCGATCCTGAACTCATAGTCTCATTTATTTCAATAGGTTCTCACAGGTCACCCGTCTAATTCTATGGCCCACCTATAGGCCAATTTGCCTGCCATGAACAAGAGGTCATAGGTAATGCTGATTAGGTCAGTATTTTGACAGCCGGGAAGAGACAAGCTGATTAAGGTGTCGCCAAAGCGTTTTACGATGACAAAAGGAAAGTGAATGCCGCTGTTTTCTCTGAAAGAGCTTGAAGCTGCTCATGCCACGGTTCGGCAGTTTGTGCCAGAAACACCAACCTACGCCTGGCCACTGCTAAAGAAGCGCACGGGCGTTGATGTATTTGTAAAACACGAGAACCACACACCCACGGGGTCGTTCAAGGCACGTGGCGGGTTCACATATGTGGACGCGCTGATGAAATCCGCAGAAAAACCGACAGGCATTGTGACCGCAACGCGAGGCAATCATGGCCAGTCCGTTGCACTTGGTGCAACCCGCAATGGCATTCCATCGCACATTGTCGTTCCGGAAGGCAATTCGCAGGAGAAGAACGCGGCCATGCGCGCCTTTGGGGCGAATGTAATCATCGCAGGCAAAGACTTTGAGGAAAGCCGCAAGGTTGCGCATAGGCTGCATGAGGAACATGGCTATCAAATGGTGCCAGCGTTCCATGAGAACTTGGTGAAAGGCGTTTCCACCTACGCACAGGAGCTTTACCGCACGGTCGCTGATCTGGATGTGGTTTACGTCCCCATCGGCATGGGCTCGGGCATCTGCAGCCTGATCACCGTACGCGATCTGCTTGGGCTAAAGACAAAGATCATTGGCGTTACCGCCGAAAACGCCGCAGCCTTTGCTCTGTCTTTTGCTGCGGGCAAGGCGGTACAAACTGACACCGCCAACACGTTTGCCGATGGCATGGCCTGCCGGAACCCACAGCAGGAACCGCTGGAGATTATCCTGAAGGGGGCAGAAGACGTGGTAACTGTCAGCGAAGGCCAGATTGCGGAGCTCTGGCTGCTTACTATACGGACACCCATAATCTGGCTGAAGGAGCAGGCGCAGCTCCTCTGGCCGCCTTGATGGCGAACCGCCATAACCTACAAGGCAAACGCGTTGCCACAATCCTGACCGGCGGCAATATCGATCTAGCTACTTTCCTGAAGGTCATGGAAAGCCATCGCGGATCGTCTGAGGCGGTCACGTAAGGCCTACTTCCGGTGAGGGCTATACCTTCAAAAGCCTCGGATAGGGCACCAGTCATTCAGATGCCCTAACCAAGTGATCCGCCTTAACTGGTTTCGTCAGGTAACCGGATCGTCAGAGCCGGACAGCACGAAGAAATTCAAACGATATTTACTTGCATTTCCATTGAAATCATTATTCGCGACCCAAAGCCCAGTTGTGCGCGTATTCGCGGAAGGATTTGAAGACGGGGCTTTGGTACTTTTCTTTATTGTAAACCAGAGAGAACTGCCGGAGCATTCTTTGCTTTAGCGGGACGACCGCCAAGCGACCATCCTCTATGGCCGCGCTGACCGAGCGCCGGGAGAGCACGGTATATCCAAGCCCCGCAATGACGGAATTCATGATCGCCGTTGTACTGCTCAGTTCAAAAGCAACTGTCCACTCCTCCAGTTTTGCAGCAACCTCAGTGACAAAGAACTCTCGCGTGCCAGAACCCGACTCCCGGAGCACCCAGTTCTTTCCTTCCAGCACGTCCAGATCTAATGGCTGATCAGCCTCAGGTGCTTGCGAGGGGGCGCAGACCACGACCATTTCATCGGTCATCCACGGCTCGGTCGCCAGATGCTTGTCGCTGATCTTTGCTTCGATGAAACCCAGATCCAGTTCGAAATCCAGCAGCATCTTGCAGGTTGTGGTGGAGTTTGAAAGGCTGAGAGACTGATGCAGATAGCCGGTGTGTTTACGGAAATCACCTAGCAGTGTCGGGAGCAGATGGTTGCCGATTGTGAAGCTGGAACCAACGCGCAAGTTACCATTGGTTGCGTCTTCTCCTTCAAAAAGCTGCGTTATCGCGTCAACTCTATCCAGCAGTTCGTCCGCCAACGGCAATAAACGCCGCCCTTGCTCGTTCAGGATGAGTTGCTTGTTGGTTCGGTCAAACATTTTACGCCCCAACTGACGCTCCAGCTCTGCAAGAGCCATGGAAACTGCTGATTTGGTGAGAAACAGCTTTTCTGCCGCCGCTGTTATTGATCCTTCCTGCGTAATGGAGACAAACACTTTAAGCTGGCGGAACGTTACATTCATCACTCAGATATTCCATTTTGTGGGACAGTATTACCTGTAGTTCAATTTTATTGAACCTCCCATTCAATATACTCAGATTTTCAAGACATATCAAATGCTCTAGGAACCTCAGTTGCAAGCTTCTTATTCTCATCCTCAGGTTACGGGCATTTTCCATGAACACTCTGCGAACAAAACTCGGCCATGTCCCAGCGCCGCTTGGCGGATTGGCACTTGGCATCGCCAGTCTCGGCTGGTCACTGGAAAACCTCGGCGATTTTGGCGGGACACTGCAACTCACAGGTGCACTGATCGCTGGCATTTTACTGGTGCTTCTACTTGGTAAAGTCATCTTTGCAAGCAATGCGATTTCAGAGGATCTAAAGCATCCGGTAGTCGGTAGCGTTATGCCGACGACAGCCATGGCACTGGTGACAGTTTCCAATGCCGTTTCTCAATATAACTTTGGAGCGGGGGAGGCGCTTTGGCTGATCGGTGTCGGCCTGCATCTGGTTTTTCTGGCTTCCTTCACTTATCACCGGGCCAGAGACTTCAACCTACACCACATGGTTCCAAGTTGGTTTGTGCCACCCATCGGAATTGTCGCCGCAGCTGTTGCCTTTCCCGGTGGCCCGTTTGAGGGCTTTGCACATGTATTGCTCTGGGTTGGACTAATCGCTTACGCGGTCATGCTCCCCATGATGCTGTACCGCCTGATCTTTCATCCCGAAGTCCCCGATGCTTTCAAACCAACGATTGCCATTCTTGCAGCGCCCGCAAGTCTTTCTCTTGCCGGTTACCTGACACTCATGGCCAATCCGTCACCTCTTGTGGTTGCTGTTCTGGGGGGAATTGCTGTTGCGATGACGGCGCTGATCTATCTGTCATTCCTGCACCTGCTGCGCATGCCCTTCTGTCTGGGCTTTTCCGCCTTTACCTTTCCGCTTGTCATCGGTGCGACGGCACTCTTCAAGACCGTAACCTGGATGGAAAGCCTGGGCGCAAGTGCCAATCTTGTGGAGCAGGTAAGAGTACTGGCAGACCTTGAACTTTTTGTCGCAACAGCTGTGGTTCTGTATGTGAGCTGCCGATACATGCTACACTTTGCGCTAGTTCTACTGCCAGCACGCGCAGCTGAACAGCAAGTCAACTAGTTCGCTTTACTCAGCATTTTGACCTTGTCGAACAGCAGCGTTGGGATAGTCATGCGGGCTCTGGTCTTCTCTCAAATGGAGCTGATCAGGGATCGCAGTCGAGATTGCCCTTCCTGAGTAAGAGGGGCAATCAGCTCAACATCCGTCTTTTTCCATTTCGCTGAATATCCAATTGCGAAACAGCTTTATCGTCTGATGATTTCGCTGTGCTTCACGATAGACCAACCAGATTGGTTTTTCTTCCACGCACTCTAGCTCAAACGGCTGGACCAACCGCCCGTCCCGCAATGCCGCATCATAATATATTGGAGACAAAATCGCCACGCCGTGTCCTGCAAGTGCGATGTTACCATCAACTGTCTGCGGGCCCATTTGCGAAGAATGCTGATTTAAAAAGTCCGTGGCCTCAACCCCAGCGGCTTCAAACCAACTCAACCACCACGGATCCCCTATATCTACAAGAGGAAGTTTGAGAAGATCCTCGGGTTTGTGGATGCCACCCACACTTTCAGCAAGTTTAGGGCTAAGCATGGGAGAGTATGTAATATTACAAAGCTTATGCTTACATAGCCCGGGCCAGTCACCGGACCCATTCCGAATTCCAACATCAACACCTGCAGATGCAAAATCTATTAGATCAGTGCTCGTATTCAGCTGCACAGCCAACTTGGGATTTTGTATCTGGAAAGCCCCGATACGCAACGACAACCAGTTCATTGCAAATGTGGGAATCACACTAACTTTCAGTGTTACTTCATTGGTTTCTTGCAGGGCAGCAAACCCATTTCGAATAGACTGAAACGCTTCACTTGCAATAGCAGCGAACTGCATGCCTGCTTCTGTCAGTACAACCTGCCGTCCCACTCTCTTGAACAGCGGCTTACCCGAGCGGTCCTCCAGCACCTTGATTTGGTAGCTAACCGCAGCCTGCGTCATCCCTAGTTCCTCCGCAGCACGGGTGAAATTGGAATGTCTGGCGGCGGCTTCAAATGCACGAAGAGCGTTGAGGGGAGGCAAGCTGTTAGTCATCTACAATTAAATCTCCTTATGTATTCATCCATATATTCAATTGGACCAAAAATACAACTTCCGGCATTAGTTGTTCCAACGAAGTCAGGAGAAAAGCAATGACAGATTGTGTATGTGAGGCCCAGAGCCTAGCGATCAGACCAATTAGTTTCGGTGGTTTAGCAAAAGTATTCAGCGGTATTTTCGCAACTCTCAGCTTAGCGAAACCAAGGGTAATGTACGGTCATGATCTACCACCACACCTAAAAAGAGACATTGGGTTTGAAATCAATTCAGGGCCATCTATCAGGTAAGTCCCTATAAATTTTTCATATGAATTTCATCGTCTCTACAGTTCCCCCTAACTCCTCCCAACACCTCCTTGGCTCACGCCTCGGAAAGATGTGAGGTGATTACCCCGGGCTCAAATATTCTGAACACTCCCCAACACCTGTTCAGGTCTTAACCGCACCTCAAATGAGCCCGGGGCCAATTCACCAATCCGCCGTTTCCGGTTTTACCGACCACGCGCAAAACCTGTTGGCAATCACACTGATCCGACCGCAGAGGGCTAGCTCGATTTACTGAACATCTTGGTTTTATCGAACAGCTTCTCCAGCGTGTTCATGCGCTCTCTGGTCACGTCCCACGTGGAGGTGGTCATGGCCTCAATCATCGCTTCCAGAATGAACATGATCACCACGCTGCTGTCCCAGGCCGACGGTGCCTCGATGCGGGCATTGAAGACATACTCCGCATTCACCGCCGCAGGTGACGTCCATTGATCCGTAAAGACAATCACAACTGCACCACGCTCGCGCGCAAGATCTACAAAGCGCAGGATATCGTGTTCGTAACGGCGGATATCAAACACAACCACCACATCTCCCGGTTTCATGTTCAACAGATAATGGGGCCATGTATTGGAGTTTGAGGCAATTGCTATAACGTCATCACGGATCACCTGAAGATGTGTGAAGAAATAGTCTGACAACGCGCGCGTAATACGGCCACCAACGATGTGGACAGCACGCTCCCGGTCCGTCAGCAACCCTACTGCGTGATCGAAATCTTGGGTGTCGAGCTGCTGTAAGGTTTGTTTCAGGTTGTCGATAACAGCATCGGCGAATCTGTTCAGAATGTGCGTATCAGGCGCATTGCGTGTCCAGCGTTCCTGTTTGGAAATCGGATTGGAAATCGTTTCTTCCACTTCCAATCTTAGCGCAGCCTGTAATTCGGAAAACCCAGCAAAACCAATCTTTTGCGCCATTCGAACAACGGTCGGTCCGGACACATTTGCGAGCTTGGCGAGTTCAGAAACGCTTCCCAGTCCGCTGACGGGATAATTTGCCAGCAAGGAGACAGCCAATTGGCGCTCCGCACGAGTTAACCCATTAAAATGTCCGCGTAATTTCTCTGCAACGGTCTGTTCATTCGGGTCCCGCACGTCTCTCACCTGCTTCACGTATGTATATCTGCCTATTTTTTAGGCTTTGTGAAACGATTCATTCAGATTAGTCTCCATAGAAACGTTTCGTTCATTTCTTCTTTTACGAATAAAAAGACTGAAAGTACACGGAAAAACAAGATGCACCGGGGGGATCATTCTTGTCTGAAGTCAAAACTGACCAGGGAGAATCTGCTGGCAACGGCACGGTTGAAACGATCAATACAGGAGGCTCTGCTCCAGTCGTATTGGTCTGTGAACATGCATCCAAATTTATCCCTGAAGACCTGAATGGCCTTGGCTTGAGCAAGGAAGCTGCGAATAGCCACGCGGCGTGGGATCCGGGAGCTTTCGCCGTCGCTACACTCCTAACGACCAAATTGAACGCACCGTTGGTGGCGCAACGGATTTCGCGGCTGGTTTACGACTGCAACCGGCCACCGGAAGCTCCAAGCGCCATGCCGGTCAAGAGCGAGATCTATGAGATCCCGGGCAACGCCTCCCTGAGTGACGAGCAGAAGCAAGATCGGGTCACCAGATTCTACCGCCCGTTCCAGCGCGCAGTGAAACAAGTAATTGACGCTAAGCAGGCCTCTGGCCAACACCCGATTTTGGTCACCATCCACTCGTTTACGCCAGTTTACAACGGCGAGAGACGCTCTGTTGAGGTGGGCGTTTTGCATGACAGCGATACCCGCTTTGCAGATGCTTTGCTGGAAGAGCTGTGCCCGTCATTGCTCTACGACATCCAAAGAAACGAACCATATGGGCCGGAAGACGGGGTTACTCATACCCTTGTTGATCAGGCACAGTCTCGCGGCTTGCTCAACGTCATGATTGAAGTTCGCAATGATCTGATCGCAACGCAGGCAGGTCAAGAGAAAATCGCAGAGTTGTTGGGAGAGGCAATTTTGCAAGTCCTACCCCAGTTTAGCAAGGAAACAGCTGTGAGCGGGCAGGGAGAAACAAAAGAAACAAGGGCAAACAAATAATGCCAAGGGGAATAGTCGTTTTCGTCAGGTGCGTGGACTGGATCAGCAAATATGTTGGTCGCTTCGCCATGTACCTCATCTTCGTGATGCTGGGGGTCTTGTTGTACTCCTCCATCGCAAAAACCTTTTTTGCACCGCCGCTCTGGACGCTCGAAACGGCTCAGTTCACCATGGCTGCCTACTACCTTCTGGGTGGTGCTTATTCCATGCAAACGAACTCGCATGTGCGCATGGATCTGTTTTACGGAAGCTGGTCTCCACGGCGCAAAGCCACCATGGATGTCATGACCATCCTGCTGCTGATCTTCTACCTTATCTTCCTCTTTTATGGCGGTCTTTCCTCACTGGAATACGCCATCAAATACGGTGAGGAAAGCTACTCGGCTTGGGCCCCTCCAATGGCGCCGATTAAAGCCATTATGTGTTTTGGAATATTTTTGATGCTGCTTCAGGCAATCGCGACGTTCTTTAAAGATCTGGCCGCCGCCCTCGGGAGGCCTGCGCCATGAGTTATGAGCTGATCGCAATTTTGATGTTCTCCAGCATGATGCTGATGCTCCTGACCGGGCAACGCGTTTTTGCTGCAATTGGTTCCGTTGCTGTTATCGCCGCCCTTTTGATGTGGGGTGATGGTGGCTCCGAAATCGCCTTCTCCGCCAGCATGAAGCTGATGAAGTGGTACCCGCTCCTCACGCTGCCACTGTTCATTTTCATGGGCTATATGCTCTCTGAGTCAGGCATCGCCGAAGATCTTTATAAGATGTTCCATGTTTGGACAGGTGGCCTTCATGGTGGATTGGCCATCGGCACAGTCGGCCTCATGGTGATGATTTCTGCCATGAACGGTCTGTCTGTGGCCGGTATGGCCATTGGCGCAACCATTGCTCTGCCAGAGCTGCTTCGCCGTGGTTATGACAAGGTCATGGTGACCGGCGTTATTCAGGCTGGCTCCTCACTGGGCATTCTTGTTCCGCCAAGTGTGGTTTTGGTGCTTTACGGAATGATCGCCCGCCAGCCGGTTGGCAAGCTCTGGCTGGCAGGTGCCATTCCGGGTCTGTTGCTGGCCGGTCTGTTCATCCTTTACATCGTGGTGCGTTGCCGCCTTCAGCCAGAACTGGGTCCAACCCTGTCTGAAGAAGAGCGCAAGGAGATCACGTGGGCAGAAAAGATCCGCCTTTTACAAGCTGGTGTGATTCCGCTGTTCATCTTCTTTGCAATGACCGGCTTGTTTCTGATGGGTGTGACCAGTCTGGTAGAAAGCTCGGCAGTGGGCGCAACAGCGGCAACACTGGCGGCGGCCTTTAAGGGCCGACTTACTTTCCGCCTGCTGCACATCACCACTGAAAAGACGCTCCAGATCAGTTGCATGTTCATGTGGATCATCCTTGCAGCTCTTGCCTTTGGTGCTGTGTTTGATGGCTTGGGTGCGGTGCGTGCAATTGAAGGGTTCTTTGTCGGAGACCTCGGACTTGGCCCTTGGGAGATTCTTCTCCTGATGCAGCTCTCTTACATCATTATGGGCATGTTCTTGGATGACACCGCTATGCTGGTGATTGTGGCACCGCTTTACGTGCCACTGGTGAAGCTGCTCGGCTTCGATCTGGTCTGGTACGGCGTGCTTTACACCATCACCTGTCAGATCGCCTATATGACACCGCCGTTTGGTTACAACCTGTTCTTGATGCGTGCCATGGCCCCGCCGGAAATTTCGCTGACAGACATCTACAAGTCCATCATTCCATTTGTGGCAATCATGGTCTTTGGTCTGGGGCTGGTAACGATCTTCCCGCAAATCGCACTGTGGCTACCAAACCTTTATTACGCACGCTGACGAGAGCCGATCTCGCCAACTTACCAATTGAAGTAATCGATAAATTCCGGATGGAGTCAGATAAAAATCACACCCCTCACAATAACAAATCCACCGGTGTTGAGGGCTCCAAAATTCATATTCCAAGGGGAAATTGAGTATGACGAATAGACGTGATTTTCTTAAGAAAGCCGGTTTAACAACCGTAGCAGCTGCTGGTGCATCCACTCTTGCAGCTCCAGCTGTGCATGCTGCAGGCCGTCCAATCAAATGGCGCTTGCAAACCTACGCCGGTGCCTCGCTTGCACAGCATGTGATCAAGCCATCCATCGACGCCTTCAACAAGGCGGCAAACGGCGAGATGGAGATCGAGCTCTATTATGCGGACCAGCTGGTTCCAACCGGTGAACTGTTCCGTGCCATGCAGCGCGGTACAATCGATGCCGTGCAATCCGATGATGACTCCATTGCAGCACCAGTCGACGTTTCAGTTTTCGGCGGCTACTTCCCATTTGCTTCGCGCTACAGCCTCGACGTTCCGGCCCTGTTCAACCACTGGGGTCTAAAAGAGATCTGGGAAGAAGCTTATGACGAAGTGGAAGGCGTTAAATGGCTTTCTGCCGGTGCATGGGACCCATGTCACTTTGCGACAAAAGACCCAATCCGCAGCCTTGCAGACCTGAAAGGCAAGCGCGTCTTTACCTTCCCGACCGCTGGTAAATTCCTGACACGCTTCGGCGTTGTTCCGGTCACCCTGCCATGGGAAGACATTGAAGTTGCAATGCAGACCGGCGAGCTGGACGGTATTGCGTGGTCCGGTATCACCGAGGATTACACCGTAGGCTGGGCAGATGTGACCAACTACTTCCTCACCAACAACATCTCCGGTGCATGGGCTGGCTCTTACTTCGCCAACTCCGAGCGCTGGGATGAGCTGCCAGAGCACCTGAAGACACTCTTCAACCTGTGCATGGACTCCTCGCACTACTATCGTCAACACTGGTATTGGGCTGGTGAAGCAAAGCTGCGCACGCAGGGTGAAAAGATGGAGCTGACCACCATTCCTGATGAAGAGTGGGCGACTGTTGAAGCAGAAGCGCACAAATTCTGGGATGAAATTGCAGCAAAATCCGACAGAAATGCCCGCGTTGTCAAAATCCTTAAGGAATACAATGCAGCAATGACAAAGGCTGGACGTCCTTACCGTTACGGTTAAGCTATTTTTGAGAAAAGGTTGGCCCGATCTTCGGGCTGACCCTACGGTTACTAGGTAATATCGGTGATGCTGCGCAGGAGAGGCAGGGCATTCGCCGCTTTAACAGGGTCCTCGGGGAACAGGTATGTTGCGAGAAGAAACGAAAAAGACACGTAGAACCGGAAAACTGACCCTCGACGAGCTTCGTGAGTTGGTCGATACCGGTGATATTGACACCGTGGTTGTTGCCCAAGTGGACATGCAGGGCCGTCTGATGGGTAAGCGTTTTCAGGCAGAGTTCTTCGTGAACAGCGCCTGGGAAGAGACCCACAGCTGCAACTACCTGCTTGCGACCGATATGGAGATGGCCACACCGGATGGCTACAAGGCAACGAGCTGGGAGGCAGGTTACGGCGATTACGTCATGAAGCCTGACCTTGACACCTTGCGCGTTATTCCATGGCTGGAAGGCACCGCACTGGTTCTGTGCGACGTGCTGAACCACCACACCCACAAAGAGATTCCACACTCGCCGCGCGCTATCTTGAAAAAGCAAATCGACCGTCTGGCAAATATGGGCCTGACCGCGAACATGGCCACCGAGCTGGAGTTCTTCCTCTTTAAAGAAAGCTACGACGAAGCGCATAGTAAGGGGTACCGCGGCGTTTCCCCAATTTCGGCTTATAACGAGGACTATCACATCTTCCAGACCACCAAGGAAGAGAACGTGATGCGCGCGATCCGAAATGGTTTGAACGGCGCTGACATTCCGGTTGAGTGTTCCAAGGGCGAGGCTGATGCCGGGCAGGAAGAAATTAATGTGCGCTATTCAGACGCACTAACCATGGCCGACCGTCATTCCATCATAAAAAACGGGTGTAAAGAGATTGCATGGCAAAATGACCAGAGCGTGAGCTTTATGGCTAAGTGGAATGACAAAGCGTCCGGCAGTTCCTCACATGTGCACCAGTCACTGTGGAGCAAGGATGGCGAGTCGCTGTTTTATGACCCGTCCGCCGAATACGGCATGTCTAAGATGATGCGTCATTACATGGCAGGTCTTTTGAAGCACGCCAGCGCAATCACCTATTTCCTTGCGCCAAACATCAATTCCTATAAACGCTTTGCTGCTGGCACATTCGCGCCAACCAAAGCCATCTGGAGCCTCGACAACCGCACCGCCGGTTATCGCGTGTGCGGGGATGGCACCAAGGCTGTGCGCGTTGAGTGCCGTGTTGGCGGTGCAGACCTGAACCCGTATCTGGCCATGGCCGCCCTTCTGGCAGCTGGTATCGATGGTATCGAGAACGAGCTGGAGCTGGAGCCCGAGTTCAGAGGCGACGCCTACGGCGGGGAGGGGATTCGCGAAATTCCCAAGACCCTGCGCGATGCTGCGGCCCAGATGAAGTCCTGTGAAATGCTTCGCACTGCCTTTGGAGAGGATGTGATTGATCACTACGCACACTCCGCCAAAATCGAGCAGGATGAATACGACCGCCGTGTAACCGATTGGGAAGTTGCGCGCGGTTTTGAACGAGCCTGATGTGAACAGCCCCGCTGTGAATGATGAGTTGACCATGACAAAAACACTAAAATGTATTTCGCCGGTTGATGGTTCTGTATTTGCAGAACGTCCGGTCGCGACCCAGAAAGAGGCAGAAGCCGTTATTGCCAGAGCCAAGGCTGCGCAGAAAGCATGGGCGGCACGCCCGGTGCAAGAGCGCATCAAACTGGTGATGGCCGGGGTTGCAAAGATTGGTGAACAGAACGACCAAATCGTTCCAGAACTTGCAAAAATGATGGGCCGTCCGGTGCATTATGGCGGTGAGTTTGGTGGCTTTAACGAGCGCGCGTCGTACATGGCTAAGATCGCGGAAGAAAGTCTGAAGCCGATCGTTGTCGAGGAAAGCGGCAACTTTGAACGCCGCATCGAGAAAGAGCCACACGGCGTTATTCTCGTGATTGCGCCATGGAACTATCCTTACATGACCGCAATCAACACCGTTGCACCGGCTCTGATTGCAGGCAACGCGGTGATCTTGAAGCACGCCACCCAGACTCTTCTGGTAGGTGAGCGCATGGCTAGTGCCTTTGCAGAGGCAGGCGTTCCGGCAGAAGTGTTCCAGAACCTGTTCCTTGATCACGATACCACCTCGCACCTGATTGCGGGCCGCAACTTCGGCTTCGTCAACTTCACAGGCTCTGTCGGTGGTGGACGCGCCATGGAAATTGCGGCGGCGGGCACCTTCACGGGCCTTGGCCTTGAGCTTGGCGGCAAAGACCCAGGCTACGTGATGGATGATGCGGATGTTGAGGCAGCTGCCGAGACCCTCATTGACGGTGCTATGTTCAACTCCGGCCAGTGCTGCTGCGGTATCGAACGCATCTATGTGCATTCTTCCAAATACGATGCGTTTGTGAAGAAGGCTGTAGAGATTGTTTCTGCTTACAAACTCGGCAATCCGCTGGACAAGGAAACAACCCTCGGCCCAATGGCCAACGTCCGCTTTGCGGATTTAGTGCGCGGGCAGGTTGCCGATGCGATTGAAAAAGGTGCCAAGCCTTTGATCGATCCCGGGCTCTTCCCGGAAGATGACGGCGGTGCCTATCTGGCTCCGCAGATCCTCGTGGACGTCAACCACGATATGGACGTGATGCGCGAAGAGAGTTTTGGGCCCGTTGTCGGTATCATGAAAGTGGAAAGCGACGAAGAAGCAATCCACCTGATGAACGACAGCCACTATGGCCTGACAGCTTCTCTTTGGACACAAGACGCTGCACGGGCAGCTAAAATCGGCGCCCAGATTGAGACCGGTACTGTCTTCATGAACCGGGCTGATTATCTGGATCCGGCTCTGTGCTGGACGGGATGCAAAGACACTGGTCGCGGTGGCGCTCTTTCCGTCATCGGCTATCAGAACCTGACTCGTCCTAAGTCCTATCATCTTAAAAAGGCATAAGAAAATGACATTGACAGCAAACTGGAGCTACCCGACTTCAATCCGTTTTGGTGCCGGACGCATTAAGGAGCTCGCCGATGCTTGCTCTTCTGCAGGTATTACCAATCCACTGCTTGTCACCGACCGAGGTCTCTCGCACCTTCCAATCACAAACGACACAATAGACATCATGGAGAAAGCCGGTCTTGGTTGCGCCATCTTCGCCGAGGTGGACCCGAACCCGACCGAGCTCAATCTGGAGGCAGGGGTTGCCGCGTTTAACGCCGGTAATCATGATGGCGTGATCGCATTCGGAGGTGGTTCCGGCCTTGACTTAGGCAAACTGGTCGCTTTCATGGCGACGCAGACCCGTGCAGTCTGGGATTTTGAAGACGTCGACGATTGGTGGACCCGTGCGGATGAAGAGGCGATCTTTCCAATCATCGCGGTTCCAACCACAGCAGGAACAGGTTCGGAAGTTGGCCGTGCCAGCGTAATCACGAATTCCGAAACCCACGTCAAGAAGATCATCTTCCATCCCAAGATCCTGCCAAGCGTAGTGATTTGCGATCCGGAATTGACTGTTGGTATGCCCGAGAAGATCACTGTCGGTACTGGCATTGACGCATTTGCTCATTGTCTTGAGGCATACAGTTCTCCGTTTTATCATCCGATGTCTCAGGGCATGGCGGTGGAAGGTATGCGTCTTGTGAAAGAGAACCTGCCGAAAGTCCTTGAAAATCCAGAGGATATCGAAGCGCGTGGTCACATGATGAGCGCGGCGGCGATGGGTGCGGTTGCCTTCCAAAAGGGTCTTGGTGCCATTCACGCGCTGTCTCATCCAATTGGTGCGCTTTACAACACCCACCACGGCATGACCAACGCGGTGATCATGCCGACTGTGCTCAAGTTCAACCGCAGTGCAATTGAAGAACGCATTGACAGGCTGGCAGCTTATCTTGAAATTGATGGCGGCTTTGACGGCTTTTTCGATTTTGTTATGAAAATGCGGGCGGATATGGGCGTTCCGGCAAACCTGAGCAAACTCGGCGTTGACACTGATAAGATTGATATTCTGGCAGAAGAAGCAATCAAGGACCCAAGCGCGGGCGGCAATCCGGTCAAGCTGACCCTAGAGGATGCAAAAGCGTTGCTCAAAGAGGCTATCGGAGAGTAAGAATCCGACTGTTCTTTATTGAGTTACAGTTAGTTAGCCCCGCAAGGCAGTCGCTTTGCGGGGTTTTTTGTCTCTGTTATCCAGCTCTATTCCGGTAGCTCGATACACCTTAACAAATAGTCATAGGCATCCGGGCTAAGGTCCGGACCGAGCACTCGCTTTAGATCCGTATTATAGTCACCAAGCCATTTGAGTTCGGCCCGGGTCAGGTCAACCATATCGAGCATTTGGGGTTCAATCGGAATGTAGGAAAGGTTCCTGAACGCAAGGAAACCATCGTCTTCCTCAATGATCTCGAACAGGTTCTCAATCCGGATACCGTATTGATCTGCAAGATAAAATCCAGGTTCAATAGACATCACCATGCCTGCAACCAGATCTACCGGATTATGCGGTTTGCCGATACGTTGTGGCTGTTCGTGGACCGAGAGGAAGTGGCCGATACCATGGCCGGTACCGTGGTCGTAGTCGAGCCCCAGATCCCAGAGCGGTCTGCGGGCGAACCCGTCAATGTGATGACCTTGTGTGCCTTTTGGAAAACGCAGGGATGCAAGCGCAACAAAGCCTTTGAAAACAGCGGTGTAGGCGCGTTTGAACTCCGGTGACACCTGCGAGAACGCAAAGGTGCGCGTGGCGTCTGTGGTGCCGTCCTGATATTGCCCGCCGGAATCCAGCAGGTAGGTATTCTCTGGCAAAATGGCAGCGTTGCTGGTATCGGTTGCCGCGTAATGGCACATGGCAGCATTGCCTGCGGCGGCGGATATGCTTCTAAAGCTCGGATAAACAAAGTCTTTCTGGCGTTGACGCTCCATCAGGATACGCTCTTCCGCCTCCAGCTCACGAACCGGATTGCCTGCCTTTGCTCTTTGTGGAACTTCCCGCTTCAACCACGCCGCAAACTCGGTCCACGCAATACCATCACGCACATGGCAATCACGCAAGCCTTTGAGTTCACACTCATTTTTCGCCGCCTTGGTCAACGTGACCGCACCTTGCTCCATCACCGGAATACCGCCAGCTGCCTGAACAGCGCTGCGGGTTGCTACCGGAGAGAACAGCGGATCAATCAGAACCTGCGCCCCTGTTTCCGTCAGTTTTTCCAATGATCCAATAAAGCTGGCAGGGTCTGCGGTTTCAACATTCTCCAGCTCATACTCACCCAAGTCATTGGAAAGCTTGCGGGAATCCACGAACCAGTTGCAAGAACCATCATCCTTCAAGAGCAGGAAGGAGTGCGGGATCGGGTTGAACTCAACGTCGCCACCGCGAACATTTAAGAGCCAAGCGATATTGTCCGGCTGGGTTTCAACCAGCATTTTTGCGCCGACTGTTTTGAGAAGCGAGGCGATCTCCGCGCGCTTCTCCATGCTGGTTTTGCCCGCTTTTTCAACGGAGTAGGGCATAACCAGAGCAAGTGGCTTCTCCGGTTGATCGGACCAGACTGCATCAATGATATTGCCGCTTGTTGCCACGAGCGCAGCGCCTGCTCCTTCCGCGCCATCGGCAAAACGATCCCACCAGAGGGAGGGGATAAGCATAGGATCGACGCCAATCTGTTGGCCCGCCTTCATATTGGTAGAAATCCAGTTTTCCAGTGGTTCATCAAAGATATGCTGGTAGGAGAACACCTCGCTACTGCATTGATTACGCACTTGCACCGTATAGCGCCCGTCAACAAACATAACCGCTTGATCTTGCGTAACAATTGCCAAACCAGCGGAACCGGTGAAACCCGTGGCCCATGCAAGACGCGCATCATGCGGGGCGCAGTATTCCCCCTGATGCTCATCAAAGCGAGGGATGATAACCGCATCCAGCCCGTTGCGCTTCAGCTCATCACGAATGAGGTTCAAGCGATCAGTAATTGTCTCAAACTTCTGATTTTCCAACATTTTACGCTCAGCTAGTTGTTGAGGTCGGTTGCTGACAGAAGCGCTTCGGCATGGTGACAAGCCACCTGACCCAGCTCATCTACTGCCCTCAGTTCTGGTATCTCGCTCCTGCAAAGCTCCGAGGCATGGGGACATCTTGCATGGAACGCACAGCCATTCGGCACATTAAGCGGGCTCGGCAATTCGCCGGAGATTGATGGCCGAGTATGGCGTTTATCGGGATCGAGTGAGGGAGCTGCTGCCAGCAAAGCCTTGGAGTAGGGGTGTTTTGGGGCGTTGAAGAGCTCTTCTGAATCGCCGATCTCAACAATGGAACCCAGATAAATCACCGCGACCCTGTGGGATACATGGCGCACAAGTCTAAGATCATGAGCCACGAAAAGGATGGTCAGATGCAGCTTTTCCTGCAGTTCCAGCAGCAGATTCACCACCTGCGCCTGCACGGAGACATCCAGCGCGGAGACCAGCTCATCGGCTACCAGCACTTCCGGCTCCACAGACAAAGCTCGCGCAATTGCAATGCGTTGGCGTTGCCCACCGGAAAACTCATGGGGCAGTTTGTCCGCCGCATCCAGTGGCAGGCGCACCAGATCGAGCAGCTCTGCGATACGGTCGTTGATCTGCTCAGGCGGCCGCATGTTGTGAACGCGCAGCGCCTCGGTCAAAACCTGCCGCACTGTCATGCGGGGATTGAGGGAGGAGTAGGGGTCCTGAAACATCATCTGGACCTTGCGGTTATACTCCCTCAGGTCCACGGCGTTTTTGGCTGCAACCTCGTGTCCATCATAGCGGATGGTGCCTTTGTCGGCTTCGTAAAGACGGGCCAGACAGCGGGCTAAAGTGGATTTCCCGCAACCAGATTCGCCAACAATGCCAAGGGTTTCACCCCGTTTCACCTCAAGGCTTACCCCATTGAGCGCTTTGACTTTGCGTAAAGGTTTGCGTTGAATTGCGTCGAACAGGGTTCTTTTGAGCTGAAAGTGTAAATGCAGGTCTTCAACTTGCAAAACCGGAGCCTGATTGGTCATGCGGGCACCTCCTCGCGAGCAACCTCAAGAAAATGGCAGGCAGATGAAATTCCCTCACCAATAACCGATAGGGGCGGTTTGGTTTTCATGCACACGTCCTCTGCTTTCATACACCTTGGTGCAAAGGCGCAGCCCTGTGGCAGGGCATCCAGCGCAGGTGGTGTGCCGGGAACAGAGTATAGCGGTGTACGGGGTGGAATGTTCTCTGGTACCGATTTCAAAAGACCGAGCGTATAGGGGTGCTGCGGTCGTTTCAAAACATCACGAACAGACCCTGTTTCCACCAGCCGCCCTGCATACATCACCGCAACGCGGTCACAGGTTTGCGCGACCACGCCCAGATCGTGGGTCACGAGCACGATGGCCATATTAAGGTCCTTGGCCAGAGACAGCAGCAGTTGCAGGATCTGGTCCTGAATGGTCACGTCCAGAGCGGTGGTTGGTTCGTCCGCAAGCAACAGTTTCGGATTGGAGGCCAGCGCGATAGCGATCATGACGCGCTGGCGCATACCGCCGGAGAACTGGTGCGGGAAGTCTTTGAGCCGTGAAGCGGCACTTGGAATACCGACCATATCCAGCAGTTCAATGGCGCGGGCCTTACGGGCTGCACGTTCCAGCTCGGTGTGGGCCTTCAGGTTCTCCTCAATCTGCAAGCCCACGGTGAGCAGCGGGTTGAGCGAGGTCATTGGCTCCTGAAAGATCATGGAAATCTGGCTACCACGGATGGAACGCAGCTGCGCCTCAGTGCGGGAGAGCAGGTCTTCGCCCTTCCAGTAGACTTTGCCTTCCACGGTGCCGTAGTCACGGGCAAGGCCGATGATGGAGCGCAGGGTGATGGACTTGCCGGACCCGCTTTCTCCCACCAGCCCGAGGACCTCGCCAGCGCGCACATCGAAGGAGATGCCATCGACGGCGCGCAGAACACGGCCCTTGCTGTGAAAGGTGGTTGTCAGATCCCGAACCTGTAACAGGCTTTTTTGCTGGTTGCTCATCAGGAGGCCCCCCGTGGTCTAAGCACATCGGCAAGGCTGTCTCCAACAAGAGAGAACCCGAGCCCCGTCAAAACAATGGCAATGCCCGGCATCAGGCTCATCCACCACGCGGTGGTGATGAAGTTGCGGCCCTCTGCGATCAGAACACCCCATTCCGCCTGCGGCGGCTGTGCTCCAAGGCCCAGATAGCCAAGGGAGGAGCCCAGCAGGATCGCCAGCGCCATATCGGTCATCCAGAAGGTGATGAGCGGCGTCATGGCATTGGGCAGCAGATGGCGGAAGATGATGCGCGGCGATGAGTAGCCCATGACCCGACCAGCGGAGGCATAGTCGTTTGTCATCTGGGTCATAATCTCAGCGCGTGTAAGGCGGGCATAATAGACCCACTGTACCAGCGTGACCGCCACATACATGTTGTTCAGTCCCGGCCCTAAAACCGCTACAACTGCAATGACCAGCACCAGAAACGGGAACGTGATGGTCACATCTACCACGCGGCCAAAAAGCACATCGGCAATGCCGCCGTGATAGGCCACCAGCGAGCCAACAATGACGCCAATCACCATCGCAAAGAAGGTGGCGAAAAACGCGATCTGCATATCAACCTGATAAGCCCAGATGACGCGGGACAGCGTATCGCGGCCCAGATTATCCGTTCCGAACGGGTGTGCCCAGCTTGGCGGCTGCTTAATTGCCGTGAAATCAAAGGCGTTGGGATCATACGGCGCGAACGCGCCTGGAAACACAGCCAGAATGATGGAGGAGGACAGGATGAAGAAGCCCAACAAAAAACCCGGTCGCAGCAACGCTTTGACCCGTGGATGCAGCTTCGGCTTTTGTGGTGTGGTGGCTTGAAGTGTATCGAGTTGGGTCATGACAGGCGCAACCTCGGATCAAGCCATGCCTGCACCATGTCGGTAAACAGAAACACGAGAGAAACCATAACAGCGAAGGTAAGAGTAAGGCCCTGAATCAGCGGATAGTCACGGGCAAAGATCGCTTCCAGCATCAAGCGGCCAAGACCGGGCACGGCAAAGACAGTTTCTGTGACCAGCGTGCCGCTCATCAGGGAGCCGATGGAAAGACCAAGCAGGGTAACGGTGGAAATCATCGCATTGCGCAGAACATGGCGACCCAGAACAACACTGCGCGATAAGCCTTTGGAACGGGCGAACTGCACATATTCCGCATCCAGCACCTCAATCACCGCAGAGCGCAGATTGCGCATGATGATAGCGGAGGTGTAAAGCGCGACGGTCAACGCAGGCAACATGAGGTGGTGCAGGTGTTCCAGAAACGTGGTGCCATACCCGCCAACCGGAAACAGGCGCAGGGAGGCGGCAAGGAAGGTGAGCAGCAACAGGCCAATGTAAAACACCGGTGTGGAGAGCCCCACCTGAAAGCCACTGCGAATGGCAATGTCGAGCATGCCGTTTTTGTTCAGCGCGGCAACAAAGGCAAGGGGACCGGCAATGAGAATGGAAAGGCCAACCGCATAAAGGGTGAGGAACGCAGTCACCGGAATACGTTCGATAATAACGTCCAGAACAGGGGCTTTGAGAAGAATGGATGTGCCCATGTCTCCGCTCAGGGTGTTCTTTACGAAATAGAAGAATTGCATGAAGAAGGGTTCATTGAGCCCTAGTTTTTGCCGGATCAGCTCCAGCTGTGCTTCCGTGGCTTTGGCATCCGCCATGGCAATGGCCGGATCCCCTGGCAGCATACGCACGAGCAGAAAGATAACGACCATAACAAGAAGGAAGGTCGGAATGATCTGCAACAGCCGTGACACCAGATAAGAAAGTGACGACATTCCTGAGTCCTAATAGGGGGCATAGGGATAAAAAGCCGAAGCGACAGGTTTCCGGGCATGACGCTTCGGCTTTTTGGATTGCGTTAGGCAAATGGTCTGCGCCTACCAATATGAACAGACCAACCTACCCTGACTGACATGTGCCCGGTGGAGGGGTCTCAGCCACCGGGCACATTCATTGGAGGAATTATTTTGCAATCCACGCCGAGGAGAACTCATTGTTCCCCAACGGTGTCTGGAGATAACCATTCACGTTGGCAGAAAGGGCCACAGCAAACGGCGTCTCATAGAGGAACAGCAACGGGGCCGCGTCGCGGTACATTGCTTGCATAGCCTGATACTGCTCACTGCGTTTTTCCGGGTCGATCTCGGTGTTGGAGGCTTCATACAGAGCGTTGAACTCCGCATTGTTCCAACCGGTACCAACAGCCTTACGGGTTGGGTAGTAGCCCAGCCAGCCAGCAACCTGCGCCGGATCATTCACGTCATTCACCCAGCCGTAGGTGTGCACATCAAACTCGCCGGAGCGGTTCTTTGCACCGCGCGTTGCGTTATCAACCTGCTCCACCTTCACGCTCACACCGATTGCGCCCCACATTTGCTGGATCGCAGCAAACAGGGTTGCGTCATCAGAGGAACCAGCCAATGTGGTCAAAGTGATTTCCGAGCCTTCAAGACCGGACGCTGCCGCCAGTTCTTTCGCCTTGGCTGGGTCATATGGGAACAGCGGACCACCATCATGTGCCAGCTGGGTGGTTGATGCCATCAACGGTGATGACATCGGCTGACCGGTACCATGAGTGATCAGCTGGATCAGAGCATCCTTGTTGATCGCGTAGTTAAGTGCCTGACGCGCCTCTTTTGTCGCCATCGGATTCGGAGAACCATCCGCACGGGTTTCGCGCGAGTTGATCGGGCTGTAGATGATGCGGGTGGACGGGTACAGCTCCATGTTGATCGCAGGGTCAGCTTCCAGCTCGGCCACGCGGGAGAATGGAACAAACTCGGCGCCGTTTACTTCACCAGCCTGCAGTTTCAGGATGCGGGTTGCATCATCCGGGATCACGATGAAGCTGACTTCATCCAGATAAGGCAGGGCCTTACCATCTTCGCCCTGACGCCAGTAATGCGGATTGGCGGAGAACGTCATGGTGCTGCCACGCGTGCGCTCTTTAAGCGTAAACGGTCCGGAAACCGGTGTACCTGGAGCAAACAGAGCGGTTGCTTTTTCCTGATCGGTCGCACCTGGCGCGGCTTCGAAGGCTGCCTTGGACACGATAGCGGTGTTGAACGTTGCCAGAATGGAAATGATCGTTGGATCAGGGTTCTTCATGGCAAGCGTCACGCCGTTGTCGGTAGCTGTGATGCTTTCAACCGAGCCCAGCAGGCCGGACCATGGACCGAAATCCGGATTTGTCGCACGCTCCAGAGAGAACTTCACATCTTCTGGCGTAATCGCCGACCCATCGGAAAACTTGATGCCTTCGCGCAGGGTTAGTGTGACGGTTTTGCCATCTGCGGAAACCTGATAGCCAGAGGCCAGACCCGGAACGATGGTTTTGCCGTCTGCCTTGGTGCGCAGCAGGGTGTCATAGAGGTTTGTGACCATCCAGATATCAGGGTTACGGTCGGCATAAACCGGATCAACCAGATTGGAATCATCATAGCGCGCAAAGGTGAGCGTGCCGCCGCGTTCCACAGCCTGCGCGGAATTTATGGCGAGCATCGACACGCCTGCAAGCGCGGCAATCAAAAAAGTCTTCATGATAGTCCCCTCAAATGGTACACACTGGGCATGCTCTGTTGTTATTAGGTGCATGGTGGTGTGCGGGTGATGGCTTCTCCCAGTACGTCCATCAGCCATCGGTGATATATCAGTATTACCTCTGATATATCTCTGTTTGCAAGGGGCAAAACTCATGAAACCCAAATTTTTGTCCCGCTCAGTGAGATTCGGCAGGTCATTTGACGCCTAAATATTGCAGAAATCACAGGTGAGCCATGAGGGCCTAAGCGTCAGTTTCCCATAGAAACGCTTCAAAAATTCGGAAGACTTGTTCCCAAACAATTGACTTATTCCGGGAAGAGCGCGCAACTACGTAAAAACGCGGTGCCGGAAGAAATTTCCAACACCGCGCCAAAACAACCATCATTTTTTTGAAAGAGGGTCCGGTCTTCCTCAGGCCTGTTGCCGTGGGGCAGCCTTTTGGAAGGCCTCCAGTTGCTCCGTAGCCTCGAAAATTGCATTGATGCAGGTGAGGTGGGAGCGATCGACGCCCCAGCGGTCGGCGTTATAAACCTGTGGCACAAGACAGATATCAGCCAGCCCCACCTGATCTCCATGGCAGAACCTGCCGCTTTGTCCATCACCCAGCAGCTCTTCAAAAGCGCCAAGGCCCTTACTGATGAACTCACGCATCCAGTTGACCTTGATCTGCTCATCTCCGCCCGCCAGTTCCACGATGCGCTGAACGATACCTAAATTGCAGACGGGGTGAATATCCATGGCAATGGCGTGGGAAAGGGCGCGTACTCGGGCACGCTCGCGGGCGGAGGTTGGCATCAGGGCAGGGGACGGGTGCAGTTCATCCAGATACTCGATAATGGCAAGCGACTGGGTCATCATATCGCCGTCCAGATCCAGCGAGGGCACCAGACCTTGCGGGTTGCGGTGCAGGTTCTCAGCGGCTTTCTGCTCACCCTTGAGCAGGTCCACAGTCACCGTCTCAAAGTCGAGACCTTTCAGGTTCAATGCGATGCGAACGCGGTAGCTCGCAGAAGAGCGCCAGTAATCGTATAGGGTGATGTTGCTCATAGTATTGATGCCCCTCCCAGAGCTCAATTCTCTGTTCTTTTGGTCTTGCTCTGCGCAGTTCCTACCTCGCAACGCGACGCCTCAGGTTTCGTTGCCTGCATCCGCGCTCATGTCCCCAATGAGTGCTTCTGCGTTCTTCTGCACCTTCTCCATCAGCGCCAGAAGACTCGCTTGTTCCTCTTCAGAAAGGTTGGCTGTCAATGCGGCTTCCACATTGCGCACCAACGGAATCACATCATTGAAGACAGCGAGCCCTTTTTCAGTGAGGCGCAAAACAGACTTGCGGCGGTCCTCACCGTCAATGTCGCGGCGTAAAAGCTCTTTCTTGCGCAGGGACTGAACGGCACGACTCACATTCACTTTGTCCATGCTGGAGCGCTCGACAATCTCTGAAGCGGACAGCGCTTGCGTGTGACCCAGAATGGACATGGTGCGCCATTCGGAAACGCTCAGGCCGTACCGTTCGCGATAAACACTTGAAACAGCAGTGCCAACGGCGGTGCCAAAAACACGGACCTTATAGGGGAAGAACGAGCCAAGCTGGAATTCTTCTTGATCCTTTGCGTTACTCGCAGTCACCATTATCACATCTCGTTGGTTTAAAATGAAACTATTGCGCTTGCGTAACAGCACATAACTCCTATTAGTATCATTTGCAACTATCTGTCAAGAGTCGGTCGCATACGCGTAATGTATATCCCAAAGTTGAATTAATAGCTATTATCAGCCATTTTTCAGTAATTTGCCTCGTTCCCTTACGTCTAGGCATTTGGTTTTGGCGGAAAATGCTATTGACAAAGTTACACTTGAAACTATTCTGAGTTTAGATGAATTTCAGATGACCTCGGGTCCGGGAGGACGGCAGGTGATCTTCAATTGCCAAGGATGAGTTATGACGAGTTGGATCGAGAGTGCGAATGCACCGCACTGCCATTTCCCAATCCAGAATCTTCCCTATGGTGTATTTGCCAAGAACGGTGAAGAGCCACGCTGCGGCGTTGCGATCGGCGACATGGTTGTTGATATGGCGGTGCTGGAAGCTGCCGGTCTTCTCGATGCAGGTGGCACTATCACCGTATTCGACAAGCCAGCTCTCAACGACTTCATGGGCCTTGGCAAAGCCTCCTGGGACAGCGTACGCGCGCAGCTGACATCTTTGCTTGCCAAAGACGGCGATCCAGCCCTTTCCGGCAATGACACGCTCAAAGCAAAAGCGCTGGTGCCCATGAGCGCGGCACAAATGTTCATGCCGTTTGCTGTCTCTGAATATACGGATTTTTATGCGGGTAAGCAGCACGCATTTAACGTGGGCACAATGTTTCGTGGCCCGGAAAATGCACTTCCCCCGAACTGGCTGCATATCCCGATAGGATACAATGGCCGCGCGTCAACGGTCATTGTATCCGGCACTCACATCAAGCGTCCGGTTGGGCAGGTCAAGGCACCGACTGATGAAGCGCCAAGCTTCAAACCCTGCGCCCGTCTGGACATCGAGCTGGAGATCGGCGCAGTCGTTGGCCTGCCGAGCGAAATGGGTCAGCCCATCACCGTGCAGGAAGCTGACGACATGATCTTCGGCTACGTGATCCTGAATGACTGGTCTGCCCGCGATATTCAGGCATGGGAATACCAGCCGCTTGGCCCGTTTCAGGCAAAAGCTTTTGCAACTTCCATCAGCCCATGGGTGGTGACGAAGGCCGCTCTTGAGCCGTTCCGCGCTTCCACGCCAGCACGCGAAAAAGAGCTCCTGCCTTACCTCAAAGAGCCGGGCCCAATGCTCTACGACATTGATCTGGAAGTTTATATGCAGCCGGAAGGGGCGGCGAAAGCCTCCAGATTGGCCAAAACCAATTACACGCAGATGTACTACTCCGCCGCGCAGCAACTGGCCCACCACGCAGTGAGCGGCTGCAAGATGAACACCGGCGACCTGCTTGGCTCCGGCACGATTTCCGGTCCGGACAAGTCCGAGTACGGCTCTCTGCTGGAAATGTCGTGGGGCGGCAAGGAGCCAATCACTCTGGAAACGGGCGAAACGCGCACCTTCATCGAGGATGGGGACACGCTGACACTCACCGGTTGGGCACAGGGCGATGGCTACCGCATCGGCTTCGGCGAATGCACCGGCACAATTCTGCCAGCTCCAGATTTCAAAGGTTAAGTTAGGACAGTGACGATGGCGAAAGCATTTGCATCCAGTGGCGATATGGAAGCCAAAAAGATCTCCTTCACCGAAGTGGGCCGCGATCTTTACGCCTTCACTGCTGAAGGCGATCCAAACACCGGCGTTATTATTGGTGATGACAGTGTCATGGTGGTTGATGCGCAGGCAACACCAGTCATGGCTCAGCTTGTGGTCGATAAGATCCGCGAAGTGACCGATAAGCCGATCAAATACGTGACCCTGTCCCACTACCACGCTGTGCGTGTGCTGGGCGCGTCCGGTTACGGTGCCTCTGAGATCATTGCCTCTGAAACCTGTGAGGGCATGATCTACGAGCGCGGTCAGGAAGACTGGGACTCCGAGTTTGGCCGCTTCCCACGCCTGTTTGATGCAGCCGATTCCATTCCTGGCCTCACATGGCCAACCATGACCTTCAAGGACCGTATGACCATCAACATGGGCAAGCGCAAGGTGGAGCTGATGCATCTGGGCCGCGCCCACACTGCGGGCGACATTGTTGCATGGGTTCCGGATGAAGGCGTTATGTTTACCGGTGACATCGTGGAGTACCACTCCGCTTGTTACTGCGGTGACGGTCACTTCAAAGACTGGGGCAACACGCTTGACGCGATCAAGGCCTACAACCCGGACGCCATTGCACCGGGCCGTGGTGATGCGCTTGTGGGTCAGGAGATGGTCAACAAAGCGATTGAGAACACCCGCGACTTTGTTGAGAGCACCTATAAACCAGCCGCCCGCGTGGCAGTACGAGGCGGCACGCTGAAAGAAGCATGGGACGCAGTGCGCGCAGAATGCGATCCAAAATTTGCTGACTACGCAATCTACGAACATTGTCTGCCATTCAATGTCGCCCGCGCTTTTGACGAGGCTCGCGGCATTGATACCCCCCGTATCTGGACAGCCGAACGCGACCGCGAAATGTGGGCAGCATTGCAGGGGTGATTAATCGGATTGGGATTGGATTTTCATAATGAAAGCACTCTGGGCAGGACTAGCGTTTCTCATGAGCATCAGCTCTGCTCAGGCGTGTCGAATGGATAGCAAGTTCAATCCTGCTTACGCGCAAGGAGCGGACATAGTGTTGCTTGGAGACATTTCTCAGTACGAGACAATCTCGAATGAGAAACACGCGGGCAGAATAGATTTCGCAAGATTTCTTGTAACGCCGAAGCAGTTCTTTTCGGGGGAAGTCAAAGAACCATTTTGGGCAATATGGCGGGGAACCGCTCGGTTCAGTCCTCCTTCAAAATGGCAGGGAACTTGGCTCATGGCTCTCGCCTGGAAAAATGAAGCTCACATGTATCCAAGACCCAAAGGGACTCTTCGAAAGCCCGCTGGAAATGATCCTATGGAGATACTCCAAGACACTTGTTACCCGGAACCAGCAATATTTAGCCCCGACTCGCCTGAAGCACAGGCAATCATTGAAGTACTCGGAAAACAAACCGAAGCGGAACAATAATTTCTGAGCGAACGCCAAACATCAAAACTGGGAGGTTTTGAATTGCAAAAGATTTTCGAAGTTCCGCTTTATCCTTATGTTCGCTCGCCGGATCAGGATGCGGAAAAGGCAGTGCGCCATAAGGTTGTTGTGGTGGGAGCAGGGCCGATTGGCCTTGCCGCAGCAATTGAACTGGCCATGCAGGATGTTGAGGTCGTTGTTGTCGATGACAACGACAAGGTGAGCTGGGGCTCCAGAGCGGTATGTTACGCAAAGCGTTCGCTGGAAATTCTCGACCGTATTGGCTGCGGTGACCAGTTTGTCGACAAAGGCGTTCAGTGGCACGTAGGCAAGGTTTTCTTCGACGAGCGTCAGGTTTATCAATTTGACCTGTTGCCGGAAGACGGCCACAAGCGCCCGGCCTTCATCAACCTGCAACAGTATTACTTTGAAGAGTATCTGGTTGACCGCGTCAAAGAGCTGCAAGCACAAGGCAAGCCAATCGAGATCCGTGGCAACAACAAGGTTGTCTCCGTTGATCAGGCCGATGACTATGCCACCGTTGAACTGGAAACACCGGAAGGCAACTACTCTGTTGAGGCCGACTGGGTGATCGCCTGTGACGGTGCCGCCTCTCCAATCCGCTCCATGCTGGGGCTGGATTTTGTTGGCCGCATCTTTGAAGACAACTTCCTGATTGCCGACGTGGTGATGGAAGCGGACTTCCCTACCGAGCGCTGGTTCTGGTTCGATCCGCCATTCAACCGTGGCCAGTCTGCACTTCTTCACAAGCAGCCGGATAATGTGTGGCGCATCGATCTTCAGCTTGGCTGGGACGTGGACAAGGAAGAAGAGAAAAAGCCGGAAAACGTCATCCCGCGCCTGAAAGCCATGCTGGGCGAGGATGTGAACTTCGAGCTTGAGTGGGTCTCCATCTACACCTTCCAGTGCCGCCGTATGGAACAGTTCCGCAAGGGCCGCGTGATCTTTGCAGGCGACAGCGCCCATCAGGTCTCTCCGTTCGGTGCCCGTGGTGCAAACTCCGGATTGCAAGACACGGACAACCTGATCTGGAAACTAATGCTGGTGATGGATGGCAAGGCACCGATGCGCCTGCTGGATACTTACGACGAAGAGCGCATTTACGCAGCGGATGAGAACATCCTGAACTCGTCCCGCTCCACCGACTTCATCACGCCAAAGTCCGCCATCAGCCGCGTGTTCCGCGACGCTGTTCTGGATCTTTCCGAGGTAGCTGAATTTGCGCGCCCACTGGTGAACTCAGGCCGCCTGTCTGTTCCGGCCACCTATGACGGTTCTTCGCTGAACAGTGATGACTGCGACGGTATGCCAGTACGTTCCCGTCCAGGTTCTCCGGCAGCTGATGCACCAACCACAAACGGGTGGCTGCTGGATCAGCTGGGCAACAAGTTCCAGTTGCTCGCCATCAACACAGACGTGCCGGACACCGTTGAAATTGGCTGCATCACCATCTCCGCTCTGCGCGTTGCAGAGAACGAGGAGATGAAGGTCCGCTATCTGGGAGACAAATCTTCCGCAGTTTATCTGATGCGCCCGGACCAGCATGTGGCTGCGCGCTGGGAGACCTATGACGAGGCACGGGTTGCGCACGCTCTGAATTGCGCAACCGGCATTTTTGCGCAGGAGGCCGCACAATGAGCCGTCTGAACACCAAAGCAAACATCAGCAAACCGGACGAATTTTATCACGATCTTCTGCTGCTGCATGAAGGACGTACGGAAGGGGAAAGCGAAGCGCTCAACGCCAAGCTGGTTCTCATTCTTGCCAACCACATCGGGGATGCAAACGTTCTTCGCGAAGCAATGGATCTTGTTGCGAAAACACAAGGAGGAGGCGAGGTCTGATCGCCTCGGGGGAGATTCCTATGAAAATTGAGCAAATTCACCACGTTGCGTACCGCTGCAAGGACGCAAAAGAAACCGTTGAATGGTACACCAAGAACCTGAACATGGACTTCGTTCTGGCCATCGCGGAAGACAAGGTTCCGTCCACCCATGAACCTGATCCGTACATGCACCTGTTCCTCGATGCAGGCAACGGCAACGTACTGGCATTCTTTGAGCTGCCAACCAAGCCGGAAATGGGCCGCGATGAGAACACCCCGATCTGGGTGCAACACATCGCCTTCAAGGTGAAGGATCGCGAGACCCTCATCTCCTTCAAAGAACAGTTGGAAGCCAACGGAATTGACGTGCTGGGCGTGACCGATCACTCCATCTTCCATTCCATCTATTTCTTCGATCCAAACGGACACCGCATTGAGCTGGCGTGTCCGGACCCGGCAGAAGAAGAGAAGCTGAAGCGTCTCGATTCTGTGAAGTGGGAAATGCTGGAAGAGTGGAGCCGCACAAAAAAAGCGCCAAAACACGCCGACTGGCTACACGCAAAAGAACTTAGCAACGTCTGATTTTATCAGCTGACTGCCGGAGAGTGGGGACTGGGAGATCCCCGTTCTCCACCCCAATATTTTTTTGATGGCATCTTAAGGGAGGAAGCCATGGAATTTTTAAAGACAAAAATTTCCCGCCGCACACTGTTTGGAATGGCAACAGCTGCCATGCTGGCACCAACTGCATTTGCAAGTGCTGCCTACGCTGAAACCAAGCTGGTCCTTTCCAGCTGGCTACCACCACGCCACCCGATTGTGGTCAACGCCATCAAGCCGTGGGCAAAGGAAGTCAAGAAGGTCACCGATGGCCGCGTATCCGTACGCGTTCTGGCGAAATCCGCTGGCGCTCCGCCTGCCCATTACGACATGGCTGTTGACGGTGTTGTCGATATCACCTACGGCCTGCACTCCTTCACCAATGACAACCGCTTCCAGCGCTCGCGCATCGGCCAGTTTTCGTTCCTGGGAGATGATGCAGTCTCCGGCTCCAAAGCCTTTTGGGATGTTTACGCCAACGATCTGGATGCACAGGCAGAACACAAGGGCACTAAACTGCTTGGCCTGTTCGTGCATGGCCCCGGTCTGGTCCATAACAACGTACGCAAGCTGAACACACCCGCAGACATCGAAGGCCTCAAGGTGCGTGTGCCGGGTGGCTACATTGCCGATCTGACAAGCGACCTTGGCGCATCACCGCTGTTCATGCCATCGGGCGAAGTCTACGAGACCTTGTCTCGCGGCATCATCGACGGTGTAACGTTCACCTATGAGGCGCTGACCGCATTCAACCTGCTGGACCATGTGAAGTACACCATGCGTGTTCCGGGCGGCATCTACAACACCACATGGTTCCTCGTCATGAACGAAGGCAAGTGGGGTGAGATCTCCGCTGAAGATCAGGCGGCCATCATGGCAATCTCCGGCGATGCGTTTGCAGAGCGCGTGGGCAAGGCATGGAACGGTGCGGACGAAAAAGCGATTGAACGCATCAACAAGGCCGGCATCGAAATCTATGATGCTTCTCCTGAAATGGTTGCTGCCATCAAGGACAAGGCGGCCAGCTACGAGTCCGAATGGGCAAAGGCGATTGCCGAGGATGGCTTTGACGGAATGGCTGCACTCGACAAGTTCCGCACGTCTACAGGCGTAGAGAATTGATCGGGTCTAACAACAGATCCGGGGGCGCATCGCGGGTGCGCTCCCTCGCCAACCTCATAGAGCTTGGCCTTGGAATATGTTGCGCGTTACTCCTCGCGGGTCTGACTGGCCTTACAGTCGTTGATGTGGTTGGCCGGTACTGGTTCAACGCCCCGGTTCGCGGTGCGTTCGAGGTCACCCAGCTTATGCTTGGCGCACTGGTCTTTGCTGCGCTGCCCCTGACAACCTCACGCCGCGAACATGTTGAAGTAGACATGATCTACGGTCTGGTTCCCCCGGTCATGCAGTCTCTCATGACGGCCATTTCCGCCTTCGTGTCCACCCTCGTGCTTCTTGTCCTGTCGTGGCGGCTGGCTGCACATGCGGAGCGATTGATGGAAGACGGGTCTGTCACCAATGCTCTGGACATTCCGCTTTATCCACTCTCCTGGTTCGCTGCTGCTGCCGCGCTCATGAGCGCTGGCTACACATTCGTTCTGTTTAAAAACGCATTCCGCCGAGGTTTTTAAAGTTATGTTTGAGTCCCTTCTCGGCTTTGCAGCTCTGCTCCTCCTCATCTTCCTGCGTGTGCCCATTGCGTTTGCCATGATCCTTGTGGGTGCGACCGGCTTTGCGATGATGCGCGGGTGGACTGCTACGTGGTCCGTTATCAGCTCGGTCGGTTTTGAAACCAGCCTGTCCTATTCGCTCTCCGTGATCCCACTGTTTATTCTCATGGGCAATCTGCTCACCATTTCCGGTGTGAGCCGCGGGCTTTATGCTGCTGCCAACCGCCTGCTGGGCGGCGCGCGCGGGGGTCTTGCCATGGCATCGGTTGTGGCCTGTGGTGGCTTTTCCGCCGTTTGCGGGTCCTCACTGGCAACTGCTGCCACCATGTCCAAGGTGGCCATGCCGTCCATGCGCAAATATGGTTATGCAGACAGCCTTGCCTCCGGCTCCATCGCCGCAGGGGGAACACTGGGCATCCTAATCCCGCCTTCCGTGGTGATGATCATCTACGGCCTGCTGACTGAATCGGACATCGGCAAACTGTTCATTGCCGGTGTTCTTCCGGGCATTTTGGGACTCCTGCTTTACATCGGTGCCATTTACGTTGCCACCTTGATCAACCCGTCGCTCGCTCCCAAGGCTGAAGGCTCCGAGCCGTTCACGCAAAAGGAAAAGCTTGGCGTTATCGCCGTGCTTGGCCTGTTTGCGGTGATTATGATCGGCATCTACGGCGGGTTCTTCACGCCAACGGAAGCTGCGGGCATTGGCGCGGGCACAGCCTTCCTGATCGCACTGGTCATGGGCGGTATGAGTGTGCAAAACCTCTATCACGCCATGCTGGAGAGCGCGCGCACGACGGCCATGATCTTCATGATCATCATTGGCGCGGAGGTATTTTCCAACTTCGTGAATTTTGCAGGCCTGCCCGACACGCTAGCCGAATGGGTGCTGGAGCTTGAGCTGAACGCCTATCTGGTGATCCTCGGCATCGTACTCATCTACATTGTGCTCGGCTGTGTTCTGGAAAGCCTCTCCATGATCCTGCTCACTGTGCCGGTGTTCTATCCGCTTGTTCTGGAGCTGGACTTTGGTACGCAGGCCCTGAGCGATCCGGAAGCCGTGCTCATCTGGTTTGCGGTGATTGTGGTGGTGGTGACGGAGATCAGCCTCATATCACCGCCGGTGGGGCTTAACGTATTCGTGCTGCGCAACGTGCTGCAAGATGTGAAGCTCTCCACCATCTTCAAGGGTGTATTCCCGTTCTGGGTATCCGATCTAGTACGCCTCGCGCTTCTGATCGCGTTCCCGTGGTTTTCCCTCTGGCTTGTAGGCGCGATGTAGCGCGAATTCATCTCAGATTTGTGCAAAGGGGAGGGCATTGGCTCTCCCCTTCTTCCATCTGGCGTAATGACACATCTTGCATCCTAATGATCGCTCCAACCGGCAATTAACCCGCAACGGGCCATAGTACCGCTAGTCTAAAACAAGACGGAAGGTTTCATGGCTCCAAGTATCGCCATCATCGGGGCTGGCCCGACCGGTCTGACTGCCGCGATTGATTTAAAACGCAGCGGTTTACACCCCACAGTGTTTGAAGCACGCGACTGTCTGGGCGGACAGTGGGCCTATGAAGCGCTCCCTGACAGGCCGGTGGATGTACGAGACCCGCAAGGTCCACACGTTTCCTCTGCAATGTACCCCAAACTACGCGCCAATTTGCCCAAGCGCGCCATGCAGATCAGCGATTACAAGCTGCCGGAGGAGTTGAAGCTGTTTCCGGACCGCGCCGATGTTCTCAATTACATTGGTGACACTGCCAGAAGAGCCGAGATTCTCCCGCTCATCCGGTTCAATACACCGGTAAAGCACGTGGAGAAGGCGGATGGTGGGTGGCGTGTTTCCACCAATGACGGGGAGCAGATCTTCAGCCATGTTCTTGTGGCATCGGGTAAGGACAGTTGCGCCAACATTCCAAAGATTGATGGACTGGACAGTTTTGAGGGACCGGTAACTCACTCCCAATCCTACCGTCGGCCAAACCAGTACAAAGGCAAGCGGGTGGCCTTGATCGGGGCCTGTGTGTCTTCCGAGGATATCTCGCTGGACCTGAGCCCTCACGCCAGCGAGGTTTACATCTGCGGCACCTTTCCGCCAGACGGACACAAATGTTATGTACGTGACGGGCTTTACGGAGAGAGCCACAACATCAGCCAACACGCGCGGCCAGAACGCATTGAGGGGCGGACAATCACCCTGCAGGACGGGAAGGTGCTGAACGATGTGGACGCCATCATCCTGTGCACCGGATATATCTATGATTTCCCGTTCTTAAACGGCGTTCTTGATGACGTGGATCTGAGTGGCCGTTTCATAGGACCGCTCTATCTCAACATGTTCTATCCGGCAGACCCGACCCTGATCTTCCTCGGCCTACCACGTTTCACAATCCACTTTGCCAGCATTCATCTGCAAAGCATCTATTGTGCAAAAATTCTGAGCGGAGAACTGGAACTGCCATCTCCTGCGCAAATCAAGCAGGACATCGCCGAAGGGCACTGTGTTTTACAAAAGAACCCTTCTGATCTGGACGACTACCACAACAGCGTCTTCGACTATTTCAGCCAGCTGTGTGATCTGACCGGACAACCTCATCTGGACTGGAAGGGGTTTCTGGAAGCGGTCAACGACCGCAAGCGCGAGTATCAGCAGGACTACCGCCAGTATCCCTTCACATATGATCTGAAGAAATAGCAGTCAAAAGCTCTTCATCAGGGACATCAATCCGTATACTCGGCTCTTGCTTTTATATGATTCGTATACGATACGTATATTAATCGTATAAAGGACCATTTTATGGGCATCGTAAAAATCTCTGATGACCTGCACGAGGAAATCAGAAAGGCGAGCACTGTCATGTCTCGCTCTATCAACGCGCAGGCCGAGTTCTGGATGAAGATCGGTATGCTGGCCGAGTTAAACCCGACACTAACTTACGCGCAACTGATCCAACAGCAGCTGGAAGCGTGCAACGTCACTCCCCCTGAGGTGATCAGGACATGAGCGCGATCATCATCAAGAGTGCCGATGAAATCGCGCTGATGCGCCAATCCGGCAAACTTCTGGCGCAGGTCTTTCAGATGTTGGAAGACGTGGTGAAGCCGGGTGTCTCAACGCTGGAGATCAACGACCGGGTTGAGGATTACATCGTCAACGAGCTGAAGGCGCGTCCGGCGAGCAAGGGCCAATACGGCTATAAATTTGCGCTCAACTCCTCCATCAACGAGGTGGTTTGCCACGGCATTCCCGACAAAAACCGCAAGCTGATGGCCTCCGATATAATCAACGTGGACGTTACGCTGGAAAAGGATGGCTTCATCGCAGATTCCAGTACGACCTTTGTGATGCCCGGAGCCTCCCGCAAAGCGCACAAGTTGGTCAAGACCACTTACAAGGCCATGTGGGCTGGCATCAAGCAAGTGCGCCCCGGCGCAAGACTGGGCGATGTGGGCGCGGCCATACAGCAAACTGCCGAAAGTGCGGGCTACTCCGTTGTGCGCGACTACTGCGGCCACGGCATCGGACGGGACATGCATGAAGGCCCTTCCGTCATGCACTTCGGCAAACGCGGTACTGGCACACTGCTAAAAGAGGGCATGACCTTCACCATCGAACCCATGCTCAACGCAGGTACCGAGTACACCGTCACCAAGGAAGACGGCTGGACTGTTGTGACGCTCGACAAAAAACTCTCCGCCCAATGGGAGCATACTGTGCTCGTGACGGAGACCGGGTTTGAAGTGCTCACATTGCGGGATGGGGAGAAGGTGCCAGCGTAAGCGATCTAATCTGATTGTGGTCCTCAAATCATTCGAATTGGTGCCGGTCAACACCTGACATTGTATTCACACACTCAGCCGCCCGAGCTTTATAGATGAATTAGGTCAGCGAGCCACACCTTGTATCGGCTTCAATCACCGATTGTTAACCTCTAAATTGGACATCTAATTTAGAGGGGCATATTATTTGACCTAGAGATATATCAAAATATACTATCGCATAATAACAATAACTATAAACAGGCTTTGGTGTATGAACGTTTTTACTCCTATAAAACTTGGCTTTACTGGGATTTTCCTAGCAGGTTGCGCCGCCGTGGCTGTGGATGCCGTCTCTCAGGTTACTGGACAAACCGAAAATGGATCGGAAACGTATTCCGGCCAAATCACTGGCTACGAGATATCCTTAACAAGCAACCGTGGCCGCGTTTGCACGGGCAGGCCTGCTCCAAATCCGGTTGTACTGACCTGTAGCGATGGGACTGGCGGATCGCTGGAACTCCACGCAAGAGATTTATTCATTGGCGGGACTGGCGCAGGGACGATCAACAATCAGAACGTCATCGTAAGTTTCGGTCCATTCGATTGTAACGGGATTTGCCGATGGCCAGATATTCCGGGTATATAGTCCGGCGACCATCCTCCGCGAGCGCAAAATACGCACCTATCTGACCGCCTTATCGCGCGACTTGCTTATCAATCGAGCACTCGATGCAAGGTGGCTGCTAAGAGGGAGGGGCCTCAATGCTTGTAGCGCTCTTCAGCCTCGTAGTAGGCATCAAACCCGACGGCCTTTTGTAGATCTTCAAAGCTCATGACGGGATCAGAGAAGATCCCCTGCTTCATTTGCGCGAGGGCGTCTTGCTGGGCTTTGATCATGGCCATCAGGCCGGTGAACGGGTACGTGGAGATGGCGTAGCCCAGCTCCTGAAGTTCATCGGGTTGAAGGAACGGTGTTAATCCACCTTCCAACATATTCGCCATCTTGGGCCCTTCCACCTCATCGCAATAGCGCTTCATTTCATCCACCGAGCGCGGGGCTTCCACGAAGGTCATGTCAGCGCCGATTTCGCGAAAGGTTTTGGCACGGTTGATCGCCTCATCCAGACCATGCTCAGCGCGGGCATCTGTACGGGCGAGGATGAGGATATCTGCCCCTTCGTTTCTGGCATCAACGGCAGCACGGATGCGCATGAAGGCCTCCTCGCGCTCCACCACGTGTTTGCCTTTCGTATGCCCGCACCGCTTGGGGGCGAGCTGGTCTTCAATCATCACACAGGCCATACCTGCGTTGGCGTAGCCTTTGACGGTGCGTTTAACGTTGAGCGCATTGCCATAGCCGGTATCGCCATCCCCAATCACAGGAATGCTGGTCGCAGCGGCTATATTGCGAGCCTGATCCACCATTTCAGCGTAGGAAATGAGGCCCGCGTCCGGTTGCCCGAGGCGAGAGGCAGACACGCCAAAGCCACTCATAAAGGCGAGGGGAAACCCTGCCTGCTCAATGAGGCGGGCAGAGAGCGCATCCCAGCAGCATGGGGTTACAGTCAGTTTACCACTTTCAAAAAGAGCTTTAAGAGCCTGAGCCTTTGACATGTCTTCGCGCCTCATTATTAGGTGTTATAAGGGATATACAGCGCAAGCCCTTGCCAAAAGTAAAGGAGGACAGCTGTAGCCAGCATCATAAGCGCAAACGGCCATGCGCCTCTGGCAACCTCCGACAGTTTTGCCTTGCCAACAGCCTGAATAATAAACAGGTTCATCCCCACAGGTGGTGTGATCAAGGCGGTTTCAATGAGCACCACAAAGAAGATACCAAACCAGATGGGGTCAATGGCCATTCCCCCCAGCGCCGGAAACAACACCGGCACCATAATCAGCAACATGCTCAAAGATTCCAGGAAGAACCCGACAATCAGCAGAACCAGTCCCACCGCCAGAATAAACAGGCCCGGCTCGGAGATATTGGTGGTGAGCAGCGTGGAGATATCCTGCGGCAGGCGGTACAGCGTGATTGCGTAGGAAAACACCTTTGCCCCTGCAATAATCAGAAACACCATACTGGTGGTCTTCATGGACTTGTAGGTGGCCTCCTTCATCTTCTCCCAGTTCATCCGCCCCATAGCAAACGTAATCACCAGCGCCAGAACAAACCCGATGCCCGCACTTTCTGACGGGGTTGCGATACCCATGTAGATGGAGCCGATGATAGAGGCAGCCAGTAAGAGAGTTGGCAGTGCCCTAAAAGTCGCCCGCCGGCGTTCTGCCCAGCTCGCTTTCTCGATGCGCTGGTAATTGCTGTTAAAGCGGGAATAAATCATGCCGTAGATGATGAAGATGCTGGCAAGAAACAGGCCCGGCCCGATGCCTGCCATAAACAGTTTCGGGATCGACGTCTCGGTGACAATGCCATAAAGGATCAACGGGATCGACGGCGGGATGAGAATACCCAGCGTACCACCAGCTGCCAGCATTCCCAGCACAAACGGACGCTCGTATCCGCGCGCTGTCATCTCCGGAATTGCAACCGTCGCGATGGTGGCTGCCGTTGCCACAGAAGAGCCCGAAACAGCGGAGAACAAACCGCAAGACAAGATGGTTGCCACACCCAGTCCTCCCGGCCAATGGCCAACCCAGCTTTGCACAGCGGCAAACAGGTCTTTGCCTACCCCGCCCTTGAGCAACACGTTGGACATGAGCAGGAACATGGGCACCGCCAGCAGCTCAAAACTATCCATGGTGCCATAAAGGCGCTGCGGCACCGCGTTCAGTGGCAGCGGGAAATACCAGAGCAGAAACACCCCAAGCGAGCCAAGGGCAAACGCCACCGGAACCCTGAGAACCAAAAGCAGCAGCAGTGCTGCAAGAATGAAAAACGCAGTCATTTCCGCCCCTAGATCTCGTGTTCCAATGTGTCATCAGCCGGCACCCCATCGCGCCAGATTTTCACCGCTTCGGCCACGGCCTGTAGGCCAAGGATGGCAAAGCCAACCCAAACGGATGCATGGGTGAACCACTTCGGCAAAGCAAGGTTGGTATCGGTGGTATGTCCCCGCAGCAGGGACTTGAGCCAGAGGCCATAGCCATACCAGACCGCTGTAATGCAGAAGATCAGGATCACCAAAATTGCGAAGGTCTCGACCACCTTTCGCATCAAGGTGGCGGGGTTGCGAAAGGCCACATCAATCACAATCATCTCGCGGTGCTTGAGCGCAAAGCCAGCTGCCAGATAGGCCGCCCAAATCTGGCCGATACGAGAGACTTCATCCACCCACACAGTGGGGCTATTGAAGACATAACGCGCAATGACCTCGTAACAAATGAAGAAGCCAATGGCGAAGAACAGCCAGGCAGCCAGTTTGCCGGACAATTCGGAGATATGGTCGATAAGTTTAATCACGGCTGTGCACCAAACGGATTTGCGGGAGAGCAGACTGACACGACTTGGCATGACAGTTTTGTGCAGCTTGCTCCCGCCAAAAAGCGGGGTCGTCTAGACTGGAGAGGGTGGAAAAGGAGCCCGACGGCTCCCTTCCCAGATCATAGCAAGTTCAGAACAGCTGGTCTTTACCGCGAACCTTACAGGCCCTTGGCAGCTTCAATGGCCTGCTGTGCAAGAGGGCCGCCAGCTTCAATAAAACGCTCCTGAACAGAAGCTGTTGCATCTGCCCATTGTGCCCGCTCCTCATCCGTCAGGCGAATGACGTTGATTTTGTCCTCGACGCTTGCAACCAGAGCGTCCTCACCGGAATAAACCTCATCGCGCAACTGATTTTCCACAATCGCTGCCGCCTCCAGAATGATCTGCTGGTTTTCTTCCGAAAGGCTCTCGAAGAAGTCGTTGTTGATTACGGCAACAAACTCGATTGCGAAGTCGTAGGAAAGCGTCATGTTCTCCATCACTTCATAAAGCTTGCGGCTGGTTACGCCCGACGTGCCAGTCATGCCCACATCAACTGCACCCTGCTGGTAGGCAAGGAACTGCTTGGAACCGGACAGCAATGTTGGCGCGCCGCCCATAGCCTCTACGGTCCAGCCCAACACCTTGCCGTAGGTGCGTACCTTTTTACCTGCAATATCTTCAGGTGTTCTGAGTGGAGCCCCGTTGTTCAGGTAGATATTTCGGCCATAAGCCTGCCACCAAAGAACACGTGCGCCAGTTTCCTCCAGCACAGCGTTATCTATGATTTCGCGCATAGGGGAACCATTGGCCGTCGCCGCACGCAAATGGTCTTCATCACGGAAGAAGAAGGGCAGGTTCACAATCTCAACGGCGGGGACAGAACCGGCGAAACGGCCAATCGCGGCGGAACCAGCTTCAATCGCGCCAGAACCCACAGCTTCCGGCACTTCGCTGTCCTTGAACAGCTGTGCAGACGGGAACAGTTGAAGGTTCAGCTCACCGCCCGATTTTTCTTCAATGATTTCCTTGAAGGCATTCCAGTTCTGCCCAAGGCTATGACTTTCAGGCAATTGTAATGTCACGCGAATTGTTTCTGCAGCCAGCGCAGATGCGCATGATAAAGAAAGCGCAGCAGCGCCCAGCAGCGAAATTAGTTTAACCTTCATCGGTGTCCCTCTCCCAAAACAAAACCACTGAAATATCGAATATATTAGAAGGTGTCTTTTCAGGAAGTACAGCCCGCGATTGCTGAGAAAACTTAAGTATATTCTCTTGATTGCTCAATTTCAGCGGTCCAACTCAAACGGGTAGGAATCTCCCATCCCTTGAGAACCCAGTGTGACCCTACGTCCCACAAATGGCTCCTGTAAGATTTTGTTAGGAAGCTGCCGTTACTTAGCCGCTTAACGAACTCGTCTCCGGCACAAGTAATTGCCGGGTGAACAAAAGCAAAGAAGCCAAAGCTATGGAGTTGCGGCACTGGGTTTTACGGCGTGCAAAGTTGCGCTTCACATATTCAATGGCCTTTGCCCTTGATTTTATGGAGATGAAGCCTGTTCGCGCACGTGCTTATCTACATGTGTTTCGACTGCGCATTGTGACCACCTGAAAAGGTTTGGGCTCTTAATGCAGAACTTGGTCGCTGCTTATGCACCATTTGCGTGCATACGGCGCTGGGTTCAGCAGTCTGTACTAACAGGGTGCTACTCACTCGAAAAAAATGTGAGACGGCGGGAAGGGCGATTTCGTGGGTAAAGTTATAGTGCTGGGCGGCGACGGTTTTTGTGGTTGGCCTACAAGTCTTTTGTTATCGAGCCTTGGGCATGATGTCATTATCGTCGACAATTTGTCTCGCCGCAAAATCGACGTTGAGCTTGAGGTGTCCTCGCTCACGCCGATCCAGCCCATCAGCAAGCGGTTGGAGACTTGGGAGGAGCTGACCGGAAATACTATCCGCTTTGTCAATCTTACACTTGGCGTGGATTACGACCGGTTCTTGCAGCTGCTGATAGATGAAAAGCCGGACGCGATCATCCACTTTGCCGAGCAGCGCGCCGCGCCATATTCCATGAAGTCCTCCTGGCATCGCCGCTACACAGTTTCCAATAATCTGAACGCCACCAACGATGTGCTTTCCGCAATTGTAGAATCAAATCTGGACATACATCTGGTGCATCTGGGGACCATGGGTGTTTATGGCTACAGCACAGTGGGCTGCGAAATTCCTGAAGGCTACCTGAAAGTGTTTATGGATGTGGATGGGGCCATGCGCGAGCAGGAAATCCTTTATCCAACCAGCCCCGGCTCCATTTATCATATGACCAAATCACAGGATCAGCTGTTCTTCCAGTTCTATGCCAAGAACTACGGGTTACGGATTACTGACCTGCACCAAGGCATCGTTTGGGGGACGCAGACCGAGCAAACCTCTATGGACGAGCGGCTCATTAACCGGTTCGACTATGATGGCGACTACGGCACCGTGCTCAACCGCTTTCTCATGCAGAGCGCGGTCGGCTATCCGCTGACCGTTCATGGAACAGGCGGGCAGAAGCGTGCCTTTATCCATATTCAGGATACGGTGCGCTGCATAAAGCTTGCGGTAGACAACCCACCGGATCGTGGGGTACGTGTTAAGATCCTCAACCAGATGACGGAGGTCCACAGGGTTCGGGATCTGGCCGACATGGTCTCCAAGATGACCGGCGTTGATATTGCTTATCTGGAAAATCCCCGCAAGGAAGCTGCGGAGAATGAGCTGATGGTTGCCAACCACCAATTTTTGGAAATGGGGCTGAAGCCCATCACATTAAGTGACCGATTGCTTGAGGAAGTGACTGATATTGCGCGCAAATATTCTGATCGTTGCGATACGAGCAAAATCCCCTGTCTATCCCTTTGGTAAAGCCATCGGGGTGGACAGATGAAAATCGTTATTGTCTCTGATGCGTGGCACCCCCAGATTAACGGTGTGGTTCGCGTTCTGGAAATCACTCGCCGCGAGTTATCCGCGTTGGGCCATGAGGTTTGCCTCATCACGCCGGATCAGTTCAAGCAGGTCCCGCTGCCCACCTATCCGGATATCAAACTGGCCCTGTTCCCCTATCGCAGGCTCTCCAAACGGCTGACAGAGCTAAACCCCGATGCGGTCCACGTTATGACAGAAGGGCCGCTGGGGTGGGCTGCCCGCAAATACTGCCGCCTCAACAACCGGCGCTTTACCAGCTCGTGGCTCTCCAAGTTCCCCGAGTATGCCGCTATGCGGACCGGGCTTCCGGTTGGGTGGCTGAATAACTACCTGATTACCTTTCATGAGCAAGCCGCACGCACCATGGTAACCACCGATACCATGATGGAAACCGCCCGCAGCATCGGCATTACACCCGTGGTGCGCTGGCAGCGCGGAGTTGAACTCAACCGGTTCCGGCCTGTTCCCTCAACCGTGTTTGATGATCTGCCAAAGCCCGTGATGCTGTATGTCGGGCGCATTGCTCCTGAGAAAAATCTGCCAGCCTTTCTAAAGCTGGACCTGCCGGGAACCAAGGTTCTGGTGGGAGACGGGCCTGAACTTGCCTCGCTTTCAAAGCGTTTTCCTGATGCGGTGTTTGTAGGACCCAAGACCGGCGATGATCTGATTGAGGCCTATTGCGGGGCAAATGTAATGGTGTTTCCCTCCAAAACCGACACCTTCGGCCTCGTCAATCTGGAGGCTATGGCTTGTGGTGTCCCCGTAGCAGCGTATCCGGTGACTGGCCCCAAAGACATCATCGGCAAGGCGCCGGTAGGGGCAACTCATGATGATCTGGCAATTGCGATCCGACGGGCCTTATCAATGAAATCAAAAGATTGCATCGCCCATGCAAAGACCTTTTCATGGGAGCGGGCGACCGACGACTTCCTCAACAATCTTGTCAGCTTCTCCGCAGAGCAGCCTCAAAAAGTCAAAGAGGCCTTCACATCATCCGCTCATAGAGATCAAACATAATCCAGAGCGTTCCGCCAACCATCAGGAAAATCAGTATCCCGGCGAAGCAGATAGCAAGAACGTTCTCAATAGGCGTTTTGCTATTGATGCCGAGGAAGAAGTAAAGGTGCACGCCCACCTGCACGACAGCGGATAGGGCGATGATCCCGAAGATAACCCCAACGGAAAACGCCATGGTCCAGACGGCGGCAAAGGGGATGAGGGTGAGGACCAGTGCCAGAACAAACCCGGTTATCAGCTTCTTTGCACTATATGTTTGCGCGTCCATCAGTTTCTCCTAAATGAGCCAGCCGGGCATATAGACGATTGAGAAAATGCCGATCCAGACGATGTCCAGAAAGTGCCAGAACATGCCGAGGCGATGGAGGCGTGACTTCACTGGCGACGTCAGGCCCTTGATGAGGATCTGGAAGATCATCACCGTAATCCCGACCATGCCCAGACTAACGTGCGCACCGTGGGTGCCCACCAGCGTAAAGAAGGCGGAGAGGAAGCCGCTGGTCTGCGGTGCGGCTCCCGACTGGATCATGCCAACAAACTCGGAGACTTCCAGAAAGATAAAGCCTGCACCAAAGAAGATTGTGACGATCATCCAGAAAACAGCATGCCCCTTACGCTCCCTAATAGCTGCCAAGGACGCAAAGCCGAATGTTACGCTTGAAAGGAGCAGGAACATGGTTTCAGCAAATACGTGCTCCAGATCGAAAATGTCACTGGGCACAGGCCCTGTGGCCGTGTTTTGAAACATAACCACGTATGTTGCAAACAGAAGCGAGAAGATGATCGCGTCTGTCATCAGATAGATCCAGAAGCCTAAATCTCTGATGCCTAGCGTTTCTTCCGTTGGACCGGGCGAACCTGCGGTTTTAGGGGTGTATGTGTTCATGACCAAAAATCCCCCGGTGTTGGTTTGTGCTCTTCCAGCGCCTTCAAGCGCATCTTCTCAATGGCCTCAACCTCGGCAGCGGGGATGATCTCGAAAGTGTCATCCTGCGATGAGCGGGTGATCAGGCAGGCGACTACGCCAAGCAGGCCCAGTGCGACCAGCCACCAGATGTACCAGATAACGGCAAAGCCAATGACGAAGCCAAGTCCGCCAAGAAAAACACCGATGCCGGTGTTGCGTGGCAGGTGGATGTCTTCGTAGTCGCTGGCCGGGGCATATGCCACACCGCGCTGTTTCATATCCCAGAAAACGTCGATCTCCTGAACATCGGGGACCTTGGCAAAGTTATACTCGGCGGGCGGGGAGGAGGTTTGCCACTCCAATGTGCGCCCGTTGTACGGATCGCCGGTTATATCAAGGTTCTTGTTCCGGTCACGAATGCTCACGTAAAGCTGCATGCCCTGACAGAAGATGCCGACCAGAACAAATAGCGCGCCAACCGCGGCCACAACCAGATAGGGCTGCCATTCCGCCACATCATAGCGCTCCATCCGGCGGGACATGCCCATGAAGCCAAGAGCGTAAAGCGGCATGAACGCAAGGTAGAACCCGATGATCCAGAACCAGAAGGACCGCACGCCCCACGCCCTGTCCAGCGTAAATCCCGTTGCCTTGGGGAACCAGTACTGGAAGCCGGCAAAGTAGCCAAACAGCGCGCCGGGGATCAAGACGTTATGGAAGTGCGCCACGAGGAACGTGGAGTTGTGCATCAGGTAGTCAGCAGGCGGCAACGCCAGCAACACGCCGGACACACCGCCAAGCACGAAGGTCACGAGGAACCCGATGGTGTACAACATGGCAGGGTGGAAGATGATCCGCCCCTTGTACATGGTGAAGACCCAGTCAAAAATCTTCACGCCCGTGGGCACTGCGATGATCATGGTCGCAATCCCGAACACCGCATTCACATTGGGGCTGGAGCCCATGGTGAAGAAGTGGTGTAGCCAGACCGAGAACGACAAGATCGTAATCGCTGCCGTGGCGTAGACCAGTGAGGTGTAGCCAAACAGCCTTTTTTGAGAAAAGGTTGCGGTGACTTCCGAGTAAATGCCAAACGCTGGAAGGATGAGGATATAAACTTCCGGGTGACCCCAGATCCACAGCAGGTTGGCATAGTTCATCATGTTGCCGCCTGCATCATTGGTGAAGAAGTGGAACCCGAGAACGCGGTCCAGACCCAACATCGCCGCAACAACCGTCAGGGCGGGAAACGCGAAGGCCATCAAGATGCTGGTGCACAAGGTTGTCCAGGTGAACAACGGCATCTGCATCAGGCGCATTTTGGGGGCGCGGCATTTCAGGATCGTTACGACGAAGTTGATTCCCGTCATGGTGCTGCCCACACCGCTGACAAGCAAAGCCCAGATCCAGTAGTCAACGCCAACTCCAGGGCTGTATTCAGCGCCCGAATACGGCGGGTAGCCGGTCCAGCCAGCGGTCGAGAACTTGCCGATGACAAGCGAGACCATCACCAAGGCAGCGCCCGCCGTTGTCAGCCACAAGCTGATGGAGTTCATAAACGGGAAGGCCACATCACGCGCACCAATCTGCTGGGGCACGATGATGTTGATCAGACCGGTCAGGAACGGCATAGCCATGAAGAAAATCATGATGGTGCCGTGGGAGCTGAACACCTGATCGAAGTGTTCGGGTGCCAGATACCCATCGTTATTGAGTGCAAACACCTGCTGTGAACGCATCATCAGCGCGTCCACAAATCCGCGCAGCAACATCACCAGCGCAAGGGCGATGTACATGATGCCGATGCGTTTGTGGTCCAGACTGGTGAGCCATTCCTCCCAGAAATACTGCCACTTTCCGAAGTAAGTGACGAGCAGAAGGACGGCCAGACCACCCAGCACGGTTATGGATGCACCACCAAATGCGATAGCGCTGTAGAAGGGGAGGGCATCAAATCCTAATCTTCCTAGCATGGTATATCCCCCTCACACTCTGGCTGGGTCGTCTCTGGCGGATGTCTGCGCAAGGTGCTCTCGGGTCGCCGCGCATATTTTCGCAGGATCTGTTCAAACAGACCGGGTTGGACCGTGGAGAAGTATTCCACGCCGTGGGCAATACTGGGCACTGCCAATTGCTCATAAGCGGTGTTGGAAAGAGGGTTGGGCTGCGCGCGCGCGTTGGCGACCCATTGGTCAAACTCTTCCTCGGTCATGGCCACCGCCTCAAAGAACTGCATGGCAAACCCGTCGCCGCTGTACTGGGTGTTGCGGCCACGGAAGCGTCCGGTCTCGTTGGCTTTCAAGTTCAACTCGCTGGTCATTCCCGCCATGGCATAAATCTGTCCGCCAAGTGCCGGAACGAGGAAGGAGTTCATCACAGTGTCCGAGGTCAGTTGCAGACTGACAGCCTTGTCAACGGGGAAGGCAAGCTCGTTGACGGAGGCAATGCCAAGCTCCGGATAGATGAAGAGCCACTTCCAATCCTGCGCCACCACCTGCACATTGATGGTATTTTCTGGCGACGCGATCTTCTTGAACGGATCAAGTTTGTAGGAGTAGGTCCAGACCAGATACCCCAGCGTGATGATTATGAGCGCCGGAACCGACCAGACAAAGAATTCGATCGTGTTGGAATGGTGCCAGTCCGGCTTGTATTCTCCGCGCCCGCCTTTGGCGCGGTAGCGCCAGATGAACCAGAACACCATCAGGTAAACGGGAATAACCACAATCAGCATGATAAAGAAGGCTGCGTAAAGCAGATCACGCTCGATGATGGCAATAGGACCTTTGGGGTCAGCAACAGGAGAGGTCGCCAGACCACACCCCGTCAGGAGGAGCAGGAGGCCCAGCAGAACTATTGCCCTTGGATAAGGTTTTGCAATGAGATGTTTCATCATATTCCCGCGCAGGAGTAGGTGACCTAACGGGAACAATACAAGGACGGGGGGATTACAGAATATTTAAGGTAACGCGGAGACTCCCTGAGATCCCCTAGATTTCAGGTACTAATTCTTGGTGGGGAGCATCAGGATAGTTATCAATTGCCCCCCTGCCTCTATCAATTTATCCGGATGCCTTTGCAGGAGCCTTAAGGGATTCCAGCATTTCAGCCATTTTTGTCTGCACCATAGTCACCGCCTTCAAAGGGCGCAGCATCACTTTGAATTCGTCAATCAGGCCCTCCTCGTTCCAATGGATCATGTCGATACCATTGATGTGAATGCCATCCACCTCGGTTTCAAATTCCAGCACAGCATCGTCACCGCAATCCAGAATACGTACGTATTTGAAACTACTGTTGACGCCCAGCACCTGCGCTGCCCCGTAAAGGTACATGGTGGTGATCTGCTGACCACGCTGCGGCGTGTGCACCACAGGGCTGTAAAAAACGCAGTCCTTGGCAATTAAGGTGGACAGTTTGCCCAGATCCTTGCCGCCCTCCAGCATGTCCAGCCAGTTCTGCAAATTCTTTGAATATGATGTCGACATCACTTTGTCCTCCCCGGTGCCGCTGCTTTCCCCCGCGCACTTACGCAGGGAACAGCGCCGAACCAGTCAAACCCATATTGACGTAATGGTCAACCTAGCCAGAGGGCACGGAAATGCAAACCCTGTTGCTTTAGGAATTATGAAGATCAGGAGGGATCTTCGCCAGATCTCCTTAGCTTTGCCTTAGGAAGCATAGTGGTAGGGAAAAATAGCAAAGATGCCTGCGTGGACTTTTAAAAAGTTGAAACGTCTTTTGCGTTTTTCGCACACTTTCCGACATTCTTTTTGCTCACGAACATGGAGCAAAAAATAACGAACAAGACTGCCACGTGAAGGGATGTTCCGAAGAGATGCAGCAGCCAATGCTAGACCCAATCCTCTATCGGCCTCCGGCACCCGTCCCCTGCAAGCCTCTTCGAGGCCTCCGGCTGCTCCGAATCTTTTGGTCGCGCAACGTTCTGGACCTGATCCCCGAGGAATTCTTCAACTGCCCCATGCAACGCATCTATGCTTTGCGTCGCCCGTGCTACATCGTAAATGCGCCGGATCTGATCAATCAGGTCCTGATAGAAATGCGCATGTCCTTTCCCAAGTCCTACGTAATGGTTGATACGTTGATGCCGGTGGTTGGCGAAACCACCAGCGGTACCAAGCCAGATGAACAACGTGAGATGATCGCTCCTACACCATCTCACTTAAGTGTTCGCAGCGCCTACAAGCATGTGGAGGAGGCTTGCAATGAGTTCCTGTCCTATCTGGATGGCGTGGCCGAGTCCGGCAGATCCATCTGCCTGCGCGACGAGATGGACCAGCTGACAGCCGATATCATTTTCCGCAGTATTTTCTCCCATCCCATGGACAACTTGCGGGGCCGCAGGGTGTTTGAGCTGGCCCGACAGTATCAAAGTGTCACCAGTGCATGGGTACGCAAAACAATCTTGCGTGGCAGATCGGATAAACCGAAATGGCCCATGCCCAAAGAAGCACAGTTGCTGCGCGATGAGATCCGCCGTTTATTGAGTGAACTGGTGGATGAGTACACCACCGATCAGTTTGGTAAGCATGACGACCTGTGCCAGCGCCTTTTGGATACACGTCACCCGCAATCTGGCCTGCCCTTGAGCAGGGGGCAATTGGTGGATCATATCGCCACATTCTGCCTTGCAGGGCATCAGACCACTGCGGCGGTCCTCACCTGGGCGTTCTTTATCCTTTCCCAGCGGCCTGATTATATCGAGCGCATCCGGCGAGAGACAGATGAAGTCACCAATGGCGAAAATCTTGACTATACGCACGTAAGCAGACTGGTGTTTACCCGAAACATCCTCCGAGAGACACTCCGGCTTTACCCGCCCATTGCGTTTATCTCTCGCATGGCAACGGAGGAGACCATGCTGGCCGGACACAAGATTCCGCGTGGGGCACTGATTATCATTTCTCCGTGGGTCGTTCATCGACATCGGGCCTATTGGAACCAACCGGACTATTTTGATCCGGATCGCTTCGAGCGTGATGACGACCCCATGCCCGGATCCTACATGCCGTTTGGCGTTGGCCCACGCGTATGTACGGGAGCCAACTTTGCCATGGTGGAGGGCACGGCTATGCTGGCAGGCCTCAGCCGTCATTTCACGTTCAAACCCGAAACGCCCGAGAAGGTCTTCCCGGAAGTTGCGATTTCCCTGCGCCCTCACTCGGACATCCAGTGCAGACTGACCAAGCGTGATCACATGGCACGCTAGGCAACCACATACTGCGCGATAAACGAAATTTTGCAGGTGGCGTCCCCGCCTATCTTATGCATCATTCCAGTGGAGACCCATTCGCCAAGGCACAAGTCTCATCCAGCCAGAAAGGGGCACCGATGAGTGGCATTAATGAACACAAATATGACAGTGGTGCCTATGAGAACAAATGGTTCGAAACCTTTGACGGCATCAAGCTCAATTACCGTGTCTACGGCACGCACGCCGCCCACACACCCGCTATCATCGCCGTACCCGGGCTAACCCGCTGTGTTCGCGATCTGGACCCCATGGCAGCACAGGTCTGTAAGTCCTACAAAATCTACGCACTTAATCTGCGTGGCCGTGACCTGTCAGAGTTCGATCCAGACTACAGCAACTACAACACCAACGTTTATATCGAGGACATCTACGAGTTCTGGAAGTTTATCGGCGAAGAACCCGTGGTTCTCCTCGGCTCGTCCCTCGGTGCCCTGCTGGCGATGCTGATGGTGGAGGACCATCCCGACATGCTGGCGGGGATCGTGCTCAATGATTTAGGAGCCACCATAGAGTATGCAGGTATCTCCCGCATTTTCAGCTATGCCGGACGGTTGCCGGACGGGGACGAACTGAGCGCTGTTATAAATACGCTGAAGGCCCATTTGGGCAGCCAGTTTGTTGACTTGCCGGAAGAGAAATGGGAGCGCATGGCGCTTTCCATGTACCGTGTGAAGGACGGTAAATGGCATCACCGCTACGATGATAACCTGAGAACTGCGCTTTTTGAGAACAGAGAACCCATCCGCAACCTGTGGGCGATCCACCAGACTGCGGCCGAGCATGAGCTCCCCATTCTTGCCATTCGCGGCGAGCATTCCGATGTGACATCCCCTCTTACCATCCGCCAGATGAAGGCCATGGCACCCACAATGCAATCAGTGGAGGTTCCCGACCGTGGGCACTGCCCGCTTATGGATGAACCAGAATGCATTGAGGCGCTCATGGGCTTTATGGGCCAGATTGAAACCCGAGCCTAAAGCCGGATAGGCTAGGAGTTTGGCTTCAGAGACACCCGTGATTCCCATGCTGAAAAGCAACCCAAACCGGACGACAGGTTTGTCTCAACTTCCGGGCGAGCAGCCAAACCCTCTATTATCTTCTTGTAGGTATGCTATCAAAGTCAGTAAGGTTTCCTTCGGGAAAATGCTTTAGCGCCCTGCTGAAACCCTGATCTTTATGGGATTCTTGATGCATATATGGACTCCAGTTGTTTTGGCAGGTTTTCTGGCTCTTGGCGGTTGTGAGCCAACATCACCGCTACAGGAAACAACACCTCAGCACGAGATCATTGCAACTCTGGACACCCACGCCAAGCGCATCCAGCGGGCCAATCCGGATGCCAGTCTGAGCGTTGCACTGATACGCGATGGCAACGTGGAGTTCATCCGCCTTTACGACAAATCCAGCAGAGGCAAGATGGTGGTTGGGGCGCAGGAGCCCATCTTCGAGGTTGCCTCGCTCGGGCGACCGGTCTTTGCCTATCTCACCCTGAAGCTGGTGGACCTTGGCATCCTCTCGCTGGAACATCCGCTCTATGAGTATGCACCGGACCTGTTTAATGGAGCTGACCCGCGCCTGAAACGTATCACCGCCCGTATGTTGCTCTCCCACACGTCCGGCCTTGGTGATCTGGACGAGAATGAGCCGCTGAAATTGCAACAGGATCCGGGCACGAAGTTTATCTATTCCGGCTACGGATATGCCTTGTTACAGCAGGTTCTGGAACGACGCACGGGGCTGCAGCTGGAAACGCTGGCCCGCATTCATGTGTTTGAGCCGCTTGGCATGTCCTCCACCAGTTTCCGTTGGCAACCAGCTTATGAATATCGCATCCGCTATGGCTTTGACAAAAGCGGGAAACGGATTATGGAAAAGCGGAAACCGGTGATCGGCAACGCCGCCCACAGCCTGCACACCACCGCCGGAGATTACGCCCGCTTTCTCATCGCCATGATGGATGAGGCAAACGAGCCGGAGGTGAAGGAGCGCATGTTGCAGCCCCATAAACCCATCACCGCGAAGATCAGCTGGTCCATGGGCTGGGGGATTCAGACCACCAAGCCAAGCAGCTCCATCTGGCACCGGGCCAGCACACCGGGCTACCGTTCCTATACAGTGGGACACCCACAGGAGGATTTAGGGATCGTGGTACTGTCCAACAACGAGAAGCTCTTTGAAGAAATTGAACCGCTCATCCGGGGCACAATAGGAGGGACATTGCCCTCCTATCACTGGTTCTAGCCTCCCGGCCCGCTGCGGATATTATCGGGAAGCCAAGTGGCAATTTCCGGAAACGCAATCAGCACAAAGACCATCAGCACCATGATCAGGAACATGGGAAACGCTGCCCGTGCGATAAAGCCCATCTGGTACTTCGTCATGCCCTGCAGCACGAACAGGTTAAAGCCGATGGGCGGCGTGATCTGCGCCATCTCGACCACCACCACGATGAAGATGCCAAACCAAATCAGGTCAATCCCTGCCTGACGGATCATGGGTTCCACAACAGCCATGGTCAGCACCACTGAGGAAATCCCGTCAAGGAACATGCCAAGGACGATGTAAAACACCAGCAGCACCATAAGCAGCTCAAAACGGGACAGTTCCAGCTGGCCAATCATATCTGCTAGTCCGCGCGGCAGGCCGGTAAAGCCCATGGAAAGCGACAAAAACGCAGCCCCTGCAAGGATCAGCGCGATCATGGCGGAGGTATAGGTTGCCCCCATCAGGCTTTGCGTAAAGCTCTGCCAGTTCAGCGAGCCTTGTGTAGCAGCCAGAATGAGGCTGCCGATCACACCAAACGCAGCTGCTTCCGTTGCCGTGGCAAAGCCCAGATACATGGAGCCGATCACCACCAGAATGAGCAGGATCACCGGTAGCAGAAAGCGGGTGTTGGCCAGCTTCTCGGAAAAGCTCATAGCTGGCTCTTCAGCCGGGTTCCAGTTGGAGGATACACGAGAGGTGATCGCCACATAGGCCATGAACATGCCAGCCAGCACGATCCCCGGCACGATTCCCGCAAAGAACAGCTTGGAGATGCTCTCGTTGATGGTGACCCCATACACGATGAGCGTCAGAGAAGGCGGGATCATCAGACCCAGCGTTGCAGCTCCAGCCAGCGTGCCGATGATCATTTTCTCTGGATACTCCCGCTTGCGCAGCTCCGGTATAGACATTTTGCCAACAGTGGTCAGCGTTGCTGCTGAAGAGCCAGAGACGGCGGCGAACACCGTGCAGCCAACAATATTGGTGTGTACCAGACCACCCGGTAGGCGCGCCATCCATGGGGCAAGGCCGCGGAACATATCTTCTGACAAGCGGGTTCGGTAAAGGATTTCACCCATCCAGATAAACAGGGGCAGGGCCGTCAATGTCCACGAGGAGGATGAGGACCAGATGGTCGTTAACATCACGTCGCCAACAGGGCGCGCGGTGAACAGCTCCATGCCAACCCATGCGACGCCCATCAGCGCCAGACCAACCCAGACGCCGGTGCCGAGCAGGGTGAACATGACAAACAGGAACAGGAGGATGATACTAATGTTTTCCATTGCTCTTATTCTCCCGCAACAGCTTCTTCAAGCTCACGTGCAACACGATGCTTGCCAGTGAAAACGAGTTGAAGCAGGTGATCTGTAAGAGCGATAGCGAGGATCACGGATCCGGCAAGCATGAAGCTTTGCGGTATCCAAAGGGGTGTTTTGTCCTGCCCCTGTGAAATGTCGTTGAACTTCCACGACCAGTATACAAACCGCTGCGCGTAGTAGACGAAGTACCACATGGTGGCGGTGCCAATGGCAAAGCACCAGATTTCCAGCAGGCGCTGCGCGGTCTTACCCAGCAGCTGGTGCAGAATGGAGACCCGGATATGGATGCCTTTGTTCAGGGCATTTGCGAAGGCCAGAAAACTGGCCGCAGCCATGGCATATCCGGCATATTCGGCAGCACCGGGAAACACTTCCCCCGTCCAGCGCGCCAGCATTTGCAGAACAATAAGCCCAAGAATGGCAATCAGGCAGAGCGCGGCTAGAACTCCGGCCAGTTTATAGATCCCATCAAGGCCCAAACGCAGTGCGCGTGTCAGCTTCATTGATCTCCCCCTCAAGATAACAAAAGGCCGGAGCCACATAAGCGGCTCCGGCCAAACTAGTCTTACTGCATCGCTTTGAAGGCATCGACGACAGCTTTGCCTTCATCGCCAGCAGCATCCAGCCATTCAGCGGTCATGGTCACGCCGATTTCCCGCAGATCAGCGTTCATCTGCTCACTGCCTTTTTCAACGGTCATGCCGCCTTCGCACAATCCATCAAGGGTGAAGTTAGTGTAATCCATAGAACGCTGAAGGCCCGCAGCTTCCGCTGTTGCCGCACAGGCTGTGACAACCTCTTTGTTCTTGTCAGACACACCAGACCACACATCTGAATTCACGAGCATGTAGTTGCGGGGCAGCCATGCATCCACGGCGTAAAAGTGACCAAGGCTCTCCCAAACTTTACGGTCATAACCAGTGGCAGCTGACGAAATCATGGAATCCGCAACACCCGTTGCAAACGCCTGCGAAATCTCCGCAGCTTCAATGGAAACGGGTAGCATTCCGGTCAGTTCAGCCAGACGCGCTGTTGCATTGTTGTAAGAGCGGAACTTGACGCCCTCCATATCCGCAACAGAGTTCACTGCATTTTTGAAATACAGCCCCTGAGGTGGCCACGGCACGGAATAAAGCAGGGTCAGGTTTTGCTCGCTCAGGACCTTCTCAAGAGCCGGCTTTGCAGCTGTCCAGAGCTTGCCAGCATCATCAAACGAGGTTGCAAGGAATGGAACGGAGTCCACACCAAACAGGGCGTTCTCGTTCTGGTGACCGGACAGCAGACGCTCGCCAATGGGCACCTGACCTGTCTGGATCGCGCGCTTGATGTCGCTGCCCTTGAACAGAGACCCGCCCGGATGGGTGGTGACTTCAATTTCGCCGCCGGTGCCAGATGTAATACAAGCAGCAAACTCGGCACCCGTTACAGAGTGGAAGTTGGACCCCGAATACGCCATTGGCAGGTCCCACTTTTCAGCAGAAGCCGCCGTTGCCCCCAGCGCCATGGCGCACGCACTCACTGCAACCAATAAACCAGACTTTTTCATATGTACTCTCCTCCAATATAATTTGTAGCGCCCTCTCTGAAATCGCATGGATCCTGAGGGCTTATAGAATTGTTGGGGCGTTTGATAATAAGCCCTGCGCAGGCACTGACATGAGCAAAAGGTTTGCCTGAATACACACGGCTCCAGCGCCTCTAACATTAATGATTTTCATGCAACGCCCAGCTCTTTCCAGATCCGGCCAGCCTCCCAAACCTGCCGTTCATGCGGTGATCCTTGCGCCGCCTCCGGTTGCAAATGCGCATTCCCCAGGATCCCACTTATCCGTATTTTGCCCTATAAACCTCATAAGCTAAAGCGATTCCTATGGGCAAGACGGCGCGAGAGCCATTAGTATTAGGAATACCGCTTCTGAGTTGTCCCGAGAGCCAACGCAAACGCCGCAATTATGCTGGAAAGAACCATTAGACTGTTTCAGGCAATCGCTCCTGCAAGTTGGCCGGAGTGCCGGTTTATCCCGGTTCCACCTTCACGAACCGGTTCCAATCCGGTCTTGTTCCGCGTAAGTTCCCGTGGGAACTGGATGATCCTCGTTTGAAATTTACGAGCTACGGAAGTTGATCGATGTCGAAACCTAGTCATATTGAAGAGATAAATGCACGCGGCCTCGTTTTGTTGGGCTGCGGAAAGATGGGTTCGGCCATGCTAAAGGGTTGGCTGGAAGCAGGGGTTTTGCCATCCAGCACCGCAGTCATTGATCCTAATCCATCTGATTGGCTGAAATCACTGCGCGATCACGGCCTGAATCTGGACAAGGACCTGCCAGAAAGTCCGGCAGTGTGTATTCTGGCTGTAAAACCGCAGATGATGGGCGATGCAACACCGCAGGTTGTGGCGTTGGGCGGCGGCAAAACACTGTTCATTTCCGTCGCAGCAGGGACCAATCTGGCCACGTTGAATTCTCTGGTGGGTGAGGGCAGCCCGATTGTGCGCGCCATGCCAAACACACCAGCAGCCATTGGACGGGGTATCACTGCGCTCATTCCAAACAAAAAATGCTCAAAAGACAATCTGGCGATGGCGAAGGAACTGCTATCCGCTGTTGGGCAGACCGTCATGCTCAAAAACGAAAGCCAGATGGATGCGGTCACCGCCGTCTCCGGCTCCGGCCCAGCCTATGTGTTCCACCTGATCGAGTGCCTCGCTAAAGCGGGTGTGGAACAGGGATTGCCGGAAGATCTGGCCATGCAGCTTGCCAAAGCCACCGTTGGCGGAGCAGGACAACTGGCTGAAGACTCCGAGGAGAGCCCCTCTCAGCTGCGCATCAATGTAACCTCACCCAATGGCACCACCGCTGCGGCGCTGGAGGTGCTCATGAGCAAACTAAACGGCATGCCGCCGCTTCTTTCCCGCGCTGTTGCCGCAGCAAAGAAACGAAGTGAGGAACTGGCTTAAGCTCCTGCCGCTATCCGTAAAGAACAATGCCCCGCTTGCCATTGGGAAGCGGGGCTTTCTTTTGCGGGTGCGCCCCAGTGCTTTCTGGGGTTTGACCAAGTGCGCCACTTATATAACCATCTGGTTATGCAACAAATCACTCCATCCCCCCAACCGGAAAACCTTGATGCGGTGTTTGCCGCACTGGCAGACCCAACCCGCCGCGCGATCCTAACGCAGCTGGCCAATGGGGATGCATCGGTCAGTGAGTTGGCGGAACCATTTCGTATGAGCCAACCCGCTGTTTCCAAACATCTGAAGGTGTTGGAGCGGGCAGGGCTGGTTGAGCGCACCACCGACAAACAGCGCCGTCCGGCACGGCTCAAAGCCGAGCCCATGCAGGAGGCGGTCAAATGGCTGGAGGAATTTAGCAGGTTCTGGTCATCGAGCTTCGATCAGCTGGATGATCTTCTGGAGGAATTGAAGAAATCCGAGAGTTGAGGAGGGAATGGGAATGAGCGAGCTACCAACCTATGTGCTGGAACGCACCTTTAACGCCCCACGCGAGCTGGTGTGGCGCACCTGGACCGAGCCGGATCTGATCTCCCGCTGGTACGGCCCCAACGTGGAAAGCATTCCGCACAAGATGGATGTGGAACATGGCGGCCTCTGGCTCCACGAAATGAAGTGGGGCGAGAATTCCAACTATCAGCGTGCCCAGTACGTTGAGATTTCAAAACCGGAAAAGCTCGTCTGGCTGCACTCCAACGCCAATGAACGCTGGGAGGTGACCATCAATCCTCAGATGCCAAACTGGCCCCGCATCCTGCTAACCACCGTCACCTTTGAAACCGACGGCGAGCAAACCAAACTCCGCCTCACATGGGTCCCCTTTGAAGCAACAGACGCCGAAATCGCATGCTTCCAAGACGCCATCAGCGGCATGAACAAAGGCTGGAACGCTGGCATGGCATTACTGGAAGAATTGCTTGCGGAACTTCAAGGCGAAATGCAGGCGTGAATATTCACGTAAAAACAAACATTTGGACAGTGCTTGCAACTAATAGTAAGCCAGTTCAACTGTGTTAGGAGATGCAACGTGTCTAGCTGCTAATTTATCTTCTAAGTGTAAACTAATTCATTTGAGTAATGCAGAATGCGCCCAATATCAATTGAACAGTTCAATGCAAGATCAGAAAAAGCAAAGGACCTCAATGCCTTCGCAATAAGCGGATTTCATAGCTATGAGTTTTATGCCTGGTGGCACAAGCAACAGACGCTAGTCGTTGCTCTCGCATTTCCCGTCATCATTTTGACTTCGTACCTTTCAAGCATGCTTATGAGCCTTTATCCGGTCAGCGCCTTAGTAACTATATGGTTGGAATTATTTCCGATTTTCCAACCCCGCTACGATACACTTTTAAGCTATTCACCGTACAGTGCTCATCAATTTGCTATAGGAACCATCCTAGGCACATCTGTCGGTATCGTTGCCCTAGTCTACTATATTATCGGGTACTTCAGATACTGGGAGCAGTTTGGTGAGTTCAAAAGAGTAAATCACAATACGTTCGCTTGCTCAGTTCTCATGTTCTTACTCGCAGCATACGTCTCTTATCAATTATACGTGGCATTGCCGCCAGATCAAAACCCATCAAGATATAGCAAGGCAACAATCTTTGTCGGGCCTCTTTTCCCTATCTTTTCCTGGGTGTTTGCTGCAGCATTTGTTTATTTCTTCGCACAACCAGTCGTCTTTCTCATAAAGCTTGCGATCCAGCTGACACACGGTCGCAGCAAAGAGCGACCGTGACGCCGGTCAACCTCCCCACTGAACTTCAGGCAAATATGGCGACGTAAGTGGGTGTAAAGATCGTGCCTTAGCCCCGCGCCTCAATGGAGCGGGGTTTTCTTTGAGCTAATGTCGTGAGCTGCCCTAAGGCGTCAAATCGCGCCCAGAAATGCAAGACCAAAGTATTAGTTTCAATCATCTTCATACGACATCTGCACATTACTAAGCGGAATTACATGAAATTAATCGATTTTTAGGAAGTCCACCATACCCGTGAAATTTATAGGGGTATTTATACAAATAACACCAAGAAAACTAGCTAATTTATGGGGGCCTATGCGCACGTCCGGTATCAAACTGACCACCAAGATTGCGCTCGCTGTATCGACTGCAATTCTTGTAACAATCGGCATTCTGGTGCTGGTCGCAAATATTCTGCTTTGGAACACGCTGAGCGATCAGGTGGACAAACGGCACGACATCAATCTGCGCATTGCCGCTGAGCAGCTCCAGCAGGAGATGCCCGATGCAACCATCAAATTGGATCACAACTCCAATGTTGCCAGGATCATTAGCAATGAGCCTTTGAGCTTTTCGGATCATGAACTAGTTGACCAAATCGGATATCTGACAGGGGATACCGCCACTGTTTTTGTGTGGGATGATGCGACGCAGGACTTCTGGCGCAAGACCACCAATATCAAAAACCAGCAAGGCCAACGCGCTGTCGATACCCCACTGGGCAAGGGGGGCCGGGTTTATCCTGTCATCAATTCTGGCAAAACCTACCGCGGTGAGGCCAACATTCTGGGTTTGGCCTATTACACTTTGTACCAGCCGATCTTTGACATGAGCGGCCATGTGAAGGGCATCCTTTATGTGGGCGTGCAAAAGGCTCATGTTGAAGAGCAGGTCAACACCGTTGAAGTGAACCTGATTTATGCTGCAATCGGATTGAGCATCCTTCTGGTATTGCTGGCATATTTTGGCTTTAAGCTGATGCTCAAGCCTATCCCTGTGATGACCAATGCGCTACGTGACCTTTCTGAGAACAAGCTGGACATCCAGATCGCCTATTCCGAACGTAAAGATGAAATCGGTGACATGGCACAGGCCATTGAGGTCCTCCGGCAGAACAATCTGGAGCGCGTACGTTTGCAAGAACAAAGCGATGCGGAACACGCTGCGCGGGAGCAGCGTCAGGAGCATATTGAGCAACTTCTCAGCCAGTTTGCATCCGAGGTTCAGGTGGCTTTGCAAAGTGTTGACCAGCGCACGCAGGAGATGGAGAACACAGCAACCCGCCTGACCGGCATTGCAGAAGATTCCGCACTGCGCTCAAACTCCGCGCGTGACGCATCGGAAGAAGCTTCTGCCAACGTGCAGACCGTTGCGACCGCAGCAGAAGAGTTGGGGGCGTCCATTGAAGAGATCAGCCGTCAGCTGGCCGACACCAACAGGGTGGTTGGGTCTGCAACCAGCGGCGCAGAAGAAAGCAGCCGGAAGGTGCAGGCACTTGACAGTGCAGCAATGAAAATCGGTGAGGTGGTCAACCTCATTCGCGATATCGCCGAGCAGACCAACTTGCTTGCCCTCAACGCCACTATTGAAGCAGCCCGCGCCGGTGAAATGGGCAAAGGCTTTGCTGTTGTGGCCTCAGAGGTGAAGGAGCTGGCGACGCAGACCTCCAAGGCGACGGAAGAAATCTCCACGCAGGTTTCCGGCATCCAGAGTTCCTCTAAGGAAACCGTAGAAGCCATTGTGGCCATCAGTGACACCATGAGCGAGGTGAACCAGCATGCCACCTCCATCGCTAACGCTGTTGAGCAGCAGGGCTCAGCCACCAAAGAGATTAGCGAGAATGTGCAGATGGCTGCTGAAGGCACACGCAGTGCGGCACACAACGTGAGTGAAGTCTCTGACAAAGTTGGCGAAACACAGCAAGCCGCCACTCAGGTACTTGATGCTTCACAGGCCGTGGCCTCTAACGCAGCACGCCTGCGCCAGACGATCAACTCCTTCATGGATGACATCCGCGCGGCATAGAGCATGTCGCATGATGAACGAAAAAAGACCCCGCCTCATTGATGGAGGCGGGTTTTTTTTATATCCGATCCGGTAGCTTGAACCGCAAAAATCAGGAGAAAGCCTTCCCGATAACGAGCGTGAGGAAAGCAGTTCGCCAAGACTACCGGCGTTGGAGCTGAACCGGCTTATCCGAGGATTTTGCCAAGGTTCATGGCGACCATCTTGTCGCCGCCGATCTTGATCTTGCCCATCATCACAGCTGTCATCGGGTTGACAGAGCCATCCACCAAGCCTTTGAAGGTCTTTGCTGAACAGGAGATCGTGCAATCGGCATCCGCTTCTTCTGCACGTGCGCCGCTCTGGTCAACAATGATGGAGCCCTCATCCTTGATTTTGAGCGCGATCGACTTCGACATATCGACACCATCAATTTTTTTGTTGATTCCGGATACGATCTTCTGGATGAAATCGGACATCTGATCCTCTGGCTTTTATCGTTCAAGGCGGACTTTGACCGCCAAATAGTTGCAGCTACCTAGCCTTAATGCGCGCAAACTACAAGCGCCTCAATGGTCTAGGATAGAGCGTATTCCCGAAAAGTGGGTCCGGTTTTCGGACAGGAATACGCATGAAAAAAGAGTTAGAGCACTGCCTAGACCAGCTCGTCATAGTGCCATGCAATATGGTCTGGCATGAACGAGGCAATGCAGTAGTAGCTGTGATCATAGCCGCCGTGCATACGCAGCGTCAGATCAACACCTTCTTCGCGGCAAGCTTTCTCAAAAACCCAAGGCTTGAGCTGCTCTTCCAAAAACTCGTCACCGGAACCCTGATCAATCAAAATACGACCTTTCCAGCCGCGCTTCTTGACCAGTTCGCAAGCATCATAATCTGCCCAACTGGAACGATCCGCCCCCAAATAACCGGAGAACGCCTTTTCACCCCATGGGCAATTCATCGGGTTCACGATTGGCGCAAATGCAGACACGCTCTTGAACAGGCCCGGGTTCTTCAATGCAAGGGTCAGCGCACCGTGGCCACCCATGGAGTGACCGGTCAGCCCCAGAGCGCTCAGGTCAACGGGGAAGTACTCTTCCAGAATTTCCGGCAATTCCTGCGTGATGTACTCTTCCATGCGGTAATGCTTGGCCCATGGCTCTTGCGTCGCGTTCAGGTAGAAGCCCGCGCTCTTGCCCATGTCCCAGCCGTCATCGTCCGCCACATCATCGCCGCGCGGAGATGTATCCGGTGAAACGATGATCATGCCATGCTCAGCTGCTGCACGCTGGCTGCCTGCTTTGCTGACCATGTTCTCCCAGGTGCAGGTGAGGCCGGACAGGAACATCAGGGTCGGGCACTCTTCGCCGTTCAGGGCACGGCGCGGGAGGAACACCGCAAATTCCATCGGTGTGCCAGTCGCCTTGCTGTCGTGGCGGTAAACCCGCTGCTCGCCATCAAAACAGCGCCAGCTTTTGATCAGCTCAATCATGATTGCTCTCTTAAAACGAAGGCCTAAGCAGACTTGATGCCCACTTAGACCTTATTGAACTCAAATTCAGAGGTGCCTTAAAACGTCACAACCGAGCGGATGGACTTGCCTTCGTGCATCAAGTCAAACGCTGTGTTGATCTCGTCCAATGGCATGGTGTGGGTGATCATGTGGTCAATGTCGATCTTGCCATCCATGTACCAGTCCACGATCTTCGGCACATCCGTACGGCCACGCGCACCGCCAAAGGCCGTGCCACGCCAGGAGCGGCCTGTGACCAGCTGGAACGGACGTGTGGAGATTTCCTGACCAGCACCAGCAACACCGATAATGATGCTCTCGCCCCAGCCTTTATGACAGCACTCAAGCGCCTGACGCATGGTGGTCGGGTGGCCGATGCACTCGAAGGAGTAGTCTGCGCCGCCGCCTGTCAGGTCAACAAGATAAGGCACCAGATCGCCTTCTACTTCCTTCGGGTTGACGAAGTCGGTCATGCCGTACTGTTCAGCAAGTGCTTTCTTGGACGGGTTGATATCCACGCCGACAATCTGGTCAGCGCCGATCAAACGCAGGCCCTGCACAACGTTGAGGCCGATACCGCCAAGGCCGAACACAACAGCCTTACAGCCCGGCTCTGCCTTTGCCGTGTTGATTACCGCACCAACGCCTGTGGTGACACCGCAACCGATGTAGCAAACCTTGTCAAACGGCGCGTCCTTGCGGATCTTCGCAAGAGAGATCTCTGGCAGAACGGTGAAGTTGGAGAAGGTGCTGGTGCCCATGTAGTGGTGAATCTTCTCACCATTGATGGAAAAACGACTTGTGCCGTCCGGCATCACACCAGCACCCTGTGTGGTGCGGATGGACTGACACAGGTTGGTCTTCGGGTTGAGGCAGTACTCACACTCGCGACATTCCGGGGTGTAAAGCGGGATCACGTGATCTCCCGGCTTCAGCGAGGTCACGCCCTTGCCCACTTCGCGCACAATGCCAGCACCTTCATGGCCAAGGATGGCAGGGAACAGCCCCTCAGGGTCATCACCGGAAAGCGTAAAGGCATCCGTATGGCAAATGCCGGTGGCCATGATCTCAACCAGCACCTCAAAGGGCTGGGGGCCGTCCAGTTGAACTGTCTCGATGGAAAGAGGGGCTCCGGCTTTGTAAGCAACAGCGGCGCGTGTATCCATAATGTGAACCTATACGTCTTTTTACAGGCCCGCCGGATGTGACGGGACCTCCCCAAAAATGATGAAAGCAGCGCACACGCCTCCCGCATGTCGCCACTCAACTTGTCGCACAACTTATAACGCGCAGCGCCGCGAATTGCATCAGCCAATTCAGGAGTTTTGCGTAGCGACGAAAGTTTCGAACAAGCAACATATGTGGGTGTTAAGCCAGCACCCCAATTGGCTCAACGCGGAGCCACAGCTGCTACACCAGATACTTCAGTGCAAGGATGATCCCGCCAAGCAGCAACAGCGTTTCGAGGACAACAACGAACAGGTGCTGGTGGCCGAGGCTGACGAGGGTTTTCAGGGTGGTCATGACGCCCAGTGCCGAGATCGCAATGACGAGGCACCATGTGGAAGCGTCGATGAGGACCAGACGCGGGCTTTCCGGTATCCAGCCCATTGAGTTCACCACAACCAAAGCCGCAAAGCCGAAGGCGAAGTAGGGAACCGGTGCTTTGTCCTCCAGTGCCGAGAGGGAGCCTTTTGCTTTGGCGTGCAGCCATCTGGTAGACCAGAATGAGATGATAAAGATCACCGGCAGCAGCATCATGACACGCATCAGCTTGACAACCGTACCAGTCTCACCCGCGATGTCAGACACCGCAAAACCTGCCCCGACCACCTGCGCTACATCATGGATGGTCGCGCCGAAGAGGATACCGAGCTGCACGTCGCTGAGGCCAAACATCTGGCCGATGCTGGGGTAAAGGATCATAGCCAGCGTTGACAGGGCCGTCACAGCAATGACCGTAAACAGCGTGTTCTGCTCGTTTTCTTTGGTGTTGGGCAGCACGGAAGAAATAGCCAGCGCAGCAGACGCGCCGCAAATGCCCACAGCGCCGCCCGTGAGCAAGCCGAAACTGGCTGAGCGTCCAAGCAAACGAGCCACCACCACACCCACAAACAACATGCTCAGCACGGAAAGGATAACCAACGCGAGTGTATGCCAGCCAAGATCAAGGATTTGAGAGAAGGAAACACGCAGGCCGAGCAGAATAACGCCCAAACGCAGCACTTTCTTCGCCGCAAAACTAAGGCCCGCCTGACAGCTGCCATCCTCATAGATGGAGTGCACCGCCATGCCAATCAGCAGGGCATACAGCATCACCGGCCCGCCCTGATGCTCTGAGACATAGCGGGCGGCAACGGCGATTACCGTTGCTATGATAAGACCGGGAATGATCTCGCGGCCCTGCTTCATCCATCTGAAAAGCAGTGGGCCGGAGTTATCTGGCTGATCTGGCAGGCTGGAGTCGACTGGCATGGAACGCACCCTTGCAACGCCTCTGCCACCTGTGTTTCCTGCCTAAGAAGCACGACAAAGACCGTAAAGGTTCTACCTATCAAAGTGCTCTGGCTTACACAAGAAATCACCACACCCCCTCGGGTAATTCAAGGGGTGTGGTTAGGCCCTACTGTGTTGCAGAAAGAAAATTCAGCTTACAGCTCGCCCTTACCCGCTTAATTCAGGTCGCACTGACGAACTCGAACGTCGGCCGTCCAAGTTGGGTCATCGTGTTGAGGACGGAGACATTTATTTTGGCCTCCGTCTTCTGATTTTCAAAATCACGGGACTTCAAACTTGTCCCGAAGATTTGTTTATAGCGCCCCATCAAGGTCTCCCCTCTTGAGCGCCGCCCGTACCCTGTCTGCTTCTGCCATCCTATTCTACCATGTTTCTCAATGAGAAGAATATCCCGGTCACGAGCAGTGGGAGCGGTCGCAGCATCAGGGCTGGGGACTGCTGTTCTGGGCGGTGGTATAATGACCTCAACGCCGTCAAAGTGGTCTGCTATTTCCTGTCGTGTCGGGGCGCCATCATAAGCTCCATCCCCTAAAAACGTGGCAATCGGATCCTTGATCTGGTTCAGCAAATCCGGCACCACAGTTGGATCGCCAACCGTATCTTCCGTCAGTTCACAGCAGACGATTATCCCACTTTCCAGATCTAGGCCAAGGTGAAGTTTGCGCCATTTTCTGCGCTTTTTCCTAGTTCCGTGTTTGGTTTCCTGCCACTCACCAGCCCCGAACATCTTTACGCCCGTGCTGTCGATCACAAGCGTTGGAGGTGCAGCATTCTTTTCAGATTTGACTTTGGAAAGTGTCAGCCAACCAGCTCTGCGCGACATTGTGCTATAGTCTGGAATGTCCAGTTTCAGACCCATCAAGGCGAATACGGATTGAACAAATCCTTGGGTCTGCCGCAAAGCTAAACCAAACACTGATTTGACGCTCAAACAGGTTTCAATGGCAAGGTTCGAATACTTGGTGGGTCTCCCGCGGCGGCTACTCACTGGAGCTAGCTAGGCACCAGCAACGCTGTCGCCAATCCATATAGTGATGTCACCACGACTGCGCAAGTTTACGTTATATTCCGGCCAGTTCGTCACTTTGAATTGGGCTTTGTCGAACTTGTGGCGCTTGTCGGCATTGTGTTTAAACGGCATAAAGGAAGTCTTCAGAAAAGGGAATTTCAGAGAAGCTACACCGCATCAAGAGTATATTGCAACAACGCCGAACCGCAATTAGAATAGAAACCTAATACCCATAGTTCCGTATTGGGCACCGCCTCTGGTCTCGCTAACTAATCCATATCCACCAGATCGGTGGTGGCCTCTGAAAAACAACTGCTTATCTAAATGATTTGGGAGTGCGAAGGTTATTTCGGGTGCCAGGTAATGTATTAGTTGGCTGCCGCCATAAGCACCGCCGCGTTTTTCCTCAATCTCCGAGATATCTGTTGCGTAATTGAGGCCAGTGGAAATTGCAATTGATGTGTGAAGGTATGAATTCCATGGAAAGCCATCGAACCGTACAAAGAGCGCTGCCCAAATTTCAGACTCATGTTGCTTTCCATACCGCTGCCCGAAACCAATTTCAGGCTCAAAATGTAAAATATCTGCTATCGAAAATATGCGGCGGGATGCTGTAACGCCAAATATATAGTCCTCTCTGTAATCCCAATCCCATGGCGGGATTTTGTCACGAACTATCGTATTCATGCCAGTATGAACGTATGTACCGTGGAATACGCCAAGGCTGCAAGTTCCTGCGCATTGGCTCAAGGGATTATTCCATTTTAATTTAGGTAGTTCTAATGCAGAACTTGGAACAATTGATGTAAATGTAAATAAGATGAAATACAATACTCTCACGGTAACTTGTCCTAATGTCCCAAAATATTTGTAGAAAATATATGAGATAATTCACTAGTAAGAATCACTAGTTACCGTAAATTGTATTAGAGAAAAAATCTATGATTTATTGATAATTGGACCGTAGTGGCGTTGTTGCAATATACTCTTGATGCGCCGGGGCTTCTAAACAGCCCCGGGCTTTGCCAGGATCATGTGCACGCGGTAGTCTAGGTCGTCACGCATCTGGTCTTCGCTCAAACCGGCACGTGCCCGAAAAACGTGTCCCTGCCGCAGGTCGAACATAAGCCTTGCCCGTTCCAGAGATGGGAAATCGGCGGGCAAGGTGCCCTTTTCCTTCTCAGCCTCAAACCTGCTGGCAAGCCGCTGGTCGGTATCCTCTATGGCGGTGTTGAGCAATTCCTGAACGCCCGTCACTTCACCACAACTTGTTGCGACGCTGGAGGCAAGGAAGCAGCCTTTGGCACCGCTGTCGTGATGGGTGGAGTACTCGATAACCGCCTCCATGAAGGCACGAACCGCTCGTTCGATAACTGGCTCTGTCTCGAAAGCGACCAGAGGCGCACAGCCGCCATTGGCTGCATAACTATCAATGGCTTGCAGGTAGAGTTCGCGCTTGTCACCAAAGGTTGAGTACAGGCTCGGCCCGTTGATACCCATCGCCTCGGTCAGGTCCTTCATGGACGCGCCATCATATCCTTTAGCCCAAAAGACATTAACCGCAGCCGCAAGTGCTTCATTTTTATCGAACTTTCTGGGTCGTCCAGTCTTTTTTGTATTGATCATTACAAAACCCTTGCTTTCATCATGCTCTTACTTTTATATCAAACGATACAAAACAACAAGAAGGCATCACATGGCAACCACAAAGATTGAAGCAGGACAACCGTTTCCAACCCTCATCGTGCCTAAACTCGGCGGAGGCGAACTTGATCTATCCAAACCGGAAAACGGTAAGGATTGGCGCATGGTTGTCGTCTATCGCGGCAAACATTGCCCGCTCTGCACCCGCTATCTGCAGACGCTAAACCAGCTCTTGCCGGATTTTCACAAGATCGGCGTTGATGTTGTCGCGGTATCATCTGATCCGCAGGACAAGGCGCAGTCGCAGATTGATGGAATTAATCCCAATTTCCCCGTTGGCTACGATCTTACGGTGGATCAGATGCGCAAGCTGGGCCTCTACATTTCTCATCCATGGTCGGCCAATGAGACGGATCGTCCGTTCGCGGAACCGGGGCTCTTTGTCATTAACGCTGAGGGAAATGTTCAGGTTGTCGATATTTCAAACGTCCCATTTGGCCGTCCGGACCTGAACTCCGTGCTGATGGGTCTGAACTTCATCCGTAATCCAGACAACAATTACCCGATCAGGGGAACCCACCAATAACAACCGAAAAACCAAGTCACTTAAAACTTAATAGGATACAGAATGAGCGAACAAAATAACTGGGCTGGCAAAGTTGCAATCGTAACGGGCGGCAGCTCCGGAATTGGGGAAGCAACGGCAAAAGCCTTGGCAGAAAAAGGGGCTATCGTCGCAATCACCGGCCGCAACCAAGAGCGTCTGGAGGCTGTAGCTGCATCCCACGACAACATTACGGCCATTCAAGCCGACAGCGCAGACCCTTCAAGTGCCGCAGATGTGGTCGAAAAAGTTCTGGACGGATCAGGACGCCTCGACCTGCTGGTGAACAACGCTGGCGCAGGTAGTATGTTGCCCATAAGCGAGTACGGGGCGGAACAAATCAGCCAGATGTGCGCGCTTAACATTGTGGCCCCCTCCTTGCTGGTGAAGGAAGCAGCTTCCGCCTTGAAGAAGTCCAAAGGGGCAATTGTGAATATCAGTACGGCTGTATCGCGCAATGCAGCTCCGGCACTTGCCCACTATGCTGCGACCAAGCTTGCACTTGAGCACCTGACAAAGTCGTGGTCCATCGAGCTTGCTGGTGACGGCATCAGGGTGAACGCGGTTTCGCCTGGTCCTGTTAAGAGCGGTGCTTTAACGGGTATGATGGGCTTGCCGGAAGAGGTCGCTCAGGCCGTTGAAGCTCAGGAAGCAGCACAGGTTCCGCTTGGACGGCGCGGCGTCACATCTGATGTTGTTCCATGGATTCTGCAACTGGGAGATTCCAGCAACGACTGGCTCACTGGACAGATCATCGCCATCGACGGTGGCTGGTCACTAAGAACCTAAAAGTCCTGTAGGTTTTTCAAACTGACAAACAGACGCCAAGACAGCAGATATCAAAACATATAATCTTAGAATTCAGTCCACCGCTGCAAATACCCCCGACTGGGTAGCTCTGCGAATTCTTAGATTTATGCCGAGACCAGCGGCTGCAAGCTTCACTTAATCCAAGAGACGCTCGCTGGATGTTTCAACGCATCCGGACAGGGGACCTATGTCTTCTTTCCACTCGCTCAACTCAATCTGACTGTCTTGGCAATGAGTGCCAAAGCTCGTCTCTGTTCGTGACGATCTGGCAAATCCGTGAAGTGATTTCCACTCGTCCGCAAATGCCGGAAGCGGCCTAACAGCCACTTCCCACCGAAAAACTCTGAGGCACCATAGCGCCTCAGAGCGCTCCCCTAACCGGCAGGCACCAGTGCCAAAGCACGGATAGGGCTGCCGGTTCCATTCGCGATCTTCAACGGCGCAGCGATTAGGATAGCGCCTTTCGGGGGCAGCTTGTCCAGATTGGCAAGACTCGCGAGACCATAGCGATTGGCCGCGTGCAGCAGGTTGTGAGCCGGATAGGGCGGGTCCATGCCGCCAGCACATCCTGCATCGGTGCCAATGCATTCATTCCCCCAGCCCAGCACCCCTTTCGACAGCAGATACTTGATGCAATCCACGGAAGGACACGGTGAGTGCGGGCCGGTTTCGTCCACGTTGAGAAACCTCGCCTCATCCGTGTTGCGGTGATACCAATCGCTGCGCATGACGACCCATTCGCCTGCGCTGATCGGCCCGTGGCGTGCCTCCCAGTCGGTCACATGATCTGCGGTGAGGAGAAAACCAGGGTTCTTGGCAACTTCGTCAGAACAGTCGATCACGTTCACCGGTGCCACAAAATTTTGCGGTGAGATGGTATCGCATTCACCGTTCAAGTAATTATCTCTAAGAATATTCATCGTATTTTTGCGGAGTATTCATGCCCAAAGCCTTTGCCCAGATTGCCTTTACACCCTCTGCCCGGTCTCTTCAGGAGCGTTATGGCACCAGCGAGGCCTACTCCAGATATCTGGAGGGGGAGGAGGTCTCCGGCCATATGATCGAAGCCGACCATGCCGCCTTCATCAAGAGCATAGACGGGTTTTACCTCTCCACAATTTCGGAGACAGGCTGGCCATATGTGCAGTTTAAAGGCGGGCCACAAGGGTTTTTGAATGTTTTGGACGACAGGCATTTCGCCTACGCAGATTATCGCGGTAACAGGCAGTATCTGAGTGCGGGAAACATCTCTCAAAACAATCGCGTTTCCCTCATCCTGACAAATTATGAGAGCCAGCAGCGTCTCAAGATCTGGGGTGAAGCACGCATTGTGTCATTAGAAGAGGACAGTGACTTCGTCCTCTCCCTTATGCCAGCAGACTATAAAGCAGAGCCGGAACGGGCGATCCTCATCAAAACATTGGCCCTTGAGTGGGACTGTCCGAGACATATTCCAAGGCGCAGCACCGTCATGGATTAATGGCCGCTCACGGCTTTCACGCAGCAGACAGGGCCATCCTCAACGCTTTCGGGGCGGGGATGCCCCGTTTGTGCTCAGCCAGCGGAATCTTCAGTTTTATTAGCTTCTTACTTAAGCGCGCGAACAATCTCCGATTTAATATTCAGACCTACCAATTCATTTACTAGCTTTCATAGCTTCGTTTTCCTTATCCCCCCTGTAAAGCTATTTCTAGGCTTGTTGTTTTCCGTTTCGATAACAGGGTTCAACTAGCAGGGTTATGACCAAATGTTCTCATTAAAGGGCAAGAAAGCCCTTATTGTTGGGGTGGCGAATAGCCAGTCCATTGCATGGGGATGCGCCAAAGCTATGAAGGCACAAGGTGCAGAGCTGGCACTTACCTATTTGAATGAAAAAGCGAAAAAGCATGTTGCCCCCTTAGCAGAAGAAGCCAACGCCGCCATTCTTGCGCCGCTGGATGTGACTGACCCCAAACAGCTGGATGCCCTTTTTCAACAAATCGAGCGGGTTTGGGGCTCGCTGGATATTCTCCTGCACTCCATCGCGTTTTGCCCGCAGGCAGATTTGCATGGACGTGTGGTGGATTGCTCCGCAGAAGGGTTCTCCATCGCCATGGACGTTTCCGTACATTCCTTCCTGCGCCTGATCCGCAAATCCGAGAGGCTGATGCCGCCGGGTTCCAGCGCGATGACCGTGACGTTCCACGGTTCGGAAAAGGTGGTCAGCCATTACAACATCATGGGACCGGTCAAAGCCGCGTTGGAAAGCACGACCCGCTATGTGGCAGCTGAACTGGGCCAGAAGGGCATTTCCGTCAATGCCCTGTCGCCCGGTCCATTGGCTACACGAGCTGCAAGCGGCATCGCCAGCTTTGACCAGATGCTGGCAGATGCAACCGAGCGCGCACCCACCCGAACACTCGCCAATATCGAAGACATTGGCGCATACGCCGCCTTTCTTGCCAGCGATGAAGCCCGAAACATCACTGGTGTAGTTCACCCTATTGACGGCGGCTACCGCATCATCGGGTAGGCAGGCATTGAGGTCAGATTATGCAAGTAGAACTCTTTAACACCAAAGCTGCCGAGTACTTTGAGGCACTTACGGAACAAAACAGGTTTGTGCAGGTCGCCAACGCACGGCGCAGCACGCGACTTATGAAGGACTTCCAGAAGAAAGAGGAAAAGTCCAGAACCAAGGGCGAAGCGCTGGCTGCCTCCTGGGTGCCCTATGACACACCTAAAAAGCTGATGGATGCGTGGACGCATTATCTTAAAGAATCCAGCGAACGCGCCATCCTGACCATGGATGCCCTGCGCGAAAGCAGTGACAACTATTTCGACCATATGGCCAAGGGGTGCCCACCGGTTCTGATCTACGATTACGAGGTCATTATGGAAGGGCGTAACCTGCCGCGCCCTTGTAACTATATGCTTTTGAAGATCATTCCCCCCGAAGGTACAGAGACCTTCGACCATAAGCGCCCCTATGTGATTATTGACCCACGGGCGGGCCACGGTGCCGGTATTGGCGGCTTTAAAGATGACAGTCAGGTTGGTGTTGCCCTGCGCGGCGGACACCCGGTGTATTTTGTTGCCTTCCACCCCATGCCAGAGCCGCATCAGGAGATTGCGGATGTCACCCATGCGGAGGCAGCGTTTCTGCGCGAAGTCATCGCACGTCACCCCAATAGCGCCAAACCTGTGGTGGTCGGCAACTGTCAGGGTGGTTGGGCCACAGCTATTCTGGCGGCAATCTACCCGGGTCTGGTGGGCCCTATTGTGCTCAACGGCGCCCCCATGGCCTACTGGAGCGGCACCATGGGGCAAGACCCCATGCGCTACTCAGCCGGACTAACCGGCGGCATCGTGCCAGCACTGCTCTCGGCGGATATGGCCAATGGCGTCTTTGATGGTGCCAATCTGGTGCAAAACTTCGAGATGCTGAACCCCGGACGCAACTGGTTCCGCAAGTACTACGATCTTTACACCAATATTGACGGTGGCGATGAGCGCTTTCTGGAGTTCCAGAAGTGGTGGGGCGGCTTTTATTACATGACCGAGGAGGAGTTCCGCTGGATTCTGGACAACCTTTTCATCGGTAATAAGCTGTCAAAAAACGCTGCCTTTCTGGAGCCGGGACGCCCCATTGACCTGAAGACCATCAAGTCCCCCATCATCGTCTTTTCCTCTTACGGTGACAACATCACACCGCCGGATCAGGCGCTCAACTGGATTGCAGATACCTACACCGATGAGGCGGAAATCGAGATCCTCGGTCAGCGGATCTTGTACATGTTGCACGATGAGGTCGGACATCTGGGCATCTTCGTATCCTCCAGCATTGCCAAACGAGAGCATACGCAGGTGGCCTCCACGCTGAAGACCATCGAGTCTCTGCCCCCCGGCCTTTACAAGCTCCAGATCGAGCGACAGAAAGGCAAAGGGCGAGAAGCAACGTTTGAGGTGAGTTTTGCGCGCAAAACCATTGACGATATGCTGAAGGAGACCAGCGAACGTGACGTGGAAAAGGCCTTCGCAGGCGTGGCGCGTTTGTCCGAAAGTCTGGCAGACATGTATGACAGCACCATTGGCCCCACGCTGAAGACCCTGAATAGCTCACAAACCGGCGAAATGACGCGCGGTATGCACCCTTTGCGGCTGAACAATGGCGCGTTTGCCTCCACCAATCCGTTCATGTTCTGGCCCACCATGGCAGCGACTGCGGTAAAGCAGAGCCGCCAACCCAACCTTGCCAAGACCCCCTTCCATTACTGGGAGGAGCTGATGGCAGACCATATCGAATATGGCTGGGATGCTTTAAAGGATTGCCGTGAGGCAATGATCGAGAACTCCTTCCTCGCGTTCTGGGCCTCTCCACAAGCGGTGGAATATGGCAAGGCACTGTCCTTCAGACGGCCCAGAGTGCCAATGCAGGACTTGCATAGTTTAACCAGCATCCAGAATGCGCTGAAAAAGATCGACAAGGGTGGTGTCGCCGCTGCCATCGTGCGCATTGTGCTGATGGTTGCCGATACCCGCACAGAGGTGCGCGGTGAAAAGCTGGAGCGGTTCAACGAGGTGTTGACCACATGGGCCCCATTCAAGTCCATGGAGCCAAAAGAGCGCAATTTCCTTATTCACGATCAGACCCTGATCGCCCGGTTCGAGTTGGAAGCTGGCTACAACGCTCTGCCGTCCCTGCTGAAAACCGAGAAAGAAAAGACGCTTGCCTACAAAGCTCTGATGCACATAATCGGTAAGGAAGAGCACCTGCCACCCAACTCGCTTGAGCTCTGGCGCAGTCTGAAAAAGACATTCAAATGGAGTTAAGCAGGTTCCATGACAATAACCTACAAGAACACTCCGTTTGACAAGATAGAAGTGGGCATGGAGGCGGTCTATGAGCGCACCTGCTCGGCAGATGACCTGTATGTTTCTGCTCATGCCTCCGGCGACCTCAACCCCCTTCACCTGCCCAAGGAAGACACCGACGGCGACGGAGACTTTGAGGGCGTCGCCCCCTCCCTTTGGGTCGCAGGTCTGATCTCCGCCGTTCTGGGCAACCAGCTGCCCGGTCCCGGAACCCTTTACAAGAGCCAGAACCTGCGCTTCTTAGGCCGTGCCTATGAAGGCGACCACTTGATCGCGCGGGTCAAGGTAAGGGAAAAGCTGCCGGACTACGTGGTGGTCTTGCAAACCACGGTAGAACGGGCCGATGGGCAGATGCTGGTGGAGGGCGAAGCGGAAGTCGTCGCCCCGCGTTCCAGCCAGACTGCCAAAGCGGTCAGCCTCCCTGGTCTGACAGTGCGCAGCCACGAGCATTTTGACAAGCTGCTGGAGCGCGCCCGCCCGTTGCCGCCTTTGGTAACCGCGGTTGTAGCGCCGGAAGATCACAAATCACTGGGCGGGGCTTTGCTGGCAGCGGAGAACACTCTGATCGAGCCGGTCCTGATTGGCTCCCAGAGCAAAATTCAGGCGGCTGCCGACCGGATCGGTAAGGACCTCACCCATCTGGAAATCATCGATATAGAGAGCCATACGCAGGCTGCCGCACGGGCGGTTGCCATGGTGCGGGAAGGCAAGGCGCAGTCGATCATGAAAGGCCAGCTGCATACTGACGTACTGCTGGCACAGATCGTCAAGCGGGATATTGGCCTGCGCACCGACCACCGGCTCAGCCATGTGTTTGTGATGGACGTTCCTGGCCTTGATCATTTGCTTTTCATCACCGATGCAGCCATCAACATTGCACCGGGTCTGGAAGCCAAAGTGGACATTGTGCAAAATGCCATCAACCTGGCGCTGGCCCTTGGAACCCATCAACCCAAAGTGGGCATTTTGTCTGCGGTAGAAACGGTGAACACCAAAATCCCGTCCACCATGGATGCAGCCATCCTTTCCAAGATGGCGGAACGGGGCCAGATCAAAGGTGGTATCGTGGACGGCCCACTGGCCATGGACAATGCCATCGACATTGATGCAGCGGTGACAAAAGGCATCACCTCTCTGGTTGCAGGCAGGGCTGATATTCTGGTTGTGCCCAATCTGGAATCTGGCAATATGCTGGCCAAGGAACTGGCCTATGTTGCCCATGCGCAGGTGTGCGGTGTGGTGATGGGGGCACGGTGTCCGGTGATCCTCACCAGCCGCGCTGATGATGACAAAGCCCGGTTGATGTCTTGCGCTGTTGCGCTTCTTTACGCTGCGAACCATAAACCATGAGTTTCTATTTCACGCTCAATACCGGATCGTCCTCAGTCAAGTTCGCTCTTTATAAGGCCATGGAGGAACCCGAGCTTTTCATCTCCGGCTGTATTGAACGTCTGGGCGCCTCTGCGCGCCTGAAAATGCAGGCACCTGACGGGGATACCCGGCAAGAACTGGGGCAGGTTGACCACGCCAGCGCGGTGGTCAACATCTTTGCCAAAGTAGAACCCTACCTGAAAGGCCGCTCAGTGGTGGGCATTGGCCACCGTATCGTTCATGGCGGCAATGCGTTTTACAAGCCAACGGAACTGACCTCCAGTGTGATGGAGGAGCTGGAGCAACTGGTTCCACTAGCCCCGCTACACCAGCCTTATTCTCTGGCAACCATTAGGGCGGCCAAACAGGTGTTTCCCGGTGTGTTGCAGATCGGCTGTTTTGATACCGCTTTCCATGCCGGCCACACCTTTCCCAATGACGCCTTTGCCATTCCACGCCGGTTTTATGAAGAAGGCGTGCGCCGCTACGGTTTCCACGGTCTTTCCTTTGATTACATCTGCGGCGAGATGCGCCGGGAGTATCCGCAGGTAGCCGACGGCCGCCTTGTGATCGCACATTTGGGCAATGGGGCTTCCATGTGTGCGGTGGAGAACGGCCGCTCCGTCAACGCCAGCACCAGTTTTTCCGCAGTAGACGGCTTGCCCATGGGCACCCGCTGCGGGCGGCTCGACCCGGGCGTCATGCTTTACCTGATGCAGGAGAAGGAGCTATCGGCGGACGAGATCGAGGCCATCATATATCGCCAGAGCGGGCTGTTGGGGCTATCGGAAGAATCCTCCGACATGCGCGTGTTGGAACAGTCCGACACGCTGTTTGCCAAGCAGGCCATCAACTATTACTGCTACCAAATCCGCAGGGAAGTGGGAGCCATGGCCGCCTGCCTGAAAGGCATTGACGCGCTGGTCTTCTGCGCTGGTATTGGCGAAAACTCAGCGCAAGTGCGCGCCAACGTGTGCGAACCGCTGGAGTTCCTCGGCATCTCCATTGACCCTGACAAGAACAAGGCCAACGCACCGGAAATCGGCACAGGCCCAGTGCGCGTCTTCATCATGCCCACCAATGAGGAACAAGTAATAGCCCGCGCCGTTGCACAAGCCAGCACAAAAGCACGACACACCTACTAACAGAAGCCAGAACCGAAATTGACAAGTGCCTGTTGTGGGCTAGAACTAAATTAGCGTTTGTATTGAGTATAGTTATTCACTTTAAGCATACCAGCTCTCTCTTGATACCAAAGCTAGGGATGGTGTGCCTTTTTCGGAGAAATTCCATTGCATGACATTGCCGGTGCCACATTCAAAGCACCTGAAGTTGCTGGTTTTTACCCGCACCGCCCTCCTTACGCTCACCAGATTTACGAGTGCATCATTGATCGATCTTCCGCAACACACCGTTTATTGGATTTGGGCTGCGGCGAGGGTAAAATTGCCAGACCAATGACAAAGGTCTTTGATCAGGTGTGCGCCGTAGACCCATCCGCTAACATGATCAAATTAGGCCAGTCCTTGGAAAACGGTAGGACAGACAACCTTGAATGGATGGAGGCGGCAGCAGAAGACGCACCATTAACGGGTAAGTTTGACACAGTCACCTTTGCATCAAGCATCCACTGGATGGAACCAAGCAGGCTGAGAGGTGGTCCCGTTTATTTGGACAGTTGAGCGTGGTTTATAAGTGGATCCGCTCCAATTACGCAGCAGCTTGAGT
>CANLTN010000009.1:0-197943 GCA_947494035.1 uncultured Pseudovibrio sp. | reverse complement strand
CCTGTTCTTGGCATCATGCCAGTTTCAGAAGCGAAATCCACTTATACAACCTGTCCGAATTTCCTGAGCCAGCTCTATAATTGCTTTTGTTAAACCAAACTACCCAGATGAAAGGCGAGTTGCTGTTATTCCCGAAGATTTGGCTCAGCTACTAAAAAGGGAAAATATAGACGTTTGGGTCGAAAGTGGCTTCGGTCAACACCTAGGATACTCTGACGAGCAGTACATTTCTGCAGGCGCAAGCATTCACACTCGCGCGGAGTGTTTTGAGCAACGAGTTGTATTTAATCTCAAGCTGACCCAAGAAGTTGACTATCCAAATTTAAAACAGCAGCAAACAATCATAGGGTGGACTCACCCGAATGGATCAGGGAAGCCATTTTTTGAAAATACTTGCCACGAGTTGGATATTAGGATTGTAGATCTGGATAGCGTCTACCCCCGTGTATATTGCAAAGACAAGACAGTGGAGATGGATTACTTACCTCCGCATCTTTTCTGGAAGAACTCTTACAATGCAGGAATAGCTAGTGTTGAGCTCGCTATTCCCAGCCTGCCCTCAGACCCATCGACGAATGTTTGTATTCTTGGCAGCGGTTCTGTTTCACAAGGTGCATTCTTTAAAATGTCACAGCTCGGATATAAACCGAGATTGTTCTATCGGAAAACACTGCATATCTTCCGCTCTCTTGTAGACACCTATGATGTCATCATTAACGGAATTGAAGTTGACACACCAAACTTAAAAATAATTGACAAAGAAACTTTATTGCGCACGAAAGCTAGCGTACTACTCATAGATGCAGCTGCTGATGCGGGCAACGCAATTGAGGGAACACAATATCAGCCCGTTCATAGGCCATTTTCAAGTGTTCTCGGTAGAAAATACCTTCTTGTGAATAATGCACCGAGCGCAATAAGCGAAGTGGCAAGCAAAGATATCTCATCTGCACTTTGTGACAGAATATTTCCTTTCATGTTGCGGAATAAGGAGAAATGGCTCTTCTAATGTTTTCTGTGTTTGGTCCTCTTTGCCCTCTCCCCAACTCATGCTTGATGCAGAATTGGGGAGACCACATATTCCAAATACTTACTGGCAGAATAGCTCGCAGGGAAGACCAACAAGCACAACATCGTTATCGCCCCAATTTAAGAGAGAATAATTTTCTTTTGTGATTAGCGCGGATTAGATCCTCAAACAAAGTTACATACTGTTGGCATATCTCGCCTTTTGAGAAATTGCCCTGCCACTTCCGCTTTCCATTCCGTCCGACACCGCTTAGTGACGATCGATCAGCAAGTAGTTCCTTGATGTTTGAGGCGATTGCCTCTGGGTCAGCAATTGGAAGCAAAAACCCAGTCTCTCCGTGGTCAATGAGCCAACTTGGGCCTTCAGATTTGGCCGCGAGGACTGGAACGCCGAGGCTCCAAGCTTCAATAATTACATTGCTCAAAGGTTCATGGCGCGAAGGAACTACACATATGTCTGCCGCACCAAGTAAAGCGGCCTGATCAGAACGCCACCCCAAAAATCGCACTCTGTTCGACACCCCCACTTCTTCTGCAAGTAGTTCCCAGTTGCGTCTGTTTTCGCCATCTCCAGCAATGCAGTAGTAGACATTATCTGGAAGCTCTCTAAGTGCCACTATGACGTCTTGAAAACCTTTCCATTCATCAAACCGTCCCAAAGAGAGCATGAGAAAAGCATCGTCTGGTACACCCAAACTTGCGCGTTCAACGGGAGGTTCAGCAGTAAGCTCACCAAAATTACTGATCATCGATATGTGTTTCTTGTTCCAACCCTGTTGAACCATATGATCAACGATTGCTGGCGTGTTGCATACAAGGTGTTGGCACGACCGGTAGAACTTCGCTTTATAAAAACCACCTAGGCGAGCAAGGTTTGGAAATTCGTTTGACCGAAATGCTCGTCGACCAGCACGGTTAGCCCAGCAGAAAAAAATATCTGGCTTTTCAGAAAATACTTTCTTCCGTAGTGCAATTCTGGATCTGAGAGCAATCGCTTTTTTGGGAAATGGAATTTCTGATCTGGGAAGCCCCGTTAACCCGGCCTCTTCTCGCATACGAGGGTGCTCGTTATGAATAATATGTTGATCTATGCCGAGTTCATTAAATGCTCTAATCGTTTTGAAAAAAAAAGTTTCGGCTCCACCGAAACTTCCGATCTTGAACTGGACAATCTTCATAGATACTCAGACCCTTAATAGGAAAACTCGACCAAGCTACGGTGCAAAATTTCCGAGATTTCAACTAAATATGCTAGTAACAAACCAATCGGTTTCATTCAATATCACTACATATGATTGTGTTTAATTGTAGATTTTTCTAATCCACATTCCGTTTATCCGGCATTCCATGTACAGCATGGTTAAAGGGCTCCTCAAACGATTTCGGTCCAGAGCCTAACAGACCTTGGGATATTTGAACCTGAACTTCTAAATGAACTTTGGAAACAATTCCTTCGAGGAAACTCAAAGGTTTGTCATCGTGTTTGGCATGCCTTTCAGTTACAGTTCTATTTGAGAAAATAAACCAGCAGGTTTCAATTAGATGAAAATATCACTGTTTATCAAAGGAATTAATGGCATTACCGGCGGTGCCGAGCGTTCAATTCTGGACTTGGCTTTGGCTTTGGCTTCTGCATCTCATCAAGTTGAAGTCGTCACTATGGACAAGGAACTGGGAGTTCCTTTCTATTCAGTCCCCGAGGGTGTAAGGCTCGTCAATATTAATCCCAAGGCTAAGACGCGTTGCAATTCCTCCTCAATGGTAAGTAAGTCTGGATTGAAAAAAGAGGAAATTCGGCCTACTACGAGGTTGAAGAACCAGATCTTATTAAGATCTTCAAAGGCCCGTGCTTTACAGCGGCGCATGCGTCAACGAAAAATGACTCGCGCAATTGATAGATATGCAGAGTTACGCAGACCTGACCTTGCTATCGCATTTATGAATGGAATGGGCATTCCAATAGCGATGTCTAAGGAACTCAAAGGTACTAAAAAGATTTATTCTTTTAGAAAAACACCAGAATATGAGTTTAAATTTGGCACAATTGGTTCGAACCTGCATCTGAGCGGCCTACATTTACATGATGTGTTAGGAGAATATGACGCAATTACGGTGCTAATCCCCGCGTATCGGGATAAACTTGATCAGAGTATTAAGGATCGGGTGAAATACATTCCAAACCCGATTTTCTTTTCCGAAGCTGATACTGCACACAAGCCGCTTCTAAGTAGGTCAAAAACGATCCTCTTTGTTGGCCGGTTAATTGAATCAAAGCGTCCTGCCCATCTCCTTAGTGCTTGGAGGTTGATTTGCAAAAAATACCCGGACTGGAAATTAAAATTATCGGCGATGGTTCTCAGCGAGTTGAATTATCTGAGTATATTCAGCGCTATGAGATTGAAAATCAGACTGAACTTCTTGGAGTTCAAAAGTATGTGAGTGATCATCTTAATGATGCTCAGATCATGTGTTTCCCGAGCAAATTTGAAGGGTTTCCCAGAGCCCTTGGGGAAGCAATGAGCGCTGGACTAGCTTGCGTCGGATATAATGATTGCGAAGGCGTTGTGCACCTTTTAAGAGATGGTGGAGTTTTGGCCGATGCGGAAGACAGACACGATGATTTAGCTGTAAAGCTCTCGGCCATAATTGAAGATGACAAAATGCGAGATCAGCTTGGACGTAAAGCGTTAGAAGCAGCGCGTGAGTATTGTCCTGAGACGGTGTTGCAGGAGTGGACTGATCTAATAAATGAATTGGAAGTCTGAGGCGGTATTTTGATGGCACGAGAATATATCAAACTTTCAAAAGCAGATTTATTGGCCTCAGGAGATATGCGCGATTGTTTCGTGCACCCTAAGGATTCTGCCAAGTGCATTAAATTAGATAAGCCGAGGACCCATAAGCCAGCAACACTGATTGAAGCGGCTTACTTTCAAAGAATCTATCGTATTCGGAAAGGCAAGTTTTTTGAGTATATCAGCAATTATTATGGCCTAGTGGATACTAATTTTGGCGTAGGCTCCGTTTACGATTTAATTCGCCATGAAGACACCGGTAAGGTTTCTGAAACACTATTAAACATAATGATCAACCAACCAGATCTGGAAGATGAAATCGATACTGCATTAATCCGATTAAAGCACCAAATGTGTCACGATCCAATTATTGTTAGGGACCTCCGCCCTTGGAATATTTGTGCGCAGAGACTGCTCAATGGAAGTATTTCGTTGAAGGTAATTGATGGCTTCGGACATCGGTTTTTTCTCCCAATATGTGATTACGTACCGTTTGTCGCCCGCAAAATTGCAATGAAGTATTTGAAAAGAAACCAATTCGACAATATGAAAAGTTTGCTTCATAGATTTGAAGCAGATAAATCGAATAAATGGCAAGCTCACGATGCCTTCAACAGTCACTTGCCTACTCAGTTAAAACACGAGCGTTCGGTGAAGGCGACCTAACGAGGGGCCGCCTTTTTCAGCGAAATAGCCTAAAAAGCATGGAGAGCCTTTTTGCTCAATGTTCCTTCTCTGTCTCTCGAACGCCATTGGCGATTGATAGGCTAAAGTGTTTAGTCTCGGGAAGAGATGGTTTTTTTTGGGGGGGAACCTAGTTAGTTCTAGGGCGCAGACTCATTACTCTTGATCCATACTCTCATGGCGGCGAGTTTAACTGCAGCGAGGAAATTGCCGGGATGTTCGCCCAAGCCTTTTTGTCTTTGGCAAGTTCTCGCAGAGCGTCGCTGTCACAGGCCTTGTCGGCTAGGATAGTGCATCCGTCAGGAGCAATTTCAAGCATATGCTCAGCGGGTTTGCCATCATAAACCTGTCCGGCAGTCAATTCCAGTTGGATGGGCAAACCGTCCGCGTCAACAACCACGTGGATCTTTGTAGTCAGGCCACCCCGGGAACGTCCCATGCAGCCATCATTTCCCCCCCTTTTTTTCCCGTTGCACCATGTTGATGCACACGAACACAAGAGCTATCAATCATAATAATGTCGCCATCATAAGCTGCTGAGACTGCATGTAAAAGATCATCCCAAACGCCAGCCTTACGCCAACGGACAAAACGATTGTAGCATGTGGTGTAAGGGCCATAGCGCTCAGGCACATCAGCCCATGGCGAACCTGTGCGGAACCGCCACAGAATCTCATTGATAACTCGTCGATCATCAACCCGCGCAACTCCGCGCGTATTCGTGGGTAACAACGGCTGGATCAAAGACCACTCATGGTCAGTAAGGTCAAATCGGCGGCGTGACATTCAAACTCTCCTCTGACTAGCGAGCTTGAATCATAAAACCGGTCCTGAACGCAAGCGGTAATGGGTTTACGCCCTAGCATAAAGGAATGATAAGCAGTTGCGGATCCACCTTCGGAAAATATCTGGCGAACGGCGGCCCTTTGGTTACCGGAGACTACACATCCTGCTCAAACGAGAAGGCTGGGAGGTAAACTGTGTAGATATCTCGTTACTCGCGGGACATTTCCAATAAACTCCCCATTTGGGAGAACAGGAGATGTTCATGAACAAGGACAAACGCGAAATATAACGTAAATTACGCATCCTTCAGCATGCAGACAGAACAGGTCACGTAGCCAAGACCTGCTGTTTTTTGGCGTCGGCAGAAGTACCTTCTACCGGTGGCGGGAGATCTATGCCAGACATGGGGAAGCAGGCCTTGTCTATCGCATTGATTTTAATAGGAAGAAAAGTTGGTGCGGACGGCGGGACTCGAACCCGCAAGCCCAGGGGCGGCAGATTTTAAGTCTGCTGTGTATACCAATTCCACCACGACCGCTTGCAGGCTCCTGATTACACGAGCAAGGTAACGTCGTGCAAGTGCCTGTTTTTTGTTATCCAAGAAGTTCCGACGATTTGCGCTGAACACGGCAGCTGGCAATACCACACAAAATATATCGTCAATCAATGGAATACCGCAGCCTGCATAAAATGCGTGAGCAGTTCCGGGCCAGACCTCCTTTTTCCCCTACCCCTTTCAAAAATACCCGATATAAGTGAGGAATTACGAGATAACTCCATAGAGTGCCCCTAAAAAAATAGGAGAAGCTTCTACGGAGAAGCAGGGCTTGCGAGCACGCATAACGACATTTTACAGTTCCTCATGATGTAATCTGCGTTCGTCCCTGCGCGAAACGGAACAAGGAAAAAACGGGAAAATGATTGACTACGTAGACGCCGCCAAGGCGCCCCTCAAAAACACTGGCCAGATCAAGATTTACAGCCAGGAAGATTTTGAAGGTATGCGCAAAGCAAGCCAGATGACTGCCGAGTGCCTTGACGCACTTGTGCCACTGGTGCAACCGGGCGTCACAACGCAGGAAATTGATGACTTTGTCTTCCAGTTTGGCAAGGAGCGCGGCGGTGTTCCGGCAACACTGAACTACCGTGGCTACACCAAGTCCTGCTGCACTTCTATCAACCGCGTCATCTGTCACGGTATTCCTGATCCCAAGAAGAAGCTGAAAGAAGGCGACATCGTCAACATCGACGTCACCTACATTGTTGACGGCTGGCACGGCGACAGCTCCCGCATGTATCCGGTTGGCAAACTCAAGCCAGCCGCCAAGCGCCTGATCGAAGTTACGCACGAATCCCTCATGCGCGCTCTGGAAGTCGCCAAGCCTGGCAACACCACGGGCGACATCGGCCATGCAATTCAGGAGTATGTGGAATCAGAGCGCTGCTCGGTTGTACGCGATTTCTGCGGCCATGGCGTTGGCAAACTGTTCCACGACATGCCGAACATTTTGCACTACGGCCAAAAAGGCGCCGGCACCAAATTGATGCCGGGAATGATTTTCACAATCGAGCCAATGGTCAATCTGGGGCGCCCAGATGTGAAAGTGCTCAAAGACGGCTGGACCGCTGAAACAAGAGACAAATCCTTGTCTGCACAGTTTGAGCATTCCATCGGCATCACGTCATCAGGCTGCGATATCTTCACAACATCACCAGCTGGCCTGTTCAATCCGTTAGATGCACAAACCGGAGCAGCGGCCTAAACGCACAAGATAAGGAGGGGGAATGAAGCAAACCAGTTTCGGGTTTCATGAGGCAACTCCCTCTCCTCAGGAGCAGGCTCCCACCGGGCCTACCATCCAACAGCAGATTCCGCTGGAAAAGGCGGAAGCTCTGCCCGTAGCCTCCCCTGCCAAATCAGAGAAAACATCCAAGCCTGCGGCCAAGCATTACCACGGCCACCGCGCCCGCCTGCGCGAGCGCTTTGAGGAAACAGGGATCAACGGGCTCCAGTCCTATGAGCTACTGGAAATGCTGTTGTTTTCCTCCATTAAACAGGGTGACACCAAGCCTCTAGCCAAGGCTTTGCTGGCCCAGTTCGGCTCCTTTGCACAGGTACTCGCTGCACCAAAGCAGCGACTGGAGGAAGTTTCCGGCTGCGGCCCACGAACAGCAAGTTTCATCAAGGAAATGCAAGCTGCAGCCATTCTTTACGCCAAAGCTCAGGTGGTTGAGCGCGACCCGCTCTCCTCATGGAGCAAGGTGCTGGAATACATCCGAGCTGCTATGGCCCACAATGACAAGGAAGAATTCCGCATACTGTTTCTAGACAAGAAAAACCGCCTCATCGCCGATGAAGTCCAGCAAACCGGCACCGTCGACCACACACCCGTTTATCCGCGCGAGGTCACCAAACGGGCTCTGGAACTTTCCGCCTGCGCCATTATTCTGGTCCACAACCACCCCTCAGGCGACCCGACCCCGTCACGGCAAGACATTGAGATGACAACAAAAATTGCAAGGACTCTGGAGCCACTGGGAATAGTCTTGCACGACCACATCATCATTGCCGGTCAAGGTCATGTCAGTTTCAGAGGTCTTCAGCTGATCTGAGCTGCCCTCAGCGCACAAAATCCATTCACATATATCTTCCGGTCCGCCCCAAAACGCACTGGCTGTACAGGCTCACTCAAGAAAACTTCCGGAATATACAGACGGGCAAGTGCCTTTGCGCACACAAGCAAGAGTTTTAAGGCAGCATGAGTAAAGTGCCGATGGCGGGACAACCGGGTCCGAAAAACCCAATTACTTCAGCAGTATTGGGAAGTACTTTCGGCAACACAATCACACGCGGAAAAAAGGTTGGAGCCCGGATGATGGCTCTGCTGATCCTGTCTGTTGTCGCCGCAGCGTTGGCAGTAGGATATTTGGCGTTCTATTGGTCCACTCAACGCGCCCTCGACTTCGAGGTCGAAAAAGAAATCCGGCTTGTGCAGAGCAATCTCAAAGTCTTCCGCAACGGGCTCGCCAACGAAGCTGAGCGCATCGCAATCTCCAACAAAGCCTACGCCTCAGTACTTTCAGGAGAAAGCAACATCCTGCTTGATGAAGATCTGACGCCCACCCCAAGCATTCGTGGCGACAGGGACATCTTCGTCCTCCTCAACCGGGAAATGAAGCCGCTTCTGACCTATCGCCGCGACCTGCCATGGCACAGCGAAGTCTTTGAGGACCAGCTCCATAACCAGCTTCACGACACTATGAAGGAGCTGGCAACCCAGGCCAACACCACGCAAATGAAATTCCGGGTGCCGGAGCCTCTGCGCAGCCATGCCCCGCTGGCGCTAAGCATGCGCGATATTGTGATGGTTGATGGCACAATCGGCCTTGTCACCGTTGCAGCGATTACCCCGTCCACCGAACCTCCCGAAGGCATGCCCGCCGTTGCTGGCTACCTGCTGTGGGTCCGCTCGCTGGACATCCGCTCCATCCGGTCCTTTGAGGATTCTACCGGCCTGTCGGAGATGTTCATCACCATCGACAAACCGCAGACCGACTTCCAGCGTGTGTCCCTGCCGTTGCTCCGACGCAACGGAGAGACAATTGCAAACCTCAGCTGGAAAACCACAGCAGCCTCCGGCACGATCTTCACCAGTTCCTCACCCTACTTTCTGGGAACCATCGCTGCTATCCTGCTCATGACAGTGTTGATCTTGCTGCGTTACATCAAGATGACAGACCGGATCTTACAGAACGAAGCAGACGCCACACATGCAGCCCTGCATGATGCCTTGAGCGGCCTGCCCAACAGAACATGGTTTGAGATATTTGCGGCAAACGTGTTATGGCGCGACCGCCAAAAACAGTTCATTACCGGCATTGTGTTCTTGGATCTGGACCATTTCAAACAGGTCAACGATAGTCTGGGCCATACCATTGGCGATGAGGTCATCAAACTAGTCGCCGAGCGTTTGAAGTCATCAATAAATCCGGAAGACCGCGTCGCCCGCGTCAGTGGAGATGAATTCCTTCTGGTGCTCTCTCAGCGCACCAATGTAGAAGAGATCATCGAGACCTGCATGTATATCGAAAAGATGCTCTCCGATGCCTTCAAGGTTGAAAAACACAAGATCCTGACCACCGCCAGCATGGGTGTGGCGCTCTCACCGGCGCATGGCCACGAGCTGACGGCCCTCCTGCGCAGAGCGGATATTGCCCTTTACGAGGCCAAGAAACTGGGCCGTGGGCGCTACGTTATCTTTGAAAAAGAAATGGAAAACAGCCTTCAGATCTCTCGCGAGATTGAGGAAGACATCAAGCGCGCACTCAGCGCCAACGAATTCCAGAACTACTACCAGCCTATTATGGACGCCACCGGCAAAAACATTCTCGCCGCCGAAGCCCTTATTCGCTGGAACCACCCGAAAAAAGGCTTGTTGCCACCCGCTGCCTTTTTGCCGGTTGCCGAAGAATCCATGCTCATCAACCGCATCGGCGAATGGGTGCTGGAGAACGCAATCAAAGATGGCTCCTCCCTTGATAATGTCACCATGTGCGTGAACGTCTCACCAACCCAGCTACGTCATCCAGAGTTCCCTGAACTGGTCAACGCATTGCTGCAAAAATACCAGTTGGAGCCAGGCCGTCTGGAGCTGGAAGTAACCGAAGATGTGCTCATCAACTACTCAGAGAACGTGGTTGAGGTGATTGAGCGCCTGCGCAGCTCCGGTGTGAAAATCGCACTTGATGATTTCGGCACCGGTTTCTCATCCCTCAGCTATCTGCGCCGGGATCTGTTCGACAAGATCAAGATTGATCGCTCCTTCATCAATGGCGCCGTCACATGTCCAAAAGCGAGAGAAATTCTGGCAATCTCGATCAAGCTTGGCCTGCGTCTTGGCATGAATGTGTGTGTGGAAGGCGTTGAGGAAGAAGAGCAAAAGGAACTGCTGTTCACCATGGACTGCCCCATGATGCAGGGTTACCTGTTCTCCCGCCCGATCCCGCTTGGCAAATTTCGCCTGTGGCGTGAGGACATGCACGAAGAACGCATCCCAAAACCACGCAGGATCAGAGTGGGCGCAGCAATCTAAGCTGTAGCTACTTTATGCGCCCTTTCAAAAGCTAGCTTTTGGAAAAACCCTTCCAGAACGCAGCGAAGGTATCACTGGTTTCCTGCTTGAAGGCAAAAGGATGCCGGATCGCCTCGTCCCAGTTCACGTCAGCGCTTTGCAACACCGCAACGCAGTGCTGCCCGAACTGAACCTTTAGCTGGTCTATCAACCACGCTTTCACCTGATTGGAACGTTGAGCGGAAAGTTCACCAGCAGACTGCAACACAGAATAATGACAGTCACTGGCCTCGATCAGATCACCCAGCCCTTTATTGTCCAGTGCGCTTAACATCAGCACCGGAACCTTCCAATCCCCCCTGCGCGCACTCAGGCTCATGGCCCCTTCCACATCCGCCCGTGCGCGACTGGCAATGTCACCCATATCAGATTTGGTCACGCAGATGATATCCGGCAGCTCCATGATACCTGCCTTCATGAATTGCAGGCTGTCACCAGACCCCGGTTGAATACACAGCACACAAGTGTCAGCAACCAGAGCCACATCAGCCTCGGATTGCCCGATACCAACACTTTCCACGATCACCCGGTCCATCACGGCCCGCATCAGGATCACCGCAGCAATGGCATGTTCGGAGAGCCCGCCCAGCCGATCCCGTGCCGCCATGGAGCGCACAAACACCTTCTGGTCTTCTGGGTCCGTTGAAAGCCGTGTCCGGTCCCCGAGCAGCGAGCCGCCGGTGACCTGAGAGGAAGGATCAACCGCAATCACCCCAACGCTTTGATCAGCGCTGCGGTATTGGGAGATCATTGCATTTGTAAGGGTAGATTTCCCGACACCGGGAGGTCCGGTCAGTGCAACCACGTGCGCAATCGGGTTTTGCAACGCTTCATCCAAAAGAGCTGTCAACTGAGGATGCCCCTCATAGCTCTCGATCGCGCTAAGCAAACGGGCAAGAGCTGGCTTACCGCCAGCTCTCAACTCTTTAAGACTGGTAGGCGCTGATCTGGGCCAGCTCCTCACCTTTTTGGTCAAGCCACTCACCCTTTATTCCGCTGAGCAAGCACCGCCTGCGCTGCTGCAAGACGCGCAACAGGAACGCGGAAAGGAGAGCAGGACACATAGTTCAGTCCAACTTCCTCACAAAAAGCAATAGACGCCGGATCACCACCATGCTCGCCGCAAATACCAAGTTTGATGTCAGGCTTGGTCTTACGGCCATTCTTGACAGAAAGCTCCACCAGCTGACCGACACCCTTCACATCCAGTGATACAAACGGGTCTTTCTCGATCACCTTGCCTTCCTGATACTTACCCAGGAAGGAAGCCGCATCGTCGCGGGAGATTCCAAAGGTGGTCTGCGTCAGATCATTAGTGCCAAAGGAGAAGAACTCCGCGGACTCCGCAATGTCTTCAGAAAGCAGCGCGGCCCTTGGCAGCTCGATCATAGTCCCAACGGAAAACTCCGGCTTCTCGCCCAGCTCTCGTGCCACAATCTCAGCCGTACTCTCAATAGTCGCACGAACAATATCCAGCTCGCTCTTCAGACTAACCAGCGGCACCATGATCTCAGGTGCTACCTTGCGGCCATGACGCTTGGAAACGTCCAGAGCAGCTTCAAAGATTGCGCGGGCCTGCATCTCTGCAATCTCAGGATAGGAAATCAGCAAGCGGCAGCCACGGTTACCAAGCATCGGGTTGAACTCTTCCAGCTCCTCCGCACGCTCACGCAGCTCTTCCGGATCAATGTCCATCTGCTTGGCAACTTCTGCAATGTCCTCTTCCGTCTTCGGAAGAAATTCATGCAAGGGTGGATCAAGCAGACGAATGGTGACCGGACGATTAACCATCAACTCAAAGATATCGATGAAGTCCTGACGCTGGATCGGCAGCAGCTTTGCAAGCGCTGCTTTACGCTCCTGAAGCGTATCAGACAGGATCATCTCGCGCACCGCAAGAATACGCTCGCCTTCAAAGAACATATGCTCGGTTCGGCAAAGACCGATGCCTTCCGCGCCAAAGGACAGCGCAACCTTCACATCTGCAGGGGTTTCAGCATTTGCCCGCACATTCATGCGGCGAATGCTATCAGCCCATTCCATCAACTTCTTGAAATCACCGGAAAGCTCCGGCTCCAGCATCTGCACCTTGCCAGCCAGCACCTGACCGTTACCGCCGTCAATGGTGATCACATCACCCTTGCCAAAGCTGCGGCCATCAACGGTCATAATCTCATTGCGTGCATCAACGCGGATCGTACCCGCACCAGCCACACAAGGTTTACCCATGCCGCGTGCCACAACAGCCGCGTGACTGGTCATCCCGCCGCGCGTTGTCAAAATGCCTTCCGCAGCATGCATGCCGTGAATATCTTCCGGACTGGTTTCAGTACGAACCAGAATGACAGAGCGGCCATTTGCCTTTTCAGTCTCGGCATCATCGGAGTTGAACACAATCGCACCGCAAGCAGCACCCGGAGAAGCCGGCAGACCAACCGTCAGCTCATCCCGCTCACTGTTTGGGTCGATGGTTGGGTGCAGCAGCTGATCCAAAGACGCCGGAGCAATACGCTCGACAGCCTCTTCCTTGGTGATCAGACCGTTATCCGCCATATCAACCGCAATCTTCAGCGCAGCTTTCAGCGTCCGCTTGCCGCTACGGGTCTGAAGCATCCAAAGCTTGCCGTGCTCAACGGTGAACTCCAGATCCTGCATGTCACGGTAGTGGTTCTCCAGCTTGTCACAGACAGCCTGAAACTCCGCAAACACCTCCGGCATGATCGCTTCTAGGGATGGCTTATCAGAATGCGCTTCGATCCGGGCTTTCTCCGTAATGTCCTGCGGCGTACGAATACCCGCCACAACATCCTCACCCTGCGCGTTGATTAAAAACTCACCATAAAGCGCGTTCTCACCGGTAGACGGGTTACGGGTAAAGGCAACACCGGTTGCAGAATTATCGCCCGTATTGCCAAACACCATCGCCTGAACGTTCACCGCAGTGCCCCAATCCTCAGGGATCTCATGCAGCGCGCGATAGGTCTTTGCCCGTGGTATCATCCAGCTTTTGAAGACAGCACCAATAGCTCCCCAAAGCTGTTCCTCCGGATCTTCGGGGAAAGGACGACCAAGCTCCTCTTCAACCTTGTCCTTGTAGGCAGCAACGATCCCCTTCCAGTCAGCACCGGAAAGGTCCGTATCAAGGGAGTAGTCATGCTCGTCTTTGAAGTCTTCCAGAATTTCTTCAAAGTAATCATGGTCAACACCCAAAACCACATCGGAATACATCTGGATAAAGCGGCGATAGCTGTCATAAGCAAACCGTTCATCATCTGCGTCTTTTGCAAGCGCCTCAACGGTTAGGTCATTAAGACCAAGGTTCAAAACCGTGTCCATCATGCCAGGCATGGAAACACGGGCACCGGAGCGCACAGAAAGCAGCAATGGCTCTGTCGTAGAGTTGAATTTACGACCCGTCAGCTCTTCAACAGCAACAATCGCAGCATGCACCTGCTCTTTGAGCGCGGCGGGATACTGCTGGCCTTTGTCATAATAGTGCGTGCAAACTTGCGTTGTGATCGTAAAGCCGGGAGGAACAGGCAATCCTAGTCTGCTCATTTCGGCAAGGTTGGCCCCCTTACCGCCAAGCAGCTCCTTCATGGAAGCATCGCCCTCGGTTTTGTTTTCTCCAAAGATGTAGACCCACTTGGTCATAACACCCCCCTTTATTGAGTGAGACCTCAACCAATCTCACTTGGAATTGCACCACTGCCTACTATCTGCAATGAACAGCCTCATTATAGCAAGAGTCTAAGACCTCGACCTTAGTGTTATTGCGTAAATACTTCTGAATTCTCGATGAATATCAATACACTTACTTATCCGCAGATACTTGAAAAAATGTAGGTTTAAATGAAGGAATGTTCGGATACACTCAGCACCATGCGGTGAGTGACCCGGCTGCTATAAAAAGGCCACTCTTCGCCACTAACAGATTTATGTAATATTGAGTCGCAATCGGCTCTCAATGAGAGACATATATGACCCTGACAAGCTATTTAGCGCTGTTCCGCTCCAATTCTGCTTCTGCTCAGAACAATGGCCGTATAACCTATCATTCTGTTAGTAAAAGCGTTTTATCAAAAAAGGCAGTCATAGCCTCAGCGCTGGCACTTGTCATGTTAGGTTCGCCATTTGCTACCTCCCAAAAGGCCAAGGCAAGCCCCCAACCCCTTCCGGTGGCAACCTCCCTTTCTGGAAGTTACCTATCAGGTAGAAGTGCCCTGCTCGCGCAGGATCTGGCCGCCGCCTCCAACTATTTCACCGCAGCTTTGCAGCGCGATCCCGATAATTTTTACATTCTCGACCGCGCTTTTGTCACCTCACTGGCAAACGGCAATGTCAACGCTGCGCAGCTACTGGCTGAACGTATTCTGGCTGAAGACAGGGAACACTTCCTCGCCCAGCTCGCCGTTGCCGTTCAGCATATGCATGAAGGTGACTTCAACACCGACCTGTCTGGCGCTGTCGCTCAAAACGTAAACCCTCTGTCTCACCTTACCTTTGCCCTTGTCTCCGCATGGGAAAAAGCCGGTCAGGGCAAAACCGAAGAGGCCATCGCGGACCTGACTGCGACCACCGGTGCAAATTGGTTTGAGCTCTTCATCAATTTCAATGCCGGTCTGCTGGCAGAATACAACAATGATCCGCGCCAGGCCGCCGAGTTCTACAAAGCCGCCTATGAGATTGACCGTGGTGCCCTGCGCAACGCTCTCTCCTACACCCGCATGTTAGCCGCCTCTGGCAGACAGCAGGAAGCGCTCGATATCATTGCCGAATACGAGCAGCTCATTCCCGGTCACCCCCTTCTCGTAACCTTGAGAGAGAAAATCGAGAGCGGCCAAGTCATTGAGCGGGTTGCAACGACACCAGCAGAAGGTTTGGCTGAAGCATTGCACGGTCTGGGCATTGCGGTTAGCAAGGAAGGTGAAGAGCTCTCCGCAAACTACTTGCAGCTTGCCATCTACCTCAACCCCAACAGTGACTCCGCCCTGATTGGCCTAGCCTCTCTGTTCGAGCAGCTTGGCGACAATGAGCGTGCCATTGAGTACCTGTCAGCCGTATCAGACAGCTCGCCAATGAAGCGGGAGGCCGAGATTCAGATCGCCCTGCATTACAACATTCTGGACAATCTGGAAGAAGCGCGCGCCCATCTGGAAAAGCTGGTGGAAACCGATCCATCCGATCTGGAGGCCATCACCTCACTGGGCAACGTACTGCGCGGCCACTCCCTCTTCAAAGAGGCTGAAAGCTCCTACAATCAAGGCCTTGGCACCATCAGCGAAATTCAGGCAAACCATTGGACCCTGCTTTATTTCCGCGGCATCACCCGCGAACGACAGGATAAGTGGGAAGCAGCCGAAGCAGATTTCCGCGAGGCACTGACGCTGAAGCCGGAGCAGCCAATGATCCTGAACTATCTCGGCTACTCACTGGTTGACCGCGGCCTGAAGCTGGATGAAGCCCAGAAGATGATAGAACGCGCCGTGCGCCTGCGCCCAACGGATGGTTACATCGTTGACAGCCTCGGTTGGGTGTACTACCGCCTTGGCCGCTATGACGAAGCCGTCGAGCAGCTGGAGCGTGCCGTATCCTTGCGCCCCCACGACCCAATCATCAACGACCATCTGGGCGATGCGTATTGGCAGATCGGACGCAAACTGGAAGCACGCTACAAGTGGAACCATGCACGCGACCTTGAGCCAGAAGAGGAAGATCTGGCGCGTATTCTTGACAAGATTGAGAACGGAATGACTGACGCTGTTCCTGTTGGACTGGCGAGCACTACAGACAACAAGTAATTCATAAAACGATCAGATTGCGATGACCTTGGACGATACAAAACGAACGCTGGTTAAAGAATTGGCCCGTGCGAAGGTAAACCTTGCGCTGCACATTACTGGGCAGCGGGAGGATGGCTATCACACACTGGACAGTCTCGTTGTCTTCCCGGAACTGGGGGATCTGGTAACAGTCAAACCAGCCCCGCAGCTTTCGCTGGAAGTCTCCGGTGAGTTTGCCGAGAAGATCCAGGATGCCCCTGCGAACAACCTGGTCTACAAAGCGGCACAAATGCTATCAGAGCATGTTCCCGCATCCTCAAGTGCGTTGATCCGATTGGAAAAATTCCTACCAGTTGCAGCAGGCATCGGCGGCGGCTCAGCAGATGCTGCCGCAACGCTGCGCGCCCTTGCAAAACTCTGGGGCGCCTCTCCTTCACCTTCGGACCTCTCCAAGCTCTCCTTAAACCTTGGCGCCGATGTGCCCATGTGTCTGGAAGAAAAGCCAGCCCGCATCCGCAGCATTGGGGAAGTGATTGAGCCTGTCAACGAGTTCCCAACCGGTGCCATGGTTCTGGTCAATCCCATGATTGAGATCTCAACACCAGCCATCTTCAAGGCCTTGGAGAAGAAAGACAATTCTCCTCTGCCAGAGATGCCTGCAGAGTTTGAAAACATGAAGGCACTGGCCAACTGGCTCAAAACCTGCCGCAACGACCTGCAAAAACCGGCTATCTCGCAGGCAGCAGAAATCTCGGAGGTCCTCGACCTTCTGGCCTCCCAGCCAGAAACCCTGCTTGCCCGCATGTCCGGCTCCGGCGCAACCTGCTTCGCCCTCTGCGAAACACTGGAAGCCGCCCAAAAAATCGCTGCCCACCTGCACGAAATCCGCAGCAACTGGTGGATCAAGACAGCGCGGATTTGATCTGGCATTATCGCGTCAGAAATCGCAGTTCACCTCTCAGCAACTACGAGCCGGATCAAGCGCATATCTGCTGAGAGCCCTTCAGACGCTCCAAATGGAATGCCTAGTAGGTATCAAGCTTCTCCAGCCTGTCTTCAATCTCGTAGTAGTCGCCCTTCGACGCACAAAAGTAATGCTTCTTTACGCGCAAGTTTGTTGGTTCATCAAGCGTTCCAACGGAAACCGCGTAAAGATGAGAGAAGTCCTTATGTCGATCAGCATGGTAGAACAAATTTGACCCGCAGTTAGAGCAAAACCCACGGCGAGCAAAATCGGAAGATTCATACCATTTAATCAGGTGCTCTCCCTCGTCAATCTTTACCGTTTCACTCGGCACAAACACAGAGTCATAAACGCCACCCCAACGACGACACATCTTGCAGTGACACCGATCCGCGCCGTCTCCATCAGACTGCGCTTCAAACTTCACAGCCCCACAAAGGCATTTCCCAGTAAGATGCATAACTCCCCACTCCCCAGCTCAATATAGGTTCTTTTACGTATCTTATAAACTTAGGACGATTCAGGCCGCTCGTCCATGCATTAGCTTGGTTCACCATCAATGATCTCACCCAGAAACACAGATGAAGATTTGAGGCCTTTGCAGACATGCATCAGGGCACAGGCTTTAGCAGATGCAGCACGTTGCTCTGTGACCTGCTGATACTTGGGCGCTTATGCTTATTATGCGCGCCTTATGGCATAGGGCTCTTGCTTTGAGTTAATACGGAACCTTGCGACCTGCATAATCCTCAAAGACTCCGGTGTTTTTCATCGAAAGCGCCTCAAACCGATCCATCAGGCGTTGAGCAGCCTCGCTTGGGGAATGTGTTGCACCTTTCTTTTTGCCGTACATATCCGTTTGCACGCTCCCCGGGTCGTATGCGCCCACCGCTATGCCTTTTTCTGCCAGTTCCACAGCGAGATTGGTTGCAATATTGGTTACCCCTGCTTTAGACGCGCGGTAGATGTAGCGATCCCCTGTACATTCAATTGTGTTTGATGCGCTAAAGGACGAGATAATCGCAATCTTGCCCCCAGGACTGGGCAGGTAGGGCACAAATGCCCGCGCAGTAAAAAACGCTCCGGACACGTTGGTCATGAGAACTTCTTCAAAAGCCGCCGGGGTATATTCCGGGTCTTCAATCCCCCAACGGCCAATGAAACGACCCGCATTGGCTACCACCAGATCCAGCGAGCCAAAAGATTTAGCAGCATTGTTTAGGGCTATTGGGTCGCGCACATCAGCTAGCGCAACACTTACCCCGTTCAATCCTTCAACCGCTGTCGCTTTTTCTTCAGAGCGGATACAAGCTAGCGTTTCATATCCACGGTGGCTTGCCTCTTTCACGAGAGCAAGACCTATCCCGCGGTTTGCGCCAGTCACTGCTAGTTTCATGGGAAGCTTCCTTATTGGGACTGCCTTCATTAACACAAACTCTTCGAACAATACTGCTTGCTACTAGAATTTGGTGGTACCCTCAATATACGTATTATGGCCCGCCTGACTATTAGGAGCCAGTTCGTGGGCGATCTCTTTTCATTGAAAAACAAAACAGCGCTCGTTACGGGTGCATCAATGGGCATCGGTCAGGCGGTAAGTATCGGTTTGGCGAATGCCGGGGCACACGTCATTTGTGCCGATTGTGCATCCCTTGCTAATACTATTGATCAGATCAAGCAGGCAGGGGGAACTGCCCGTGAACTTGAACTGGATCTAAGAGAATCCGTTTTGGCAGCACGCATCGCTTCTGAGGTGATGCCAGTCGATATCTTGGTGAACAGTGCGGGCATAAACTGCCGTAACGCAGCTGTCGATTTTTCAGAGAAAGACTGGGATGGCGTATTGGATGTTGATCTGAAAAGTAGCTTCTTCTTGTGCCGAGAGTTTGCAAAAAGTGCATTCGACGCTGGGAGAACAGGAAAGATTATAAATATCGCTTCGATTGTCGCATACCAGGGTGGTCCACGAGGGGTTTCCTACACGGTCGCAAAATCTGGAGTTGTTGGTATGACGCGTTCTCTAGCAAATGAGTGGGGCGCGAAAGGCATTCTGGTTAACGCTATAGCGCCGGGGTTTGTAGAGACCAATATGACCCGAACAATGGTAGAAGATCCCAAACTCCATAAAGATATAGCTGCGCGTATCCCGCTCGGAAGGTGGGGTAAACCTGAAGATATGGTTGGCGCGGCTATCTTTTTAGCATCAAGGGCATCGGATTATGTAAATGGATCCGTTTTGACCGTCGATGGAGGATGGCTCGTTCATTAATGCCTTTACGCTGAAGGTAATCACCACCATTCAGACCGCATCATCTATTGATTGATCTACTCGACTATCCGCTTGTGGCCCACCGTGTCAGCAACGGCTTGCAGGTTACTGCAGATGTCGCAACGACAGCAAAGCACCGCTTATTCCCGCACCCTCACCATTCAAATGCATGCACAAGACAAACGGCTTCGGATTAGGGCACCTCGATCCAATGTGTATCCATATGGCTCTCCCGCAGCGAGCCCCTGCACCACGGAACACACTCTTCACTCCAAAAACCACCCAGCAAAAAAGCGCCGCAGCAGGGATGCTTGGCGCTTTTGGTCGTCTCGAGGCTTTTGCCTGATTAGCTGACGCGGGCGATGCAGAAGTCGACGGCGTCTTTCAGGGCCACCTTGGCAGGGCCATCCGGCAGGCCGGACAAGGCATCAATTGCAGATGCGCCATAGTCGCGGGCACGCTGTACGGTATCAGCCAAAGCACCGGTGTCATTCAGCAGCTTGATTGCGTGATCAAGATCGCCGTCCTTGATGTCACCATCTTCCAGACAACGCTTCCAGAACGCCTTGTCCTCATCGCTGCCACGCTCCATGGCGTAGATGACTGGCAGTGTGATCTTGCCTTCGTGGAAGTCGTCGCCAACATCCTTGCCAAGATCAACGGTCGCCCCGCCATAATCCAGCGCATCATCAACCAGCTGGAAGGCATAGCCCAGCTCAAGGCCGAACTTGCGCGCAGCAGCACGCATCTCAGCGCCCTTATCGGCAATCTCGGGGCTAACTTCACAGGCAGCTGCAAACAGGGCCGCAGTTTTTGCTTCAATCACCTGCAGGTAGGTCTCAAAGGTCGTAGTGGTATCCTGAGCTGCGCCCAGCTGAAGCACTTCACCTTCTGCAATAATTGCAGAGGCTTCAGAAAGAATGCGCAACGCTTCCAGCGAGTGCACATCAACCATCATCTTGAAGGCCTGCCCCAGCAGATAGTCACCCACAAGCACGCTGGCCTGATTGCCCCACAGCTTGCGAGCTGCCAGCTTACCGCGGCGCATATCGCTTTCATCGACAACATCATCATGCAGCAGAGTCGCCGTATGCATGAACTCCACAGATGCAGCAAGGATGACATGCCCCTTGCCCTCGTAGCCAAACATCTGCGCAAACGCCAGTGTCAGCATCGGGCGCAAACGCTTTCCACCTGAATCAATCAGATGTCGTGCAATTTCCGGGATCAGCTCAACGTTAGAACCGGCTTTGGAGAGGATCAGCTCGTTCACCTTCTCCATGTCACCAGAAACGAGCTCAACGAGCCTTTGAATTCCAGCTGGTTTGGCTGTCTGTGATTGAAGACCAACTACGCCCACGGGATACCTCTATTTTGATTCCAACGGGACAATAGGTGTGTAGGTCAGTTCGGGCAAGCTTTAGTAAGAATTTGCTGCCAATAAAGTGGTGTCCAATGAACAATTTACCAATCACAATTGGTTATTTTGCCAATACCAGCCACATCCTGCATAATTTCTAGCCAAATTGGCAGGTCGCATCAGGAGGAAACCACCGTGGAAGAACTTATCAGAACAACGGATCCGGTCGTCATTTCACACCTTGAAGCATTGCTGGGAGGAGCAGAAATCATCTATTTTGTCGCCGACACCAACATGAGCATACTGGACGGCTCTCTCGGCTTTCTCCCACGCCGCATCATGGTGGAAGCAGATCGCTTCGACGAAGCCTGCCAGATCATGCGTGATGAAGGCCTTGAGCACTACCTAAAAGACGCGTGAAAACTTTCCGCCAGATAGACAATAGGGATTGCATGAAAACCGGCAGGCTGTATCAGTGCGTTACTGCGACTTTTATTGATCCGGCACCGCCATGACCAACCCTGAAACACCTCAGCCTCAACAACAAACCACCCAGGACAAGTTCCTCGGCGGTAAAGTCATGGTGGAACAACCAGCCAAAGGCCGCCACAGAGCGGGTCTGGACGCCGTATATCTGGCCGCATCTCTGCCGGAAAGCACGACCGGAACGCTCTACGATTTGGGCACCGGCGTCGGCACCGCCGCCTTTTGCGCAGCCCACCGCCTGCCGCTAATCAAAGCTGTTGGCGTGGAGGTTGACCCCGTCACCGCAGCACTGGCCCGCAATGCCTTGTCCCTGCCGGAGAACATAGGCTTTGCTGATCGCGTTTCCATTCTGGAAGCCAATCTAACTGCAAAGGGCAGCATTCGCCATCAAAGCGGTCTGGGCTCATCCATCGCAGATCACGTGATCATGAACCCGCCCTACTACGACAGCACCCGCTTCCGCGTCACACCACAGTCAGACCGCGCGCCGGCCCACGCGCTGGACGAACGCGGCATCGAACCGTGGATCAAGACCGCCAAGGACCTGCTCAAAGACGGCGGAACCCTCTCCATCATCTTCAGAGCAGACGGCCTTCAGGATTTGCTTGGCCCCATGGAGCGCCGCTTCGGCGCCATCGACATTATCCCGATCCGCCCCACTGCAAACGCACCCGCCACCCGCATCATTGTGCGCGCCGTTGCGGCCAGCAAAGCCCCGCTGCAAATCCTGCCCGGCTTCACCCTGCACGAAGAAGCAGGCGGTGCCTTCACACCGCAAGCCATCACCGTAATGCGCGATGGCATCGGGCTGGGCCTGACAAACCGCTAGGACAACCGACCAGCCCACCACCAACAATCTGCTTTCATTATACGTTTTTCTGCCTATTATGATCATAAGGCGCACCCAAAGCGCACAAGACCCTAAGAAAAACGCGGGAGCGGAATACGCATGAGCAGTAAGGTTGATCTACCAAACTCAATTGAAGAAACCCTCGCGCTCTTAAGTTCTGGCGGGTATCTGGCAGATCGTTCGCTCGCAACCGTGCTCCATCTCTCCCTGCGTATGCAACGCCCGCTCTTTCTGGAAGGCGAAGCTGGCGTCGGCAAAACCGAGATCGCTAAGGTCCTCGCCGCCACCCTCAACCGCCCGCTGGTGCGCTTGCAGTGTTATGAGGGACTGGACGTCACCTCCGCCGTATACGAGTGGAACTACGCCGCCCAGATGGTGGAAATCCGCATGGCCGAGGCCTCTGGCAGCGTTGACCGCCAGAACCTCAACACCACCCTTTACAGCCCACGCTTCCTGATCAAGCGCCCTGTCCTGCAAGCTCTGGAGACCACCAAACTCGGTTCCCCGATCTTCCTGATCGACGAGCTGGACCGCACCGATGAAGCTTTTGAGGCCTTCCTGCTGGAGGTGCTGGCCGACAGTCAGGTGACCATCCCCGAGCTTGGCACCATCAAAGCCGAAGAGCCGCCGATTACCGTCATCACCACCAACCGCACTCGCGAGATCCACGACGCCCTCAAGCGCCGCTGTCTGTATCACTGGGTCGATTACCCCACAGCTGAGCGCGAGCTACAAATCGTCCAGACCAAACTGCCCAATGCCGCCGCCGCCCTCTCCGCACAGGTCGTCGCCTTTGTACAAAAGCTGCGCGAGGACGAAGCCCTCTTCAAAAAGCCGGGGGTCGCAGAAACGCTGGACTGGGCAACAGCCCTGACAGAATTGCAGGAGGTCGCCCTCGATCCGGAGATGGTCTCGGATACGCTTGGCGTGCTGCTCAAGTATCAAGAGGACATCGACCGCATAAAAGGCTCAAGAACCCGCGCAATCCTTGATGAAATCCGCATGGAAGCCAACGCAAAGGCCTCCGTTGCCGGCAACATGCCTGCCCAGACCCTGTAGCTGTGCCCATGCAGGACACCCAAGACACCACTCCATCCCCGCGCCCGCCTCATGGGCGCATCACGGAAAACATCGTGCACTTTGCCAGAACCCTGCGCAAAGCAGGTCTACCTGCTGGCCCGTCCTCTGTGGTGGATGCAGTGAGCGCAGTGACCATCAACGGCATTGAGAGTAAGCAGGACCTGTACTGGACCCTGCACGCGGTCTTCGTCCATAAACGCGACCAGCAACCGGTCTTTGATGAAGCATTCCGCCTTTATTGGCAAAGTAAGGGCCTTGTCGAAAAGATGCTGGCGCTTCTCTCTCCCGTCGCCCCGGCAGGACAACGCCAACCGGAAAAGCCCCGCGCGGCCCAATCCCGCGTTGCCAATGCGTTTGAAGCCAATAAACAGCGTGAGGCCAAAGAAACCAAACCGCTGATCGAGGTGGACGCCCGCTTCACGGTCTCGGAAAAGGAAGTCCTGCAAAAAAAGGACTTCGCCCAGATGACCGCCGAGGAGATTGCGCAAGCCCGCAGATCCCTCGCCCACCTCACCATGCCAGCAGATCAAATCCGCTCGCGGCGCTTCAAACCGGTACACTCGCATACGCCCGGCAAACAGGTCGACGCCAGAAGAACCATGCGTGCCACGCTGAAAGCAGGTGGATCTATCATCGACCTCAAGCACAAAGCCCCCGCGCGCGTGCACCCACCCATTGTTGCGCTCTGCGATATCTCCGGCAGCATGAGCCAGTATTCGCGCATCATGCTGCACTTCCTCCACGCGCTCTCCGAAAAACGCAAAACACAGACATTCCTGTTCGGCACCCGGCTGACCAACATCACCCGCGCCCTACGCATGAAGGACCCGGACGAGGCCCTAGCCGCCTGCTCCGACGAAGTTGAGGACTGGTCCGGCGGCACACGCATCGCCAGCTCCCTGCAAACCTTCAACCGCACATGGCTCAGACGCGTCAGCCATGGCGGACCTATTGTCTTGCTCATCACCGATGGACTGGAGCGGGAAGCATTTGACGAGCTGTCCGTCGAGATGGACCGCCTGCACAGGTCGTGCCGACGACTAATCTGGCTCAACCCACTGCTGCGCTACGATGAGTTTGAAGCCAAGGCCCGCGGCATTCAGGCTATCCTGCCCCACACCGACGAGTTTCGTGCAATCCATTCGGTGGATGCGGTCAGTGATCTTTGCCGCGCCCTGAATGACAAGCGTATAGACAGTGCATATGATGCCACCCCGAAGTTTCTCCAGAGCGTCCCGCCGAAAAGGCCTGCGGATTCTCCGTAGCAACTCGCTCACCCAAATCACCAGCCTAACCATGGAAACGACCATGGCAGGCACAACCACTTAGTCCATTCCAATGACACTCAAAGTACTTTTGCACCTTGTAAGAACTGTTTCCGATATCTACGCCAAGCGATTTAACATCAACCGCGACGAGATCTGGTATCTGGCCAAACTTCAGGAAGAGCTGGGAGAGCTAACGGCTGCCCACATGAAAGCCAGCCGCCGAGGCCGTGCGGGCGCTGCAACACCAACAGAGCTGCACACGCAAAAAGAAGACGAAGCCGCCGACCTGCTCGCCCATCTTCTGCTTTATGCAGACCGCAACAATCTGGATCTGGAAAAGGGTATCCGCCGCAAATGGATGGCCCACCTGCCAACCCAGAGCAAGCCAGATCAGACCATGGAAAAACAAAGCTGATCGGCCTCAAAGCCAGTTATACTGAACCGCTAGGTCTTACTCAGCGGTTTACCGTGTGATGGTGATGGACCTGCTGTGACTTGCCAGTTGCCCTTCCCAGCGGTTTTGCCCGGTCATCTGCATACTGCTTTTGATGCGAGACAGGTCATCAAACAACAAAAGTTTCTCGTCTCGCACCCCCCAGTTGGAAACGAAGAACAAATCACCATCCATACAGTCTCTTGTCTTTGCCTTGAAGCCGGCACGCTTTGGCTTGCTGCCCAGTTCCAACTGGCACACACGCCCTTCAGAACTCAGGTAGATACGCCAGCTTCCCGCCAGGTTCGCTGCATACGCGACAGGTTTCGGCACCGGCTCCTCATCCTCGCCAAAAGCTGTTGTAGCCGTAGAACCAGAGCTGAACGCAAGTTCGGAACCCGGTTCAAAAACCACTTGCTCTGATCCATCCGCTACCTGCGGAACAACCGCACCATCTCTATTATAGTAGGGTATGGTCTGCGTGGTCTGGTCGTGAGCCGCCGCGCTCTCACTGCTGCTTGGATTAAGGGACGGGTCTGAAACAGCCGCCCCCTCTAGTCCGGTGCGTCCCCCTGCACTCTGGCAGCCGACAAGCACCAGCGCGCTTGCCGCAACGACAAACCTCTTCATTCCATTCCCCCCAGCACGGCATTTTTATGTTTCATAGGCCGTGGCGGCTCTAGAGCCTGCTGCGTTCATATACATTCACGCACCAAGCTCCAACTCTTTATTGTCATGCGTATTCCTGTCCGAAAACCGGACCAACTTTTCGGGAATACGCTCTAAGACCCCAGCCGGACCAGACGAAGCGCAGGGCCCCCACCCTCATTTGCTTCAGTCCAACTGCCCGCCTCACTTCTGCGAAAAGATCCGATCACCTCACTTTTGTGATCAAACAGGACCAATGCGTCCTCTTTCATAGTCCATGCCCACACATTCGGCCTGCCGAAACAGACTGAACTTGCGGCATAGTTCACGCCAAATTGTGCAGTCTTCAATTGCAATGCACACGGGCTTTGCCCCTGCGCGCGCACCACCGACCACTTGCCTGCAAGCGCAGCCGCCGCCGCACGCTCAGTCTCCGTTTTTGCAGGAGCAGGAACAGTGGGTTTGGCCCTCGCTATTTTCACAGCAGGTTCCGCCAGATCAGCCACATCACCGCTGTAGTGTGGCATGCACCCAGCTGCGGCAAAACATATTGAAATCAAAAGGGTTCTATATCGCATGACTACCCCAGACCATGCACAGGTAAACCATTCAAACGCCCACGTTTGCTACCTGCACGCACCTCCCACAGTCTCCCATTGCAAACAATTTGAATCAAATTGATATATCAGACTAGTAAATCCAGATAGGGTTTGAACAGGGAAATCTCTGAGCTATGCACGAGTAAGTTGAATTACCTAGAGCATCGAGGGCATTAGCCACTCTGGCAGATAGGGTCAGATACCGCAAAGTTATAAAACATACCGCCCAAGCGGGTGCGACTGCCGCCTCACCCTTCTTGAATAGGACGGCAAAACTCATCAGCTTGCTGAAGGGCCTCCATGGGCACCGGAGTCAGCGTATACTCCTCTGCCTCAGTATCCGCGTCTACACCCCCTTGTGCAGAAAATTGGTAGACACCATCAAGCCAACAGCCACCCATTGAAAACTCGGGCAATTCCTGAAAATCCAGCGAGCGAATATCATCTTGTGCGCCGCCATCATCAAACAGCCACTGAATCACAATAGACGCACCCTGATCGGAGTTTCCCCGCGCCTGCACAAGGTCATCACGTAGGGCAGAACAGGAGGCTTCATCCAGATCCCCTAATTGGATGCGCAAATGCGCCATCAAACCTTGATAGGCCGGAGGTGGATAGGCAACAGCATAGGTAAACGGTTTGGCTTCTCCACCCTCAGTAGCCTCCACCGGAGCCCCGACGACCTCCCACCTTGGAACCGGCGTTTTACCATCACCAACCACACAAAGCGGCAGATCAACCTGCTGCGCAGAAAACGCAGAACCGGACCAGAAGGCAGACAACACTATGACCAATGTGAAGTTTCTCATAAAGCTCTAGTTCCCCGCTGGACGCACAAATTCTGTAAGCTGAAGCGCCCAAAGCGCTGTTGACCGATTAAAGCACTCCGCGCCTCTAACCGCGGCAGGCTCCCGTTGCTGGTTCAAAACATAAGGAATGTTACAGGCACTGTTTCGAAACGACTCCCAGTTCCGGTTAGCCTCACCCAGCTCGGTTCTGGTGGAATTGTCCTGCCGACGCTCCAGATTCGTATCCACATCAGCAATCAGTCGCTCCCACAGCGCTGTTTCTCTTGAATAACATTCCCGTATGTTGGTGGTACTGTCGTCCTCTTGTTTATCAAGGCAAGCTCTAAACACCCCTCCAATGCACTGGACTCTGGCGTTAAACGCAAGCCCCGCTTCCTCAAGGCACTGATCAAACACCATCACATCTTCAGACTGCGAAATACGGGAGCCCTGGGCCAGCGCAGCACCTGAAAAAAACAGAATTGAAAGCAACGTAAAACAACGAACAATCATCAGGCACCTACAATTAAGATGCCCCAGCTTAGCCACTGAAGCTTAAGTCAAGTATAGCCAGCGATGCCCTTTGGCTGACTGAGCATCATTACGCTTAACAAGGTTCTGCCAGCCTCGGTCAATTTCAACAAAAAAGGGTTCCGGAGCACTGCTCCGGAACCCTCTCAAAACCTGAATGATTTCAGGCTTTAAATCTTAGCGGTAACCGTAGGAACCGTCTTTCCACTCGTACCAAACATAACCTGGCAGAGACACGTCGCCTTTTTCGTCGAAGGACAGTTCACCCAGAACGGTGTCGAACTTGCCGCCGTTCAGCGCTTCAACAACTTCGTCGTAATCGGTGGAACCTGCAGCAGCAGCAGCTTTCGCCCATGTCTGGATCGCAGCATAGGTGTAAAGTGCGTAACCTTCAGTGGTCTTGCCAGCAGCTTCAAGAGCAGCCACAACAGCAGCAGCTTCTTTATTGTTACGTGGGTCCGGCGGGAAGGTCATCAGGGTGCCTGCGCCAGCAGGACCAGTGATGGACCAGTACTCGTCAGTCACCAGAGCGTCACCGGAAACCAGAATGGTGTCCATGCCCTGATCAACCATCTGACGCTTCATCAGACCAGCTTCAGTGTGGTAACCACCAACGTAAAGAACGTCGACTTTTTCAGACTTCAGCTTGGAAACCAGCGCTGTGTAGTCTTTTTCACCAGCAGTGTAAGCTTCATAAAGAGCTTCCTGCTTACCAGCAGCATTCATCACTGCCTTGGTCGCATCAGCAAGACCTTTACCATAAGCGGTCTTGTCGTGGATCACAGCAATGTTCTTGCCGCCGAATTCAGTCGCAAGTGTAGTACCTGCAACCCGACCCTGCTGGTCATCACGACCACAAACACGGTAGGTGCCCGGACCAGGACGCTCGTCGGTGTACTTCGGGTTGGTGGATGCTGGAGTGATCTGAATGATACCCTCTTCAGCATAAACCTGAGAAGCTGGAATGGAAGAACCGGAGCAGAAGTGGCCAGCCATGAACGCTACGTTCTTACCAACCATCTGGTTTGCAACAGCAACAGCCTGCTTAGGGTCACATGCATCATCGCCAACTTCCAAAACAAGCATCTCGCCGTTCACGCCGCCAGCTGCGTTGATGTCAGCAACAGCCTGTTCAGCACCAGCTTTCATCTGTGCGCCAAACGATGCGTACTGACCTGTCATTGGGCCTGCAGTAGCAATAACGATTTCAGCCATAGCCGCGCCAGACATTGCCATAGCAGCAACACCGGCAACGCTTGCCAAAAGATACTTTTTCATAAAAAACTCCCCGAATCAGGTGCATTTCTCAATTAATTTGAATGGGAAACATCAATTGCCCCCCACTGGAGCAGGCAAACCCCTCGCCTGCTCAATGCTTCCGTCAATGAGACCTCTCCGTGCTCATCAACCGGATGCATAGCCAGTCACTAGTGTGAACCAGAACTGACCAGATGCGCAACAATTATCTAAGTAATTTTGCGAATTAGTAATTATCTTTCTGACCAGGTTTCAGCGTCCAGCCCAATGGACCCGCCTTCTGATAGAGCCAGCTGTACTGAGTCACCATCTGCATGGTCCGTGTCCTGCGATAACCCACCAGCGCAATGCCAATGAGAATGGCGTAATCCACCACAAGGTACTGAATGGAAAGCAGAGGCTCTTCAAACAGTGCAAATGACAGGAACCGGATCGCAAGGGTCAGCAGGAAGATGAACCAGAACAGGATCGGCAACGGCCGCCATGTGGTCGCAACAGAGCGACCGGTAGCAGCAGCAGCCAGCCCGCCAAGGGCAACAACCAGAACAATAAAGGCAGACAACGAGCTGCCGTAAAGAATACCCATCTCTTCGCCTCCTTAGTGCGCGCCGCCTTCAAGATAAGCTGCCTTCACCTCTTCACGAGACAAAAGCTCCTTACCTGTGCCGGTCATGGTGATTGTGCCGTTGACCATCACGTAGCCCCGGTGAGCCAGCTTGAGTGCGTGATACGCATTCTGCTCAACAAGGAACACAGTCAGACCATCAGTGCGGTTCAGCTCCCGGATCGCATCAAAAATCTGCGACACGATAATCGGAGCCAGCCCCAGAGACGGTTCATCCAGCAACAACAAACGCGGACGGCTCATCAGAGCGCGGGCAATCGCCAGCATCTGCTGCTCACCGCCGGACAAAGTCCCGCCGCGCTGCTGCTGACGTTCTTTCAAACGCGGAAACAGCTCAAACGCACGGCGCAGATCTTCCTCAAAATGCTCGTTACCGGCAACCATACCGCCCATCATCAGGTTCTCTAGAACCGTCATGCGCGGGAAGATACGGCGTCCTTCCGGCGACTGGGCAATACCGGTCCGCATAATCTCGAAGGTCGGCTTGTAGGTGATGTCTTCACCACAATACGTCACCGAGCCATTACGAGCCTGCGGGGTACCGCAAACGGTCATCATCAGGGTGGATTTCCCCGCCCCGTTCGCCCCGATCAGCGTCACGATCTCACCGTCATACACATCAAGATCAACGCCATGCAGCGCCTGAATCTTGCCGTAGAAGGTTTCAACTCCGCGAATGCTCAGGAGTGGTTGTTGCGCGCTCATAGACCCACCTCCTCTTCAACCAACTCCACTTCATCATCCTCAACACCCAAATACGCCGCAATCACATGCGGATCGTTCTTGACGAACTCAGGGGTGCCATCGGAAATCTTCACGCCGTAATCCAGCACCACCACGTGGTCGGAGATTTCCATCACAACAGACATGTCATGCTCAATCAGCAAAACAGAGGTGTCGTGTTCTTTACGGATGTATTGAAGCAGATTGTTCAGCTCCAAACTCTCTTTCGGGTTCAAACCAGCAGCTGGTTCGTCCAGACAAAGAAGCTCAGGGCCAGTACACATAGCGCGGGCAATCTCCAGACGGCGCTGATCGCCGTAGGAAAGATCAGCCGCAGGGGCATCTGCACGATCAATCAGATCAATGCGCTCCAGCCAGTACTTGGCAGTTTCAATCGCATCCAAATTGGACTTCTTGTAACCACCCAGACCAAGCAGACCACCAATGGTCCAGTTGGAGGCAACCATCAGCGGATTGTGCTGCGCCACCATCAGGTTTTCCAGAATAGTCATCCCGCCAAACAGCCGGATATTCTGGAACGTACGGGCAACCTTCGCGTCCGCCGTAATCTTGAAGTCAGCCATCCGCTCCAAAAGGTGCTTTTCACCACTGGAACGGTTCATGACCAGACGGCCCTCAGTCGGCTTATAAAAACCGGTGATGCAGTTAAACACTGTGGTTTTACCCGCACCATTCGGCCCGATCAGCGCAGTAATATCACCACGCCCAACGTTGAAGCTCAGGTCGTTGATCGCCGTCAATCCGCCAAAGCGCATTGTCAGGTGGTCAACCTTCAGAACAGGGTTTGTGTCCCAGGTGCTCATCCGTGGCCCTCCTGAACAAGATCGGCAGAGATGCCCTTAGCGTTTTTGGAAAGTGCCACACTTGGCGTTCTGCTTGAGATCAATCCACGTGGTTTCCAAACCATGATCACCACCATAATCATACCGAAGACAAGCATGCGATACTCTTCAAACTCGCGGAAGAATTCGAAGCCACCGATCATCACAATCGCAGCGATCACCACACCCATCTGTGAGCCAAGACCACCCAAAACCACAATCGCAAGAATGATCGCTGATTCAAGGAAGGTGAAACTCTCAGGAGAGATGAAGCCCTGACGCGTTGCAAAGAAAGATCCTGCAAAGCCAGCGAACATCGCACCAAGAGCAAAGGCTGTCAGTTTGGTTGTCGTTGTATTGATACCAAGCGCACGGCAGGCAATTTCATCCTCTCGCAAGGCTTCCCATGCACGACCAATCGGCATCCGGCGCAAGCGCATGGTTACAAAGTTTGTAAACAAGGCCATCGCGAAGATGAGGTAGTAAAGGAAGATAATGCGGTGGATACTGCTGAACTTCAAACCGAAGAAGTCCGCAAAACCACCTTCACCGCGGGTAAACTCCAGACCGAAGAAGCTCGGACGTGGAATACCGGAAAGACCATCAGGACCACCGGTAAACTCGTACCAGTTCAGCAGCACCACGCGGATAATCTCACCAAACGCAAGCGTTACAATGGCAAGGTAGTCGCCTCGAAGCCTCAGTACCGGAAAGCCCAGAATAATACCCCAGAACGCAGCCAGAATACCGGCCAGCGGCAGGCAGAGCCAGAACGAGAACCCGAAGTAATGCGCCAGCAACGCGTAGGAGTAAGCTCCCACCGCATAAAACGCCACATAACCAAGGTCGAGCAGGCCAGCAAGGCCAACCACGATGTTCAGCCCCCAGCCCAGCATCACATAGGTGAGCACCAAAATGGCAAGGTCAATATACTGACGGGACCCACGAGCCCCCAGCCAGAACATCAGCGCAAATGGAAGCACGACCGCCAAAATGAGCATGCCATACTTAAGCATGCTCGTGGTGCCGTTCCCCAAACCGCCTTTAGGCAGAAAACCGGAAAGACCGATGCTTGGCGCATCGTCACGCTTCCAGAAGAACATGTTCATCAGGAAGCGACCAGTGAACACGACGAGCACAGCAACAGCAACCGCAAACCAGCGATGCTCAAGGAAGAGTTCCGCCCCACGGCCGGAAGCTACATCAACCTTCAGGCCCACCATCACACAGGCAAGCGCAAACGTAATAACCGCGCCGCCCAGACTGTCTTTCAAACTTGCAACAAGCAAGCTGTCTCTTTGTCTTGCTTGCATTATACCTTCTCCACCTCAGGTTGGCCGAGAAGACCTTCCGGCATAAAGATGAGCACGATCGCGAGGATCGAGAACGCAGCCACGTCTTTGTACTCAACAGAGAAATACCCGGACCAGAATGTCTCGATCAGGCCGATCAAAAGACCACCCAGCATCGCACCCGGCAAGGAACCAATTCCACCCAGAACAGCAGCGGTAAACGCTTTAACACCGGCTAGGAAGCCAATGTAGAAGTCAACCACGCCGTAGTAGAGCAGGAACATCAGACCCGCGACGGCAGCCAGAGACGCACCCATCACAAAGGTCAGGGAAATGGTGCGGTCAACATTCACACCAAGCAGAGAAGCCATCTTGCGGTCCTGCTCACAGGCACGCTGCGAACGACCAAGACTTGTATTGTTGATGAGGTAGGTGAAACCGAGCATGAGAATCACGGTCGTCACCACAATCAGGATCTGAACATAGGACAGGTTCACCACAAAGCCGGACCCGTCTGCACCACCATCTGTCAGCTGAAATCCTCCGGAGATCAGCGGCTGAAGTGGCTTGTTTTTCGCACCCTGAGAAACCTGTACGAAGTTCTGAAGAGCAATTGATGCACCAATTGCCGTAATCAGCGGCGCAAGGCGGAAAGACCCGCGCAAAGGCCGATAGGCAATTCGCTCTACTGTCCATCCCCAAACAGCAGTCAAAGCCATGGCCACAACCAGAACGAGGGCCAGAGCTAAAATCAAAAGCAAAATCGGTGTAGCTGCGGTAATCCCAAGTGCCACAACAAGCACAAGAGCTATGAAAGAACCGACCATGAAGATATCACCATGGGCGAAGTTAATCATGCCGATGATACCGTAAACCATCGTATATCCGATGGCGATGAGCCCATAAATAGACCCCAACGTCACACCATTGATAAGTTGTTGGAGAAAGTAATCCATGTTTTATTTTGTTCCCCGAATGAGATCAGCTATTAGTTGCTGCCCGGTCTGAATGCCTCCGAATTCAAACCCCCTATATTTTAAGGTAAGCCCCTGTGTAAGTATATTACCCATATTAATAAGCCCGCATATTGGAATTTTTATATTATTTCCATGCCCATAGCGCACTATTATTTCACAGGCGCCAAAACGCTGGTTCCTCCCCCCTTTGAGAATCCAATAAGGACAGCAGTCGAAAGTGATTTTTCGCAACCTGAACGTGAACGCCCCTCACCCATCTGGGATCTTTTCACGCACTTCAGTAATATATCATGATTGATTTATACCGGGTCTCGCGACAGCGCAACCGCAAGATGATACCTGAGGTTTTCTGACGGGACGTAATCCAGCAGCCATCAAGGACTCGGGGAGCCCTTGGTATTTTCGGTAGTCAGGTGTGTTCTATTTCGACACGACAACAATGCCACGGCTAAGATTTGAGTCTGTATCTATTCCTGACATCGCGTCATGCAGCTCGGACGTGGTTATCCAGACAGGCGGGTATTTGTATTTCGCCACATCCAGTATCAGCACTTTATCGTTGTCTTCATCATAGGCAGCTACGGGTGAAATATGCCCGCCACCGTCTTGATCAATAGCCTGCCGCGTATAATTAATTACCAGCCGTTTATCAGTATCTTGCAGAGTATCTTTGACAATATCACGCAGTTCATCTGTCGTCAGATCACTGGCGTAATGGAAATCCGACTGCACGCCAAGATTAACAAAAAAGGTGGCGAGCTGCTCCAGATTCATACCACTTGTAAAAACCCCCAGATAACCCTTCACCTCCTGATTTTCAGGTGTGAAGACATTGTCTTGAGTAAAGTATCCGTAGGGACTGAGAAGCTTCACTGGTGGGCGTGGCACATCCAGACTGTTTAAAACATTGGCAATTGTCGCTGGCCCGCAAAAAGTGACGACTTTCTGCGTTTCTAAATAGCTTGCCAACGGATAGTAGTCCGACTTGATTTCGGAGTCCTCAAATAGACTTTGTCCCGCAGGTTCGGTGAGATAAATGAGGTCTTCGTCCGCTGAAAACGCATTGCCTGCGTAGGCCCCAGTCAGGAGGAGAGCAGCGCCGAATACGGCAAATCGGTTGATTTTCATCATCACTTCTCTTTTTATTTGGCTGCTAGCCACTCGAAAAATGCCAATTGACCAAAGTTACATCCAGCATCTAGCGAGGCACTGATCTTCTCCTTTTACTTATATCGGTGTTTTTACTATGTCCCTTTCCGACAATACTCGTCAAAATGGACATAAAATCCGCAACACATAGAGGCGGCGTGTAGGCATTAGTTTCTAGAGTGAGTTCTAATCCAAACCGGTCTCTGGTAAATTGGTCGGACCTTCATTGTTGAACTAGCTTTTCTCTACAAATATCTATAATTACTCTAATTCGATTACCGTCATTTTAGACGACTAAAACCTACTAATGAACACTGCATAGTGCGAACCACAGAGCATGCCTGTGGGATTATTTTGGAACGAACTGGATGACGACAGCTTTAACCATGGCGCCACCTGAAAACACGAAGAAAAGCCTGGCCTCTCACGAATTCAGAGAGGCGATGAGTCGTTTAGGCGCTTCAGTTCACCTGCTCGCCAGCGCCGGTCCGGCAGGCCGAGTTGGCGCAACGGTTTCATCCGTGTGTTCCGTCTCTGACGAACCGGCAACCCTGCTTGTCTGCCTCAACCGAAACGCACGCGTAAATCAGGTCGTCAAGGACAACGGCGTTTTCTCCATCAACACGCTGGTTCACGACCACACGGACTTGTCGAACATCTTTGCTGGCGAGGGCGACCTGCCAATGGACGACCGTTTTGCCAAAAAGAGCTGGGGCACGCTGCTAACTGGAAGCCCTATTCTGGAGAGCGCTCGGGTTAGCTTCGATTGCCACATTAAAGAAGTAACAGAGGTTGGCACCCACTCAGTTATTTTCGGTGAGGTCGTTGCAGCACGGCTGGGCGAGTTTGCCCCTGCCCTGATCTACCTCGACCGAAACTATCATTCTGTCTAGAGCGCGTTCCGTGAATGCAAATGAACGCAACGTGCTCTAAAATACCGTCTCCTGTTCTATTTTTGGAAGAGGAGACCTTTATCTACAATTTGTTTGCGCGTATCACTGAAAAGGGCACACTCTTTTCGGGTTTTGATTACTTTGGAATATTGGCTTTAAGCTTGGCCTGTCCCTGCCCATGTATGCCACATTCTCTGGAGCGCTATTTGTGATGATGCTGTCACGCAGGCGCTGCTAGTATTTTTCGAAAATGACTTAGGGAAATAGCATGACTTCTGCCCAACGTAATCTGATCACCGATGTTCCGGGATTGAAGGTTGGCAACGCCCATTGCGAAAAGACCAAGTCAGGTGTCACCGTTCTCATTCCAGACGAACAAGCCGTTGCCTCCGCCGCCATCATGGGCGGCGCTCCCGGCACCCGTGACCTCGCCTTGCTGGAACCGGAGCAGACCGTCAATGGCGTTGACGCCCTTGTCCTGTCAGGTGGCTCCGCATACGGACTTGATGCAGGCAGCGGCGCACAGGTCCGACTAGCAGAACTGGGCAAAGGTTTTCGTATTGGCAGTTCAATCATTCCAATAACCCCCACAGCCATTCTATTCGATCTCCGCAACGGCGGGGATAAATCATGGGGCAGAAATCCAATCTACCGCGACATGGGGATCGAGGCGGTCGACAATGCAGCCGAGGACTTTGAACTTGGCACCGCAGGCGCGGGTTTCGGCGCAACCACCGCTGCCCTGAAAGGCGGACTAGGCTCGGCCTCCCTCACCCTGCCAAACGGCGGAACCGTCGGGGCCCTGATCGCAGTCAACGCTCTGGGCCGCCCCACCATTGGCGAGACGCCTTATTTCTGGGCCGCACCACACGAGAAGGACGCCGAGTTCGGCGGACTGGGCTGGCCTGCGGAAATGCCGGAGACCGTCCACACTGTCCAGACCAAATTCAGCCTCGGCACAATTGACTTATCCCCGAGCGCAAACACCACGATCGGCATTGTTGCCACTGATCTGATCCTGACCAAGTCCGAAGCCAAGCGCATCGCCATCGCCGCCCACGACGGCTACGCCCGCGCCCTCTGGCCAGCCCACACTCCAATGGACGGCGACCTGCTCTTTGTGATCTCAACTGGCAAACGGAAAATGCAAAATCCCATGCTCGACCTTCTGGAGCTTGGTGCCTACGCCGCCCAGACAGTCTCCCGCGCCATCGCTCGCGGTGTGTACTGCGCAAAAGAGTACCCCGGCGATACGATGCCAACTTGGAAAAGCCGACACGGATCACGAGAAAGTTAACTCCCAGATTCAACTAGTTCGGGTAAGCTACAAAACAACGCACGTAAAACCTAAAAAACGCAGGATAACGCAAAACGGCGCAAATCATCGCAAACCGTAAGCAACACTGACACTTTCACTGCATTTTCGGGGAAGAAGAGCTGGTTTTGTTGAGGGGAAACAGGCCATATTCAAGTTTTGCCACACTGGCAAAAAAGTTGCGCCGCCTCTGGTGTTGGGATCAGAGGCGACGCGGGGGAACAAAGGACGATGTGCTACGGTAAATATACGCCGTCCTTTGTTTTTGGAAGGTCCTCCCGGTTTTAGGTAACCGGGAGGACCTTTTTCTTATGCCGGTTCCGGCTCGGCCTTCGGTTCACTGGAAGGACTTTCTTCCAGATCTTTCAAAGACTTCTCAGCCTTGCCCTGTCCTGCACCTTCACCCGGACGGATGCGGTAGAAGATGATGAACAGCAGCGGAACCGCAATCAGTGTCAACACTGTCGCAAACGCCAGACCACCCATAATGGTGACAGACATACTCGCAAACATCGGATCAACAATCAGCGGAGCCATCCCAAGGATCGTCGTGATCGCCGCCATAGACACCGGACGCAAACGAGAAACACTCGCACGCACAACAGCATCAAAGCGGTCTCCACCTTCTTCCAGCTGAAGGTCAATCTCCTCCAGAAGAACGATCGCATTCTTGATCAGCATCCCCGACAAGGACAGCACACCAAGGATCGCCATGAAGTCCAGTGGAAGACCCGTTCCAAGCAGACCAATCACAACACCGTTAATAGACATCGGTACAATCAGCCAGATGATGAGTGGTTCCCGTACCTTAGAGAACAGCAGTATGGAGATAACAATCATCACAAGGAAGGTGACGGGAACCTTCGTACCCAGCGACTCGTTCGCATTCTTGGAGTTCTCGTACTCACCACCCCACTCGATGGAATACCCATCAGGAAGCGGAACAGCCTCAATAACCCCACGAATTCGCGCATGCGCAACCGACGCCAACTCATCCGGCGCACTCGCACCAAGCACACTAATTGTCTTCACACGGTCCCGACGACGGATCAACGTATCCTCAGCCACAGTAGCAACACCGGAAGTGACCTGATCAATCGGCACATACATGCGCTGCTGAGAGCTCCAAACCAGTGTGTTAACAAGGGCTTCGGACGCACTCTCACCTTCACCGCGCTTACGTTTCACGATGATCGGAATGTCTTCATCCAGATCACGATAGCTGCCGGTACGAATACCATCAGAGGTAAACTGAACCGCAGTCGCCAGATCCTGACGCGTGATTCCGGCAATACGAGCGCGCTGTTCGTCGAACTTCGGCTGCATCACCAACTCACGCTCACGCCAATCCGTACGCACATCACTCAAACGGTACTGCGGTTCCTTGAAGATATGCATCATCTCCTCAGAAATCTCGCGCAGAACATTGGCATCCGGACCAGAGACACGCACCTGAACATCAGCACCCGACGGAGGACCGAACACCAAACGCTCGGTATACACCTGTCCCTGAGGCAACTCGGAAAAACCGAATTCGCGGATCTTCACCGCCAGATCATCAATGACATCAGTGTTTTCCGTCCGAACGATCACCTGACCATAGTTGGCACTTCCATCCTGCGACGCATAGGTCAGCATGAAACGGGTCGCACCTTGACCGATAAAGGTATTGGTTGAAACAACACCCGGCAAAGACAGGATCTCGTTTTCCAGCTTCTCCATGTCGCGCGCAGTCGCATGAATATTGGTTCCATGCGGCAACCAGTAGTTCACGTAAAACAGCGGTGTTGCAGAGTTCGGGAAGAAGGAGTTTCCAACAAACTGGAACGACCAGAAGCAAACCACAGTCACACCAATCAGCACCACCAGCGACAGCCAGCGCAGCTTCAAGGTCAGCACCAGAGACTTGCGGAACAGGGTGTACATGAAGCCGCGGTAAGGATCATGCTCGTCACCGGAGATGGAAGCCATCTTGAAGAAGTACTTACCAAACAGCGGTGTAACCAGGATCGCGAACAACCAGGACATCAACAGGGAAATACCAACAACGGCAAACAGCGAGAACATGAACTCACCGGTACTGTCACTGGAAAGACCGATACCAGAGAACGCCATAATCCCGATAACGGTTGCGCCCAGCAGTGGCCACTTGGTCTGCTCAACAACGGTCGACGCAGCTTTGATTGGCCGCATACCACGTTGCATGTTGATCATCATGCCTTCAGCAACAACGATCGCGTTGTCCACCAACATACCCATGGCGATAACCAGCGCACCAAGCGAAATACGCTCAAGCTCGATACCACCCAGTTTCATCAGAAGGATCGTGGAAAGCACGGTCAGCAACAGAACAGAACCCACCACAACAGCAGCACGCCAGCCCATGAAGATGCCTAGCACCACAATCACAATGGAAACAGACAGCACAAGGTTCCACACAAAAGAACCAACAGCCTCGTCAACCACTTTATGCTGTTCGTAGATAGGCGCGACTTCCATACCAATTGGCAGGTTCGCACGCAGTGTATTCAGATGCGCTTCAACATCCTGACCAACGGCCACCACATTCGTGCCGTCAATAGCAGCCACTCCAAAGGTAACCGCACGCTGCCCGTTATGGCGCACAAGAACCTTAGGGTTCTCTGGCTCCTGAACAGAGAGTGTTGCCACATCTGAAAGGCGAACCATCGCCGTGGAACCAGGATTACCGATCATCAGATTCTGAATGCTGCGGTAACTGTCAAAGGCAGAAACTGTCGAGATGCGAATGCGCAGGTCACCGGAAACCGTTGTACCGTTTGCCTGAATAGCGTTCTCCGCATTCAGCACATTCTGTACGTCAGCAATGGTGATACCAAGCTGTGCCAATCGGTCCTGATCCATCGCAATGACGATCTCGTCCTCAGGCGATCCAAGCACTGAAACCTTCGCAACATTATCGACAGTCAGCAGTTCACGGCGCAGTTCCTTAACGGTCTTGCGGATATCCCGGTTGGAGTATCCATCAGACGTCAGGGCATAGTACATGCCAAACACATCGCCAAAGCTGTCGTACACGATTGGAGTACGCACACCTGTCGGCAACTGCGGAATTTCATCGTGCACTTTCCGGCGCAACTCATCCCACACCTGAGGCAACGCACTGCCGTCATAAGTGTCTTTCATTTCCACCTGAATACGGGAAAGGCCCGGCTCAGATGTACTGCGAACTTGTTTCAGCTGAGGCATCTGCTGAATGGCACTTTCAAGCCGCTCGGTGACTTCTTCCTCAACTTCAGCAGCGCTTGCACCCGGATAGGAGGTGATCACCTGCGCTTCTTTAATGGTAAATGCCGGATCTTCCAGTCGTCCAATGCCGCCCAGAGCCCAAATGCCCCCAAGAAAAGCAATCAGAACAACCATCCAGACATTGACCGGCTTCTCAATCGAGTAGCGTGCAATATCCATTTCAAAAACTCCTAGACGCTACTCTTACAGCTTCGGTACGATCTGTTGATTTTCGCTCAGATGGCTCACACCCGCCGTCACAACCATCTCTCCGTCCTGCAGGCCAGTGACAACTGGGATGTAGTCACCAAGCACGGTTCCAATCTTGACTTTCCGGCGATCGACACGCTTTTCGTCTTCATTGACAACCCAAACGTACGGGCTTTTGTCCGGCAAGGCCCCAACAGCAGAGGTCGGTACGAAGAACGCAGTGCGGTGTGCTTCATCAAGAGCGTCGAGCTTTACTTTAACGCTCGCAGTCATGCCGGGAATAATGTTGTAACCAGCAGCATCTTTCACAGCCAAAGTGACACGGTAGGTCTGTGCAACCTTGTCCGCCTCGGTGCTGTGTTCACGATATTCCAGCGGGAACACTTTGCCCGGATGGGAAGGAAACTCTGCACTCATATTCAAGATTGCTGTTTTAGTCGCTTGAGCAAACAGCGTTTCTGGAACATTGATGTTGATGCGCACTTCGCTCACATCCTGCAAACGCGCTATGCTAGTGCCTGCATTGATGATCGTATAATTATCCAGCGAGCGAGAAGTCACAATCGCATCGTAAGGCGCAAGAATCCTAGTGTAACCCAAGTTCTGCTCGGCTTTATCAAGGGTCACCTGAGCAAGGTCGAAGGCGGCCTTTGCACCGTCATACTGACCTTCAGAAATAACTTGCTTGTCTTTCAGTGTTTCAAAACGCTTCAGGTCTTTTTTCTTTTGCTCAAAATTCACCCGAGCTTCACGAAGCGCATTTTCATAGTCAGTTGGGTCGAGAGCTGCAATCAGGTCACCCTTTGCAATGCGCTGACCTTCAACCACTGGCAGTTCAACAAGCTGACCGGAGACACGAAATGCCAGATCCACGGTCTGAACCGCATCAACACGTCCGGTAAAGTCACGGGTGAAGAGGTCATCAACCTCAGAAACCACCATGACACGAGCCGGACGCGGAGCAGCCGTCGTAGGCGCCTCAGCAACTTCCTGTTCCTGACAACTTGCAAGCAGCAGAGCAAGTGCCCCAACAAAAATAGGCGCACTCAGGCGTCCTATTCTACTTTTTCCGCTTATTTTCTGCATTTTACCTTAGTTTCCAGCTTCAGCGTTCAATTTGGCGTACTGGGCATTCTGGGAGGTGATTTCCAACACGCGATCAATAAGTTCATCAATTTCACCAGTGCTGTAGTTTTCAATATCCAGAGCCTGGCGGTAATAAAGTCCGTCAATGATGAGCAAACACATGTGCCCCAAAACCGGGTCACTAATCTCGTTGCTGACCGCTTTACCGAATTCAGTGCTCATCTCCTGAAATTCAGCAACCAGCTCAGGTTCCTGAGCAGCAAGAGCAAACAAGGCTTTAGGAGCGGTCTTCTCTCTATATTCCTTGTAGATCTGGAAGCTCGCCGCCAAAATTGGGCAGGCCACTCCTTGCTCTTTCAACTTGTCACTCAGCGCGTAGGTTCTCTTTCGAACATCACAAACAACTCTGCGGATCACACCCAACAACAGCTCGTGCTTACTTCGAAAATTATAAAGCACGCCGCCTTTGGACATGCCTGCCTCGGCTGCGACCGCATCAATGGTCAGCTTCCGGGTTCCTTCGAGGCAAACCAAACGCTCGACGGCATCCAGAATATGTTCTGCTGTTGTTTCCACGCTGGTATCCTTCTCCTGTGATCGGAGCTTGTACCGACTGGTCGGTTTTTGTACCGTCCAGTCGGTTTCTGTACCGTCTGGTCGGTTTTAGTGGGGGGCTTTTTAAAAAGCAAGTTCAAATTTCGGGAAAATTGTGCGGGCTGCCACCAGAAAGTCACAAATCGGGGATTAAGCCGCAAAAGTGTGATGCCAAACACAAAATGCCGGCCCCTAAGAGGCCGGCATTTTGTGGTTTCTGCGAGGAATCAATTGTTATTCAGCTGCCTCTTTGAAGGTCACTGTTGTCGGATCTTCCTCAAGTCTACCGAGCAACTCTTCGCGTTTGAGCTGCGCTTGCTTCAGATTCTCATCCTTGATTGGACCGTACCCACGAATGGAATCGGGCAGATTGAGGAACTCACGAAGCAAGCCGTAATTTGCAGTTCCCAGCTTCCCGCAGGCTAGACTGATATCATCATGGTACTGCTTGAGCAGTGCCCGTTCGTCTTTACGCTCCTGCGCATATCCAAACGGATCAAGCACCGTGCCACGCAAGCCACGAAGAGAGACCAGCATGTTGAAAGCCTTGAAGATCCAGGGACCAAACGCCCGTTTCTGCGGACGGCCTGTCTTAGGGTCAGGCTTGCCTGGCAGAAACGGAGGCGCCAACAACAACTGCAACTCACCCGGATCAGCAAACTGAGCTTCAAGAGATTTACGGAACGCTGGCTCACTATAAAGACGGGCAACTTCATACTCGTCTTTGTAAGCCATCACTTTGTAAAGCATCTCAACTGCAGTGTGCGTCAGCTCCAGAGAACCTGGACCGAACTCCTCATCCCGCGCTTTGATCTGGGAGATCTTCTCCAGATAGGTGTTGGCGTAGGTTTTGCTCTGATAAGCAGTCAGCTCTTTGGCAAAGAAGTCGATCTTCTCATCAAGCGTCATAATCTTCATCGCTTCCTGACGCGGAAGAACCTTGAAGATCGCATCAGGATTGGCATAAAGCACACGCCCAGCCTGAAAGGCATGGATATTCTTCTCGACCGCAGCGCCATTCAAAGTGATCGCTTGCTCAATAGCTTCCGCCGTAATCGGCAAAGTCCCTGCCTGATAGGCCAAGCCGATAAGCATCATGTTGGTGTAGATGGAATCACCCAGCAGCTTCTCCGCGATGTTGGCCAGATCATGTGCACGCAGATCCACAGTCCCCTGTTCCAAGGTCTGCTTCATGTTCTGCTCATTAAAGGAAAGCTGCTGCTTCATCACAAACTCAGAGGTCGGCGTGACGTTTGTGTTCACAAACCCATGGGTTCTGCTCTTGTGATAAAGAGAGAGCTGTTCCGCTTTACTGGCAACCAGCATGTCACTGGCAATCAGCACATCCAGTTGTGCAGGTGGTACACGCGGCCCCTCAATCGTATCGCTCGCAGCCGCAAAACGCACATGAGACGTCACTGGTCCGTACTTCTGTGCAAGTCCGGTCATATCCAGCGTCGAGGCTTTGATCCCGTCAATATGCGCCGCCATTGCAATAATCGCGGAGATGGTCGTAACACCCATACCACCAATACCCGCAACCAACAGGTTACGCGTATTCTCAAGCGTTGGCAGTTGCACGTCGGGAAGCTGCTTCACGAACCCATCGAGAGCAAAATCAGCTGGCTTTGCCTGACGCAGCTTCGAGCCCTTCACATAAACAAAGGACGGACAGAACCCCTTCACACAGGAAAAATCCTTGTTGCAGGAAGACTGGTTGATCCGGCGCTTTTCGCCAAACGGTGTTGCCAGCGGCTCAACGGAAAGGCAGTTGGACTGCACAGAACAATCACCACACCCCTCACAAACACGATCATTGATCATCACGCGCAGGTCTGGGTCTGGATAAAGCCCTTTCTTGCGGCGACGACGTTTTTCAGCAGCACAGGTCTGATCAAACACAATCGCTGAAACGCCGTTGAACTCCTTGAGTTCGTTCTGCACCTTCATCAGATCATCGCGGTGATGAACCGGCTCTGAAACGGCCAGATCCTGACGACCAGCATACTCCTCAGGGTTCTCGCTCAGGAGGACAATCTTCTTAACGCCTTCCGCATGAAGCTGGTTTAGCAGCTGCGGCACCGTAAGTGAGCCATCAATCTCCTGACCACCAGTCATCGCAACCGCATCATTATAAAGGATCTTGAAAGTGATCGGCACACGCGCCGCCACGGCCTGACGGATCGACAGGATTCCAGAGTGGAAGTAGGTTCCATCACCCATATTCGCAAACACGTGCTTGTCACGCGCGAAGGCAGCCTGACCAACCCAGAGCGTACCTTCACCACCCATGGCAATCTGCCCATCGGTCGAGCGGCCACTGATCTCGGTCATGGCGTGACATCCGATACCCGGCATCGACCGCGACCCTTCAGGCACAACAGTCGAGGTGTTATGCGGACAGCCGGAACAGAAGTAAGGAGACCGTGCGGCCAGCTCACCATTGCCTTGCGCCCACATCTGCTGGCGCATCATGGAATCAGCAACAGCTCGCATTTCATCGGTGACGTATTCCTTAGGCAGGAAATTCATGATCACGCGGATCATCTCATCAATGGAAAGCTCCAGCACATCGGAGAGCAATGGCTCACCCTGAGCATCTTTCTTGCCGAGAATCTGTGGCTGTTGATCACTTGGCCAGTTGTAGGCAATCTCTTTGATCTGTGGCTCCATGAACGCACGTTTGTGCTCAACCACCAGAATCTTTTCAACACCCCGAGCAAAACTTGAGAATGCTGTTGGCTCCAGCGGATAAGGCATGCCGACTTTATAAACCGCAAGCCCAATCTCTTTTGCACGCTGGTCAGTGATTCCCATAAGGCGCAGCGCCTGACACAAATCACGGAAAGCCTTACCGGTCGCAACCATGCCGATTCGCGGCTTCTGCGCGCCATAGGCCACATGGTCCAGACGATTCGCCTTTGCATAGGCCAAAACCGCCGGCATACGGATATCGCGCAGCAAACGCTCTGTTTCCAGACGATTGCCAAGCAGCAAGACCCTATTCAGCTCAGCATTCTTGCGCGGATCAAACGCTGATGGACGCGCAAACGAAAACCGCCGCGGATCAACCGAAACGACGCCAGACGCATCCATGGTATCGGCAAGACAAATCAATGCACTCCACAAGCCTGTGTAGCGTGACATCTCAAACCCGTGCTGACCAAAATCCAGGACTTCCTGAATATCAGCAGGGTTCAGAACCGGAATCTCTGCGTGCTGGAAGAAAAACTCGCTTTGTGCGGGCAAAATGGAAGATTTTGCCAGATGATCATCCCCTGCAAGGGCCACAACACCGCCATTTGGCTCGGTTCCTGAAGCATTTGCCTGACGCAGCACATCACCCGCTCTATCCACACCCGGCGCCTTCCCGTACCAGATGCCATAGACGCCATCAAAGGCAGAGCCTTTGCCGTGTTGTCTGACTTTTTGTGATCCCCACACCGCTGTGGCACCCAGTTCCTCATTCACTCCCGGTTGAAACTGAATATCTAGCGGATCAAGATATTGACGTGATCTTTGAAGCTCCGTGTCGTAGCCAGCAATTGGAGAACCGCGGTATCCGGAGATAAAACCGCCTGTTTTCAAATTATTAGCACGATCCAATCGACCGCGATCCAAAGCAAGTCGCACCAGTGCTTGAATACCGGTTAGGTAAACGTTGCCTTCTTCAGCTGTATATTTATCATGCAAGCTGATTGGTGACACACTTACATTCATTCAATGAGCTCCTCTCCCATCATGGCTGTGGACGGTCCCCCTCCCAAAACCAATTCTTTCGTCCTAGCCCATAGTGATCCTTCTTTTGCGTGCTTTCTGTGCTATCCTACCGAAAAACACGTATTCAGTCGAAAAAATATTTCTGTGGGGGCACATGAGCGAAAATTCTTTATTAGATCCATCCGACATCCGCGTTCTACGGATTCTGCAAAAAGACGCATCACAATCCATTGCAGATATCGCCAAAGAAGCTGGCATGAGTCAGACTCCGTGTTGGAGGCGAATTAAGAAACTCAAGGAGACTGGAGTGATCAAGCAGACAGCTGCATTGGTTGATCGCGAAGCAGTCGGCCTTGGCTTTCTCGCCTATGCCTTTGTTAAGCTCACCATACCTAGCCGCGACAACATGGAAGCATTCGACAGGCTCATCGGGATATGGCCTGAAGTCGTAACATGTGAACGCATCACGGGCGCAGTGGACTATCTCATCAAAGTCGTCGCCAGTGACATTAAGTGTTACGACGACTTCCTCCGCTTGAAACTCCTGGACAACGCTCTGGTGTCAGATGTTCAATCCCGTATTGTAGTCTCGACAATTAAGGAAACCGTTGCATTACCCCTCAGAGAGTTTGTCAGCTAGAAGTTCGGGCCCCTTCTTAAAATAGTTGGTTGACACCAGTCGCTCAATCTTCACAACGTTTGCTCAAACGCCGCTAATATGGTTTAGTCGCGCGATCTCTTGCACTTAAGTTGTCGCGTGGACTAAACATTGCCCTCCCCTACATTTCTCACAGGTGGCCCAAAGCTGATCAATGCACTCCTGCGTTTTTTAGGCCGAAGCGGCGCCAATGCAGTTGCAATCTCTATTTTCCTTGGCCTGCTCCTACCCGGAATTGCCGAGGTTCTGCGCGTTCTCCTGACGCCTGCAATCTTCGTCCTGCTCACACTGAGTTTCATCCGCGTCGATAATGCAGCTATCGCCCATCAGCTCACCCGCCCGTTGCCCGCACTTGCCGCCATGCTCTGGCAAATGCTCGTTCTGCCCATACTCGTAACATTAGCCTGTCTGGCCATCGGTCTGGATCAGTTTGATCTGGGCGTGCTCACGGCGCTGTTCATGGTATCGGCTGCACCGCCCGTCATGTCCTCGCCTATCTTCATCTGGATGTTCGGCCTCAACGGCGCACTCGCCCTTACTATATCCGCCCTGTCGTTTATCATCGCGCCTTTCAGCACCGCCTTGTTTGCCTACCTACTGTTGCCGGAAACCCTTCAGGTCTCACCATTTTCACTGGCAGCCAATCTGGCACTATTCCTGCTAGGCTCCGCAGCTCTGGGCCGCCTTATCTATTATTTGCTTGGCGCAAAGCGCGTCACAGAGATGACCGACCAACTCAACGGCATCAACTGTATCGTGCTTTTCATTTTCGCCATTGCCGCCATGGATGGTGTGACCGACTTTGCACTGGCAGCACCTTTCAAAGCCTCCGCCTTGTTCATAGGCGTCTTTGCCATTGCAGGCCTGCAACTGCTTATCACTTTCCTGATCTTCTATCCGGCGGGGCGTCAGACGGCTTTCATCGCAGCTTATGGAGCGGGAAGCCGTAATCTGGGCTTGATGGTCGCCGCATTGGGGGGCACCATTCCAGAGCTGGCTTGGCTGTTTTTCGCATTCGCCCAGTTCCCCATCTACCTGCTCCCATGGCTCCTCAAGCCTGCAGCTATGCGGGTCCGTTAAAACACAGCGGCCTTTTGAAAACACAAGGATCAAAGCTGCGATGATCGCACCACTTGCTTCTCACCTATGGCCGTGTTAGCCGCACTGCAAATTGGGCACACCAAGGAGAATCTCTGCTATGGCACAACCGCTCGTTATCGCCCCTTCCGTTCTTGCATCAGACTTTTCCAAGTTGGGACAAGAAGTTCGTGATGTTGTAGAAGCTGGAGCCGACTGGATCCACTTGGATGTTATGGACGGCCACTTCGTTCCAAACATCACCTTTGGCCCGGACGTCATCGCAAAACTCCGCCCACACACAGATAAGATCTTCGATACCCACTTGATGATCCAGCCGTGTGATCCATATCTTGAAGCCTTCGCCAAAGCGGGTTCTGATTACATAACCGTTCACGCAGAAGCGACCCTCCATCTGGACCGCTCCTTGCAGGCAATCCGCGATCTGGGCAAGAAGGCCGGTGTCTCTCTGAACCCCGCTACCCATGAGAGCTGTCTCGAATACGTTCTCGACCGCCTCGACATGATCCTTGTCATGACCGTAAACCCCGGCTTTGGCGGCCAGAAATTCATCGACTCCCAGATCGAAAAAGTCGCGCGCATCAAGCGCATGATCGGCGATCGCCCGATCCGCATTCAGATCGACGGCGGTGTCACTCCGCAGACCGCCCCACTGGTCACCAAGGCAGGCGCAGACACACTGGTTGCAGGCTCTGCCGTCTTCAAAGGCGGAACCATCGACAGCTACCGCGAGAACATCGCAGCAATCCGCGCCGCAGCGCAGGTCTAAAACCCCGCTTTGAAACACCAAAGGCCGCCCAGGAGGCGGCCTTTTCTATTTAGATCACCAATTAATCCAATGCCTGTGCCGCCTCAGCAGCCGCATTGATAAACAATGTAGTATCCGTACCAAAGGTCATGAACTGGTAGCCAGCTGCCTTTGAATGCTGCAAATGCTCTTTTGTGACGCAGTAGATCCCGGCAATCTTTCCCGCAGCCCGGGTTTTCTCGGCAATATCCTTCTGCATTGCCAAAGATGCCTCGGACACAGGGGCAACGCTCTTGCCGCCCGAGACCGTCAGCGACAGGTCCGATGGTCCCACGAAGATTCCATCCAGACCATCAACACCAAGAATTCCCTCAAGAGCCGCATAAGCTTCCGGCGTCTCAATCATAGCAATCGCAAGTGTCTTCTGATCAGCCGACGCAAAGTACTCATCCATGGTGATTCCTGCGATCATGGTCGCCCCTACAGCACCATAGCTGCGCGTCCCAAGCGGCGGATACTTGCAGAACTCTACCAGTTTCCTTGCGTCGTCTACCGAGTTGATCATGGGCGCGATTATCATTTCAGCCCCGGCATCAAGCAGCCAGCTGGCATTCCTGAAATCATCCATCCGTATCCGCGCAATCGCATGACCGCCACCAATGATCATTTCCTTGATAGAATCACGCGCTTCGGCACTTGTCTGCAAACCGTGCTGCAGATCCAGCGTCACAGCTTTGTAGCCGCCCTTCAAAAACAGATTGGAGAAAATCGGAGAGGGCAGAGTGGCCCACGCGCTCAAGATGGTTTGTCCTGCTCGCAGTTTCTCTGCCAGACACATATTTTTACTCATGTCATGCCTCATCTATTTGAGCACAGGCACCATCCAGTCACGCAGCACCAGCTCGTCAACGCAAGTTTCATACCAATAAAAAAGCCGTCTTCCCGACAATATCAAGGGAAGACGGCAAAATCTCTGGTCAGGGGCTCCCATCTTGAGCCTGCTTAAGGCGAGCAGCTTAGGCTTCCTCAGCAACTTCCTTTTTCGCAACAGCCATCAGCTCGTCCATGGTACGGCGAATCTGATGCTCGGACTGTTCAACACCTGCATCTGCAAAATCTTTGGAGATACGAGCAAAAATGTCCTCGTCGCCTGGCTCTTTAAGATCGGTTTGCACAATCTTGGTAGCATAGTCTTCCGCAATGTCCCCGGCCAAACCGAGCTTCTCAGCAGCCCACTGCCCCAGCAGCTTGTCCCGCCGCGCAGTTGCCTTGAAAGCCTGCTCAGAACCCATTGCAAAACTGCCTTCAAACGCCTCAGCTCGTTTGTCGAACGTGGTCATCATTTCCCTCCTGGCTCAGACAATGTAAAAAGGTCCCTCCCCTCCTACAAGCCACGCTATAACCTACGGGTTTCATTCTACGCAACTTCTATTTGCAGGTCAAAAGCCATCAGTTGGTATCAGTGGAATGTCAGGGGCTAAGAGCACCATTCGAATTACTCATTTGTGCTTTAGCAAAAAGTCGGTTAAGTTCCGCGCCGCATAGCGGGATCGCGATTTTCGCAATGACGAAAGATGCGAAAACCGGTGCTGGAGGAACATTTGCGCAAGTTTTGGCACAAGTGCTTTGCCAGTCAACCAGTTTACGCCCCAACGTCACCCGTACGACTTGTTCTACAAACACAATGGTAAGTGCCAATGAACCGCCGTCGGCGAATTTACGAAGGCAAGGCCAAGATTCTCTATGAGGGTCCTGAGCCGGGAACGCTGATTCAGCACTTCAAAGATGATGCTACAGCCTTCAACAACGAAAAACATGAAGTCGTTGATGGAAAAGGTGTCCTGAACAACCGGATTTCTGAGTACATTTTCAACAATCTGAATAACATGGGCATTCCAACCCATTTTATTCGTCGGTTGAACATGCGCGAACAGCTGATTCATCAGGTCGAGATCATCCCGATCGAGGTTGTGGTCCGCAACGTTGCGGCAGGCTCTTTGTGCAAGCGTCTTGGATTGGAAGAAGGCACTCAGCTTCCACGCTCCATTATCGAGTTCTATTACAAGAACGACGAGCTTGGGGATCCGCTGGTCTCTGAAGAACACATCACCGCTTTTGGCTGGGCCGCACCTCAGGAACTGGATGACATGATGGCGCTCGCCATCCGCGTCAACGACTTCCTGTCCGGTCTGTTCATGAGCGTCGGCATCCGCCTCGTTGACTTCAAGATCGAGCTTGGACGTCAGGTCGAAGGCGACATGATGCGCATTGTTCTTGCTGACGAGATCTCTCCGGACAGCTGTCGCTTGTGGGATACCAACACAAACGACAAGATGGACAAGGACCGGTTCCGCCAGAACATGGGCGGCATGGTTGAAGCCTATCAGGAAGTAGCCCGCAGGCTCGGCATCCTGATCGACAACGACCGTCCGGGACATTCCGGACCAGTGCTAGTCAAGTAATCAATGAACGGGCCCCTGAGGCCCGTTTTGCATTTCAGGGCAGGCAAAGACCGCTGCGGTCGTAAACTATCTCACGGCCACGCGTCGTTTTTGCTTTCCCCATACAGATTCCCGCGTTATGAACGCGCGCAAAAAATGGATTTAGGCGACAGGCGCAATGCAAACCGCTTAATTCCCTCATTTTGGTAAGGAAGGACCAGTTAGAACCATGAAGGCACGTGTGACCGTCACTCTCAAGAACGGCGTTCTCGATCCCCAGGGCAAAGCAATCGAAGGCTCCCTTGGTTCTCTTGGTTTTGAAGGCGTTGAAGGCATTCGCCAGGGTAAAGTATTTGACCTGGAGCTGGCAGACCGCAGCGAGGCTGAAGCCAAAGCTGATATTGAAGCCATGTGCGAAAAACTGCTGGCAAACACCGTCATCGAAAATTACTCTATCGAGCTTCTCTAGCCGATAGCGGAACCTGCGAGGGCAACACCGTGCAAGACGATACTGGCCGTATCATCCGGTTCATGATTATCAAAGCGATCATCTTTATCGGCTTGCCAGCTGCCCTCTCTGTTCTTGCGGTGTTTTTACTTCTGTAAAACTCGTCTGTGACAAGCGGCCCTCCATCCAAGAGGAAACATTCATGAAATCCGCAGTGATCCTATTCCCCGGCTCCAACCGTGACCGTGATATGATCAAAGCGCTGGAGCAAATCTCCGGCCAGCCAGTCGCCACAGTATGGCACACCGAAACTGAATTGCCGGAAGCAGACCTTTATGTCCTGCCGGGCGGTTTCTCCTACGGTGACTACTTGCGTTCAGGTGCAATTGCAGCCCGCTCCCACATCATGCCAGCTCTCAAAGCAGCGGCTGATCAGGGACGTCACGTTCTGGGCGTGTGCAACGGCTTCCAGATGCTGACTGAAACAGGCCTTCTGCCAGGCGCACTGATGCGCAACGCCTCCCTCCACTTCGTGTGTAAGGAAGTCATGCTGGAGACCACCAGCACAAACAGTGCGTTCACCTCCAACATGGAGCAAGGCAAAGTCTGGCGCTGTCCGGTGGCACACCATGACGGCAACTACTTCGCTGATCCTGAGACCCTGAAGCAGCTGGAAGGGGAAGGCCGCGTCGCATTCCGCTATGCTGACGGCACCAATCCAAACGGCTCCCTCAACGACATTGCCGGCATTACCAGCGCAAAAGGCAATGTCCTCGGCATGATGCCTCACCCTGAAAACCTCATTGAGGACCTTCATGGTGGCATCGAAGGTCGCGCACTGTTTGAAAGCGTGATGCAAAATCTGGCAGCTTAAGTAACCAGAACAGCAGATCTAAAAAACCCGGAGCCTCAGCACTCCGGGTTTTGTTTGTCTCAAGTCTCTTAAATGAAGGCAAAGCCAATTCCGGTCAGCCCAAGAAGAACCACCACGACCCACGGTGGCACCTTAAACGACACCAACAAAACAAATCCGCACAGCGCAGCTGCAAAGTCTTTCTCATCAAGCACCGCACTCGTCCAGACTGGCGAATACAGCGCGGCTCCAAGAACACCAACCACAGCTGCGTTCGCACCCGCCATAATCCCACGCGCGGACGGTGTATTGCGTAGCAGCGCCCAATAGGGCAGACCGGCGATCAAAAGCAGGAAGCCCGGCAAAAAGATACCAAACAACGCGATTGTCGCTCCAACCCACGCAGCATACCCAGTCTGCATCTCCGCACCCAGATACCCTGCGAACGTAAACAGAGGTCCGGGAACCGCTTGCGTCGCGCCATAACCGGCAAGGAACGAATTCTCACTCACCAGCCCTGTACCAACAACCTTAGCTTCCAGAAGGGGCAGAACCACATGCCCACCACCAAAAACGAGAGAACCGGAGTGGTAGAAACTGTCAAACACATAGATCAGTGAACTGCCTGTGAGATCACTCACCATAGGAAGACCAAAAAGCAGCACTGCAAACAGGATTATCGCAAACAGGCCAATCCGCCGCCGTGGGGCAAATGAAACGTCGTGCACTTCAGCTTTAGACTCTGAGCGGCAGAATAAAAAACCGCCCAGACCACCGGCGACAATCGCGGCTATCTGCCCTCCAGCACCACCCAGTGCCACAATCAGAACCACCGCCAGCACCGCCAGACCTGCGCGCACGCGGTCTATGCAGAAGTTCCGCGCCATACCCCAGACAGCCTGAGCAACAACAGCCACAGCTACCAGCTTCAAACCATGGATCAAGCCCATGCCAACCGGCCCGTCAAAAGCGTTGGCCCAATAAGCAAATGCAAAGAGCAGCAATGCAGATGGAGCGGTAAAAGCAACAAAAGCAGCCAGCGCACCAAGCGGTCCGGCACGCATTAGCCCAAGACCAAACCCGACCTGACTACTGGCTGGACCCGGCAAAAACTGACAGAGCGCAACCAGATCAGCATAAGCGTCATCGGAAAGCCATTTCCTGCGCTTTACAATCTCTTCCCGAAAGTAGCCAAGGTGAGCAATCGGCCCACCAAACGACGTCAGCCCCAGTTTTAAAAAGGCGACAAATACCTCCAGCACATGGCCTTTGGACTGCTGTTCAGGAAGGTTGGTCGGGCGTTCAGAAAAACTCATAGGCGGCTCAATCATATCTTCGGAGGAAAGCGGAGCCGCATATAAACCAGAAATGTGACACTATGACAAATACGCAAACTTACCAAGGTTACAGTGCCATAACTGTTTTCGATGCGACATGACGAGGAAGCTCATTGTAGCGCCGTTGGTAGGCCCGCGACAATGCCGTGGGCGACACAAACCCGACCCGCGCAGCAACGCTTTTCAGGGAATGCCCTGCTTCCAGATCCAATTTCGCCAGCGCCAGTCGCCAGTTACTCAGGTAAGACCCCGGCGTCTCTCCCATCACATTCTTGAAATGCACCGCAAACTGCGTACGGGACATGGCAGCCTCCTCTGCAAGGCTCTCAAGACGCCATGGCTTTGCAGGGTTTTCATGAATGGCAACGAGGGCCTGCGCCAGATTTGGATGAGCCAGCCCCGCAATCAGACCACTTCCGGCAACTCCCGTAAGAATGGCATGACGCAGCAAGCGGATCATCACCACTTCGCAGAGGCGATTGATGACCGCGGCTCCCCCACAGCGCGGCGACAGAACTTCTTCCACCACCAGCTCCGCAAGGCTCTCCAGCTCAGGGGCATCCCTCAGCTCAATCTCGACACAGTCAGGCAGAGCCGTGCTTAACTGAGATCCTGCCCCTCCAAACTCAACTCGCGCACCAGCTAAAACGACGGTCTCATCGCAAATTTGCTTGATTGAGGTGGGATTATCTGGACTGGAAGGAAGAAACACCAGTTTCCTGAAGCCTTGCGCGCACTGAAGAATGAAAAAGTTACCTTGGAGCACGTCATTCTCGGTGTTTTGAAGGATATATGCTTCCACCTTGAAACGCTCAATAAGCGATGAAAGGCGATCATATCTCAGCGCGCTAGGTTGAACCTCAGCAAGAACAGTGGCCATATCCGAACTCTCAGTCAGTTATTCCGAACAAAAAGCAATCAAACGTTCAATATCATGATAGGCACAAATCAACCACTGCTATTTGCCAGTTCAAGAAGAACGAATTGAGCAATCCGACAAAATAAAAAAGAACCAGCTCAGGAGAATAAAATGCTTATCCCTCGCCAGAAAGTCCCAAGCCTGTCTGCGAACCTCGTTGGTGGTGGTACATTCGACCTGTCAACCGATGCGCCTATCTTTGCCACGCTGGTTGTTTTTTACCGTGGCTTGCACTGCCCCATCTGCGCTAACTATCTGAAAGAACTCGAACGTCTGACCCCAGAGTTTGCACAACGCGGCGTGACGACCGTGGCACTCTCCACAGACACAGAAGAACGTGCCCAGAAATTTGCTGAGTCAATCAAAGCGGACAAACTGCGCCTTGGCTACGGTGTATCTCTGACAAAGGCACGCGAATGGGGCCTGTACATTTCAGCCGGACACGGAAAAACGTCCATCGGCATCGAAGAGCCAGAGCTCTTTGCGGAACCGGGCCTGTTCTTTGTAAAGCCTGACGGCACCCTCTACTTCGGCAATGTGCAGACCATGCCATTTGCACGTCCTGACTTTAAGCCAATGCTCGGTGCCCTCGACTTCTGCATCAAGAACGATTATCCCGCTCGCGGTGAATACACCGGAGCTTTATAATCAAATATACCACAAACAAATTTCTTGATGCACAGAGAGGCCGTGGTTTCACGGTCTCTCTTTTTTATGTTTTGCTTTGAAGAGCCTTCTGGCGGGTCATGCACTCAATATCGGGAAAACCCACGCCCTGCCGGGTACGAAAGACAATCAGAACTCCAACGAGATTCTCAAGCACCTGATTGAAATAATCCACCAGTCCAGAAGGCGGCACCCTCGCGATAAAAGGGCATGAGCATCAGCAGTGTGGGGGAAGACGCAATCGATGATAAAATAAGTGCCGATCAAGGCGCATGCGCCTATGATCACCTTGATCGGACCACTTATATATTGAATGCCTCCAAGCAACCTTATCTTCGCTCACCTGACACTGCATAAGTATCGGCGAATTCTTGTTAGACAGCCAATGCTAAGCACTGGCATAAGGTGCCCAATTGGAGGCATACGAAAGCATCGCAGACCAGGGTTTTAAAATTATGAAAACAGCCTCTCTAAATTTGAAGTAGGTAGTAAATACAGTAAGTTAACGAATACTCCCGAAACGTAAAACTATCAGTACGCTCTTTGCAGAATGCGAAACAAAAACCTAACCAGTTCAAAAGGTCGTCATTGAAAGGCGCTGAACATCTGTGGTTGCATCAACAAAATGCATGGGCTTGGCCAACGTGCCGGGCAAACCCGTAAAGGATAACCTGCAATGCTACCCCTCGCGAAAAAAATTGCCGTACTCGGAACCGTTTTCGCTACCACCCTCGGAGCCACCGTTCTCGTTGCCAACGCAGCGCAGATCAACGCCCGGGCAGCAGGTTTTTCTCACACAGGTCAGCTCGCCGCCTTTGATCCCTTTAACAACTCCATCATAACAGATCAGTTGAGCCTCCAGCGCCTTAACTCCGACTACGTATTCTTAAGCAACGATCCCTCAGATCCCTTTGATCTCGTATCAGGCAGCTGTTTCGGCGGTGCCCTCATTCAAAACATGCAAGTTCAGGGTGGTGGCGTCTGCAGTTTAAAGGACAAAGACGGAAACCCATTCGCGCTGAGTTACGAGATTACCGAGATTCGGGAGGGGCGGTACTCCGGACGCTGGTCCGTCCTCGGCGGCGATGGCACTTGGGCAAACGCAAAGGGCAACGGAACATGGAACCGCCTAACCCTCCCCAACATGTCCTTGTCAGTGACAACCGTGCAAGGCGAAATCACATTCTAGAGCCTTCGCCGCACTTCATGTTGATTGAAAAATTTTTCATCTAATTCAATTAATTACACAATCCATTCGTTCCAACTGACCGAGCTTGCATCGCGCTGCTCAAAACCATGCCATGGCATCAAAAAACCCAAAAAAAACACCTCTAGAGTTTCCATTTCCCGATGAATCCTGTTAAGGAGCCCATGACATTTGGCCCCGGCGCACAGCGCCCAAATTTACTGAGTGTGATGATCCAAAATAGCGTAAAGATCACCCCCGAGCTCATTGAGGCCCACGGTCTTAAGGAAGACGAATATGCTCGCATCCTGGAGCTGATTGGCAGAGAGCCAACCTTCACCGAGCTTGGAATTTTCTCCGCAATGTGGAACGAGCATTGCTCCTACAAATCCTCCAAGAAATGGTTGAAGACACTCCCGACCGCTGGCCCCCGCGTTATTCAGGGACCAGGCGAGAACGCGGGTGTTGTCGATATCGATGATGGGCAGGCAGTCGTCTTTAAGATGGAAAGCCACAATCACCCATCCTACATCGAGCCATATCAGGGCGCCGCAACCGGCGTTGGCGGCATTCTGCGCGACGTGTTCACCATGGGTGCACGCCCGGTCGCAGCCATGAATGCTCTGCGCTTTGGCGAGCCCGATCATCCACGCACCCGCCACCTTGTCTCCGGCGTTGTCTCCGGCGTGGGTGGCTATGGCAACTCCTTCGGTGTCCCGACTGTCGGCGGCGAAGTGGAGTTCCACAAATCCTACAACGGCAACTGCCTTGTAAACGCCTTTGCAGCGGGTCTTGCCGATTCCGACAAGATCTTCCTGTCTGAAGCTAAGGGTGTCGGCCTTCCTGTGGTCTACCTTGGCGCAAAAACAGGCCGCGATGGTGTTGGCGGCGCAACAATGGCCTCGGCTGAATTCGACGATTCCATCGACGAGAAGCGCCCAACCGTTCAGGTCGGCGATCCATTCACTGAAAAGTGCCTGATGGAAGCCTGCCTTGAGCTGATGAAGACCGGCGCAGTGATCGCGATTCAGGACATGGGCGCAGCTGGCCTCACCTGCTCCGCAGTTGAAATGGGCGCGAAGGGCAACCTCGGAATCGATCTGGATCTGGACAAAGTCCCCGCCCGCGAAGAAAACATGACTGCCTACGAGATGATGCTCTCTGAAAGCCAGGAGCGCATGCTCATGGTTCTTGAGCCATCCAAGGAAAAAGAAGCCGAAGCCATCTTCACCAAGTGGGGACTGGACTTCGCAATCTGTGGTGTAACAACCGATACCCTGCGCTTTGTCGTGCGGCAGCACGGTCAGGTCATGGCTGACCTACCGATCAAGGAACTCGGCGACGAAGCTCCTGAATATGACCGTCCATGGACACAGTGGGCTGAGCCGGAAGAAATCGCTGCATCCAACATCGAAGAGCCAGCAGACTACAAAGAAGCCCTGCTGAAACTCATTGGCGGTGCAAACGGCTCCTCCCGTCGCTGGGTCTATGAGCAGTACGACACCCTCATTCAGGGCAACTCCGCAGCAACACCGGGCGGCGACGCTGGCGTGATCCGCGTGGACGGCACTGACAAGGGTCTCGCGTTCACCGTGGACGTCAACCCGCGCTACTGCTACGCAAACCCATACGAGGGCGGTAAGCAGGCAGTTGCAGAAACCTACCGCAACCTGTCCGCAGTTGGCTCCCTGCCACTGGCAATCACCGATAACCTGAACTTCGGCAATCCTGAAAAGCCCGAGATCATGGGCCAGTTTGTTGGCTGCCTGAAAGGCATTGGCGAAGCTTGTGAGGCCCTGGAAACCCCAATCGTTTCCGGTAACGTCTCCCTTTACAACGAAACCTACGGCGAAGGCATTTTGCCAACACCGGCAATCGGCGGCGTTGGCCTTCTCAAAGACGTCACCAAGCGCGTTGGCAGTGCATTTGTAACTGCTGGCGAAACCATTGTTGTTCTGGGCGGCAAAGGCAAGCATCTGGGCTCTTCCCAGTATCTGCAGGAGATTCTTGGCCGTGAAGAAGGCGCCCCTCCTCCGGTTGATCTGGAAGTTGAAAAGCTCACAGGGACGTTCGTGCGCGAGGCAATCACCGAAGGCCGCATCACAGCAGCACACGACATCTCATCCGGTGGTCTGGCTGTTGCACTTGCCGAAATGGCAATCAAAGGCAAGCTCGGTGCCACGGTAAAAGCCGCCGGAGACCACCCTCATGCCATTCTGTTTGGCGAAGATCAAAGTCGCTATGTTGTGACTGTGGCAGAGGAAAAGCTCGCGGCCTTCTTGGAAGATGCGATCGACGCTGGTATCAGCACTGAAGAAATCGGTAAGACTGGGGGTGATACCCTTGTTCTTGGCGATAAAATCAGTGTGTCAGTTGAAGAGCTGAACAATGCTTTCGAGGGATGGTTCCCGCATTTTATGCAGGCGAGCTGATACTCGTCCACCGAACTGCTAAACTGAGTTCTAAATAAGATTCGCTTCTCTCTTCATGTATGATGAGAGAAGCAACCAAACAGAAGCAACCCAGTCGGGCAAGGAGGCATACTCATGGCCATGGACGCAGGCGAACTACAGACCCTTATCAAAGAGGCTTTGCCAAACGCACACGTGGAAATCAGAGATCTGGCAGGTGATGGTGACCATTACGCTGCTGTCGTAATCTCGGAAAGTTTCCGCGGCAAATCCCGCGTGCAGCAGCACCAGATGGTGTATCAGGCTCTTAAGGGAAAAATGGGCGATGATTTGCACGCTTTAGCGTTGCAGACCTCCGCTCCGGAATAACGAACAAAAGCGGCGTGACCTTTTTCTTGCATTTTGCATGCAAGTTTACCATATGATGGGCCACACCACGAAAAAAGTACAATCACGGTCACCGGGCTTTGACCCCGGTCGAGCGAAAGGAACTCGACGAAATGAGCGATATCCAAAACTGGATCAAGCACGAAGTAGAAAACAACGATGTAGTGCTCTTCATGAAAGGCACCCCAAGCTTCCCACAGTGTGGCTTCTCCGGCCAGTCTGTGCAGATTTTGGATTACATCGGCGTAAAATACGTCGGCCATAACGTTCTGGAAGACGATAGCCTGCGCCAGGGCATCAAGGACTACAGCCAGTGGCCAACAATTCCACAGCTCTACGTCAAAGGTGAGTTTGTTGGTGGCTGTGATATTATCCGTGAGATGTTCCAGTCTCAGGAACTGCAGGCTCTGTTTGCAGAAAAAGGCATCGAGACCGCACCTGCTGCATAAGTCTCTGCTGAAAATCAGTTTCCTAAGAACGGGCCTTCAATTGAGGGCCCGTTTTTTGTTTGCCATACCGCCACAAACCAGTAGTCTTGTCTGAATTTCTCTCGATAAGCAGCCAGCATATGTTCAAGACTATTGTTTTCGATCTGGATGGCACAATCTGCCATCACAAAGCCTCCTATCCTAAAATGTTCTTTGAGATTTTTGGAGAGCAATACAACAAACACAGCAATACTTGGTTGCGCCATATGCTACATAATGGCGAGCACAGTGGTCTGGAGGCAATACAATCTTGCTTCCCACAAATGAAGCAGAACGAGCAGGTTCAAGCCCTCGACACCTTCACCCGCAGATGGGCAGAAGCACAGGCTCCCTTTACCGGTATATTCGAAGCAATATCGCTCCTGAAAGCGAATTTCCATTGCCAGATTGGCGTGATGACAAACGGCCCTTCGAAATTCCAATGGGCGGTTATGAACAAGCTCGGCATTCTCGATCACGTCGACTTTGCGTATGCCAGCGGTGATGCATTCCCCGCAGAATGCAAACCCAGTGTCCCGCTTCTGCGCAAGCTTGAGGACAAACACGGCATTTCACCGCAAACGGCACTCTTCATCGGGGATAATTTGGAAAAGGATATCAAGCCCGCCCAAGCAGCTGGCTGGCATGCCCTTCACGTTGCCCCACATGAGCAACCCTCCAGCGCTCTGCCCCTTCAAAGCTTCACACAAGCAACCGGCAAAACCGACTGCCTGAACATCAATTGGAGCAGCCTGACCGCTTAACTTTCCTGAACGCCAAATAAACACCGCTCTCAGAGCTCTCTCACATTGCCCTCGCTAAAACGTCTTATCGGGAGTTTAACGGAGATGAGAGATGCAACTGTATCTGAGAGTTTTGCTCGTTGGCGTCATCACCGGCACCGCAATGGGAGCAGTCGCCGCCAGCATTACGCCAACCAATAAGGAAGGGCTGGCCCGGTATGAATGCCAAAGCATGACCGTATTTCGCAAACCTTCATTTCTGAACAGCCCCGACGCCTGCAAGTCCTTTGGTGGACTGAAACAAGATGCTGGTCGACCCTGACCACCCTCCAAAAAACAAAACCGCCACACAAACCCATGCGGCGGCTTCAAATCTTACAAGTAGCAAACCGAGTTTAGAACTCGTTGCCAAACAACTTCTCGGTCATGGCTTCTGCTGCTGCACAAGGTTCCTGATCGCTCTCCCCCTGCTCGCCAGAATTTGGACGCAAGCCAACAAAGTCAAACACCTTCGCATCATGCAGGTGAGATGGACTTACATGTGCCAGAGAACGAGCCATGATACCCAGACGGCCCGGAGTTTCCCTCTCCCACTGTTGCAACATGTTCTTCACCTGAACACGCTGCAAACCGTCTTGAGAGCCACACAGGTTACAAGGGATAATCGGAAATTCCATTGCTTTGGAGAACTTCTCGATGTCCGCTTCACAAGAGTTCATCAGCGGACGCAGCACCATCAGGTCACCATCATCATTCACCAACTTGGGCGGCATAGAGGCCATGCGTCCACCATGGAACATATTCATCATGAAGGTTTCCAGCGCATCATCCCTGTGGTGCCCGAGCACAATTGCCTCACAACCCAGCTCACGCGCCGTACGATATAGAATACCACGACGCAGGCGAGAACACAGCGAGCAATAAGTGGAGTTCTCCGGAAGCTTTTCAGTTACAATGCCATAAGTGTTCGCACGCACGATCTTGTTCGGAATCTCATAGCGCTCAAAAAATTCTGGCAGGATATGTTGCGGGAAACCCGGCTGGGACTGATCCAGATTGCAGGCGATCAGGTCAACAGGAAGAAGACCGCGCCACTTCAGATCCATCAGAACCGCAAGCAGGGTGTAACTGTCTTTGCCACCGGACAGGCAGATGAGCCACTTGGTTTTCTCTGGGGTCGCCCCATCCGGCACCATCTTGTAATCAGAAACCGCCTGACGTGTCTCACGCAGCAACCGTTTACGCAGCTTTTTGAACTCAACCGAACTTGGCACCTCACGAAAAAGTGGATGGCAATCAGCATCAAGGGGCTTGCCCTTTGGAGCGGTTTCCGGTGTCTGTTCTGCGCTTAACTGGCTCATGGCTATAACTTATCTTTACTCGTCTCTATCAAGCGATGGGAAATGCATTTCGCTGCGGGGAGAAATAGCACCGCCCAAAGAAAAGGGCCACCCAAAGGGCAGCCCAAATCAAATCGTTCAGGATCAAACCTATTAGCGGGAATAGAATTCCACAACCAGGTTTGGTTCCATCAGAACTGGGTAAGGCACGTCACCAAAAGCAGGAACGCGAGCATAAGTCGCGGTCAGTTTGTTGGTGTCAACGTCAATGTAGTCAGGAATGTCACGCTCAGCGGACTGTACTGCTTCCAGTACGATTGCCAGCTGCTTGGACTTTTCACGAACTTCAATCACGTCGCCTGGCTTACACATGTAAGAACCGATGTTCACACGACGACCGTTTACGTTCACGTGACCGTGGTTGATGAACTGACGAGCAGCAAACACGGTTGGAACGAATTTCGCGCGGTAAACAAGTGCGTCAAGACGGCACTCGAGCAGACCGATAAGGTTTTCAGAAGTATCGCCGCGCTGACGGGAAGCTTCATCATAAGTCTTACGGAACTGTTTCTCAGAGATGTTGCCGTAGTAGCCTTTCAGCTTCTGTTTCGCGCGCAGCTGCACACCAAAGTCAGAAAGCTTACCCTTACGACGCTGACCGTGCTGGCCTGGGCCATATTCACGACGGTTCGCAGGGCTTTTAGGACGACCCCAGATGTTTTCACCCATCCGACGATCTAGTTTATACTTGGCGCTCTGGCGCTTAGACATCGCAGTTTCCTTAGCGTTGATCTATAATTTTAAAGGAAACGCGCCCTCCTTTTTCGCTGCAAACATACCGCCTGCAAACGACTGACAGCAGTTACGGCAAATAGCGCATGCCGAACCACACGGGTGCGTAAAATCAAAGCGGTCCCGAAGGAACCGCCTTGAACAGCGCATTCCTATTGAAAATACGCCCAAGAGTCAACGAAATATAACAGGAAACAACTGAGAAACACGAACCGCATCAATAGCGCGTCTGCGCTTCTCTAGCCCTGTCTTTGCTCCAGATCTCGGCATCTATGCCATCACCAAGTTCCGGATGTTCTGACGCATCGAACAAGGGCTCTTTGCCCTCCTTCAACTGCTTGATATAATCCTTGGTAAGCACCGTCACTTTCGGCGCTAGAAGCACAATCGCAATCAGATTAAGTGTCGCCATCACCGCGATAGCAGCATCAGCCGCATTGAACACCGTCTCAACGGTCTGGAGTGCCCCCCAAAACACCATTGCCAACGAAAGAACGCGCAGAATGGTAAGGCCCGGTTTCCAACCATGCTCTAGATAAATCATTGCATTTTCCGCGTAGGAGTAGTTTGCAACAATTGACGTGAACGCAAAGAACAGAATTGCAACGGCAATGAAATAGACACCAAATCCACCGATGTGAGCCTCTGCCGCAGACTGTGTCAGGGTAACACCCGTCACACCTGTTGTCGGATCATAGATGCCGGAAAGCAGGATAATCAACGCAGTTGCGGTGCAGATCACAATCGTGTCAATAAAGACGCCAAGCGCCTGCACAAATCCTTGAGAGGCCGGATGGTGCGGATCAGGAACAGCTGAGGCAGCAACGTTTGGTGCTGACCCCATCCCCGCTTCGTTGGAATAAAGGCCGCGGCGCACACCATTCAGGAGCGCCGCCATCACACCGCCGGTAATTCCGCCAATCGCTTCTTCAAGCCCCAGTGCGTGCGCAACGATACTCCATAAAACGCCTGGAACCTCTGCGTAATTCGCCACCAGAATACCAAACGCAACAATCAAATACGCAACAGCCATAAACGGAACAACAAGCTCTGCAAAATGGGCGACACCCCGCAAACCACCAAAAATCACCAACCCGGTCGCCACAACCAGCACCAAACCAGTAATCATCGGAGGCATATTGAATGCGCTGACCATCGCATCGGCAATGGAATTGGACTGCACGGCAGAAAATACGAGACCAAAACCCAAAACCAGCGCAATCGCAAAAATCGTGCCCATCAACGGGCTTTTCAGACCAGCAGCCATATAAACCGCCGGACCACCACGAAACTGCCCATCATCATCAACCACTTTGTAAAGCTGAGCCAAGGCACTTTCTGCATAGGCCGTCGCCATACCGACCAAAGCAACAATCCACATCCAGAAGATTGCTCCCGGCCCGCCCAGCGTCAACGCCACCGCTACGCCAGCAATGTTACCCGTACCAATTCGGGAAGCCAGGGTGGTACACAAAGCCTGAAACGGACTGATACCGTGCTCATCTTCATGTCGCGACTTAAGGATAGTGCTAAACAACTGGCCGAAATAACGAAACTGGATAAAACCTAGGCGGACTGTAAAAAACACGCCAACACCAAGCAATCCTACGAGAAGAACGTAATTCCAGAGAATGGCATTGATGTAATTGATAATCGTGTTGACTATGTCCAAGGTTTCGACTCCAGAAATTCCATAGATATCGAATGGCTATCAAGAGATAATCAAGATCAACCTAGAACAACTGCTTAAATAAGAGAGGATTTAAGCCAAGACCTGCAACACTCCGGCAACCCATAACTAAAATGAGCCAGATTTCATACGGTCAGGAAATAGAGATCATCACATCCGGTTGCCACACAATCTTGCTTCACAACCTGCACCAAACGCTTGGCAATTGCAGGAGCAGGATCAATCCAGCTCACCGTCCAGGGAGCCACCTGTTCCATCTCATCCTGCAAAAACGGAAAATGCGTGCAGCCAAGGACCACACAGTCAGTGCGCTTCCCGTCTTTTTCGGTAAAACAAGGCGCTATTTCCTGCCGCAAACGCTCAAGATCAACCCCGCGACCCGCCAGCTTGTCCTCAGCAAGACCCGCTAAGCTAGGTGCACCAACAAGAGCAATATGGTGCTGAGACGCAAAGTCAGCAATCAGCTCCTGCGTATAATCGCGCTTCACCGTCGCTGGCGTCGCAAGCACGGCAAAAACACCGCTGCGTGTTTGTTCAGCAGCAGGCTTGATGGCCGGAACAGTGCCAATCACAGGCACGGTCAAAAACTCGCGCAAGGCCTTGAGAACAAGCGTGGATGCCGTATTGCAGGCCACCACCACAGCACTTGGCTGCCACACCGCACTTACCGACTTGACCAGATCACAAATATGCTCCCGCAGCGCTGCCCCCTCCCAGTCTCCATAGGGAAAAGCCGCCCGATCCGCCAGATAAAGCAGGCCCGCCTCCGGCAAAGCCCGCTTGATTTCACGCTGCACCGACAGCCCCCCTATCCCGCTATCCAGCACCAGCATACGGCCAGGCATATCTGCCTGCATGTGCAAGGGTTGGAATGGAACCATAGAGGAGCCTGTCAGCATCAATCTTTATCCTTTACCCCATACTTCTCGAAGCAGGAAATCACACCGCGCATGATGCGCACTTCATTCTCGGTGAGGTCTGCTTTCTGAAATATGTTGCGTAGCCTGCGAATTGTTACTGGCTTTTTTTCTATAGGACGGAAAAACCCGCGCTTATCCAACCCAGCCTCCAGATGCTCAAACATCCGTTGAATGGACTCCTGCGTTGCAGGTTCCCCTTCATAATCATCTAGGGAAAATGGCAGAGCACCAGCAGTAGCCACGCGGCGCCACTCATAAGCGCAGACCAAAACAGCTTGGGCAATATTGAGGGATGCATAGGTCGGATCAACCGGCAAGGTCACGATCTTGTTCGCAAGCGCCACCTCATCATTGTTCAGACCCCAGCGTTCGCGGCCGAACATGTATCCGGAGGGGACACCACGCAGACCATGCGCAACACTCTCAGCGGCAGCTTCATCAGGCCCTACAACCGGCTTCGGCAAATCGCGACTGCGGGCCGTGGTGGCAAAGACAAGTTTCAGATCGGCAACAGCTTCTTCAACACTGTCGAAAACCCGAGCAGCGTCAATAACATGGTGTGCCCGGCTGGACGCAGAGCGCGCTTTGTCGCTCGGCCAGCCATCACGAGGGTTGATCAGGCGCAGGTCGTGCAGACCAAAATTGGCCATAGCACGGGCAACCATACCGATATTTTCGCCAAGTTGAGGCTCACAAAGAACCACAACAGGAGGAATGGCATTGTTTGTTTCAGGAGTGCTTTCAGACATGCCGATCCTCTAGCCGATCACATCAAAAATTGCCAGAAAAGTTTTGTCAGAATCCCTCATCCAAATGCACCAGATCCCATCAAAATCTGCCTGTCGGTTTCCCTAGGCAAGAACCCACCAACTACAGATCAGCCCTACCATATGGTGTAGCAGGTCTGTCTAAGCACCTAAAGAGGGTAAAATTCAGCGAATTCAATCAAGAGTAAAGCTGTGATTTGCTGGTATTTAGAGAGTTAGTCATTTCAATGCAGCCTCTGAATGGCGTGACCCTCTACGAAGGAGCCCTGACGACAATGTCTGAACATGAACCCAACACAGGTGGCACCCCGCCTCCACAACTCCCGGATCTCACGCAGCTAGTGCGTGACAACTGGGTGAAATTTCTGGTGCTCGGAGTACTGATGGTGATTGGTGGTATGATTGTGTTGGTCATACCATACGCGTCCTCCATCGCGGTAGCACTGGTCATTGGTCTGGTTCTCATCGTCGTCGGGGTTCTTCAACTCTGGCACGCTATGCAGGTGAAAGAATGGGGAGGCTTCCTAGGACAATCTCTCATTGGCATCATCGCACTGGTTGGTGGGGTGGCCATTTACTTCAACCCCGTAGCAGGAACAGTCGCACTAACACTTCTGCTCTCCGCCGTATTCATCGCCCAAGGCGTTGCGCAGGCCCTGTTCTCTCTACGACTGAGACCGCACACCAGCTGGGGATGGATTCTGGCTTCCGGCCTCATCACAATCGCAGCTGGCCTGATGATCCTGTTGGACTTCCCGGGCTCAGCAGCATGGGCGCTTGGCTTGGTGGCCGGTATCTCCATCATGTTCAATGGCTGGAGCTATATTGCGATCGCCATGGCAGCCCGCAAGACGGAATAATACAGGTAGGCAGGCGCCTCCTCGACGGTGCCTATCAACCACAAGAAGTCAGCTAAACACGTGCCGCGCAACTCACCACAATGCGCGGCACTTTTTTATCTCATCGCACCTGCATCTGCCAAAACCGTATGTGCTCCCCCGAAAGATGCACATACCTTGCTGGGAAAGCCCCCTCAAAAACCAGATTTTCAACTTGCAGGAACACCAACGGTTCACGTTGAATGTGTCAGTCAGACAAGCAAGAAAAAAGGCCCAGAGATCATCCAAGCCTTCCTTAAACATAAATTATCTTCAATTATTAATTTACTTTTCCAAAAATTATAGAGGCATTCACTCCCCCAAAACCAAAGCCATTGGACATAACATATTTTAGATCTTTTTGTTGGGCCGTTTTGGGTACCAGCTCAAACTGGGCAGCCTCTTCATCAGGATCATCGAGGTTTAAGGTTGGCGGTAGAACCCCTTCTCTCAGAGCCATTATCGAGGCAACCGCCTCAAGCGCACCGGCGGCACCCAAGAGATGCCCGGTTGCCGACTTGGTTGATGAAATCGCTAGATCTTTGCCTCGATCACCAAACACCGCACAAATACCTGCAATCTCCGCAGCATCCCCGATCGGCGTTGAAGTACTGTGCGCATTGATATAACCGATCTCGTCAGGGTTGAGTCCGGCCTGTTTTAAAGCCCTGCGCATCGCACGCTGACCACCCGCTCCATCTGGAAGGGAGGCAGTTGCATGGTGCGCATCAGCAGAAGTACCGTAACCCACGATCTCCGCCAACGGTGTGGCGCCCCGTGCAAGGGCATGCTCAAGCGGCTCAATCACCAGCATCGCTGCACCTTCAGCCATAACAAACCCATCCCGCTTTTTATCAAACGGCCGAGAGGCTTTTTCTGGCTCATTGTTGAAACTATGGGAAAGCGCCCGCGCTGCGCCAAAACCGGCAAATGCAACCGGATCAATACTAGCCTCCGCGCCACCAGCCAGCGCCACAGTCGCTTCACCATTCCGGATTAGACGCACTGCATCACCAATGGCCTGCACACTGGCAGCACAGGCTGTCACCGGGGTACCCAGAGGCCCTCTGAAGTCGTGTGCGATGGAAACCTGCCCTGCCGCAAGATTGGCCAGAAAGCTGGGCACAGCAAATGGTGACAAGCGCCTCGGGCCTTTATGGTCCACAGTACGCGCAGCCCCAATCATTCCGGGGAAACCACCAACACCGGAAGCAATAATCGTCGCGCTGTTTTCCTTATCCTCGTCCATCACTGGATGCCAATCGGCGTGATTAAGAGCCTCTTTGGCTGCTGCAAGAGCATAATGGATAAACAAACCCATTTTCTTCTGGTCTTTAATAGGAATGACCATACTGGAATCGAAGCCGAACTCGTCCTCATCGACGGATGGGACTTGCCCCGCCACCTGGCAGACCTGATTACTTGCATCAAATCTGGTGAGCGCACGAATACCGCTTTTGGACGCGATCAGGCGCTCCCAAAACGGTGTAATTCCAACACCGAGGGGTGACACCACACCCATACCGGTTACGACAATTCGCATCTTCTCTAACTCCTAGGCTAAAGAACGCAACGACCAATTTCTGCACGCCCTTCGAAATGCTCGCGTCCCAATTCTGGCGCCATTTTATGGTCAGAGTAATTGGATATGTTTTGAGAGTTAAGAGCAAACTACGCAAACATTTATCTTAGTGGATAACATCTTGCAATTTCAAAATAATTGCCTTTGTACACTAAGGTAAACCATCAGTAAATCATCAGTAAATCACCAGTAAATCGTATGGAGAAGGAAAAGCGCCACCGAGATTACAGAGTGCACTCAAAACCCTCTCTGAGAGCAAATACAGTTGAAATTGCAATTTGTTAGTGAACACCGCTTCTACGGGGCATACGAATTTGGTATTACAAGCCGCACAACCGCAGATTTTCACTGGCATTAAATTGCGCACATGTGTATACACATGGCAACTTGAGCCAGAAACGGCTCCATTGTCACGTACCTAAAAAAACATGAGGTCTACTAACATGGCAAAGATCAAGGTAGAAAATCCAGTCGTCGAGCTCGACGGCGATGAGATGACCCGCATCATTTGGCAGTTTATCAAGGACAAGCTGATCCATCCTTATCTGGACATTGATCTCAAGTACTACGACCTCGGCATCGAGTCTCGTGACGCAACTGATGACCAGATCACTGTTGACGCTGCAAACGCGATCAAAAAATACGGTGTTGGCGTTAAATGTGCGACCATCACTCCAGATGAAGCACGCGTTGAAGAGTTTGGCCTGAAGCGTATGTACCGCTCTCCAAACGGCACCATCCGTAACATCCTGGGTGGCGTTATCTTCCGTGAGCCGATCATCATGTCCAACGTTCCGCGTCTGGTTCCAGGATGGACCCAGCCAATCATCGTTGGCCGTCACGCATTTGGTGACCAGTACCGCGCGACTGACTTCAAATTCCCTGGCAAAGGCAAGCTGAGCGTTAAGTTCGTTGGCGAAGATGGCACCGAGATCGAGCACGAAGTGTTTGATGCACCATCAGCTGGTATCGCAATGGCGATGTACAACCTTGATGATTCCATCCGTGACTTTGCGCGCGCTTCTTTGAACTACGCCCTTGGCCGCAAGGTTCCTTGCTACCTTTCTACAAAGAACACCATCCTCAAAGTATACGATGGTCGCTTCAAAGATATCTTCCAGGAAATCTACGAAGCTGAGTTCAAAGAGAAGTACGAAGCCGAAAAGATCTGGTACGAGCACCGTCTCATCGACGACATGGTTGCTGCATCCATGAAGTGGTCCGGTGGTTACGTTTGGGCTTGTAAGAACTACGACGGCGACGTTCAGTCCGACACCGTTGCGCAGGGCTTCGGCTCCCTCGGCCTGATGACTTCCGTTTTGATGTCACCAGACGGCAAGACTGTTGAAGCTGAAGCTGCCCACGGCACAGTGACCCGTCACTACCGTCAGCACCAGAAGGGTGAAGAGACCTCCACAAACTCCATCGCATCTATTTTTGCATGGACCCGTGGTCTGGCTCACCGCGCAAAACTTGATGACAACGCTGAGCTGAAGAAGTTTGCTGAAACTCTTGAGCAGGTATGTATCGATACAGTTGAAAGCGGTCACATGACCAAAGATCTGGCACTGCTCGTCGGTCCGGACCAGAAGTGGCTCACCACAACTGGCTTCCTCGACAAAGTCGACGAAAACCTGCAAAAAGTAATGGCAACCGCATAAGCTTTGCCAAAGCTCAAATTTCCGAAAAGGGTGCCTCCGGGCACCCTTTTTTGTTGGTGCAAGTATCATGCTTCAGCAAGCTTCCAGAAGACTTATGGCAGAGGTAAATATCGCCTATTGCGCGAAGTTTACTGCGCCAAGCCTCACTGGCATCGGCGTTGCGGCACTAGCTCTTCCAGACTTACAGATTGAACTGGAACTCACAGTGCGCCTACCCGATTGCCTCACACTTCGCAAAGATTCACAGGCTACACACTCCGCATCTCTGAAAACTTGAGTAGAACGTAACAACGCCTAAGTGAGGACATATTTCGGTTTCAACCTAAACGCTTATTCGCATTTTCCATTCGGGACTGTTTATGTTTAAAAAGATTGTACTCCTTCTGCTCCTGCTGCTTGCCGGAGTATACCTTTACAACGCCTCATGGCTCTCCTTCCAAACTCCATCGGGCTCACCAAAATACATTGCCCATCGCGGTGTCCACCAGACCTATCACCGTAACAATCTCACAAACGAAACCTGCACTGCAGAGCGCATCGACGCCCCTTCTCACACCTTTCTGGAAAACACGATCGCCTCCATGCAGGCCGCCTTTGAAGCTGGCGCTGATATCGTAGAGCTGGACGTTCACCCCACCACAGACAACAAACTTGCCGTATTCCATGACTGGACGGTGGACTGCCGCACCAATGGCTCAGGCATCACCCGCTCCCACTCACTTGCACAGCTCAAAGCGCTGGACATCGGCTACGGATACACCGCAGACGGCGGCAAGACCTACCCCTTAAGGGGAACAGGAATCGGCGCATTGCCGGAACTTGAAGAGGTCTTCCACGCCCTTCCCGGCAAGAAATTCCTGATCAACTTCAAGGAAAGAGAACTCCGCTCCGCAGAACTCCTTCAAGAGAAGCTGGAAAAACACCCTGAGTGGGTAAAGCAGGTTTGGGGCGTCTATGGTGGCTCCGCACCCACATGGAGCGTTGCAGACAATGCAGCAAATATCGTCGGCTTCGACAAACAGAAGACCAAAGCCTGCCTGAAATCCTACGTCGCGTTGGGCTGGAGCGGGTACGTCCCTAAAGACTGCAGAGATACAATCATCAGCGTCCCCTCCAACTACACTTGGGCAATCTGGGGCTGGCCCCACAAGTTCCAACAGCGTCTCGAAGCATACGGCAGCGAAATCATCGTATCCGGCCCCTACAAGTCACAGGGTGCTGGTGGCGGCATCGACACGCCAGAACAACTGGCGGCGCTGCCAGACAATTTCAACGGATACATCTGGACTGACAAGATTGAGATCGTGGGGCCGTCCAGTCAGGAGCCGGACTAAGGAGTAAACTCCGCTTCCACATGATGGGCCTTGTGCTCATCAATAATCTTCTTGGCAACGGCAGGTTTGCAATCCATGAAGCGACGCAAATGCTCCATCTTAAGCCCATGACCTGAACGGGCGTTCCGGCAATCGCGCTGGCCGTCCGTTTCCGGTGCCCAATCAAGTAGCAGGGAGAAAGAGCCAGTTGAAAGTAACCGGCAAAAAATAAAGGGGAGACTAAATCCCCCCTTTGTAACTCTTAGATCTTTGATCAGGTTTTACAGTGTTTCAAGATGAGCCTTGATCGCTGCAATCGCCTCTTCAGCCTTGCTTGCATCAGGGCCACCCGCCTGCGCCATGTCAGGACGTCCACCGCCGCCACGGCCACCAAGCGCACCAGAACCGATACGAACAAGGTCAACAGCACTTGCAGTGTCACTTACGTCCTTGGTCGCACCAACAACGATCGCCGCTTTACCGTCTTCCGCCTTGCTGATCAGCACAACCACGCCAGACCCAATCGCAGTCTTGCCCTCATCAGCAACAGACTTCAGGTCCTTCGGGCTGATGCCTTCCAGAACACGCGCCATCAGCTTGAACTTACCAGCTTCAGTCACACCAGCATCACCGCCGGAGCCACCGCCGCCCATAGCAAGCTTCTTCTTCGCTTCGGCCAGTTCGCGCTCCAACTTCTTGCGCTCGTCAAGAAGACCCGCAACGCGAGATGGAACGTCCCCTGCAGAAACTTTCAGCAGGCCAGCAGTTTCACGCATCAAAGCATCCTGCTCTGCCAGATACTTGCGGGCTTCATCACCGGTGAGCGCCTCAATACGGCGAACACCAGCAGCAACAGCACCTTCAGAAACAACCGTCACAAGACCAATGTCACCGGTACGTTTTACATGCGTGCCACCACACAGCTCAACAGAGTAGGACTTGCCAGCTTTCTCGCCGGCAGTTGCTGTACCCATGGAAACCACGCGCACTTCATCGCCGTACTTTTCGCCAAACAGCGCCATCGCACCTGCTTCAATCGCCTCATCAACTTCCATCAAAGAAGTCTCAACCGGCGCATTCTGCAAAACGATCTCGTTGGCCAGCGCCTCAACCTGTGCTGTTTCGTCAGCACTGACAGGCTTTGGATGCGAGAAGTCAAAACGCAGACGCTCAGGTGTAACCAGAGAACCCTTCTGGGCAACGTGCGTACCAAGTACCTCGCGCAGCGCCTCATGAACCAGGTGGGTTGCGGAGTGGTTGGAGCGAATGGAACTACGGCGAGAATGATCAACGATCAGCTCAAGCGCATCATCCACTTTAACTTCGCCGCTCTCAACACGAACAGAATGAACAAACAGGCCGTCAGCCTTCTTGTGCGTGTTGGTGACAACCAGAGAAACACCCTCGGCAATCATGGAACCGCAGTCACCAACCTGACCACCGGATTCGCCATAAAACGGGGTCTGGTTGAGGATCAGGGAACCCTCTTCACCCTGCTTCAAGACCGTGACTTCTTCGCCATCTTTCACAAGGCTCAGAACAGCACCTTCTGCCTTCTCCGTTTCATAACCGAGGAACTCAGTTGCACCAGCCTTCTCCTTGATGGAGAACCAGATCGCATCCGTCGCCGCATCACCGGACCCGGACCAAGCCGCACGAGCTTCAGCACGCTGACGCTCCATTGCAGAGTTAAAACCATCCGTATCAACGGCAATCTCACGACTACGCAAAGCATCCTGCGTCAGATCAAGGGGGAAACCATAGGTGTCATAAAGCTTGAACGCAGTCTCACCGTCCAACTGGTCGCCGGTTCCAAGAGAACTGGTCGCATCTTCCAGCAAGCCAAGGCCACGCTCAAGCGTCTTGATGAAACGCTTTTCTTCCAGCTGCACAGTCTCTTCAATAAGCTTTTCCGCACGCGGCAGCTCTGGGAAAGCCTGACCCATTTCACGAACCAGAGTAGGCAGCATCTTGAAGATGACCGGCTCTTTTGCACCCAGAAGGTTCGCATGGCGCATCGCGCGGCGCATAATGCGGCGCAGAACATAGCCACGGCCTTCATTAGACGGCAGAACACCATCAGCAATCAGGAATGCCATAGACCGCAAGTGATCGGCAATCACCCGGTGGCTCGCCTGCGCATTGCCTTCAGCGGCAACGCCGGTGATATGCTCGGAGCTGGAAATCAACGCCTTGAACAGGTCGATCTCATAGTTGTTGTGCACGCCCTGCATAATCGCAGCAAAACGCTCAAGACCCATACCCGTATCAATGGATGGACGCGGCAGATCAATGCGCTTTTCTGGCATCTGCTCATACTGCATGAACACCAGATTCCAGATCTCGATAAAGCGGTCGCCGTCTTCCTCAGGAGAACCTGGAGGGCCACCCCAGATATGCTCACCGTGATCGTAGAAGATCTCGGAGCATGGACCACAAGGACCGGTATCGCCCATTGCCCAGAAGTTGTCGGAGGTTGAAATGCGGATGATCTTCTCATCAGCAAAGCCAGTCAGCTTCTTCCAGATATTGAAGGCTTCTTCATCCTCGGAGTACACAGTAACCAGCAGCTTATCAGCTGGCAGACCGTATTCCTTGGTGATCAAGTTCCATGCCAGCTCAATTGCATGTTCCTTGAAGTAATCGCCAAAGGAAAAGTTGCCAAGCATTTCAAAGAAGGTGTGGTGACGCGCCGTATAACCAACGTTATCCAGATCGTTGTGCTTACCGCCAGCGCGAACACACTTTTGCGAAGATGTTGCACGCACGTAATCCCGTTTTTCCAAACCGGTGAATACGTTCTTGAATGGCACCATACCCGCATTTGTAAACATCAATGTCGGGTCATTACGTGGCACCAATGGACTGGAAGGAACAACTTCGTGTCCGTTTTTTGCAAAGTAGTCGAGAAAAGCCGACCGAATTTCGTTGACGCCACTCATAGGTATTGATGTCCGTCTTGTTTTCTAGTGGGCAGCCATTCTAATAATCACAGCTGCCAAATTGCAGGGTACGCGCATCAAAAACGATGCAACAAAAATTGGTATCTGCCGCGTTTTAGCCATCTGCAGCAATTCTGTCCATAAAACCCTACAAAAAAAGAGGCTGGATAAATCCAGCCCCTCAAAACTCTATTGGTTTTCCGCAGCTTTTTCCGGATCGTTGATCACTTCAGCGATCAAACCGGCATTTTGTCGAATGGCAAGTTCAATCTCATCAGCCAACTCGGGATTCTCTTTCAGGAAGTTTTTCGAATTCTCGCGCCCCTGCCCCAGCCGCTGACTGTTGTAGGAGAACCATGCACCGGACTTCTCAACAATGCCGCCTTTAACACCAAGATCCAGCAATTCCCCCATTTTGGAGATGCCTTCACCATAAATGATGTCAAACTCGACCTGTTTGAATGGAGGCGCCAACTTGTTCTTCACCACTTTCACGCGGGTCTGGTTGCCAACAATCTCATCACGATCCTTGATCGCACCAATACGGCGGATATCAAGACGCACAGACGCATAAAACTTAAGCGCGTTACCACCGGTTGTCGTCTCGGGAGAACCAAACATCACACCAATCTTCATGCGGATCTGGTTGATGAAGATGACCATGGTATTGGATTTGGAAATGGAAGCCGTCAGCTTTCTCAGCGCCTGGCTCATCAAACGAGCCTGCAGACCAGGAAGCGAATCGCCCATCTCGCCTTCAAGTTCTGCTTTTGGCGTCAGCGCAGCAACGGAATCGATCACCAGTACGTCAACCGCACCGGAACGAACCAGCGTATCAGCGATCTCAAGCGCCTGCTCACCAGCATCCGGCTGGGAGATAAGCAGGTCATCAATGTTCACACCAAGCTTGCGCGCATAAATCGGGTCCAATGCGTGCTCAGCATCAATAAAGGCGCAAATCCCGCCTCCTTGCTGCGCACAGGCAACCGTGTGCAAAGCCAGTGTTGTTTTACCGGAACTTTCAGGTCCATAAATCTCAACAATACGCCCTTTCGGAAGTCCGCCGATCCCAAGGCCGATATCAAGACTGAGAGAACCAGTCGAAACGCTCTGGATTTCTACGGCCTGCCCCTGGCCCATGCGCATAATTGAGCCTTTACCAAAAGCTCGTTCAATTTGTGAAAGCGCTGCATCCAGTGCTTTAGTTTTGTCCATCTGATTGCCCTCAACAAGGCGGAGTGAAGTTTGTGCCATACGTTCTCATCCCTTATTTCACGATGGACGCGCAGTTTCAAAGTCAGTTATTTGTACTCATTTTGTTCCGCCTTTACAATACCTGATAACTAACTAATAAAAATGAATTAATTTCAATGTGTTCTCTAATTGTTCAGTATGTAGATAACTTTTTCAATCTACCCGAGGAAAACACACATACGGAATCAGACCATCAAACACACAGTTTTGATACATCACCCACAGTCCGTATTTGCCCGTAGCTTGCGCTAACCAACCGCATTGCATATCAACCATGTTTCGATGTCGGGAGGATGAATTGGGTATGTCGTCAAAAAAAGTCGGAGTAATCGGCGCAATTCACCTGGACAGAATTGCCCACGCGGATCGGCCATTTAAACCAGACACTTCCACACCAGGGAAAATTATGTCCCGTGCCGGAGGCGTCGGTGCAAACATTGCGCGTGCCATGGCGCGGCTGGGCATGAAACCTACAATGCACGGCTGTCTGGGAGACGACGCGGACGGAGTTTTCCTCGCAAGCAGCCTCTCGGAATGCGGGATCGATACATCCAGCATCACCACAGTGCCTGAAGGGAGAACCGGCTCCTATCTCGCACTCCACAATCCCGACGGCACCTTGTTTTCCGCCATTTCGGATAGTGAGATCACATCGAAAGTGAGTTTTTCAGCAGAGAATCCAATCCCGCAAGCACTGCTGGACTGCGATATCTGGCTCTGCGAAACCAATCTGGAAGAAGACACCCTTCTCTCTCTGGCCAACGCCAAGGGTCACCGCCTGCTCGCAGCTGACACCGTTTCAATTGCAAAGGCCCCCAAACTGCGCCCGCTCCTGCCAAACATCGATATTCTCTTCACCAACACAGATGAAGCCGCAGCGCTATTGGAGTGCAAGCCAGATGAGTTCACGGCAAAAGAACTTGCACAAAAGCTGGCAGCAATGGGCATTGCAACCGTGCTGGTCAGCAACGCCGACAAACCGCTGGCACTGCACTGTGCAGGCAACACAAGCTCGCACACCCCATTTTCTGTTATGCCCGTGGATGTCACCGGCGCCGGCGACGCCTTTATTGCAGGCTTCCTTTATGCAAGTTGCCTCAATGAAGACCCGGTTTCAGCAGTAAAAAGCGGCCTCGCATCAGCATCAATTACAGTGGAAGCGACCGGCGCAGCACCGGCAACGCTTTCACCCCAATCGCTTAATGCTCGTTTATTAGAACACGCCTAAACATCAACAACATACGAAAGACTGGGAATACCATGGGAAGTTCAATTAAAATCCATCACTCAAAAGAAGTTGCAGATGCTCTGAGCAACGGCGCGCCCATCGTAGCGCTGGAATCCACCATCATTACCCATGGCATGCCCTACCCGCAAAACGTTGAAACCGCCCGCGAAGTGGAACAGCTCATCCGCGACAATGGCGCTGTTCCGGCGACAATCGCTGTGCTGAATGGCGAACTCCATGTGGGTCTGGAAGACAGTACGCTGGAAGAGCTGGCGAATGCCAAAGACGTGATGAAGTGCTCCCGTGCAGACCTGTCCTTCGCAATGGCACTGGGCAAAAACGGCTCCACAACCGTGGCGGCCACCATGATGGCCGCCCATGCTGCAGGCATTCGTGTATTTGCAACCGGCGGCATCGGCGGCGTACACAAAGGGGCAGAATCCACCTTTGACATCTCCGCGGATCTGGACGAACTCTCCCGCACCCCTGTTTGTGTAGTCTCCGCAGGCGCAAAAGCCCTGCTCGACATTCCAAAAACACTGGAAGTGCTTGAAACCCGCGGCGTTCCGGTCGTTGGCTTTTGCTGCGAAAACGTGCCTGCCTTCTGGTCCCGCGACTCCAAAATCAAAGCGCCTTACCGTCTTGACGACGCCTCCGACATCGCAAAGCTGATCGCATTCCGCGAGAAATTTGGTGACCACGGCGGCGTGCTCGTAACCAATCCGGTTCCGGCTGAAAACGAGATCCCATCCGACGAAATGCAGGTGTTCATCGATGCCTCCATTCAGGCCGCAAACGATCAGAACATCACTGGTAAAGCCGTTACTCCGTTTGTGTTGCAAGACATATTCGAGCGCACCAAAGGCCGCAGCCTTGCAACCAATATTGCGCTGGTTAAAAACAACGCAAAGCTTGCTGCAAAAATCGCCTGCGGTCTGACTGCGTAAGCATCTATCACAGCAACTACAAGACGAATCCGGGTTGGACATTCCAATCCGGATTCGTCATGCCTACCCCCCACAAACGCGCGCAGCTCACCCCTAAATTCTGATCAACTCAAGGCACCCGAGGGAACTCACGCGTGTTTGATGGAAAGATTCCATTGTTTTTCAGTCCCGATTATTTTAGGTGTTCTTGAGCACAAGAACTTTACATCGCTGTGTTTTGATCTGTAGATCTGCATCTTGCAGGCATGCAGTGCTCATTAAAACGCCATCTGGCGGACATATGCGCGCAAGGCCAATCCCATCCACTGGGTGGTTTCAGTGAAATCACGCAGTAGATTTTATGGTTGGCGGCATCTGTTTTTCGTTTTTAGTCACCCGCAGGGTTTATGCTATGAAAAAACTAATTTTTATCGGATTAACTGCAGCTCTTGCGGCTTGCCAAAGCGGACCGTCCTATCGCGGTGGTCAACCTGCCATTCGTGCAGACGCAGATTCCCAAACAATTCAGATCAATGCATCGCCGGAAATTGTTCGCACAACACTGGTCAACAGCGCGAGCGCCAGAGGCACCATCGTTCAGCAAAATGAACCGAACATGATCGTCATGGAAAGCTACGAACGCGGTGACAACCCCGTGCTAGATAACGAATTCGGCCCATCTGATGCAGGTGAGCGTGCCTACCGCATTCGCGTACGCTTCTCCGGCTCCCAGTGCAGCACCAACGTTGTTCAGGATCTGGCATTGGTCAACAACATCTACACCCCGCAGGAACGCTCTTTCCGTCTTCCCGGAAATCCCGGCTCCATGCAGAGCCTGCAGCGCCTGAAGGCAAACGCAGAAGCAGCTGCACGCTGCTAAGCATTATTCCAATAAAAAAGGCCGGGGAACGATCAAGCTCCCCGGCCTTTTTGCTGCAATACTCAATTCCCTAAACTCGTTCTTGCGTTTTGGCTTCCAGAGTTTTCTTCACCGTTGTTGCAAGCTGCTTCAGCGTGAATGGCTTCGGCAGGAACGTGAAGTTCTCATCAGCTGGCAGGTTCTTCTCAAACGCATCCTCAGCGTAGCCAGACACGAAGATGATCTTCAGATCAGGCCGTGTTTTACGCAGCTCAATGAGCAGGCTCGGCCCGTCCATCTCCGGCATCACAACGTCAGAAACCACAAGATCAACCCTGCCGCCGGTCTCTTCCATCACTTCAAGTGCTTCCGTGCCGGACCCGGCTTCAAACACCTCATAGCCACGGCCACTCAAAGCGCGTGCTGCGAAGGCCCGCACAGCTTCCTCATCCTCAACAAGAAGAATGGTTGCAGAACCCGTCAGGTCTGCCTCGGTCACTTCCTGCTCAGGTTTAACTTCAACAATCTCGTCCTTCTCGGAAGGGATGTAGCGTGGCAGGAAGATGCGGAAGGTGGTGCCAACACCAACTTCACTGGTACAGAACACATAGCCGCCGGTCTGCTTCACAATACCGTAGACCGTTGAGAGCCCCAGACCGGTACCCTTGCCCACATCCTTGGTTGAGAAGAACGGCTCGAAGATCTTGTCCATGATGTCCTGCGTCATCCCATGGCCATTATCAGCAACCTCGATAAGCACGTACTCACCCGCAGGCATGCCGCGTGTGTTCTCGTAAGTCTTGGAAACTGCCTCTTCCACGTTGAGCGTGCGAATGGAGACCTCGCCTCCTCCTTCCATCGCATCACGCGCGTTCACCGCAAGGTTGACGATCACCTGCTCAAGCTGGTTCACATCAGCCATCACCGGCCACAGCTCACGGCCATGCACCAGTTTCAGCTCAATCTTCTCGCCAAGCAGGCGGTCCAGAAGAATGGAAACATCCGCCAATACATCGGCCAACGCAAGCTCCTGCGGACGCAAGGTCTGGCGGCGGGAGAAAGCGAGCAGCTGGCGCACAAGGCCCGCAGCCCTGTTCGCATTCTGCTTGATATTCATGATGTCCTGAAATGCCGGATCCGTTGGACGATGACTCGCCAGAAGCAGATCAGAGAACCCGATGATCGCTGTCAGAACATTATTAAAGTCATGGGCCACACCGCCCGCAAGCTGGCCAATGGCCTGCATCTTCTGGCTTTGGGCAAACTGGGCTTCCAGCGCCCGCTGCTGCGTTGTCTCCAGAACGTAAACCACCGCCGCATCTTCACCGGCCTGCCCGTCTTGCACGGCAGACACGTAGAACGTTGCAGAGCGTGGATCGCCGTTGCCTTTCAGGGAAACATCCAGCGGGGCGATCTCACTCTTGCCCAGTGCGGCTTCATCAAGCGCTGCCTGCAAAGCTGAACGATCATTTTCAACCACAAACTCGGTCAGCTTCACATCCTTGCCAAGCCCCTCACCGGCTTCAAACAAGCGCATGAATGGACCATTGGTGCGCTCAACAAGGCCATTCTTGTCAATGGATGCAATGGCAACCGGCGTGTTGTTGAAGAACCGCGAGAACCGAACCTCGGCAGCCCGTAGCGCTTCTTCATCATCATTGCCCGCAGAACGGTTGATAACAAGCGTGCGGCTGTCACCCGCAAGACCACCTGCCCCAAATGGAACCCGGTGCACAAGCCGTACAGGCAACCCTGTGCCGCTGCGGGTAACAAGATCAATATCAAAGCTCTCGGTCTTCACTTCCCCTTCAGAGCCCTGCAAGGCCTCCACAAGAGCCGCGCCTTCACCGCGCACAACATCCTTCAGCGACAACTCACCGGAGATAAACTGGGTCAGATCATAGCCAAGCCAGTCGGCAAGGGTCGCATTCAGGTAAACCAGCTTGCCGGTGCTGTCTGAAGAGAAGAAACCACAGGGCGCATGATCGAGGAAATTGATAACCCGTTGCAGCTCCTGAAAGGAATTTTCCTGTTCTGTGCGGTCCCGCGTAATGTCAGCGACCTGCCAGATAGTGATACCGCTATCAACTCCGACAGCTGCATCCTGCTCTAATGGGCGCACACTGATCCGGTACCAGCGCGCACCGCTGGCAACTTCTCCAACCGCATTTGGCAGGCGCACTTCTTCTGTTGCATAGCGTCCGGCCCGCACCGCCTGCGAAAGCCGGAAGATAGCATCAGCCGCATCAGGATCTGACGAAAAGACCCGTTCCACCGTGCGCACATCAGCAGGCCCGCGCGCACCGGTTAACCCCGCATAGGACTGATTGGCATAGATGATGCGGCCGTTGTGATCGGCCAGCAAAACACCGTCATCCATTGAATTCATGAAGGATTCAGCCAGCGGATTGCGATGGGTTTTGGAAACAAACCGCAACAGGCCAATGGCCAGAGCAAACAACGAGAAAACCCCGACAACGGCCAGCACACCAAGAAGGCCGAGAATATAAGGCTCTGCCTGCTCTCTGCGCATCAGCGCAAAAGCGGCTGTCGCTGCGACAAGGCCTAGTGCGAGCAGCATCAAGGCCCCGAGGCTGCCCCCTTTGTCTGTCCTGTCAATCACCGGCTCAGGTCGCCGCGCTTCGGTCTTCGTCATCTTACCCTCTCTACGGCTGTCCCGCAGACGATTTGGCTCTACCGCACCATGAGAATAGTCCGCTCAGGAACCGACACTCCAGCACCCCCGTGCTGTTAAGACCGCCAGCTCCTCTTGTTACGCAGCTGCATGACATAACCAATCACCTTTGCAACTGCGGCGTAGTGCTCCTCAGGCACATAATCATTCAGTTCTATCGATGCGTACAACGCACGTGCCAGCGGTGGGTTCTCCACGATCGGCACATCGGATTCTTTAGCAACCTCGCGAATGCGGAGCGCCAGATCATCCACCCCCAGCGCAACACATTGTGGTGCCCCCATGCCCTCTTCGTAGCTCAGAGCAACAGCATAGTGGGTCGGGTTTGTAATAACCACTGTCGCATCCGGCACACTTGCCATCATTCTGTTGCGAGAACGCTGAAGGCGCAACTCTCGAATTTTGGCCTTAATCTTCGGATCACCCTCGGATTGCTTGTATTCCTCTTTAACTTCCTGCTGTGTCATCTTTTGCTTTTCAAACCATTTTTTCCGCTGCCAGACCAAATCGGCCCCGGCAACAACAGTCATAAGCGCAAGAATTGCCCCAATTACCATAATGGCAAGTTCACGAACCTCCTCCAGCACAAGGTCCGTTTCACGAAACACCACTGTATCCAGTCGGTCCCGTTCTGGCCACAACACCAGAAAAACAACCACTGCAACCGCTGTAATCTTCACCAGCCCTTTCAGGAAGTTGGCGAGGCTGTCTTTTGAAAACAACCTCTTCATCCCGGAAAGCGGCGAGATCTTGTTTAGCTTTGGCTTCAATCGCTCCGCAGTCCAAAGCGGTTTATGCTGTATAACATTGCCCACCACAGCCAACACCAACAACGTGAGCAGCGGCAAAGCCACCACTGCAAGTATTTCAGGCCCAGTTATTTCTAAAAGGAAAACAAGCGCAGCTGGATCAACAGCAATTGTGTCCGCATGGGCAAAAAAGCCCGTTAGAACGGAAGAAATACCCCCAACCATGCTCGGCGCAAGAAAAGAGACCACCAACGCGGTCCCCAGCAACGAGAACCACGCACTCACTTCCTGCGATTTGGGTATGTCCCCTTTTTCAAACGCATCATCGAGCCGTTTTTGGGTGGGGTCCTCGGTTTTCTCCGAATCGTCGGAATCTTCAGCCATCAGCTCCCTCGCTAATTCAACAGGAACGGCTGAAGCGCATTTCGGAACTCGGACAGGTAATACCCCATCAAGGTCGAAAGCAGCAGCAGGAAAATACTAAACCCGATCAGAATATTGACCGGCATGGCGATGAAGAAAATCTGCATCTGAGGCATCAGCTTGTTCAGCAGGCCCAGACTGAAGTAAAACACGATCCCGACCACGATGAACGGCGCCCCAAGACGAACAGCCACAGAGAACATGTGCGCCACCGTCTCAACCGCCAGCGCAGACAAATCCCCAACAGGCAGCGGGTTGCCAGGAGGAAACAGCGTAAAGCTGTCCTGCATGGCCGCAATCATCACGTAATGCAGGTTGGTCACAAAAACCATGCAAATGCCAAGCACGTTCAGGAAGTTACCCATCAACGCACCCTGCTGGCCAGAGTTGGTCGCATCCCCGCCCATCGCAAACGCAAGGCCGGACTGGTTGGCCATGATCGTACCGGCCGTGGAAAGAGCGTAGGAGATAAGCTTCATGGACAGGCCGATGAAGAACCCCACCAGCAACTCTCCGCCAAGCAAGCTCAAAAGACGCGGCAGACTGCTCATGGCATCCGCCGGATAAAGATCAGCATTGAGGGGAGCCAGCACGTAAGTCAGCAACAACGCGATGGTCAGACGCACACGGACGGGAATAAAGGTTTCACCAAAGGCGGGCACCAGCATAATCATCGTGCCGATGCGTGCAAACATCAGCATAAAGCCCATAACGATCACCGGTAGAAAATCCAGATTGATCGTCACAAAACTGCTCCCGAAATGTCAGAGGTCCCGCGCTGTATGTCGCTCAATAGCCGGAGATAATCAACCCGGCAATGCGGTTTGTAAATGAGTTCATCAACTCACCCATAAAGGGCAAGGTCACCAGCAGCGCAATAAAGATACTCAGGATTTTCGGAACAAACACCAGCGTCTGTTCCTGAATTTGCGTCAGTGCCTGAAACAGCGCCACAATCACACCAACGAGCAGCCCCACAAGCATCACGGGGGCCGAGACCAGAATGAGCGTCCATATGCCTTCGCTGGCAATATCCAGCACTTCTGCTCCGCTCATCCTGCTCTAACCACCATTTCAATCATCCTCTGGCACTGACACATAACGCCAGACGGTTAGATTGGCATCCGCATAATTTCTTCATAGGCAGAAATTACTCGATCACGAACCGATACCACTGTTTCCAGCGCAAGTTCGGTCTCCGCAACAGCCGTCACCACATCCACTACATTGGCTTTGCCCTGTAACAGATCGATAGACTGCGTGTCAGCAACCTGACCGCTCTCGTTGATCTCGCTGATCGCGGATTGAACCATAGAGCCAAAAGCATCGCCCTTATCGGCAATCTCGCTGCTGGCTTCAAGTGGATTGCTCAGCTTTGCTGTGTTTGCATATGCACTTGCAGCAATAGAAGCATTAGACATGAATGTATCTCCCTCCGGTATTTAACGACCGGTCATCAACCTTTGAGAATATCGAGTGTTTTCTGCATCATGGAACGGGAGGACTTCACCACGTTCAGGTTCGCCTCATAAGAGCGCGTCGCTTCCTGCATATCTGCCATCTCAACCAACGTATTCACATTGGGCATCTTCACGTAGCCCTTGTCGTTGGCTGCCGGATGGTCCGGCTCGTATCTCAGTTTGAACTCGCTTCGATCTTCACGCACCTTGCCAAGCTTCACCAGCTCCGCTTCCACCTTGCTGTCAAAGCTATTGGTAAAGGTAGGAACCTTGCGTCGGTACGGATCCGCATCCGGCGTCTGACCGGTGGAATCGGCGTTGGCAATGTTCTCGGCGATCACGCGCATACGGCCTGTCTGAGCTTTCAGCCCGGACGCCGCAATAAACATCGACTTCATAAAATCCATGGGTTCCTCCCGCATTTGCCCTGATGCGCGTCACATCAAAACAACTGCGCTCACTCATCGCCTCAAGGCGGTCTTGAACATGCCAAGGCTGCGCGTATAAAGGCTGGTCGCTGTTTGATAATCGATCTGGTTCTGAGCGATCTTCATCATCTGCTCTTCAAGAACCACGCTGTTGCCGTTTGGCGTTCTTTCAAAGCTGGACGCCTTGTCTGTCTTCGTGCCGACATCAGAGCCAATTCCGCCAGTCGCGATATGGCCAGCGCTGGTCACAACCGGACGCAGCCCACCCGAACCGGCCTCAGCATCCACCATGTCCCCAAAGCTCAGTTCCTTCAGCTCTTTGCTGCGATAACCCGGCGTATCTGCATTGGCCACGTTTTCAGCAAGCACACCTTGCCGCTGCTGGTGCCACTGCATCTTTTGGCGCAAGGCCTGGAACATCGGAAGATCAGTTAAGGCCATCTGACAGCACAACCTATGAGAACAGACTTGTTAAAATAAACTAGGAATAAGCTGCCTAGATATTGGTTAACAAAATATTAATTTTAAGATTACATTAATATTTGCGCACCGAAGAATCCTTAGAAAGCAGAGCACTAGCAAATTTCGGAATTTGCCCGCCAGTCACTCAGAATCATCGGTGTTAACAACAGCCCGGAACCGCAGTTCAAAAACTGGCAGTTTTTGCCCACCTAGCATAATTCTCGCAGCGCAATAGATCTTCTGGCGAATTTGGCACAAAAAACACGGGTAACGCCTTCAACTTCGCACCTCTGCAGTGTTCATTCTCCCCAAACTATAGGGTACAAATGCGCCCATGAGTTAATAAGGGGATTCGTACCCCGATTCCGGGCTGTTAGATCAAAATAACAGCCTGTCGACAGTAGATGGGGAACGTGAATGCCTGACTGGCTGGCCCAAACAACCGGTATGACACAAGGAAGCGCGCTCGTGCTCACAGTCATACTGGCTTTGCTATTTGTAATCGTTCTGGCGGTGGTCTTGATCCCGCAGTTAAAGCGCTTTGCCAGAACCAGTTACAAGGGGTCCCGCAGTCGCCAACCCCGCCTCGCCATAATGGATGCAACCGACCTTGATGCACGGCGCAGATTATTGCTGGTCCGCCGGGACAATGTAGAACACCTCATCATGATTGGCGGTGCCAACGATGTGGTTGTCGAGCAGGGCATCATCCGTGGTGTACCTGTCTCTACCCCTCTTCGTGGGCAAATGGGAACCGGCCAACCGGCCACCACCCAATCCTTCGAGCAAGCGCCAGCCGGAACAGAGCCTTCTGCACGCCTGCACTGGGGCGATGAAATCCCAGCTACACCTGAGGAGCTGAAGCCTGCACAAGTAAGCCGGCCAGAGCCAGCCCAGAAGCCGGAAGCCAAGGCACCCGCACAGCCTGCCACGCCAGCACCAGCACCCGCAGCAAGCACGCCACCCAAAGAAAAACCTGCCCCTATCGCTCCGCCAGCGCCGTTGCGCGCCGCAATACCTGCAGCACAAGCATCAGGAGCACAGCCCGGCAAACCAGCGCCCCTGCAAACGCCAACCATCGGCGGAACGCGCGGCGTGCAAAAGCTTGCGGCACGTCCTATTACCGCACGCCCTACACCACCGACACCGGCACGCCCAAACGGCTTTCTCAAGCCAATGCTAAAAGCAGTAACGCCAGAACAGAGCACACCAGCACCTGAGAAAGCGGCACCAAAGCCAGCGGCCAAGCCGGAAGAGGCGAAGGCCGAACCACAGGTGGCCTCTAAACCAATTCCGATGGCAGCAACAACACCGCCACTGAACGGCCCTGCTGCGAAAGCCGCAAGCGCCTTCATGCGCCCGCGTGTAAACGTAGCGCCAGCCAAGGAACAGGCCCCTCAAAAAGACGAGCAAAAGCCTCAGGCAGCTTCTGAAAAGCCAGTTACAAAAGCGGACAGCACCGCTGAAAAGTCGGCACCAAAGCCGCAAGCCGCCGCAGCGAAGCCCGACCAAAAGCCAGAAACCACCCCAAAATCCACTGATAAACCAAAGGCAGAACCGGCAACGACAAACAACAGCAAGGACACGCAGCCCAAACAACCGGCTGAAGCGCTAAAGCCTGCCAAGCCGGAAGCCAAAGCTGATAAGCCCGAGGCACCGAAAGCTGCAAAGGCATCACCCAAACAAAATCCCAACGACGCCATGGACGGCATCGCAAAGGAAATGGCAGACCTGCTAGATGACATTGAGGCCAACACAAAATAGTTTAGCAGGAATGTTGAAAACAAGACTGAGCGGAACCAAAGGACGAATTGGACTTTTGGTTTTCGCTCTCTTGCTTTTCTGGTTCGGTCCTGCTGCCGCTCAAAGCATTTCCATTGATTTTGGAGGCGGAGAAGGCAACTCGGTCACAGAACGGGCCGTGCAGCTGGTTATGCTGCTCACGGTTCTGTCTCTGGCACCAAGCATCCTGATTATGGTGACAAGCTTTACCCGTATCGTGGTGGTGCTGTCCCTGCTCCGCTCGGCAATCGGCCTACAGACCGCACCGCCAAACGCTGTCATGCTGTCTCTGGCCCTGTTCCTGACGGCTTTTGTTATGGCCCCTGCCTTTGAAACCGCATGGGATCTGGGCGCCAGACCAATGATCGAAGGCACCATCGAACCGCAGGAAGCGTTTGAACGCGCCTCAGAACCGTTTCACCAGTTTATGCGCGGGCAGGTACGCGAGTCAGACCTGCTGCTCTTTCAGGAGCTGGCCAAAGCCCCCGTCCCGGAAACGCCGGAAGAGCTGAGCCTGCGCGTTCTGGTCCCTGCCTTCATGATCAGTGAACTGCGCCGCGCCTTTGAAATCGGGTTCCTGCTCTACCTGCCGTTCCTGATCATCGATCTGGTGATTGCGTCGGTCCTCATGTCCATGGGTATGATGATGCTGCCACCAATCGTGATTTCCCTACCCTTCAAGCTCATATTCTTTGTGCTGGTCGACGGCTGGCAATTGATCGCAGGCAGTCTGGTCCGAAGTTTCGGCGCGTAAAGCCACGCTCGGAGCAGGAGGCACAAACGCAACCTGCTCTGACGCCACCTAGCAAAGCTGCGCCTGCCTGCAATCAGGCCGGATCAGAAAGAATGCCGATAGGAGAATGCTAGACGTCTTCTGTCGCAACAATCGGTTTTGCTGAAAGATACTGACGCCTGTACTCCTCAAGGAACGACACCAGACTATCCCCACCGCCAAGCGTCTTCGCCACATTGAGGAACTCAACACCGCGCCTCTCAACAGGCCGGGTCACGATCTCAAAGGTTTTCGCCTCAGGAGACTCGCTCATCTTCTGGGAGTACTTCTGGCGCAGCCGCTCAAGGCCCAGGCTGTCTTCCGCCAACGTATAGGCGATGGCCGCACGGATCACATCCGCCCGCTCATGATCAGCCAAGGGCACATCATCAGACCAACGACTGCCGTGCATCCGCTCCAGCTGCTCACCCGCCTTGCGCCAGGAGCGCGCAGACCACAGCGTATCAGCCCGCAGTCGCTCCACATCAGGACCGGACATATTCCGCACCAGCTCCAGAGCAAGGTCGGGTCGCCCGCTCTCACTCAAAGCCCGCGCTTCAACAACATTACGCTGGCGCTGCAAAGCTGCCGGCAACTGTCCCTGACGGGTTTGCGAAAGCACCCGCAACGCTTCATCAGGCTTGCGGTTCAGCAGATAGACAACCGCAAGATCTGCCGCGATCTGCGCACGTGCAGACCCTTTCAAACGCTTGTCGATCTGGTGCCGCAAAACAGCGGCTGCCTGATCCAGCAAGTCCATATCAATCAGACGACTGGCAAGCATCCGCGCCATCTCGTCTCCCTGACGCCCCGCAGGCACCAACTCGCGAAAATCATAGAACAGCGCAAGCGCCTTCACAGGCTCAAGAACCTGCGCCTTTCCTTCAAGAAACAGCGTCGCGAACACAGATCCCATTTCATGCTGAATGTCGGAGGTAATCTCTGCCCCCGCATCAGACTGAACCGCCTGCGCCATCGCCTCAAAAGCCCGCCGGTAATGACCCTCCTGCGCATGCAGCTGGGACATAAGCCTCAAGGTTTTGAGCTCGGTTTCATCACCGCGCCACGATGCAGCAAGGCCTTCCAGCTCTGCCAAGGCTTTATCAGCACCAATCAGACCATCACGGTACCGCAGCTTAACACCCAGGTATTTGGCTTCCGCCGCTTCCGGCCCCTCACTGGAACGCACAACCAGGTCATACACATCCAGCGCTTCCTGAGAGCGCCCCGAAAGATCCGCAATGCGTCCACGCAGCAAGTCATACTGAATGGCTTGCTCGTCACTCGCATCCGATGGCTCAATTTGCGACAAAGACCCAAGAGCCATGCCAAAGTTTCCAAGCTCCAGATGGCTTTCGGCAGCTGCAAGATTAAAGCGCACCTGCAACTTCACTGGATAGTTGGCCATGACACTCTGCGCACGCCCCAGGTTGGCATGCGCCCCCTGCCAGTCTCCCAACGCAGCATGGGCAAACACCCGCCAAACCGCGGCATCAGGACTGCTGGCAAGCTCAGGAGCTGCCAAATACTCAAGCGCCTCCCTCGGTCGCGCTGCCAGCATCTGCGCAGCGCCCATCATCACGTTAAACGTGGCATCCTTCCCAATAAGCGGATCGTCATCCTCCATGACACTCAGCGTGCCAATGGCCTCCTGCGCAAACCCGCTAGAGAGAAAAAAACGCGCCATATCCAGCCGTGGACCGCTCAGCTCATCCGGATCAGCCTGCGCAATCGCCTCTTCATGCGCCCGAAGGTTTTGCATATAATCTTCAGGTTTTTGCTGCTCAAGCTGAGAAAATTCAATCAGGCCCGGTTGGGTTGGATCTTTCACATGCGCACTAATCGTCGTGCCTCTGGAAAGCCCCCGGTTGGAGATCTTCAACCCGTCGGGTCTGGAAATCACCAGATCCTCGCCCAGCAGCTCAATATCAATACCATCCGCACTCGGCACAACCGCAAGCCCCTGAGAGCTGCGCAGGATCTTCACCTGCGGGAACCGGTGCGACTTCAAAATGCCGCGAACTGGAGCAGAACCGCTAACCACATAAATCCGGTCGCCAACGCTCTTGTCGCTCAGCACATGCAACCGCCCACTTTCACCAAACGGCAAACGCAGAACACTGGAGCCATCACCTTGCACATTGCGCTCAACATCCACCGGAGTGGTCGTCGTGGAGATCGACGGACCAAGCGTAATCGCCCAGGCCTCATCCTGATACTCAATGGAGATCAATGTGGTGCGCTTCAGGTCAAACCGAAGCACCTGCGCACCATCCACGCTCTCAAGCTCCACATTGCGGGCAACTTCACTCAAGACTGCGGGAACCCCGCGCCCATCCAGCTGTTCAACGCTATCAAAGACCGCCCAGACCTTGTTATTGCGCCGGAATACAGCAGCGCCCACATCCCCTTTAAACGGAAAGACCAGACGGACCGTATCACCAATGCGATAGGTCTCAACGCCAACAATCTCGTCAGCCGGATCACTCTCTTCCCGAATAATCGTTTCAGCCGAAACCCGGCGCGCCAACGCCCCGTCATCCTCGGTGCCTGTCGTAACCGGCGCAACCACCAGCGGAAGTGCGACCTGTGCAGCGGGTTTAGCCACCTCATCAGCAAGGTCAGCTGCAGTAATCACTTCAGCAATAGGATCAGTCTGTACCTGCTCCACTGCTGCAACAGAAACCCGATCTACCTCATTAGCAACAGCCTCAGCAGTTTGGGTCTGCGGCTTCTGACGCGCCTCCTCACGAAGCTCCTCCTCAGAAGGTTTCACCTTCGGAACATCCGCAGGACCCGAACGTGGGTCGGGCTCGCCAATCCGTTCCAACTCGGGTTTTGACACTGGCAACGGCATCCGCACCAGCTCAAAGTCATCGCCCCCATTCGCAGCAGGGGCTTGGATTACCTGCGGCGCGGGAACCAGACTTCCCGGCGCGCTGGACATAGCTTGCGCATCCCCTGATGGAGCAGCGGCGGCTTTATCTCCCAGCGTGGTGATGACATTCGACACATCCTGCGGCACGTCATCATTGCCGAACAACTCTTCACGGATCTCCGCCACACGCGGGTCGAGCTGCCCCATATCCTCAGGAGTAATATCAACAAAAAGCTGTTTGCCCTCTTGGAACGAGCGAACATCAGCGCTCGGATCAACGATCATGTTGAAGATCAGGTCATCGTCCCGAGCCTCGGACCCCACATCCAGAACACTGGGCGGCAAACTGGCTTTGAGCCGAGACAGGTCCAGATCTGCGGCCTGATCGAACTTGACGCGAATATTGTTTCCCGAACGCTCGAACGCGCTGTTCACTTTCACGTTCCAGTCAAACACCAGACGGGTAAAGGTTGGGTGTGTGCCAACCCGCAGCTTGACCTTGATCTCCTGATCCTCAATCGCGTTGGCTTCTTCCAGAATACGAACCCGCTCAAGCGCTTCGGCAGCGCGCCGCGCCAGCTCGTCCACCACATCCTGAGGCAAAGCAGGCGGCCTTCCCTCATAGCTGGCGGGCAGAAGATCAATAAACAGCTTCTCACCAGCTTCCATGCTGTGAATGTCCAGTGTCTGCCGCAATGCAAACCGCAAAGCAGCGCCATCTGGATCAGCACGGGCAATGGAGATGTAATCACTCAGCTGCTCAGGGACATCATCAATATCCGCATCAATACCGTCGGGAAAGGAGATACGCAGCACACTGGTGGAGATGGAAGCTTCATAGGGCGGCAGCAGAGTACGATCCTCAAACGTGATCACCATCCGCGCAAACTCGCCTGTGTCTTCCACTTCAACAACAGCAGACGCAGGCTCAGCCCAAGCGTTCAGGACACTGCCGCCAAGAGCAGTCGTGGCAAGCATAAAGGAGACAAGCCAAGCCTTACCATTTACCTTCACGCTACGTACCCCATGGAGTGCATGGCGCGGCAATAAAGGTAAAGCGGCGCGCAGAAAGGAAAGCTTCTGCTTAGCCCCAAAGTCGCCCCCAGATTCGACCATGCCCGATTCTTACTCCTAAAATTTAATAGGTATCTGTAACAATTGGCTATTAACGCAAGCTTACAGAATCCGGGACCACCAACCAAAAGCACCAACTAGTGCAGTTAATTCCCCTGAATCTTCGGGAGGACTGTCGACGTGGTTGTCACAGTGCGGCTCTTGCCCGCAGCAAGTGCCATGGTCAACTGCTCTGCTACTTCCGGGTCCATCTCGGAAAGAACGTCAGCCATTTTTCTAGGCTGCATCTGCTTCACGACCTTGAGCATGATCTCCAGATCCAGACGATTGAAGATCCGCGCCGCATTCTTGGCCTTCATGCTCTCATAGATCTTCACCAGATCCATAATCTCTTCCGCAGCCTGCTCTTCCTGACGCTGGGTTTCGGAATTGATCTTTGCTTCAAGCGCTTTAAGCTCCTGAAAGCGCTCATTCAACCGCGCCTCAGCTGCACCCAGAACCTGCTCCCGCAGCTCCAGATCCTGCTCACGTTGATTGAGCGCATCCCGGCGATTACCCAGACTGTTCAGCACGGCCAGCTCGGAAACAGAGTTCGTTGGAACCCCGCTTTCCATAACCCCATCCGTAGCCTGCGCCATCTGAATTGTCCGCAGGCTATCTGGCAAAGCAGGATCCTGCGCATCAGAGGCAACCACTTCCCTGGCCTTTGCTGTCTGGGACTGCTGCGCATCCGCCACACGAACAGCGCCTATTGGGAAAGTACCTCCCAGAAAGAAACCAAGCAGTTTCAAAACCAGAAGGGCACTACCAGCAAAGACAACGATTGGAAGGAGCCTGAGTTTCATGCTACGCGTTCCTGCGCCTGCTTACGAAAACGCTCAAGGCGAGCCGCAGACTCGTTGGCAGCTTCCCGAATATCCTGTGTAACCGAGCGGGTCGAAGGCTTTGCAGCAGCTGCCCTGCGCGGCTCAGCCGCAGCCACCTCACTGTGCGCCTCTACCGGAGCAGGAACCTCATGTTCGGCAAGAATCCCCGCAGCAAGTCCTTCAGCCGCAGTCTCATAAGTGCGAGCCGAAGAGCCAACCGGTGCAGCAACGCGGGTATTACGATCAGCAAGTGCGCTATCAGCAACACTGCCGACACGATCCAGCACGTCCTCACCGGCACCCAGTTGATCCGTGAGCTTGCGGGAAACAGCCTCGGCCTCTCCCAGACGCGCACCAAGAGTGCGGTCCGCATTTCCGGCGATGGACTTGAGCCCCATGATCGCACGCTCTGCAATCTCGGTTGCTGTAATCAGCTCGGAGATGGTTGCCCGCAGCGATTCCTCATCAGACCGCAACCGGCTAAGACGAGCATTCAGCTTCCAGCAATAGCCAATGGTAATGACCAGAAGAACGGCAACAATAGTTTCGATGATAAGACCTAGGGACATAGCTAGTTTGTCTCCAGTTCGTTTTGCAGGGACTTTTCAAAAGCGGCGAGTGTCATCTTGGGTTGTTTCAACTTCTTTGAGATCTCGACCGAAATCCGGTCACCAACGTGACCCATGAGGCCTTCGGTCAAAGGCACTCCTCCGCATTTCACCTGAACAGGATCGCGGGGTCCGGTGTCAAACAGCAAGGTCTGACCGACCTCCAGATTCAAAACCCGCTGGAGCGGGATGGTATTTTCATAAAGGACCGCATCAACCTGCACTTCTGAGGAATAAACCTCGGTGGCAAGATGCTCCTCCCAGATTGAATCGCGCCCGAACTTTTCACCCATAAACATCTGCAGAAGCAGATCACGGATTGGCTCAAGGGTCGCATACGGCAGCACAATTTCCACCTTGCCGCCACGGTCTTCCATATCAATGCGCAACTCAACCATGATAGCCGCGTTCGCAGGCCGGGAGATCGCAGCAAAGCGCGGATTGGTTTCCAGACGCTCCAGCGGAAAACTGACCGGAGACAGCGGGGCAAAAGCCTGCTCCGCATCCAGCAAAATAATCTCGATCATCCGCCGCACCAGATTGCTTTCAATCGTGGTGTATGGACGCCCTTCAACCCGCGTCGGCGAGGTACTACGCCCGCCGCCCAACAACACATCAATGATTGAATAGATCAGAGAACTTTCAACGGTAACCAGCCCAAAACCGTCCCATTCCCGCGCTTTGAAAACACCAAGAATGGCGGGCAGAGGAATGGAGTTCAGGTAATCGCCGAAACGTACGTTGGTCATGGAGTCTAAGGAGACTTCAACATTGTCCGACGTAAAGTTGCGCAGCGAAGTTGTTGTCAGACGCACAAGACGGTCAAAGATGATCTCCAACATCGGCAGGCGCTCATAAGACACCATAGCCGAGTTGATCAGCGCCCGAACACCGCCTTCATCACCGCTCAGAGAGCCATCCAGCGTAAAGCCCAGAAGATTGTCGATCTCTTCCTGATTGAGGATACGGTCGGCACCACGGGACGCGCTATCAAGATCAGGCTCGCTGTCGTCAATCATCGCAGCCCATTGAGCTGCAGCCTCTTCTCCGCCTTCTACACCTTGCTCCTGAAGCGCAGCGCCCCACGCAGCAGCAAGGTCCTCATCACTGTCACCACCACTATCAGAAAGTGCTTGATCCCAGGCATCATCCAGATTTTCGGGGAGACCATCGGTATCTGACATATGCCGCTCTCCCCCTACTGAATCAGGATCTCTTTAAAGAGAACCCCTTCAACTTTAGCTGGATAGATTGCAGAGTTGATGCGACGCAGCAGCTGCTCTTTCAATCGGAACAATCCGGCAGACCCTTCAAGGTCAGCGGGGCGCAGCTCGCGCAGATAAATCTGGAAGGCATCAAGAATGCGCGGAAGATACGGCTCAACCTGAGAAACCATATGCGCGCTCTCGACCTCAAGCGCGATGCGGACTTTCAGGTATGTGGTTCGCCCTTGAGTAGAAAGGTTCACCGTCATTTCCGGCAGGTCGTAAAAAACCACAGGTTTGGTACTAACCCGCTCAACCGTACCGTCGGCTCGTTTGACGGTTGTGGTATTATTAAGTTCGAACACGTCCATTACATAGGCCCCACCTACACCAAGGGTCAGCAGCAAGACGCCAGCAATCGCTCCGATAACGACCTTGCGTTTGCCGGCTCTACCCTCATCCTCGGTATTCTGCGGTTCCGTATCTGCCATTTTTGCGTCCCGGTGAATCGCAATCAAAGGTTTAAGTATTGTTAATTCAATCTAATTGGTTAATAGAGATTACCACATAGTTAACACACTATTACTAAGCAATTTTTGCCCACTAGGAAATTAAAGTAGGCATATTTTATCAGTTACTTAACAGATATTTTGCGCCCCACCCCCTCAAAACAGCAGAAATCAGCCAACGCCCAAACTGGCACAACTCCTGCAAGAACCTTGGCGCAGCGGGTCTGGGGAGATCTGTTGCAATGCTGGGGAGCATAAAATGGAAAACGCACAGCTGATCGGCCTGTCACGTCAAAGTGCCCTTCGTCGGAACTTGGATGTGGTGGCCAACAATCTGGCTAACATCAATACATCTGGCTACAAGGCTCAAAGGCTGATCTTTGAGGAATACCTGATGCCAACAGCACAGGCCTCCGAGTTTCAGGGTCCAGACCGCCCCCTGTCCTTTACGCAGGATGTGGGCACGGCAACAGTATTGACACAAGGCTCGATCCAACTGACCGGAAACACGCTGGACGTTGCCATTGACGGCGACGGCTATCTGGCTGTTCAAGGCGCAGGCGGTGAGCAGCTCTACACCCGCGCTGGCAGCCTTGCGATTGACCCGGAAGGCACACTTGTAACCGATGCAGGCCTGCCGGTTCTGGCTGACGGCGCGCCAATCCAGATCAATCCTGAAGATGGTGAGATCACCATCACCAAAGAAGGCGTCATCTCCACCCCGCAAGCACAGCTTGGGCGACTGGATGTTTACACCTTCGACAACCGCCAACAACTTACAAATGCTGGCGCCAACCTGTTTTCCGGCATTGACCCTATCCCAGCGAACAACCCGACCATCGTACAGGGCGCTCTTGAGAGCTCCAACGTGGAAGGGGTTCGCGAAATCTCCCGCATGATCGAAATCACCCGCCAATATCAAAGCGTGTCCAAGATGATGTCGCAGCGCAACGAACTCCGTCAGCGCTCCATCCGCGAACTTGGATCGGTTGAAGCTTAAGGATCAGGACAATGAAAGCTCTACACATCGCCGCAACAGGCATGAAAGCTCAGGAACTAAACGTCGAAGTCATTTCGAACAACGTGGCCAACATGCGCACCACTGGCTACAAACGCCAGCGCGCAGACTTTCAGGACCTGCTCTACGAAAACCAGCGCCGCATGGGCACCGAAACCTCTGACGCAGGAACAATCGTTCCAAACGGCGTGCAGATCGGCTCCGGTGTGCGCACAGCCGCAACCACGCGCATCATGTCCGCAGGCTCCGTCACCCAAACCGGCAACGAATACGACATCACAATTCGTGGTGAGGGTTTCTTCCAGATCCAGCGTCCGGACGGCACAACAGGCTACACCCGCGACGGCTCCTTTGCCCGCTCCCCGACCGGTCAGCTTGTCACCAAGGATGGCTACACGGTCGAACCTGGCATCACTATTCCAGACAACGCGCGCGATCTGACAATCAACGTACAGGGCCTTGTTCAGGCCATGGACGATAATGAGCAATTGCTCAACCTTGGTCAGATCGAAGTCGCCCGCTTCATCAACCAGGCCGGTCTGGAAGCCATTGGTGACAACCTCTTCCTTGAAACCGCAGCAAGTGGCCCACCACAGATCGACACGCCGGGCAATGCAGGCTTCGGCAACATCCTTCAGCGTCACCTTGAATCTTCCAACGTGGATGCCGTCACTGAACTTTCCAGCCTGATCGCCGCACAGCGCGCCTATGAGATGAACTCCAAGATCATCAAGGCCGCAGACGAGATGTACTCCACGACGACCAATCTTCGCTAAGGAGCTGACCTGATGAGACAGTTGGTAAGTACACTCTTTGCAGGATTACTGGCACTGGCAGCAGGCAGCGCGTTCGCAGCACCAACCTTGCGTCCGGTCGTCAACGTCACCGGCCCAGTCGTGACTATCGGAGACTTTTACACCGAGGCCGGAGATCTGGCTCAAACTCCGATCTTTCGCAGCCCCGACCTCGGAACGACCGGCAACGTCTCTGCTCTGATCATCGCACAGCAGGCACAGGCAGCAGGCTTCATTCGCGCCGACACCAACGGCCTGACCAACGTAAGCGTACACCGTCTGTCCATTCCGGTTGATGAAACACTCATCTCCGACATCCTGCGCAATGCATTTGCCGAGCGCGCCAGCGTACAGCCGGACGAAATCGAGATCACCTATAACTCCCCGCTTCCGGTCAACCTGCAGGCAGACGCCAACTCCGTTTCCCCACTGACCATCGGGCACATCAACTGGGCTCCTCGCACCGCACGCTTCAAGGCAATTCTCAACGTGGTACAGGAAGGTCAAAGCAGACCAATCTCTGTCATTGGCAACGCCTCCCAGATGGTTTCCATCACCACACTGGCACGCAATCTGGAGCGCGGCACGGTTATCACCGCAAACGACATTCGCGAAGAGCGCAAACCCGCCTCCCGCTTGGCCGGACGCGAGTTTCTTGCAGCAGCTGATCTGGTCGGCATGGAAGTCCGCCGCAACATGCGCTCTGGCTCCACACTCACACCAAGAGACGTGAGCACTCCCGTTCTTATCAAACGCGGTGCCAAGGTGACTGTGCTCTACAAAATCCCCGGCATGAACATCACCACACAGGGCAAAGCCAAATCCGCAGGCGGCAGAAACGACCTGATCGAGATCGTGAACCCAATCTCCAATAAGACAATCCTTGCAGAAGTGGTCGGCACAAACATTGCTGTCGTAAGCACCACCAGCACGCAAGTTGCAGCCGTACTGGAGACCCGTTGATGTCTAAGTCATCCTCAAAAGCGAAGCTCAAGCAGTACGCAGCACTCTCGATCGCCCTGCTTGCCCTCACAGGCTGCGGAACCGCAGACAAGCTCTCCAAGATTGGTCAGGAACCGCCCCTCACCGCCATTCAGGACCCGCGTACCCAGCCGGGGTACCGCCCGGTCCAGATGCCAATGCCCGTGAAGGAAACACAGCGTTACAACGCAAACTCGCTCTGGAGTACTGGCAACCGAGCCTTCTTTCAGGATCAGCGCGCAAAGCGTGTCGGCGACATCGTAACTGTCAACGTCACCATCTCTGACAAGGCAGCCTTTGAAAACACATCAAGGAGCTCACGCAGCGACACAAAGAATGCTGGCGCTGGTGGAGCACTGGGAACAGCAATCGACAAGATCGCACTTCCCTCAGGAACCTCAGCAGATGCCCTCGCATCCATCAACAGCTCCGACAACTTTCAAGGCAGCGGCTCCATTGACCGCGAAGAGAGCCTGAAGACCACCGTGGCCGCTGTCGTGACGCAGGTCCTGCCCAACTCCAACCTCGTCATTGAGGGCCGTCAGGAGGTGCGCGTCAACCATGAGGTGCGCGAGTTGATCGTGGCCGGTGTGGTTCGCCCGCAGGACATTGCTGCCGACAACACGGTCGAGAGCACCAAGATTGCAGAGGCACGCATTGGCTATGGTGGCCGCGGCCAGATCTCCGTCGCCCAGCAGCCGCGCTACGGCAGTCAGGTGCTGGACATCGTTCTTCCGTTTTAAAGCGTATTCGCGAAAAGTGTTTCCGGTTCTCGGACAGGAATACGCATGAAAGTAAAGAGTTGGAGCTTGCCGCATGAATGCACGTGAACGCAGCACGCTCTAAAGAAAATCAAGAACCCGATGCCGCTCAATAAGCTCCCCAGCTTGAGTGGCACATAAAAGCGGGCCCGGCAACATGCTCCCCAGCATGCCGGGCTCGTTTTCTTTCATGCTCTGAAGCACGGCAACGCCCGCAACACCAGCAGAAACAAAACAAGGGAAGCACAGCTCAGCTACGCTTCCCCTGTAGAGGTATACTTCAAGTATGAGTGCCTAAAATTTAGGACCACAGCTTGAAAGGTGATATCCTGTCTCCCTGAGGATCAGTCATCCCGATAGATTTTCTCACGACGCTCATGTGCCTCTTGAGCCTCGATTGAAAGCGTTGCGATGGGTCGCGCATCCAGACGACGTACAGAGATTGGTTCACCAGTCTCTTCACAGTAGCCATAGGATCCGTCTTCAATGCGAGCGAGAGCGGCGTCAATTTTGGAAATCAACTTTCTCTGCCGGTCGCGCGCACGTAATTCAATCGACCGATCGGTTTCAGAAGAAGCACGGTCAGCCAAATCTGGATGATTTGTGCTTTCTTCTTGAAGCGCAGCAAGGGTATCCTTGCTCTCTTTCAGAATATCTTCCTTCCACGTGAGCAACTTCCTACGAAAGTACTCGCGCTGTTGGTCGTTCATGAATGGTTCATCCTGTGATGGACGATAATCAATTGCGACATCAACTGCCATCTGAAACTCCGCCTAATTATAAGGGCGGCTGGAATATAGCGAGAGGATCCTGAAACAACAATCTACTAAAAAGATGAAATTGTCTAAGAATGCAAATTTGCATAATATTCAGTCATTTAAGCGGTTGGAAACGTCCACAACCACCCTAGTTTTACAGGCATTTTTCCATAGCGATACGTTATTCTACGTAATGACCCAACTTCGCGAGCTCGATTCTGGCACGTAATTCAATATCTTCGACCACCTTGTCGAGGCCGGGATTACCGCTTTTCACCCTCATGGACAGGTTACCCACCAACCGCTCCAAACGCTCCTGTTGCACCTTACCCTGCAACAGGTCCATCCGCAGCGCATCCAGCTGGTCGAGAAGTTTATTTCCATGCTGCACGGCGCGTCGTCTGTCATCGACCTGAACGTCCATTTGCTGAAGGGCGAGCAACGAGTCCACCCCTTGCAGCGCAGGCGCCGGGACACTCGTTTGCGACTGGGCAACGCTGCCGGTTTCTTCCTCGACAGCAAATGCACCTGCCTGCTCACCTTCAGAACCTTTGCGGCGCTTCTTCCCCACTTTACCCGTGGAGTTCAAACCAGAAACCGGAGTGGTGCGTACAAGCAAAACCTGACCCTCAGAGCTGTGTAATTGGACAAAAAGGAGAAACCCGAACGCATTTGCCGAGCTGATACCACCAAACTTTACCAAGCAGGCAACAATTGCCGCATTAAAATTTGCAGTGCTTTAACCTTTATCCACCCCCTACTGAAAATATCAAGTAAATTCATACGGTTAAAAAATGACAGGCCCAACACCGCAACTGGCACAAAAATCGCATAACTACAGCAAGTGTGAATTGTAGAACCGGGTACCAATGCGCTCTCTCGCAAGCTTGACCAGAATCGCCGCAGCGGCATTGATTGTTCTTTTGGGCGCAACCCTTCAGGGAAATGCAGCCTCGCGGATCAAGGATATCGCTGATTTTGAAGGCATCCGAGACAACCAGCTCATTGGTTACGGTCTTGTTGTCGGGCTTCAGGGTACGGGCGACTCTCTCAACGCTTCACCATTCACCCGGCAATCTTTGCAGGCAATGTTGGAGCGCCTCGGCGTCAACACCAACGAAGCCGAGCTGAACACAAAGAACACCGCCGCTGTAATGGTAACAGCCAACCTGCCAGCCTTCTCCACGCAGGGAACCCGCATCGACGTCACCGTCAGCGCATTGGGTGATGCCAAGAACCTGCAAGGCGGCACTTTGCTTGTAACCCCGCTCATGGGTGCAGACGGAGAAGCCTACGCCATCGCTCAAGGTCCTGTGGCAATCGCTGGCTTTGCGGCACAAGGAGACGCAGCCTCTGTTGTACGCGGCGTACCCACAGCAGGCCGCATTCCAAACGGAGGCTTGGTGGAGCGCGAGGTTGAGTTCAAGCTCTCATCCCTCAGCACCATTCGCATCGCCCTGCGCAACCCGGACCTGACCACCTCTCGCCGCATCGCAATCGCCGTCAACGAGCTGATCGGCCTGCCAACTGCAGAGCCGCTCGACCCGGCCACCGTTCGCCTCACACTTCCAAAGCAATTTGACGGCAACATCGTTGATCTCATCACCGACATCGAGCAGCTGATCGTCGAACCGGACCTGCCCGCAAAAATCGTCATCGACGAAAGCTCCGGCATCATCGTTATGGGGCAGCAGGTGAAGGTCTCTACCGTCGCAGTCGCACAAGGCAATCTCACAGTGACCATTTCGGAGTCACCAGAAGTAGTTCAGCCGCTGCCATTCACACAAGGCGAGACAGCAACTGTGCCCCGCTCCAATGTGCAAGTCACTGAGGACAACAGGCAACTGGCACTGGTCAACGAAACAATTACGCTTCAGCAGCTCGTGGATGGATTGAACGCACTTGGCATTGGGCCAAGAGATCTGATCTCCATTCTACAGGCCATCAAAGCCGCTGGCGCCCTTCAGGCAGAAATCGAGGTCCTCTAATGCTCCAGCAAGCACAACTGCCCTCACCAGCCCTGCAAAGCTCCGCAGACCTTGTCTCAAGCGCAGCACAGGCAAACAATCCAGCAGCCGCCAAAGATCCGCTGATGGAGAAGGCAAAGGAATTTGAAGCCGTCTTCCTGAACGAGATGTTGCAAAACATGTTTACCGGCTTGGATGAAGGCGGAACCTACGGAAACAGCGAGGGCTCCGACGCCTGGCGCTCCATGCTGGTCAACGAATACGCCAACACACTGTCTGAGTCCGGCGGCATTGGCATTGCAGCTTCAGTCCACTCGCAACTCCTCCAACTTCAAGAGAACGCAGTATGACAAACCAGCACGACGCTGAAACTGATCAAGCGACCGTATCGTTTGAGGAAGAACCAATTCAGACACGGCTACAGGCCGAAGTCTTCTGCGAGAATTTTGAAGTGGCAATGGACAATCTCCTCAGCGCAATTGAGGCGGAAACTGCGCTCCTGCGCGACGGGCAAATCTCAGAGCTGCCAACCGTCGCCCCGCAAAAACATGCGGCGATTGAAACGTACCTCTCCGGCATTCGCGTCGCCAGCGCAAACACGATCGCACTTGGCAATCTGGTGCCACAAGCCATTCAACGTATGCGCGAGCGGCACGACAGCCTGCGGCCAATCCTGCAAACCAACCTGCAAGTGGTCTCAACCGCCCGTACAGTGACCGACAACATTATCGAGACCGTCGCCAAAGCTGTTGGTTCTCAAGTAAAAACAAAAGGTTATGGCGCAAACGGCCTGATGAGCTCCCCGCAAAGATCAGCCCAGGGCATCGCCGTTAACCAAACCCTATAATCTGCACCCATTTACCCGTGCATATTAACGAAATACGCTGAAACGCATCAAATTGCCCCTCAAATATAAGGGGTTTTTGGCGGTTTTCAGTCGCATTTCTATAAATATTTAGTAAATATCGATCATTAATATTAATTTTATTTAAGAAGATTCCCTTTTAAGTTGTTCACAATTGAAAACGTGGGGGACACGATGGAAATAGTCGCACAAAGACCGACACTCTTGCACCAGTCATTAATGACGCAAGCGGCGCCGGTAAAATCAGAGAGCGCACAGGTCAAAACCGAGCTCTCCGGCGCACAGGCCGTCACCGCCTCTTCCGAGTCTTCGGGCAACCCGACTGCCTCTGAAAAGTCCTATGTCTCCGATTCAAGACTAGGCCTCATTCCGGGCAAGCCGAAGGAAGAGGAAAGCCGTGTTGAGCGCGGTTACAATTACGACGAGGAATCCGAAGAGCTTGTCTACGCAGTGACACAGCAGCCGGAAGGCGATGTCATTTATGAGCTGCCATCCAAGACAGCCCGCCGCATCCGCGCCTTTGTCGATGAAGTACTCCAGATGCAGGAAAAACGCAGTCTTGGCGGAGAGGCAAAGGATATAGAGCCAGCTATCTATGAGGCGAAGCAGCCCGAGCAAGCACAGGCAAAGCAGGAGAGCGCCACTTAGGCTTTATCCCCCTCAGCTAATCAGAGTTATCCCCCTTGAGCCATGCCGCCTCCGCTGCACGGCTCTTTTTTTGCCTGCACCACGACAACCACATAACAACGCAACCACCACCACAAAAACGCAAAGCAACGCACAAACCAACGCAAACGGCGGCCCAGCAGCACACAAAAGAAAAACGCGCCCTAAAAGAGCGCGTTCCCCAAATCTCAAATCTGTCAAAGAGCTTATCGGATAAGCTGCAGAACAGACGCGTTAGCCTGAGTAGCAAGACCAAGTGTGGAAGTTGCAATCTGGTTCTGAGTGTTCAGAGCCGCCAGGTTCGCACCTTCAAGGTTTGTATCAGCCAAAGTCAGCTTACCAGCACCAACTTGCAAAGTGTTGATCATCTGACTAGTGAAATCCTGACGGTTTTCGACCACAGACAAGTTGGTACCAAAAGTAGAAGCCTGCGCACGAACTGTAGAAATCGCAGCGGTCAGCTCTTCAAGAGATTTGTCAATACCTTCAGTTGTCTCCCAAGCACCAATATCACTTGAAGCAACAAACGCAGTAGCCAAGTTACCGCCAGTGCCGCCGTCGGTGGCATCGGGCACATAGCTGAATTGGATACCATCCGTCGTAGCAGCGTCAGTGTCTGAAGTTGCAGTGTAAATTTTCAGCTTGCCGTCTTCGATGCTAGCTTTTGTGCCAGTTCCGAGAGCTTCAATATCTGAAATTAAATCGTCTACCGTGGTATCCGCAGCGATTACAGCACCAGAAATATCCGCAGCTGCACCACCATTAATTGCAGCCTGTACTTTGTCACCAACTTTAAAACCGTCAACATCAACAAGCTTCGTGGATCCGGTGATCTTGTCAGATTTCAGATCAACGGTCGTGATGTTATAACTGCCCTCAGCCAGTGCAGCAAGAGATAGACCTTCTGCGCTTCCAATATCAGTATAATCGACTGCTTCCACTGTCAGATTTGAAGAGCCATCTTCGTTGAATTTTACATCGACGTCGTTTCCCTCTCCAGCCAGCAGGTTCTTACCCTTATAACCTGAATCCTTGGCGATATCCTGGATCTGGGTACGCAGTTCGTTAAACTGCTTTTCATAGGTCGCACGCTCTTTAAGATCATCTGTCTGCGCAGCCTGGTTTGCCTTAGCTTTTGCGTCATCCAGCAGCTTTGAAATTGTGGTGAGGCCTTTATCCGCAGCAGAAATGGTAGAAACAGACTGTCCGATATCGTCCTGCAGGTTGCTCAGATCAGAAGCGCGAGCATTCAAGGAAGAAGCGGTAAAGAAGGAGTTCGGATTATCAAGCGCGGAGTTTACTTTCATGCCAGTTGCAAGGCGCTCTTGAGTATTACCGATCAGAGAAGCCGTGCTCTGCAAGGTGCTCAGGTTGGAACGCACCGCAGCGGTGAGTGTAATATCAGCCATTTTATAGGTCCCTTCTAGGATAATGAATGACCCGTTCTGGGTCACAACGCAGCAAAAAATTACTGAGTTTTAATTGGGTACAATTACCCGTACTGCGAGTAAAGAGGGAACGTGTTAACAGTGGCTTAATAAATCAGGGATTGTGGCTTTTAGACACTTTTGAGCAACCCAAAAATATATTTACAACAATGAAATCAATGCACTATGAAACTGAGACGACAAAGCATCACCTAAATTTTGTCTGTGCATATTTCCACTCGCAGTTTACCTTCCAGATCGCTCAACAACCCGACTCACAACACACTTTAGAAGCGCTCTAAACTTGCAAATAATTTTAAATAATTCGCTGCATAACTCGTCAAAAATAACTAGATTAACCTTTTGGTTGCCCTCATAGTTAACACTGCTTTGAAGGAGGCTGCATGGCGCTAAAGGTCGAACTAAAACCCGGTGAAAAACTGATTGTTGGTGAAACGCTTATCACCAACGATAAGCAGCGTGCACGTTTCTTCATTCAAGGGGATGCCCCTATCCTGCGGGAAAAGGATATCCTCCTGCCGGAAGACGCCAGCACTATGGCACAGCAAGTCTACCTTGCCGTGCAAGTTATGTATTTGAAACAGGACATAACGGTCACTCAAAAAGAGTATTTTGACGTGATCGGCAAAATCCTGCAGGCCGCGCCCAGCACGCGCGACCTTATCAGCGAAATTAGCTCAGCAATACTGCGAGAAGAGCTCTATCGTGCCCTGAAGCTCGCCAAAAAACTGATTGAATATGAAAGGACTTTGATAAGTCATGTATCAACAAGCAACACAGGCGTATCAGCAGTCCGCGAACACCTCGGCCTCGACGGATCCAAGGGCGCTGGAAGCTGAAGCCCTGATGAAAGCAGCCGCACGCCTTTCTGTGCTGCAACGTGAGTGGGAAACAGTTTCACGCGAGGAGCGCAACGAAACCCTCATATTCAATCGCACGCTCTGGACAATCTTTGTAACCGAAGCCACAGCAGAGTACAGCGAGCTGCCACTGGACCTCCAAAACAACATCGCCAATCTGGCTTTGTTTACCTTCAACAGAACGTTGGAAATGATGGGCGGTGCGGAACCAGAAGCTTTGGAGACCATGATCAACATCAACAAGTCTCTTGCAGCCGGCCTAAGAGGCCAAAAAGCAAACCCGTAAAGTAAAAAAGCCTCCGGTAAGGAGGCTTTTTGCTATCTCAGGAAATTCGTAATACTAAGATTGAGTAGTATAGACGTTGCCTGAAATGATGCATCCAGATCCGTCCTCAAAACGGCAATCTCCGTACCAACCTCGGTCTTGTCAACATTCTCAAGCGACGTCAACGTGTTATGATAGGTCAAAGACGCTTGCTGCTGCCGCTCCATCGTACGCTTCACCGTTGTATTCACCACTGACATTTCAGCAGCGACACTCTGGATACCTGAGTTCCGGTCCCCAGCAAACGAAAGCGCATCCTCACTCATCTTTGCAAGCTCGGAATAATAGGACTTTGCGGTAGCGACCTTGCCTTCATTATCAGGATCATCTGCCTCAAACCCTGCCGCTACAAAAACAGCCAGATTCCGCAACTGATCGGCAAACGCAGACTCATTTGCACGCGCACCATATTCAACGCGCACATTGTCATCAATCTGCACGCTCTTGTCAGCACGTGGATTATCGTCATTGTCGGTACCCGTGTACCAGTCCACCAGCTGATCACCCGCAGCTTCACGAGCAGATCCATCCGCCGTTGGTATTTCTAGCGCCGGATCATCGCCAAAGAACGCCTCGCCAGCCTGCACATCTGCCACCGCGCGAAGCTTCGTCTTGGCAAGATCCCCAATCGCGGTATCAAAGGCAGCCTTAGCATTCTCGGCACTTTCTTCAGCATCGGCCCCAATCAGAAAAGTCCCGGCCCCTGCTTCCGGATCATCCGTTGCAGTGAGCTTAATAACAGACTTACTGCCATCTGGAAGCTCCAGATCAACCTCGATTGTATCACCAACCTCCGGCACATCGTTGAACTCAAATGTCCCCTTCTGACCCTGTGGGTTGGTCGGATCGGTAAGATCCTCTGCCACAACAGCCGTCGCAACATCAGCGGATGAGGCAGATATTGAGCTGACCGTAAACCCGAAACCATCCACATTGTCCTGCTGAAGAGTAAGCGTGGGGACACCGGAGGGGCTCGTCACACCGGAGGTAATCCGGCCATCTCCCGTGGCTCCCACATGCGCATTCTCAAAGCGTGCCATCAGCTCTTTCAAGCCGATCTTACCGTCCTGCCCATTCATAATCGTATCAAGCGACGCAACAGGCGGCTTGGTCGCATCCTTGCCGCCAAACAGGTAGTATCCATTCACCTCGGAATTCAGCTGCGAGATGGTTTCATGCAGCATAATCTCGGTGGCTTGCTGACTGGTCGTCTGACCACCTGTGGTCAAGGTGTAGTTATTGTCATCAATGGCGCTCACACTCTCGGCACGCATCTCCTCCATATGCTCAAGGGACTTGCCCATAAGCTCAAGCTGGATACTCGCAATATCATTGGAATCCTTATAGACCTCAAGACTCGAGATCTCGCGCCGCATTTCTAAAGCCATACGTGCGTCAGAGCTAATCCCCCCATACGTCTGCGACTTCAGACCAGAGGTCAGCTGGATTGACTTGTTCTCCAACTGCGACTTCTGCTGCATCAGGAGATCGAGCATATAACTATGCGATTTAGAATAACCAATTGTAGTCATTTGAAGAAATAGCCCCTAATGCAACACACTAAATTCTGAACAGCGTATCGTACATCTCGTCAATCACGGAGAGCACCCGCGCATTGGCAGCATACGCATTCTGCAACTCAGTCAGCTTCACAAGCTCTTCGTCAACATCAACCTTATAGCTGTTCTCATAGGCATTCTTCGCCATACTTGTAACAGCACCGGTGTTGGTTTCTGCCGAGTTTGCCGCGCTCGCAATCTGACTCTGCTTGACGATTGTCTCAATACCAAAGTCCGAGATCGTCCCCACATAAGGCGCGCTCTTCGCACCAATCCCCGAGCTTGGCGCAAATGTAAACTCGGTTTGTGTCAGCCGATCCTTCAGTAGATTAGCCCGCTCAGAACTCTGCGCATCCGCCTCACCCGCCAACAGGCTGGGATCATCAATCACAGCCTTATTCACGACGATGCGCTGCGCAAATCCAGTCTTCTGTCCACCCTCTTCAAGAGCGCCACTATAAGGAATTCCGCCGTCTTTTGAATCCACAAAAAGAGGAATTTCAGAACCATCCGCAGCAGTCACTGTGCGGGCATTTGTTGCGGTAAGTCCGGTGATTTCGATCGTACCAGGGCTTGTTGGCGCAAGCACCTTCAGTTCACCGGCCGCATCAACCGAGACATCAAATCCGGTACCAAGAGCGTTGGAAATCTGGCTCTGCAAAGATGCCGAATCCGCTGGGATGACAATCCCATTCACAATATCATTTGCATTAGCAGTGACATTGGAAGAGAGCGGCAGCAGGCTCGGATCGGTCACTGCAACAAACGTAACCTTCCGACTTTCACCATTAACGTCAAATTCAAGCTCGATCGTATCGCCAGAGGAATTCAAATTTGATGTATCAACGCCTAATCCCGTTGCGGCAATCGGACTTGCACCATCATCAGCAGCGCTCCCCTCCGATGTCTGTTGGGACAGCGCGAGCGCCATCTGGCTTGCCAGCTCATCCAGCCGCGCCTGCGTTTCAGGAAGCGTATTATCCCGCAACTCCATCAGAGCACCAATACTGCCACTCTTCATATCAGAGGACGTAAGCTCCATCACAGAACCCGAGGCAGACCGCACCTCTATAGGATTCCCTTCAACGCCGTACCCAATCGTCGGACTACGCGTAAATTGCAGCTCAGAGGCCTGATGATTGTAAAGCGTAGCTCCGGATTTGGTTGAGATCCGCAGCGTTCCTTCATCATCCTGCCTGATCTCCACATCCATCTTCTCTGTCAGCGCTTCCAGCTGGCGATCCATCTGGTCCTGCAAATGAGCCGTTTCACGCCCTGCAGAACGCTCTGTTAAGATGCTGCCCTCCAGACTCTCGATCTCTTTCAGGATGGAATTGACCTGCGTTACCTCATCGGCAATCGCAGCATCTGTATCACGGCGCATACCCTGCACTTGGTTCGCAGTACCATTGATACTCCGGGCCAGTTCTTCAGCTGCGGTCACCGCAACGTTTTGCGCGCTTTGAGAGCTTGGATCCGTCGCCAACGAGGTCAGTGCATTCGTGAAGTCATTCATCAGGCTAGGGATAGAACTTGCGTCCCCCACCTTCCCGAACATCTGGTCCAGGCGTTTGATAAAATCGTTATATTGCGTGGCATAGGAAGAATCGCTCATGCTTTCCCAATAGGAAGCCTGGAGCTCGGTATCAATTTGACGCCTGACTTGATTGGTCAGTACAGAAGAGGAAGACGTCGAACTATTGTGAACTTCGCTACCCACAATCGTTTTCAGCGTATATCCATCAACATTCGCGTTCGCAATGTTTCTGGATGAAACCGCAAGCTGCGCCTTCGTAAGCGACAATCCCGACATCGCCGCATTAAGAGCTGCTCCGAGACCCATACTCTAAACTCCCCAAAGCATTGGGGTAGACAGCTGCCTACCCCGACAACACATTATCGTACGATATTAAGAACCGAATCCAGCATCTGGTTCGCCGTCGTCAGCACTTTGGAGTTCGCCGAATAAGCCTGCTGCGTGATAATGAGCTTCGAAAACTCTTTCGCAATATCAGCGTTGGAACTCTCCAGCGCATTAGAGCGGATCGAACCACCATTCCGGAAATCAGGCCCTCCGGATGTGGAGGTCTCCAGGAACGCCGCACCATCAGCTCGCTGCAGCTCATGCTCAGCCGAGAACGTCGCTACAGGGATCTTGAAGAGCTGCTGGGTTTTGCCGTTTGTATACCTGGCAACTACATTACCGCCATCATCAATGGAAATCGCCTGAAATGCACCGGATGCGTAACCATCCTGAGAGAAACCAACTTCTTTCGCACCACCAACTACTTCTTCATACTGAGTTAGATTGCCCTGACCGAATTTGAAGGTAATATCCCCCATATTCACGCCGTTCACTTCGAGGTCCGAAATCTCAGCAAAACCTGAAGCTGGCGAAGTCAGAGTACCTGAAGAATCGAAGGACATGTCACTGACCTTCTTCCAGGCAACCTCATCCCCAGTTGCCTCGTTATTCGTGTTGTAGAAAAGTGACCACTGATCCTCAGCGTTGAGCGACCAACGAAACTCAACAGTAACGGCTGTCCCATTTTCGTCATAGATGGTTTCCTGCCCACCCGCGATAGATGAGTCGATAAAGTCCTGTGCTTTATCTCCGGTGACAACCTCTGGGTTATAAGGAGCACCTGAAGGCAAAGCTTGCGGAGTAAAGTCCATGTCGAGAAGTGGATCACTCGAAGGCACTGTTCCTGTCTGATCAAGCTCCATTTTCTGAAAGGAAGAAATTACAAGCTTCCCAGCTCCATCAAGCCGCGCCGTAACGCCATGCAATCCGTTCAGCTCATCAAGCAAATCCTGAACAGTGGTGGTAGCATCAACGTCAAACACTACTGCATCATGCTGCCCTACCTTAAACGTCAAAGTATTGTCTTCGTGAAATTGCTCTGAAGCCACCAGCAGACTGTCGGAAGTTAGCGCGGTTGCACCAGCATCAACAAATGTATCTGTAGAAAGTTCGTGGGGGTTTGAAAACACACTCGGATCAATGTACTGAGAGTTAGGAACTCCGTCCTCATAGTTATTCGTGTTTGGTCTCGCCGGCACGTTCGCTTGATAACTTATCTCCGTAGTCGATTTGGCAGGCATAGGCGTATCAGGCACCTGAATCGGTACAGCTTGATCACTGACAGCACCAGTTGCAGGATTAATCGGATAACCTTGCAAGAAATAGCCAGCAGAGTTCACGAGGTTTCGCTCTATATCCAGGTTAAAATCACCGGCACGGGTATAAAAATTCTGCGGCGACTGCTGACCAAGCCCATCCCTGTTCGTTACGAGGAAATACCCAGGCCCGTTGATTGCCATGTAGGTATCAGAGTCGGCAGAAGCAATATCACCAGAAAGGTAGTTGGTAGCACGCGAAGTTGCCATGACGGTGCCTGAAACCTGCTCAGACTGTCGGCTACCACCGCTGGAAACAAGATCAGAAAAGCTTGTGTCCAGACGCTTATAGCCAGTGGTCGAAGAGTTCGCCACGTTACCGGAAATATTCTCCAACGCCTTGGACTGTGCATCCAGACCGGTCGTTGCAGCGTTAATTGCACCATAAATACTCATCGAGCCCACCTAAAATTCGAATTCGCTCAAACTTGCGCAGTTTTTTGATCACACGTGCAACTTGTATGCCAACTCAAAGAACCTAATTTACTCAACCATTTCAGCAATTTAAAATTTTAACCTATTGTTAAGCATAACAATTTCCGCCCCAACCCGGCAATAAACTCGCCTTACCCGGCAGATAATTCCCAGCAGAAAGACAAAATCGCTTCACGCAGCAAAATCACTAGATAAGCCCAATGGCGCAACCCTGCAGGGATTGCCCATTGCTTATCGAGAGACTAGTGTTTTCGCAAAATCACGGTACTCAAGCAGGATTTAGCGATGAAATTTGAAGGGACCTCCCAATACGTTGCCACAGAAGATCTCCGGATCGCAGTCAACGCTGCAATTGCCCTCGAACGCCCCCTGCTGATCAAAGGTGAACCTGGAACCGGCAAAACTGTCCTGGCTCAGGAAATTGCCCAGAGCCTCGGTGTCCCGTTCCTCGAATGGAATATCAAGTCCACCACCAAGGCTCAGCAAGGCCTCTATGAGTATGACGCAGTCTCCCGCCTACGCGACAGCCAGCTCGGCGATGAGCGCGTAAAAGATATTCGCAACTACATTCGCAAAGGCAAACTCTGGACGGCATTCGAGATGAACGAGCGTCCAGTTCTGCTGATCGATGAGATCGACAAGGCGGACATCGAATTCCCAAACGACCTCCTTCAGGAGCTGGATCGTATGGAGTTCTTTGTTTACGAGACCGGCGAAACCGTGAAAGCCAAACAACGCCCAATCGTCATCATCACCTCAAACAATGAGAAGGATCTGCCGGACGCCTTCTTGCGCCGCTGCTTCTTCCACTTCATCAAGTTCCCTGACGCGGAGACCATGAGCGAAATTGTCAATGTCCACTTCGGTGAGATCAAAGACCGCCTGCTCAAGGAAGCGCTCAATGCATTCTACAATCTCCGAGACCTTCCGGGCCTGAAGAAGAAGCCTTCAACCTCCGAGTTGCTGGACTGGATCAAACTGCTCCTGAACGAAGACATCGACCCGGAAACCCTGCGCGAAACGGAAAGCCGGAAGATTATTCCGCCATTACACGGTGCACTGCTTAAGAATGAGCAGGACGTTCACCTGTTTGAACGCCTAGCATTCATCAACCGCCGATAATGCCTCACCGTTTGGCTTGAAAATGAAACAATACAACAAGACCGGACTTTCAAGCCAGCGTACGCTTGCCAAGACCTGCAAGGCAGTCCTGACGGGCTGCCTGCTTATTGCCAGCAGTAATCTCACCCACCCCGCACAAGCAAACCCGACAGTTTCCGAAAGCCTCCTCTACCAGCCGCATACCCTACACAACGGCTGGCGTAAGGATGTGGACGCTCTGACCCATTTCACTGGCATGTTTTGCCCCGATTACATGGGCCAACTATCCAGATCAGCAGTGGTTCCGGATCTCAAGGAGCTTGGCACCGGATGCATTTACGAAACAGAAGACGGCGAAATCAAAGTCATCTTCCGGCGCCACAAAAAGGGAACAGCAACTTCCCTCATCAAGAGTTTCAAGAGTGGGTATCAACAAAGCAAATTCAAACCACTCGACCTGAAGGCACCACAAAATGAAGTTGCCTTCAGAACTGAAACAATGGAGCGTCTGGGACGGATCGAAAGCTTCGCCGCCTACACCGCCCCCAGCGCTGATTACACCGTCTGGGCATCACTTTCCGATGACTTGCCAGCGAGTGCACTGCAAAAAGTAAATTCCTTTTTCAAAAAACTCACCATCCGCATCGAGCAGCGCCAGCAAGACAAGTAAGGCCATAAAGACCGCGGGCCAACCGATCAGCTCAGCACAATCAATGCAGCATTCATACCAAAGTAACTTTTATCAAGAGCAACCGAAGCCTCGACCTTAACCTTTTTGCATGCTCACAGCTATGAAAATATGGATGAATTGAGCTCACCGTTAATGCATGAGGCACAAATAAATATTTCAGTAATTACGAAACATAAACCCCAGACTATTAGGGGGATACTATCTACTTCCAAATCAATAGAAAAGCCTGTAGGTTTCAAACAGAAACAAAGCAAGTAACAACAAAATAAGTCAACTAAAAATGCTGCATCGCAACATGAAATAACAGTATAAATATAATTTATATTACTTCTTCCTATTGGGAACTTAAGTAATAACGCATAAATGGAGGATCACACATGCTTCACCTGATGCTGGTACGCCACGCAAAATCTGATTGGGGTGACAAAGGTGTCCATGACCACGACCGTGCACTCAACACCAGCGGTTGGAAAGCTGCAGCAAAGCTCGGCAAACACATCCATGAGCATCACCTTCATCCAAAACTGATTTTATGCTCCTCTGCATTGCGTACACGTCAGACGCTCATGGAAATCATGCCATACCTACGGTGTGACACCCGAATCCAGCTGCTCAGAGACCTTTATAACTCCAGCGAAGGCGACTATATCGACGCGATCCGCGCCTATGGCGGCGGCTTTGATACAGTCCTCGTGATCGGACACAACACAGCCATTCAGGACACAGCACTTGAGCTGGTCGGCAAAGGCAACCCTGAGTATATCGCCCAGATCCAATCCAAATATCCCTCAGGCACCCTGACTACCATTGACTTTGAAGAGCACCGCTGGTCAGAAATTGAACGCCAGAAGGGCACGATCACTTCCTACTACCAACCACGCCATCTGCAGGCTGTCTCCGGTACCTGACTAGGAAAATTTTGCGCTACTCTACAATTTTCAAGGTTTTTGCGATTGTATTCCTCTAAAGAACGCCCACATCGTTCCTTGGAGGATGAACTGTGAGCCCACTGAATTCATTATTTAAAAATGCTAGACTTGCGCTGACAGACGCGCAAACAGCACTCGATAATTTTACCGAGTCAGCGATCGACATGACGGTCCCGACAGTTCGTCTGGGCGTAACCGGTTTGGCGCGATCCGGCAAAACGGTCTTTATTTCGGCCCTCGTTCACAACCTCATTGCAGGCGGCCGCCTGCCTCTGCTTGATGCAGCAGGCACAGGACGACTCGCCCGCGTCTATCTGCAGCCGCAACCTGATGATGATGTACCCCGTTTCAACTATGAGCAGCATGTTGAAACACTGACAAAGGACCGTCTCTGGCCAGACTCCACCCATCAGATCTCCGAGCTGCGTCTGACCATTGAATATGAGTCGGCCACCTTCCTGAACCGCCAACTGGGCGGCGGCAAGCTCCACCTGGACATCATCGACTACCCCGGCGAATGGCTTCTTGACTTGGTTCTGCTGCGTCAGGACTTCCGCCAGTTTTCCGAGGAAGCCCTCAGACGCGCCAAAGCAAGGCCAGACCTGTCCGCCGAATTTCTATCCACGCTTGCCCGCTATCAGGACAAGCTGCACGACGAATTCTCCGAGGAGATCGCCAAGGATCTGGCAAGCACCTTCACAACATACCTGAGCCGCTGCCGGGATGATGAAAACGCTCTGTCGATGCTACCTCCCGGACGCTTCCTCATGCCCGGCGACATGAAGGGAACGCCCGCCCTGACCTTCGCCCCGCTGGATCTTGGCAGTGCGCAGGTCAAACCGAAAGCAGGCACGCTCCTTGCTATTATGGAGCGCCGCTACGAGGCCTACCGCAAGCACGTCGTCAGACCATTCTTCAAGAACCATTTTGCAAAACTCGACAGGCAGATCGTTCTGGTGGACGCGCTCACGGCTATCAACGCCGGACCAGAGGCGCTGGACGATCTCAGTCAGGCCCTGACAGAGATTATGGGAGCCTTCAGACCCGGCAAATCCAGCTGGCTGTCTTCAATCCTCTCCCGCAAGATCAACCGTATTCTGTTTGCCGCAACAAAGGCAGACCATCTGCGCCGCGAGGATCACGAGCATCTCGAAAAGCTATTGCAGCAGCTGGTCCAACAAGCAATCAACCGCGCAGAGTTCTCCGGTGCGTCAGTCGAAACGCTCGCCCTAGCCTCCGTCAGATCGACACGGCAAGCCACTGTTCATCACGACGGCGTAGAAACCCCTGCCCTGCTGGGCACACCCATGCCTGCAGAAACCATCGGCGACATACGGTTTGACGGTGAAGAGGAAGCAGCCATCTTCCCCGGCGACTTGCCAGAGGACCTCAGTGATCTATTCGCTGAAGAGCAGGACCGCAATGAAGCTGAGGATCAAACCGCACTCAAATATGTCCGCTTCCGCCCGCCAAAACTGGAACGCACCGCAGAAGGGCTCACTTTGTCCCTCCCGCACATCCGTTTGGACAGAGCAATGGAATTCTTGCTGGGAGACAAACTCGCATGACCAACAAGAAAACGCAGCAGCACAAACCCCAGACACGCCGTGCACCAAAGGCATTTAAACTGGATGACAGCTCCGTCCGGCTGGAAGGAGAGTTCGCTCAGGAACCCCTTTCCTCGGAAGCAGTCATCTCGGAGGAAGACGAAAGCGCACTTGCTCTGCCGCAAAACAACATTGCACCAGAACCAAAGCCAGCAGTAAGTCGCTGGAGCAAGATCATTGCCATCGGTGGCGGTGGCTTGCTCTCACTTGCCATTGGCCTCGCTGTCGACAGCCTCATCAGGGACCTTTTTGCCCGCTATGACTGGCTGGGCTGGACAGCTATTGGCCTCACAGTCCTTGCCTTCCTCGGCCTGATCGGGTTGTTCGTTAAAGAATGGCGCTCCCTGTCACGGCTGGAGCAAATCGACCATATCCGCGATGACCTCCAGACCGCAGCCGACAATGACAGCGACAAAGAAGCCCGTGCTGCACTCCAAAAGCTGATGGCGCTTTACGCAGACCGCCCGGAAACCGCCCATGGCCGCACCCAGCTCAAAGGGCATATGCAGGAAATCATCGATGGCAGAGATCTGGTCAAACTGGCTGAGCGAGACCTGTTGGCACCACTCGATGCCCGCGCACGCCTCATTGTTATGGAAAGCGCCAAGCGGGTTTCCGTTATCACGGCCCTATCCCCCCGCGCACTCGTCGATATCCTGATCGTACTCTACGAGAACCTGCGCATCGTCCGCCGTGTCTCCCGCCTTTATGGTGCCCGCCCCGGAGCCCTTGGCTTCTGGCGTCTGGCCCGCGACGTTGCCGCCCATCTTGCGGTAACTGGCGGTATGGCAGCTGGTGATAGCTTGCTGGAACAGTTCATCGGTCAGGGCTTGGCGGCAAAACTTTCCGCCCGCCTTGGCGAAGGATTGGTCAACGGCTTCCTCACCGCACGCATCGGCGTTGCTGCCATCCAAACCTGTCGCCCAGCCCCGTTCATCGCGACCAAAGGCCCAACACTGCCGGAATTGATGAGCGAAATCACGAAAACTGCACCGGATGAGGTTGCTGATCAGGATTGATGAAATCCTGACGCCAGACCTACACATCCGTTCGCCTCGTGATAGGTTCATGCAGGAGATACATAGCAGCAGGCCGCGCGATGATCACACGTAAAGTCAAAATAGTAGAAGCAAAAGACCATTGGGCTGAGGACTTCCGACAGGAAAGCAAGATTCTGCGTGATCTACTCGTGGACATAGTCACAGACATTCACCACATCGGCAGCACGTCCGTGCCAAACCTTGCTGCAAAGCCGATCATCGACATCCTGTTGGAAGTCTCAGACCTTCAGGCACTTGACGACCAATCCAAGAAACTCATCAATACCGGTTACGTCGCTAAAGGCGAGTACGGCATTGCAGAGCGGCGCTACTTCGAAAAAGGCGGCGATAACCGCACGCATCACCTCCATGCTTTCATAACAGGCGATCCAAATGTCCATCGCCATCTTGCCTTCCGCAACTACCTGAAATCCCATCCCGAAATCCGCGTGCAATACGCGCAGCTGAAGAAACAGACAGCACAAGACGTCAACGGGGATGTCGTAGGCTATCGCGAAGGCAAAAACGACTTCGTGGAGCAACACGTGGCCAAGGCAGTTGGCTGGGCGAGGACCTCTTAAGAACCCCCTATGCTTTTGCCTAAGGTGCCAAATGCACTCTCGACACCGCACAACCCTTTCGCATAGTGTGGCCCCATGTTTATTCAGTTTTTCGAAGAGCTAAAATCCGCTGGCTTACCTGTATCCGTGCGCGAATACCTGACGCTTATGGAAGCCCTGGATGCTGACCTCGCCTACAAGCGTGTAGAAGACTTCTACTTCCTTGCCCGCACAACGCTGGTCAAAGATGAAGCCAATTTGGACAAGTTCGACCGCGTCTTTGGACACACATTCAACGGCCTTGATCTTATGAGCGAAGTGCCAACTACGGACATTCCAGAGGAATGGCTGCGCAAGCTCACCGAAAAACACCTGTCGGAAGAAGAAAAGAAACTGATCGAATCTATGGGTGGCTTTGAAAAGCTCATGGAAACGCTGCAAAAGCGGTTGGAAGAACAAAAAGAACGCCATCAGGGCGGCAACAAGTGGATCGGCACCGGCGGTACATCTCCGTTCGGTGCCTATGGCTATAACCCGGAAGGTATCCGCATCGGGCAAGATGGCAGCCGCCACCGCCGTGCGGTAAAAGTCTGGGACAAGCGCGAGTTCAAAGATCTGGACGACACCGTTGAACTAGGCACCCGCAACATCAAGGTCGCACTAAAGCGCCTGCGCAAGTTCGCCAGAACCGGCGCCGCCGATGAGCTGGATCTGGACGGCACAATCAAGTCCACCGCCCACAAAGGTATGCTCGACATCCACATGCGACCCGAGCGGCGCAATGCAGTCAAAGTGCTGCTGTTCTTTGATATTGGCGGCTCCATGGATGACCATATCCGGGTTTGCGAGGAACTGTTCTCCGCAGCCAAGACCGAATTCAAGGTGATGGAGTACTTTTACTTCCACAATTGCCTCTATGAATACGTGTGGAAGGACAACAGTCGTCGCCACACAGAGCGCATCAATACAATGGATGTTCTCCATAAATACCCGAGTGATTACAAAATTATCTTCATCGGAGACGCTTCCATGAGCCCCTATGAGATCACATATCCCGGTGGGTCGGTTGAGCATTGGAACGAAGAAGCCGGAAACGTCTGGATCAAACGCGTCACCGACCTTTATCAACGCGCGGTCTGGCTCAATCCGGTGCGCGAGCAGCACTGGGATTACACCCATTCCATCCGCATGATGAAAGAGCTGCTGGACGACCGCATGTATCCTCTTACGCTAGAAGGTCTGGATTCTGCAATGAAGGAACTTGTGCGCTAGCAACACTCCGGATTTAACTTCCCATTTGGGGAATTTTCCAACTAGACTGCAAATAGCATTAAGTTTTAGAGAGCGAATGCGCTGCGCTCAAGCACGCTTGCGAACGATCCACGAAGTGAGGACGCAAGTCACTTTCAGCTGGGCGCAAGCTGATTGCGTTAGGCAATAAGTGCACCAGACTATCTAAGAGAGGCTATGCAGTGAGCAAATCTTATTTGTGGCGACTGTTTACAAGGACACCCGTAGGCACCCTTGCCTTCATTTCACCGTTCCTTGCTGCCACTGCCAACGCAACGTCCATACCGCCAATCAATGCACTTGTTCCAGCTCTCGTCATTGAAAGCTGCCTCGACAAATCCGGCGCAGCTCTGGACAGTCCAGAATTCATCGACTGCCTCACGAGCACCCTGACCAGTGAGCCCAAGGACGACAACGTCCAACGCAGCGACGCGGCACATCGGCCCTCAACCGCCAACCATGTCGCCAACACACCTGATCGGCTGGACGGTACGAACGTTCTTATCTGCGCCTCACAGAATGCAAACTACACCAAGTGCAAAGTCTCAAATGCCAACCGCAACTACGTTCAGCTGCTGCGCCAAACCTCCACCGCACTGTGCAAATTCAATGAGAGCTGGGGCGTAGCCCCTTCTCACCTTTGGACAGACAAGGGCTGCGCAGGCATCTTTTACGTTGGCAACAAACCCTACGCCCGCAAAACTGTAAACACAGTCAGCGCCAGCTCCTCCTCAGTTGAGAAACAGGTCAGTTCAGCAAGCACTGCCGGTGTAATCACCCCAATCCCCCAACTGCCCGAATTCACGCAGGACGGCTGGCGCAAATGCGCGTTGGAGTTTCAGGTCTGCGAGCTGCCCTATGCAACAACCGTACGCTTCGGCAAACCCGGCGCGTTTTACGAAAAGACCGCAGAAGACGAAGTGCATTGCCGCACAGACGTATTTGGCGACCCTGCCCCCTCCTCCAAAAAAGCTTGTTATTACAAACTAAAGCAGGATAGCACCTCCCCACAAGCTGCACCTCCGGTGCATGTGGTCACTCAGGACCTGCCACCGCTGGAAAACAGCCAGATAGCGCCGGAAGATGATCTGGCATTCAACACAGCCGAGCCACTTTGGAATGCCCGCCGCGCCTGCGCCAAGCTTGGCAGCAAGACCATCGCATCCAGAAACTCGCTCTCAGACCTTCCACCAGTCTATCTGGGCCTTGGCACCTTCAACAGCCAACAGATGAACCAAAAGCCCGTGCTCGCCCGCATAGGCGACAAGCTGGCTGGCCGCGGTGTCTATCAAAGTCAAGGGCTCTATGTGCCCTTTAATTTCTCCTGCGCCCTCAACAGCAGGGGCAACACCGCACAACACTTTGTGTTTCATGAGCAAAACAGCGACCTGATCACGCAGGACCTCCTGCCAAACCCCGACACCTTCTCAAAGGAACGGGCTCCGCAAGATGGTTTCGACGGACCTTATGTCTGGGCCGCTGGCCTTCCCGTTGGCGATGGCGAGGACCAAGGTGCGGTTCTGGTACATGGCGTTCCGGAAACAGACGACATCGACTTCTACGCCCGCTGTTTGACTGGCAGCGGCGACATAGAGATCATGTTCCAGCGAACCGTACCAAGCCTGGATCAAGGCGACAGCCTGCTGATCTCGCTTTCCGCACGGCGCTTTACTGAAAGTTATGTGGGCGTTGGCAGTGCACTGGACCCCGAATCCGGCGTTCCTCTGCCACTGCTCACACTCAGCAACGGGTCTTCCCTGTGGGATCGCATGGCCAGAGATCATGAGCTAGAGGTCAATCTGGGCGGTTATGCCACCTACAACGTTAGCCTCAAGGGCAGCGCCAAGCCTGTACGCCAGTTCATCCGCGCCTGCAGCGGAACGAGGTAACTCTTACCTACTTTACCCTGAAGTACTTCCCCGGCGTTGTCCCAAACGCTTTGCGGAACTGAGAGATAAATGGGCTCGGCCCCTCATAGCCAAGTTTAAAGGCCACATCCCCCACACTTCTGCCAGCTGAAAGCAACTCCAGCGCACGAAACAGCTTGGCCTGCCCACACCATTTGCGATAGCTCCAGCCGCCCGTCTCATCAAAAAACCGCCTCTCAAACGTGCGCTGCGACATCAGCGTGCGCTCCGCCGCATCCGCAAGGCTGGGCAAATGAGCCGGACACCGCAGGATCGACTGGCAAAGCTCTTTCAACAGCGCATGATTGACCGGCATGGGCAATTGCAGCGGCGCATCAGGCAAACTCTTAAGCTGATCCACAATCACCTGCGCTACCCGTGCCGTCGGTCCATCAAGAGCATAATCCCTAGGCGCAGCCATAATCTCCTGTATCAGCTCTTTCAGCAGAGGCGTCACCTGCACAACCACTGGCTTATCAGAGAGCCGAGCTGACCAATCCTCACGCAGATACAAACTGCGAAACTGCGTTTTGACAGGATACACCGCTTGATGGACCATGCCCCCCGGAACCCAAACAGCCCGTTCTGGTGGAACAATAAACGTCCCCATTTCGGTGAACACTGTCGTCGACCCCTGCAGGATGTGAACCAGTTGCCCCCGCGCATGTGAATGCGGTTCGCTATGCTGATCCACGGATTTATCTACCGCAAAAGCAACAATGGGTTGCGGGCGATCAACCTCATGTGGATCCCTGAAAACGTCAGTGTGAATGGGCATCAGACACCTCTTGGCGACTCCAGAATATTTTTTGGCAAACTAGTGCTATCACGTAAATAAACTTTTCGCTTATTAAATTGCAAAGTTTATTTTTAAGACGGAAGCCCCATGCTGAATATTATAAAAGACATCAGAGCCGACTGGCGCTCACCCTTTGTCTTCCTATTGGTTCTCACTGTCGCCTCACAGCTTTCATTTTCTGTTTGGTGGAACCTCATCAATAATTTTGCCGTCAACACACTGGACTTCACAGGGCAGGAAATCGGCATTCAGCAGTCCATCCGCGAAATTCCGGGTCTGCTGGCCTTCACCGTCATTTTCATGTTGCTGATCTTCAAAGAGCAGACTTTCACGCTGATCTCTTTGGGGCTGATGGGCTTCGGCATTGCAATTACAGGGTTTTTCCCCACCGCAATTGGCTTTTACGCCACCACGCTCATCATGTCCTTTGGATTCCACTACTACGAGACGCTCAAGCAGTCTTTGTCCCTACAGTGGCTGCCGAAGAAGGACGCTCCGGCACTTCTCGGTAAGATCATCGCAGTCTCGTCACTGGTCTCTTTGCTCATCTACGGAGCGATCATGCTCAGCTGGAAGACGTTCAACCTGTCCTATGAGCAGGTCTTCCTTTGGGCAGGCGTCGCCGGCATGGCCCTGACCATCTATGCAGCCGTTGCCTTCCCAAAATACAAGGCGCATGTGGAGCAGAATAAGAAGCTAATCCTGCGCAAACGCTACTGGCTGTACTACGCCCTCACCTTCATGAGCGGCGCCCGCCGTCAGATTTTCACCGTGTTTGCAGGCTTCCTGATGGTTGAGCGCTTTGGCTACGAGGTCCACCAGGTCGCAGCCCTGTTCTTGCTCAACGGCGCAATCAACATGTTCCTCGCTCCAAAGATCGGTGCTTTCATTGGCCGCGTTGGAGAACGGACCGCACTAACCTGCGAATATGTCGGCCTAATCATCGTCTTCTTGTCCTACGCCTTCGTAACAAACGTTTACGTGGCGGGTGCACTCTACGTGATAGACCATGCCTTCTTCGCCATGGCCATTGCTATGAAGACCTACTTCCAGAAAATCGCAGATCCGGCAGACATTGCACCAACCTCCGCCGTTGACTTCACCATCAACCATATCGCAGCAGTGGTGATCCCGGTGGTCTTCGGCACCATCTGGCTGTTCTCACCGGCACTGGTGTTCATCGCTGGCGCATCAATGGCTGCCATCAGCCTGATCCTCAGCCGGATGATCCCTCGCAATCCGGAACCGGGCATGGAAACCGTCTGGGGCCCAACACGCCAGCCCCAAGCGGTTGGCGCAGAGTAAGTACCCCACAAATCAACAAAAAAGGCTGGCCCAATCGGACCAGCCTTTTGTCGTTTCATACAGCAGCTGCTTAGCTCTGGTTTTCCGGAATGTGCACCACCAGACCGTCAAGCTCATCCGTCACACGGATCTGGCAGGAGAGACGGGATGTGTCACGAACATCCTGCGCAAAGTCCAGCATGTCCTCTTCCATTGGCTCTGGCTCACCGGTCTTATCGTTCCAGGCTGGGTCCACGTAAACGTGACAGGTCGCGCAAGCGCAGGCACCACCACATTCCGCTTCAATTCCAGGGATCATGTTCTTGATCGCGTTTTCCATAACGGTAGAACCAGCGGCAGCATCCACCTCACGGCTTTCACCTGATGAGGTGATGAAAGTAATCTTTGGCATATTTAAAGTCGTCCCGACCCTGTTTGGCTTATTCTGTTGTCCTCAGATACATCTAGCCGTCCAGCTATTCAAGAACTTCCCGATCAGATATTTGGGTCAAACCCGTCCAGTCAATACCAAATCATGATTTTCGTAGCACCAGAAGGTCAGAGGAAACGGCCTCAAGGCAGGTTTCAACATCCGCGAGCCCTGGCATCTTGCCGCCCCCCACCTCACGCTCAGCTTGCTCAATCGCATCCCCAAGAGCAAACGCACCTACACCGCGCGCAGAGCCTTTAAAGCGATGCAGCAATCTTGCTATAGCTTCGGGACCGGGATCTTCCTGCACGCCGCGACGGAACTCTTCAAGCTGCTCCGCAAACACCTCAAGGATCTCACCTTGCAGATCCGGATCACCAAACGTCACAGCTGAAAAGTGATCCCTGCATATAGCCTCTGTAGTTTTGTGTAGTTCCGCAGCCAAGCTGTAACGACGCCTCCCAACACAACCAGATGACTCAAGGTTATCGCGACATTCGGAAAGTTGATTCGCTAGAATGACTCGAATCCAGCCGCCGCCTTGACTCTGCGACGACTCCCCCCTCAATTCCCATAGGCAACGGAATCTGTTCCCCAAAAGAAAACACAGAATTTTATTTTATGGTTAACAAGACCCTACCATGCAAATTCTAATCTGACCTCGCACGCAAACACGTGCATTCACTGTCCTCGCACGCTACAATTGACAATGGACGCTATTAAAAATGGTTAACAGGATTTTTTGATCTACCACCCTATTTTAGCATCTCACGCCCCTTATCTGTCAGCTTGCATATAAGCCAATCTGGCTTCAACGGGTTGGAAAACCAAGGCTCTGCCCATCCTGCAGCAACACATGCCCGCACAGTTGCAGATGGAACCTGTCGACCGCTCTCATCGAACAACGGTAACTTTCCGCCTGCTTCGTTAAGACCTCGTTTTAACCATTTAAGTTGTGTGGAGCTAGGCCGGCTAACACCTTGAGAACTAACTGGAGAATTTTCGCGATCAGCCATAGTGAGTTACCCCCAAAAATGCTGCCTGTAACTTCTCGTAGAGCACCTAAAATTCCGGGTCACTTGTGTTGTACAGTCCACCAGATTGTGCCATTAGGTTAAGGGTAGCTGCAAGGTGGGGAAATCTAAATCTTAATGTTCCGTTAATCTTAACGGCTCGCATTGATTCTGAAAACTCCCGGTTTTTTGGTCCCGGAAGTTCGACGGTACTCTCAATTTAGAGTTGTCGGATTGCAGGCATCAAACCCGATGTTGTCTGGAAATCGGTCTCGTTTGGGCAGATCGCTTTCCCCGATATGACGCATGCTTTGTGGTAACGGCGCCGGCACAAAAGGCGAAACATTGTGCTGACGACCGACAAGTAGAGAGTACGGACGCGAGGCGAGATATGGCGAACACCCCGAAGGCGAAAGCTCCATCGGAAGTGGCTCTGTCAGCGGTAGAAGAAGCCCTTGAGGCGGATTTTGGCGCGACACCGGAGCCCAATTCATCCAGCGAACAGGAAAGCACGACTGCGGACACCCCGCAAATGTCTGCTACCCCTGCAAAGGAGGCTGGCACAACAGCGCCCTCCTCTGACAAAAAGCTGGCTCAGCTTGTAGAAGAAAACCAGGCTTCGAGACAGGTTCGCAGAAATGGCCGTGGTGGCCGCCCACCCACAGCAAGCAACGATGACCGCCAGTCCATTGGCTCGCTGATGTTTGCGTTGCAGCGCAAGCCCTCCGCAGCTCCTTTCTGGTTTGCATTTGCAGTCTCCGTTGTCTGGGCCAGCCTCGGCCTTGCAATGTCATGGGACACATTTGCTGCACAGCTTGAACAATCTGCATCTTTCTCAGGCGTATTTGAAAACCCGACGCTGGTTCTCATCTCCGTCTTTATCGTCGTTCCAATTGCTTTCGTCTGGGTCATGGCCCTTATGTTCTGGCGCGCGCAGGAGATGCGCAACGTTGCCAGAGGCATGACAGAGGTTGCCCTTCGTCTGGCTGAGCCGGAAGACGTTGCAAAAGAAAGCATCCTCAACGTTGGTCAGGCCATCCGCCGCGAAGCCGCTGCCATGGGCGACGGCATTGAACGCGCGATTGCCCGTGCCAGTGAGCTGGAAGTTCTCATTCATAAGGAAGTGTCCTCCCTCGAGAACTCCTATAATGACAACGAACTAAAAATTCGCCGACTGGTGGAAGAACTCGTCAGCCAGCGCGAGGCCATTCAGGCCAACGCCGAACTGGTGCGCGAAACCATCTCCGGCTCCCACGAAAATCTTGCCTCTCAGCTCGCCAACACATCAGAGGAATTCGCCTCCTCTGTTGATCGTGCCCGGGAACGCCTCACCGGTTCGATCGACTCCGTGCTTGAGCAGATGACAAGCAGGCTTGAAGGCCGCGTCTCAGAAGTCACCGACAGCTTCACAGAAGCTGGCAGCAACATGGTCTCCTCACTGACCATCCGCTCCGATGATTATGTAGAGCGCCTCACATCCACCGGTTCTGAACTGGTGGAAACACTCTCTGAAACCGGCTCAAAGCTCTCCGAAACACTGCATGAGCGCGGCGCGAGCATCAATGAAGAGTTCTCTTCCACTGCGAGCTCCTTCATCGACAACCTGACCGAGCGCGGCACCGACCTCAACACACGTCTGTCTGAAACGTCAGAAGCACTCGTTGACAATCTGGCAAGCCGCAGCCAAGAAATCACAGCAACCCTGTCCAGCACAGGCACCGAGATTGTTGATGGCCTGTCCGCACGCGGCAACGAAATCAGTGATCTGCTTGCACAGCGCGGCGAAGCACTACAAACCACACTCGGCGCAGCTGGCGCAGAACTGTCTGCAACCATCACGGACCAGACAGAAGCCATGAAAGGCGTTCTGCAGGCGCAGGGCACCGAACTCACAGCGTCCATCGAACAGACCGTCTCTTCAGTAACGGCGCAGTTTGTTGGCGCAAGTTCCGAGCTGACAGAAACACTGGTAACCACCTCTGGTGATGTTGTCGGACAGATTTCTGCTGCAAACACAGAGCTGAACTCCACACTGGTCAACGGCCTCTCCGAGTTCACCACCAGCATTTCCGAAACCAGCTCTGAGCTCGCTCAGACACTGGTTATCACCACCTCTACTGTCACCGAGCAGCTGACTGAAGCAAACGCGTCCCTCACCGACACGCTCAACGTTTCCGTTCAGTCCATCAGCTCCGCAGCAGAAGGTGCAAGCTCCCAGATGAGTGCGGTTCTTGGCACTGGCGTGGCAGAACTGACCTCAAGTGTAACTCTGGCAAGCTCGGAATTGGCAGAAGCGCTCGGAACAACCACCGCGACGGTAACCGAACAGATCAACAGCGCAAACGACACGCTGACCCAAACTCTGAACCTCGGCGTTACCTCCATCAGCCAGAGCGTCGAAACTGCCGGGTCTGACCTGACCACTACACTTCTCGCCACCTCCAACGAAGTGACCGAGAAGATCACCACGGCAAACGACAACCTGACCGAGACCCTCAAGAGCGGCGTAGACACCATCACCCGTACGGTGGATGGCGTAAGCGGCGAGCTTTCCCAGTCTCTGGACAGCGGCGTTGAACTCCTGTCTCAAACGGTCACCAACTCCACCTCTGCTATTGCGCAGACCATGGAAACCGGCGTCACCAACATCAACGAGAGCGTTTATGGTGCGACAGCACAGCTGACAGAGACGCTGGACACAAGCGCTGCCAACTTCACAACATCTGTTTCCGGCGCAACCGCCAACATCACAGATGCTCTGGAATATGGCGTAACCAACCTCACCACCACTGTTTCCGGTGCAAAAGAGCAGATCTCTGAAGCGCTGGACGGCGGCGTTGTCACACTCAGCGAAACTGTCAATGCAGCAGGCTCCCAGATCGCTACGATCATGGACAGCGGCGTCGGCAGCCTGACAGACTCCGTCACGACAGCAAACACAATCTTCTCGGAGACAGTGAACACCGGCGTCGGCAGCCTCAACGAGACCGTCAGCTCCGCCAGCCTCCAGATCTCCACGATCATGGACAGCAGCGTCGGCAGTCTGACAGACTCCGTCACGACGGCAAATACAATCATCACCGAGACACTGAACACCGGCGTTGGCAACCTCAACGAAACTGTCAACTCCGTGAGGTTCCAGATCTCCACAATCATGGACAGTGGTGTGGGCAGCCTGACGGACTCCGTCAAAACTGCAAACACAATCATCTCCGAGACATTGTACACTGGCGTGGGCAGCCTCAACGAGACCGTCAACTCCGCAAGCTCCCAGATCTCCACGATCATGGACGGCGGCATCGGCAACCTGACAGACACCGTCAACACCGCCAATGCTCAGCTGACAGATACGCTGAACCTGACCGTAACAACCGTGTCCGATCAGTTCAGCGGTGCAAACGCACAGCTGCATGAAACGCTCGAAACTTCCATCTCCGGCATCACCGAGCACTTCTCTTCTGCAAGCTCGGCCCTGTCCACCGAGATCCTCACCCGCGGCGAAGAAATCAGCGCCAACCTGTCTCTTACCAGTGGCCGCCTGATCGATACGATCACGGGTCGCACCGAAGAGATGATGGGTGTGGTCGACGAGCGCGTCACCAATCTGGACACTGCCCTGCGCGCAACTGGCGAACAGGCGGCGGACGGCATTGCAAACCGTGGTCGCGAGATCAACGAAGCAATCGCCATTCAGTGCACCGATTTCATCGACACCTTGTCCAGCCGCTCCACCGAGGTTTCCGAGGTGCTGCGCGGTGCGGGCGAAAGCATCATTGCCGATCTGTCCCTGCGCGGCGGAGACATCGCAACCCGTCTGGACGAAACTGCCAACACCCTCGGCACCACCATCACCGTCAGCGGCGGCGAGCTGGCTGACCGTCTTGGCAACGTCAGCACACAGATCTACGAAAGCATCACGATCAACGGTGCGGAGCTGGATCAGCGTCTGGCTGAACGCGGTGCTGAAGTGGCTGACACCATCAGCAAGCAGACAACAGCCCTCAAGACGGCTCTTGAAAGCACAACAGCAGACATCACCGGCGCACTTGGCCTGCGTACCGAGGAACTGGCTGACAAACTGGCTGACACTGGTACTCAGCTGGCATATCTCATCGGCTCCCGTGGTGACCGCGTAACAGCTGATCTGACCGAAATCGGCGATCGCATTACCGAGACCCTCGACATCCGTGGCCGTGCCCTCAACGACGGTCTGGCGAGCAAGCTGGCAGAACTGGAACAGGTTGTGACCGAAAACGGGTCCGATCTTGTTCAGTCTCTCGACCTGCGCAGCCAGAACATCGGCGAATCCTTCGACAACCGCATCCAGTCTCTGGACGCCAAACTCGAAGAACGCACCAACACCTTCGAACGGAGCTTCGACACCCGCGCTGCCGCCCTTACCGAAACCATCGAGACGCGCACCACCAAGCTGGCCGACGCGGTGGAAACCGGTACAAGCATCATCGCAAGCACGCTGGAAGAGAAAACCCAGTCCATCTCCAAGATCCTCGAGGACCGCACCGACGTCATTGCGATCAACCTCTCCGATCGTGTGGAACAGGTTGGCATTTCCCTCACCAACCGTGCAGAAAAGATCGGCGAAATCCTCGCACAGCGCAGCGAAGCCATCGAAGAAACAATCTCCACCAGCCTGTCCACCTTCGATCAGGCTGTGGGCGACAAGGTCGAGGCAGCTGCCACCGTCATTTCCGACCGTGCAGAACACCTTGCAAGCTCCCTGTCCACCGGCACAGAACGCATTGATCAGGCTCTGGACGCACGCGCCAAGCAGATCTCTGAAACTCTGGTCAACCGGACCCGTGAGATTGCCAAGACATTCCACGACGGACAGACAGAGATCAACGAAGCGCTCGACAGCCGTCTGGAAGAAGCTGGCAGCATAATCGTCAAGCAGTCCAAGAACCTCACCGACGCTCTGTCCGAGCAGGTTGCAGAGATCAACGTATCTCTCGGCTCCAAGGTGTTCGAGGTTGCAGAAACGCTCGACAGCCGCTCCAAGGCCCTTGAAACGATCCTCAACGATCGTCTCGAAGCCATCTCCTCCACAATGGGTGACGAGAGCGAAAAGGCAGCGAACACACTTACAAGCGCAATGGCAGAGGCCACCTCTTCCCTTGGCTCCGAAAGCACCCGTGTACGCGACCTTATCCTCGAAGTCGTTGGTCAGGCATCCGACCGTCTTGCTCAGGAACGCGATCTCACAACCGAGAAGGTTGTCAGCAGCGTAGAGCAGCTCTCCGGCACCTTGAGCAAGGAAGGCGAGCGTCTGCAGGAGATCGTTTCCAACTCCATCGGCGAAGCCCGCAACTCTCTGGAAGGCGAAGGCGAGAAAGCAGCAGCAGCTGTTTCCAATGCCATGGCAACCGTCCGCGGTACGCTCACCAGAGAAGGTGACGAAGTCGCACAGCGTGTTCTGACCACCGTGGCACAGGCAGCTAACGCTCTGGCCGTGGAAAGCGAGAACGCCCGCGCCATGTACACTGCAACTCTTGCGGAAATGTCTGGTGCCCTCACCGGCGAAAGCGACAAGGTCCGCACCGATCTGTCCCAGACCATCGCGCTGGTCACTGGCCGCCTCTCCGCAGAAAGCGAGCGTTCCAAAGCGATCCTCGCAGAATCTGCAGAAGATGTGCGCCAGATGTTGGCAGGCGAAACCGACGAAGTTCGGGCCCGCGTCTTCTCCACCATCGAAGAAGCAGCAGGCACCTTGTCCACCCGCGTCAAGTCTGTGGCAGACGAACTGTTGGTCAAAGCAGAAAACCTCAACGATGCCTTCGGCAGTCGCTCCGCAGAGCTCTCAGAGATCATCGGCAAGGACGGTAGTGAGCTCATCATGGCGATCGAAAACCGCGCTCATGACCTCACCACCCGCGTCAACGAAGTCCAGCACGCAATTCTGGATGCAGTGACCGTGAAGGGCCGTGAAGTCTCCGACCGCTTTGCTCAAAACGGTCTGCAGGCAACACGTGATCTGGTGGAGGCTGGTGACAAGATCGTCACCGCCATCGACGAACGCAGCACGATCGCCACAACCCGCCTGGACGACAGCCGTGAGCGCTTGCAGTCGGACATGAACATCCTGCTCAATGCCGTTTCCACGAAGGGTCAGGAAGTTGCAGAAACCGTCACTCGTCAGGGCGCGGTTGCAGCCGACGCACTGACCCAGACCATCGACGGCATCGGCAACACCATCGAAGATCGCACCCGCATGGCTGTGAACGTGATGACAGGCACCAAAGAGCGTCTCGAAACAGACGTCTCCGAGATCCTGACACGCCTGAACGCCTCCAACGGTAGTCTTCGTCAGATCCTTGCATCTGCAAGCGAGAACCTGTCCGAAGTGGAAACCAACCTGGCAAACCGTGCAGGCGAGTTCAGAACCACGATTGACCGCGCTGTGACCGAGACAGAGGCTGCAAACGCCACCATCGAGGCCCAGGTCGGCCAGCTCCGCAACACAACACACACCGTGCTTGCTGATGCTGCGAAGATCGCAACCCGCATGGAAGACCAGAACCAGCTTCTCGGTCAGGCAATCGCGGATCTGGAAGCAACCAACAACCATGTCGACAGCCGCTTCACTGACCGTCGCCTGGCAATCGAACTGGTCGCAGACACCCTGATCAAGAAGACACAGGATGTCGAAGTGCTCATGGGCAACTACACCACCACCCTTGGTGATACCCTTGAAGTCGCAGATGATAAGGCCCGCGAAGTCTCCGGCATGCTCCGTGCAGCAGCTGAGGCGGCAACCAAGTCTGTGACCGAGCAGTTCGAAAGCATGCGCATGACAGCTGGATTGGAAGGTCAGAAGGCACGTGATGCGGTTAAGGCTGCACACGATGATATTCTTCATGACATGAAGTCCACTGTCACAGAAGCTTCCGAGCGCTTTACAGACGCAACAGCACGCATGCGCGACGTGGCACGCTCCGTCCATCAGGAACTGGAAGCAACCCGCACCGAGCTTAATAAGGGCATTCTGGCTCTGCCGGATGAAGCTGAAGCATCAACCTCTGCACTGCGCCGCATCGTGAGCGAACAGGTAAAGGCACTGGAGGAACTCTCCACCATCGTCTCCCGCCAGTCCTCTCAGTTCGATGTGTCAACACCAGCAGAGCCCGCCCGCGCACTTAGCGCCGCACCGGCAGCAGCTCAAGCTGACGCACGCTATGCAGCTGAAGCACCAACCCTGCAGCAGGTTGCAGCAACCGGTGCAAAGCCAGCTCGCATGTCCCCTGCACCGCACCGCATGGAAACACCAGCACCGCGCCCATCGCGCCCACAGCCATCTTCAACCTCGGCTCGATCAGGGAACGGCGCATCCAAGGGCTGGATCAGTGACCTGCTTCGCCGCGCATCAGATGATGAAGGCGGTGCAGCCCACGCTGCCCGTGACACAGCAAACGCACGCACCCCGCAGCACATGGTTGAATCCCTCAACTCCCTGAGCATGGACATTGCTCGTGCAGTTGATCACGAAACCTTTGTGGATCTGTGGGAGCGCTACAAGCGCGGCGAACGTGATGTCTTCACCCGTCGTCTGTACACCCTGCAAGGTCAGCAGACCTTCGACGAGATCCGTCAGAAGTACGGCCGTGACCCTGAATTCCGCAGCGCTGTAGAGCGTTACATTCAGGACTTCGAGCAGCTTCTTTCTCAGGTCTCCAGAAGCGACAGCGACAATCAGCTTGGTCAGACCTACCTGACCTCTGATACCGGCAAGGTCTACACCATGCTCGCCCACGCAAGTGGCCGCTTCGACTAAGACACGGCGTATGGTCAAAATCAAAAAAGGCTCCTGATCATTTCAGGAGCCTTTTTTATTAGGCAGAGCGCTGCAATCATTGCATTTTGATTGTGCACTATACGCCTCTGCATAATGTCCCCGTCCGAAGAACCTTGATCACTTCAAAAAGACGTGCACATTTAAAATGAGAGGACATTTTACGAGGCAACATTAAAAGCTCCAAACTCAGGCACATCCCTACTTTATTGATTAGTATTTAAAGGATTTTCATATGCAGATCCCCGCTGCACTCTCCGAGTTCGTGCGTGATGCGCTGAACAAGGGCCTTTCCAAAGAAGACATCCGCACATGCTTAGCCCCTTCCAGCTGGACGGTTCTGGAGATAGATACAGCTCTGAACAGCTGGTCCTACGACAAAACGGTTGGCGCAGTCCCTCAACCGCAGCGGTCAACAGCAGCGGGGGATGCGGTCTTCTATGCACTTTTATTCGCGGCTTTTGGCATGGTGATCGGCAACACCCTGACGCTACTGCTGGGAATGATCACCATATGGATGCCGGAGGTTGGGGATAGCTTCTCCAGCAGCGGCCTGCGTAGCCTGCGCTGGTCAATGGCAGCTCTGATTATCTTTACGCCTGCTTTCCTTTGGCTCCATCAAAAGAATGCACGCAACAGCGCAGCAAACCCGGCAAGCAAATACGGTGGTGTAAGGCGCTGGCTGACTGCCATTGCCATTTTTGCAGCCGCAATGACACTGCTCTGCGATGCCATATACCTGCTCTACCGTTTTCTGGATGGCGATCTGACAACCCGCTTTATCACCAAGTCGTGCGCAGTTGCTCTGCTTTCATTGGTCGTGATCCAGTACTTCCGTCAAGACCGACAGGACCACGAGGGTATCAGTAAGCTCGACAGGCTGTTCGCACGGTGGTTGGCAACAGGACTGGCCGCATTGGTGCTGGCTTGGTCATTCTGGACCATCGGAGGCCCGGCCCAAGGGCAAATGGAACACCGGGACCGCATACGTGTCTCCGACATGCGCAAGCTTTCAGAGGGGATCAAACTCTGCCAAGTCACCCGCGACAAAGACCTTCCAGAACAACTGGACCCCATGAGTTGCGCACGTAGCCCCCAGCGGCTCACTGGTTTTGCCGCACAGGTCACCTACAAAAAACTCTCCACCAAGCAATTCCAGCTCTGTACCGAAGTCGAAGCACCTGAACGGCTACGTGGATACAACGCCGACATCAGAGGCAACCTCTATTGCATCACGGATAACATCAGATAATCCAAGTAAAGCAACTCCTGCTGGAACTCGGGCCTATGAAAAGCGAGTTCCAGCACTGTGCAACACCTCGTCCTCGTTACGGCTTGATATACCATAATAAGCAAAAAGGCTCCTGATCCAGTCAGGAGCCTTAATATTGCCCCGATCATACCTGCACTGGCCCTTTCGAACTCATCTACCTCCAAAACATCCAACAACTCAGGGATGTTTACGGAACAAGGGAACGGATAGGATGAATTTCATAAGAAGCAGTCGGGGAACAGTGATGCAAGAAGCGACATGGCGGCGGAAGTCCTTGAAACAGGCATTGGAGCATATTCATGCAACAATGCAGCTGAAATTCGGTTTCCGTTTATGGGACGGCACAGTCATTCCCGAAGATTCACCAAAAGCCAAGATCGTGATCAACGATCCCGGTGTCATATCCGCTCTTTTACGACGACCCAACATAGAGACGCTCATCGACGCATGGGTGCAAAAGCGAATCGACATAGAAGATACAGATCTGTTTGAAATGGTCCAACTGCGGCCCACTGGAAAACTGCGTAAACAAGCAAAGAGTCTGAACCGTTGGCTGCTCGCCAAATCAGCACTGCCGTTTATTCTGGCCCCCTCGAAACTGCGCACAAGCGTAAAGATTAAAGGAGAGGGTGCCCGCGATGGCAGCGAAGCCTCCAACAAAACTAACGTCGCCCACCACTATGACATCTCCAATGAGTTCTATGCGTTGTTCCTCGATGAACGGATGGTCTACACCTGCGGCTACTTCACCAACCCAGAAAATTCATTGGATCAGGCGCAATACGACAAGCTGGACATGATCTGCCGCAAGCTTCAGCTCCAACCGGGTGACAACCTGCTGGATATTGGATGTGGCTGGGGCGCTCTCATTTGCCACGCCGCAGAGCATTACGGCGTGACAGCAACAGGCGTCACGCTTTCCGAAGAGCAAGCGGCTTTGGCGCGTCAGAACATCGCGGAACGAGGACTGGATGACCGGGTTTCAATCGAACTTCAGGATTTCTCCAAGATGACTGGCACGTTCAACAAGATCTCCTCCATCGGCATGTTCGAGCAAGTCGGCCTTGCCAATCACGAGAGCTACTTTCAAACTGTAAAACGACTGCTGGAGCCGCGCGGAATATACCTACACCATGCGATCACAAGGCCGGGCAAACGCACCGATAAATTGTTCAACAAAAAGACTGCCGCGTACAAGGCATTGATCCGCTATATCTTTCCCGGCGGAGAGGTCGACCACATCGGCATGAGCCTGCGCAACTTGGAGGCCAATGGCTTCGAAGTGCATGACGTAGAAGCCTGGCGGGAACACTATGCTATGACCACATCCCATTGGGCAAAGCGCCTAATGGCACGCAAGGAGGAAGCAATCGCTCTTGTCGGGGAAGAGACCTACCGCACGTGGGCGTTGTATCTGGTGGGCGTCACCATATCATTCGAGCGAGGTGGGGCACAAATTTTCCAGACAATCACAACACGAAAAACCAGAAGCCTCTCTGGAATGCCACTGACGCGGGAGTACTTGTACAAGTAGAAAAGAGGGTCGCAAAAGCACCGCCTGCGCCATGCAACAGCGACGCCTCAGCCAACCCTTGCACTTTCTGGATAAAGTTAGTTCGCTGTCCCGCTCGCCTCAAGCACCATTGGCGTGGTGGCGACTGCCACCTGCCGCCTGGCAGCATCATGACGTCGGTTCAGCTGAGCCTGCTGGGACGTTCTCTGACTAAGCGTAATTCTTGAAAGCGTGGTGATGGACCAGCTGGCAATCTGGGAGAGCACATTATCTGAGGCCGCATTAAGTGCCGGAATCGCATCTTCCAAACTATCGCCAGTCGTTGGAACGGTCGCTGCAAACACCCTCATCGCAACAGAGCGCCCGTCGTGGTCGTCAACAAGCCGCGCGGCGACTTCCACATAGGCTCTATCACCACCATCCACCTGCAGCTCGAAAGAACGCAGCGTGGTCTGCAGCTGATAGTCAATCAACAGCCCTTGCCCCGGCAGCGCAACACCGCGCAAGCTGCCGGAGTTCTCCAGCGTTTCAATCAGTTTGGCTTGAAAGACACGAGGCAGCGTATCGGCCCACGCCACTTTCGGGTAGTAAGAGTAAATCGGGCCGCCGCCCTGTGTCACGGCAATGTTGTTCGTATCCAGCGCCTGAAGAGCTGCTGGATTGGCAACAAGCACCTGATAGTTTGGAGCCCGCGCAGTGACAGGAACAGAGCTTGGTGCGGTCAACCCATACAAGGCTTCAGGACCACTTGCTCCGCACCCGGCCAAACCAATCAGCAGAGCGGCAGCAAAACCCAGATTTTTTAGTGTTGAACCGAACAACCCGCGCTCCAGCTTACCGCCATTAGCCACCCGCACGATTTCGAGTCGCTTACGTACATCATCGACAATCATTACAAAAAACTCAACGCCGCTGCCCACCATTAAAGACAGGTGTGTCCGATCCGCCGAAGATTACGCGATTTGGATTACGGTCAAAATTGGTCACAGCCCGGCGAATTTCTATAAGTGTTTGGTTTAACTGCTGCATTGCTGCAGTAAAGTCCTGTCCACCTTGCTGACTAAGTTTCAACAGGGCAGCCGAAATTGGCTCTGCTCGCGCTGCAAATGCATCCGCAACCTTGCGAATAGAGGCCGCGGCTTCTGTTGCTTCCTGAATAAAGCCCTGCCCATCAGCCGAAACCATGTCGTCCACGTTCTCAAGAATCGTGTTCACACGCTCGGAGGCAGCAGTCAGATTGGTCGCAATGGTTTGGGCCTGCTCAATCACGTTTGTGACGTCAGGAACCTTCTGCTGCAGCTCCATAACAATATTATTGACTGACTGCGCAGCATTCTGGATTTCATCAACCGCAGTGGCAAGATCTGGAGCCTTCTCTGCAAGGGTTGTTGTCACCGTTTCAGCCGAAGAAACAATATTGGAGACACTGGCGGGATCAATTGCCTCCACAATCCCGTTGGCATTGGACATCAGCATATTTGCATTGTCCATGGTCTCACTCAGCTGGCCCGATGCTTCACTCAGGTTGGTTCCCACCTCACTGACAGAAGCAATCACACTGTCGATCTCGCTGTTGCGGCCCGCGATCGTGTTGCTCACCTCGCGAATATTGGCTGTGGCAGCACCCGCATCATCAATGGCTTTTGAAAGCACCTCATCCTTTTCAGCAAGCATTGCTGTCACCTTCTCCACTGAAGTAACAATATTGCCGATCTGCTCAGACCCCACCGAATTCAGGATCCGGTTGACATTCTGCGTCGTCAGAACAATCTCGTCAGAGGCAGTTTCCGCATTCGCGACAATGCGATCAATCGCATCTTTATTCTCGGCCAGCTCAACACTCAACTCACGCGCATTTTCCGCAATAACGGAAGCAGCTGCGAGCATGGAATTGATGTCGCCGCTGCGCTCTGTCAGTATGCCACCAAGGTCAGAAGCACCTTTCAGGATGCGCTCCACATCTTCGGGCCTGACCGCTGAGATCACAGCTTCAATCTGCCCCAGCTGATCAGTAAGCTGGGAGGTAAAGTCGACGAGCTGCTCAGAAGCCAACCTGCCATTATCAATAATATCGCCAACACCATCTGCGGAGGTCGCCAGTTTGTTGGTCATCGTCTCAACGTTATTGACGATATCCCCCAGCTTGTCCGGCGGCACATTGGCAAGCAACTCCTCACCACGATCAACCAGATTGCCGATCCTGCCGGAAAGCCCGGTCAGCGCCCTGCTTGTCTCGGTTATGCCAGCAAGAAAGTCGTTCACGCCATCCGCGTTATCAGCCAGCGCCCGGGTAAAGACCTCAATATTCTGAACGGTTTGCTCCACCTCTGGCCGAGCATTGACCACCAACTCGTCAATATGCGTCAAGGTGGAATCTGCCTTACGCATGATGTCCCCTGCCCCTTGCAGCAGGTCCTCAAACTGTGACCTGCGCGCATACATGACCGGAACAGTATCCGTCGTTTGCGAAAACAGCGGCGGCGCTTCCGATGAACCGCCGGACAGATCCACATAAGCAACACCCGTCAAGCCGGTAAACCCGAGAGATGCCACCGTGTCGCGGCGCAGCGGAGCGTTTGCATCAACACGCACAATCGCCACAACAAGGCGGGGGTTTTGAGGGTCATAAGTCAGCATGCTCACATCGCCGATCCGAATGCCGTTAAACAGCACCTGACCACCGACTGGCAAACCTGTGACAGCACCGGGGAAGATAATCCTGATATCGCGTCGGCTGGAACGATCACCAGCGCTCAGCAGCCAGAACGTAAACAGAAAAGCAATGGTGACCACTGCAAGAACGAATGCACCGATAGCGATGTTATTTGCGCGGGTTTCCATGCATCCTCCTCACACTCGTTTGAGGGCACGTGCCCCGCGGAAATAGGACTTAACCCAAGGGTGCTCCACATGCATCATATCTTCAATGGTTCCTTCAACCAAAACCTTGCGTTCACCCAGAACGGCAATGCGGTCACAGATACTATGAAGACTATCCAGATCATGTGTCACCATATAAACCGTAAGTCCAAGCGTTTCTTTAAGCTTCACAATAAGATCATCAAAATCAGCCGCCCCGATCGGGTCCAGCCCCGAGGTCGGCTCATCCAGGAACAACAAATCCGGGTCCAGCGCCAGCGAACGCGCCAGTGCCGCGCGCTTGATCATCCCGCCGGAAAGCTCGGAGGGCAGCTTGTCCGCCGCATCCAGCGGCAACCCAACCATCTCGATCTTCAAAAGCGCCAGTTCATCACGCAGTCGGGGCGAAAGCGTCAGGTGTTCGCGCATAGGAACCTGAATATTCTGCCGCACAGTCAGGGAAGAAAACAAGGCCCCCTGCTGAAACAACACGCCCCAGCGCTGCTCAATCTCCCGGCGCATGGCATCTGTAGCTTCATCATAATCCTGCCCGAACACTTCAATCGAGCCGGATCGTCGCGGCGTGAGCCCAAGAACGGTTCGCATGAGAACGGATTTCCCCAATCCCGACGCGCCCACAAACCCTAGAACTTCACCGCGATAAATATCCATATCGAGATTTTCCAAGATGATCTTGCTACCAAAACCAACCGTCACATCCCTGACCCGCAACAACACATCCCGACCATTGGACGTGTGAGGGCCAATATCTGATTCGTTCATCGGTCCTGTTTGCTCTTGTTCCATGCCGGTTAAAACCCGATAGACGCGAAGAATATAGCAAAAACTCCATCCACCACGATGACCATGAATATAGATTTCACAACAGAAACAGTCGTATGACGTCCCAACGACTCCGAGGAGCCCTCAACCTTCATACCTTCCATGCACGCAATAAGCCCAATGATCAGAGCCATAAACGGCGCTTTGACGATACCGACCAGCGCTGTGTCGACAGTAATAGCAGCTTGAAGTTGCGCAAGGAAGGAATAAGGCACAATGCCCAGATACCACCAGCAAGTCAGCCCTGCCCCGACCAAAGCAGAGAGGTTTGCCAGAAAAACCAGGATCGGCAGAGAGATCATCAGCGCCACAAGACGCGGCAGGATCAAAACTTCCGTCACCCGCAAGCCAGTCACCTGAAGCGCGTCAATCTCTTCCTGCATCTTCATGGAACCAAGCTCGGCTGTATACGCAGACCCGGACCGGCCAGCCACCATAATGGCCGTCAGAATAACTCCAATCTCGCGCAGAACCAGAATTCCAGAGAGATCCACCACAAAGATCTCGGCACCAAACTGGCGCAGATAAAACCCGCCCTGCTGGGCAATAATCCCGCCGATCAAAAAACTCATCAGACAGACAATCGGCACCGCGCCCATGCACGAGCGCTGAAACTGCACGCCAATCGAAACAGGTCGCAACCGGCTTGGGTGTGTCACAGCAGCAGAGATCGACGCTGTCATCGCGCCCAGCATCGCCAGAACATCGCGAGTGTCATTACCCAGCTGGCGCGTCGCCCTGCCCACATATTCCAGATAATTGACAAAAGAGTTATACGAGGGCTTTTCAGGCGGATTGTCGACATCCGCCCGTTTCACCTCTTTCAGCAGGATGTCAAAACGTTCATCCTCATAGATGAATTTGACCTCGCGCCCTTGCTCGCTTTGCTCCATTTGGAATCGCTGCAACAGCCACGCACCGGCCGTATCAAGAAAGCTAACAGCCTTAAGATCCACACGAATTGCGGAATGTGTGGACTGAGACGAAACTTGTTCAATGAGTTTTTCGCAAGTGTCGCCCTGTCGGATTCCCCAAGCACCCGAAGCCGTCAGCAAAAGTGACCCACCGTCTTCTGCAGTTACCAAGTCTGGCGCATCCATTTTGACACTTAGCATCATCTCACGACCTTGCGCCCCAGAATCTAAAAATCTTATTGATCCTATACAGATTTCTGTAGTGTGTCCTCTAGTAATCCTCACTCAGCCACAAGTACAACGGAAAAAACAATGTCTATTTCTAAGCCGTATCTCTTATTTCTTGGGGATGTAAAGGACGAACTCGCAGCAAAAACGGCCCATGGCGTACTTGATTGGCGGCCGGAGTGGTGTCTTGGACAAATCTCGCTGCCCGGCTGCAAAGCCCATACAACCTTGCCGGAAATGAACCTAGCAGAAGCCGTACAGGCGGGCGTAAAAACGATGGTCATCGGCTGCGTTAATGCGGGCGGCGTCCTGCCAGATCACTGGATCGCGACCATTGTCAAAGCCCTCAACAATGGCCTTGATGTAGCTGCCGGCTTACATGTTCGCCTCAGCGACATTCCAGCCATTGCCAAGGCTGCTGAAGAACACGACCGCAAACTCCACGACCTGCGCTTCACCGACCTCACCTTCCCGACAGGCACAGGCGCAAAGCGCTCGGGCAAACGTCTACTCACCGTTGGCACCGATTGCTCCGTTGGCAAAAAGTACAGTGCACTCGCCCTGCAAAGAGGACTGTCAGAGCGCAACATCAGCGCCGACTTCTGCGCAACCGGTCAGACCGGCATCCTCATTGCCGAGCGCGGCGTTCCTATCGACTCCGTCATCTCAGACTTCATCTCCGGCGCAGCCGAACACATCAGCCCTGCCACCAAAGAAGACCATTGGGATGTGATTGAAGGTCAGGGCTCGTTGCTCCACCCATCGTTTGCAGGTGTCTCCCTCGGTCTGCTCCACGGCTCCCAGCCAGACGCCTTTGTGGTGTGTCATGAACCAACCCGCTCAACCATGCGCGGTGTCTCCACACCAATTCCCCCCATTCAGGAAATCATAGACCAGACCATAAAGCTTGGCCGCCTCACCAATCCGGAGATCCGCTGTGCTGGTCTGGCGCTCAACACCATGATGCTTTCTGAAAATCATGCAAAAAGTCTGATTGAAGAGCTGGGCGAAAAGCATAAACTGCCCGCAACTGATCCTGTCCGCTTCGGGACCGACCCAATCATTGATCATATTTGCGCGGAGTTTAAGCTGGTTTGACCTGTCGCCTGTCTATTAAAGCCGAAACATTCCCCATTGCGGGAAGCTTTACCATCGCCCGAGGCTCACGAACCGAGGTCAACGTCGTCACCGCCAGCCTCACACAGGACGGTCATACAGGCCACGGCGAATGCGTGCCCTACCCACGCTACGGCGAAAGCGTTGAAAGCGTAACGGCGCAAATCGAAGCTGCACGCACGGCCATTGAAGCGGGCCTCTCGCTGGAGGAGCTGCAAAGCCTCATCCCCGCAGGAGCTGCCAGAAACGCCATTGACTGTGCCCTGTGGGATTTGACCGCCAAATGCCAAAACACCTCCGTAGCTGAGCTGATCGGCATCAAATCCCAGCGCATTCTGGAGACTGCCTACACCATATCAGTAGGCACGCCGGAAAAGATGGCAGAAGATGCCGCCAAAGCAGCAAGCCGTCCGCTCCTCAAGGTCAAACTGGCAGGGGATGGAGATGTGGAACGCATCGCAGCCGTGCGGCAAGCGGCCCCGAACAGCAAGCTGATCGTGGATGCCAACGAGGGCTGGTCAGAAGCCAATCTGGAAGCCAACATCAAAGCCTGTCAGCAGGCAGGCGTTGGACTGGTAGAACAACCGCTGCCCGCAGGCAAGGACGCTATTTTGGCCGAGGTGGAGCACCTCATCCCCATCTGCGCCGATGAAAGCCTGCACACCTCTGCTGATCTGGAAAGCCTGCGTAACCGCTATTCAGCCATCAACATCAAGATCGACAAGACTGGTGGTCTGACAGAGGGTTTAAAGCTGCTGCGCAAAGCAGAAGAGATGGACTACGTCATCATGGTCGGCTGCATGCTCGCCACATCTCTGGCCATGGCCCCGGCCATGCTGCTGGCACAAAATGCAGACTACGTTGACTTGGACGGACCACTGCTGCTCGCCAAAGACCGCGAACACCCCATCCACTTTGAGGGCAGTCTGATGCACCCGCCTTCCCCGCAGCTCTGGGGCTAAACCAAACGATAAAGGCGGCCCTCACATCGAGGCCGCCTTTCTTTAATCAAACGCGCTTCGTCACAAACATCAGCGTTAGAACACCTGCACAGCAAATCCCTGCCATCAGATAGAAGGCATAGGCCTGCTCAACCTCGTAGAGCCAACCACTGGCAATACCGCTCACGCCCATAACCACACCAAAAGCAGTCTGGGTCAGCCCCTGAGCTGTGCCGAGGCGCTCACTGGAAACCAGCTTGGCGGTGTAGGCAACCATGCCCAGAAACACCATGCCAAAGCTCCCCGCATGTAGCAGCTGAAGAAGCACAGCGGACCATGTCTCTGTCGCAAACGGGAACAGCATCCAGCGGATGATACTTGCAACACCACCAGTGACCATCAAGCCCCACGCACCCAGATGACGCATGAAGAAGTTGCCCCACACAAAGATGCCGATTTCAGCAATCGTACCAATCGCCCACAGGCCACCCACCATTCCATCGCTGATACCTACGGACAACCAGTAGATGCTGGCGAAGGCATAAAGTGCGGAGAAACTGCCAAGCAAAAGACCACCAGCCATAACAACCAGCAGGAACTGAGGGTCACGCAATTCCTTTGCAGACCAAACGCTTTCCCGTGTGGTGCGACGGCTCTCCGATGGCATCCCCGGCAGCAACACCGCCAGCAGCGCCAACAGGGCAAGGCTACCCACAATCAGAAACAGCAGGTCTGCTGCATCGCCAAACGACAGATACCAGCCACCAATCAGGGTCGCGACCACAAATGAAATGGAGCCCCATGACCGCATCCGCCCGTAATTCAGGCCAAGCGTATGGTCGGTTTCATATGCATATGCATCTTGTAAAGGTTGAATGGGAACGTAGAAAACCGAGAGGAACACAACCAGACCGATTACGGTCCAATACTCGCTGGAGTAGACCAGCACCCAGAATGAGGCCAGTGCGATGATGCTAAACAGCGCCATGGAATGGCGTCTGCGTCCGGACCGGTCCGAGATGCTCGTCATCACCGGCGTTGCAAAAATGCGCACAATATTCGGCAGTGCAATCACCATTGCGATCTGCACGGAAGTGAACTCAATATCCCGCAAAAACAAAGGAAAATACGCGATAAAGAATGCGTTTGCGAAGTTGAAAGTCGCAAACAAACCACTCACGCCAGTGGCAATCCAGAATAGGTTACTGGTCTTCCCCAATGGGGAAGTTTTTCCGGGCATAGACATTGGAAAACACTACAAATGGAGGTTGAAAGTATCCGCAGACACTGATGGAAAGGGATACTCCTATCACTTGTGCTAATAGGGACTATTCAAATCAATGTAAACCAATTATTAGCCGTAGGATCCATTATATAAACTTGTAGTATTATCTTAGTTAGTTATGAAGGAGCCACTTATGGCTGGCAACAACCGAAAGGTCCTTTTGAGCCCCGAGGAATTTGATGCCATCAAAAGCGCACTCTCAGAAACCGAGAGAGGCCGCGCTTTCCTTCACGATCACCTCACTCTGAACAGATCCGCCGAAGCGGCTGACCTTCTGGACGCTGTCAGGCGACTTGAAAAAGTATTGGTTGAGCGCGAGCTGCCATCGGAGATGGAAAGCTACCGCCTGCACACCTATGAAATGTATGAGGCAATCGAGAGAACCAAAGACGAAGTCTCCAAGATCAAGCTGGAGAACGCCGACAACAATCGCTTTGCCGCTGCCTCCAACGAGCTGGACGCAATTGTCACCTCTACAGAAAGCGCAACACAGGTCATTCTGGAATCCTCCGAAGCCATTCAGGATCTGGTAGACAAGCTCCGTGCCTCTGGCGCTGAAGACGCTCCCTGCGATGCCATTGAAGAAATGGCCATGGAAATCCTCATGGCCTGTTCCTTCCAGGACCTGACAGGCCAGCGCATCAACAAGGTTGTCAAAGCGCTCCATTACCTTGAAGACCGCATCTCCAAGATGATCCGCATCTGGGGCGTCGACCTCTCTGATGAAGACCGGCCAAAAGTCAATCTGGACGATGTGCAGGAAGAAGAGGGTCGCCACATCGACAAGCGCCCCGACGCCCATCTGCTCAACGGCCCGCAATTGGATGGTGAAGGCGTGGATCAGGCTGACATCGATGCTCTGTTTGATGCCGCCCCAGCGACCACTGACGAGGCGTCGAACGAAAACATCATCCAATTCTCAGCGGAAACAAAAGCGGAAGAAGGCCTGCAGGACACACCAGCTGAACCCTTAGCAGAACTCAATGAGGAACCAGCAAAAGCCTCCCCGCCGCAGGTCGATGAAAAACCACCCAGCGCTCCGGAGGAACCTCAGGCAGCTCTATCAGATAACGAGGTTCAGATCGCAGCTGAGGATACTAGAGAGGCTGAAGCACCTGTTCAGGAGGACGTGACCGAGAGACCCATCGAAATCGAAGGCCAGTCCCCACCGCTCACCACCCCGCGCAGCAGCAACTCAGACCCGTTGCATAACCTCTCAACGGGCGAACGCCTTGCACTGTTCTCCTGAGTAGGAGCAACGACAAAGTTTTTTAAAAGCCGTTTGCACCTAATCCCGTGCAAACGGCTTTTTTGTCAGGCTGGTGTTTTAAGGTCGCTGTACTGCTTCAGCGCGTTCGCAAAAATGGCAGGATCCACATTCCCGCCGGAGATCATGATCACCGCAGTCTTGCCTTCAATGTCAATCTTGTTGGAAAGAACAGCCGCCAGCGCAACAGCAGCCCCCGGCTCCACAACCAGCTTCAGCTCAAAATAGGCAAAGGCAACTGCATTCAGAGCTTCTTCATCAGTGACCACAAGGCCTTGTGCATGGCGACGGCTCAAGATTGAAAAGCCCTTGTCTCCCGGAGTCTCAGTCAGCACCGCATCACACACAGAACCACCAAGCGCCGCATTGCGCACCCGCTTACCGGCAGCAAGCGAGCGTGCGTAATCGTCGAAGCCGGCAGGTTCTGAGGTATAGATCTTGCAGTCAGGCAGCTTCTCTTCCAGCGCCAGCGCAAGCCCGCCTGTCAGACCACCGCCCCCAGTGCAGCTGATCAACATATCAGGCGTGACACCCAGAACCTCACACTGCTCTGCAATCTCAAGTCCGGCCGTGCCTTGGCCTACAATCACACCACTGTCATTGTAAGGATGGATAAACGTTGCGCCCCGCTCCTTACAGATACGCTTCGCAATTTCTTCGCGGTCCTCGCTCTCACGATCATAAAGAACTACCTCCGCACCCAGCGCTTTGGTACGCTGGATCTTCAGCGCAGGCGCATCCCTAGGCATGACAATCACAGCCGGAAAACCAAGGATCTTCGCCGCAGCCGCTACCCCCTGCGCATGGTTGCCAGACGAACACGCCACCACACCGGACGCACGTTGATCCTGCGGGATCAGGGAAAGACGGTTGAACGCCCCACGAAACTTGAAGGAGCCGGTTCGCTGCAAGTTTTCCGCCTTGATGAAAACCCGGCCATTCACACGTTCATCCAGAACCGGAAAGTTCAACAACGGTGTCTGAGTGGCATAACCCTGCACTCTCGCCTTTGCTTTTTCGATTTCGGAAAACGTAAGTTCAACGGGAGTGGAAACATCTAAAATCATAACAACCTCGGACAACTGCAATACGCACTTCTGTATAGCACGCAAAAAGAGCAGGAGAGGAATAAACTCACATGCTGACAATCGACAAAATTCGCGAAAGTCCGCCGAAGCCAATCACATAGTAAAAAATTAAAACCCCCGGAGAAATCTCTCCGGGGTTCGATTAACTTAGCCGAACAGTGAAGTCAGACGAGTTGGAAGTCGTCAGGGTGAAAACCTGAGAGTATCATCTTACCCACTAATAAAGATCTCCATCTGATGCCTGCAAGATGTTGGTAACACCCGCGTCAATCATTTCATGAAGGACGCTCAAGCGGTCGAAGTCTTCTGGCGTATTGTAGTTTTGGACGTGTACCATCACGATGTTCTTCACGCCTGAATCATCCTGAACTTTTTTCATATCACTTGGGAACATGTGGTAGGCACCGATGACGTTGATTTTTTCTTCTTCGGTATCACCACCCCAAGGGGCATACTTGATGTTCTTTCGAGTAATGCCTTCGATGAACAGGATGTCGGCATCCTTTGCGGCATTTACCAAGCCTTCGGAATAGCGACCATCACCGCCGAACACCAGAACCCGGTTATCCGGCTTGGTCGTAAAACGGTAGGCGTGGGTGTTCTCCAGAAAGCCATGTTTGGTGGGAAAGGCTTCGACAAGAACATTGTCATCTTCGAAGATTTTCCGCCCATTCACATCCACATGCGGCCAGACAGGCACACCAACCGCAGTCGCTCCGTCAGCTTTCTGTACCGTCGATCCCTGAAACATCTCGTTACGGTCAATACGCCAGGCATTGTTGATGTTGGCAATCATCTCATCGACACCAGCGGGTCCGTAAATCTTCTTATCGACGACCTGCAGACTAGTCCCAAACTTGAAGGGGTTATAGATGAATGATGGTAGACCAACCGTGTGATCTTCATGCAGGTGTGTAAGAAACATATACTTAATGTTCGGAATATTCAGGATTGTAGCGAGGTCCAGTGCATCTTGAGACTGGACAGAATAGCTAACCGCACGCCACCATCCTTCGCCCGCATCGACGAAGTAGGGAGTATCGTTTACAATCACCGCCATTGCTGGCCCGTATCGGTAGGGGTTTGGGTTCGGATCACCGCTGCCTATCACAAGAACTTTGGACGACTTGTCTTGCGGCGAACGGTCTAACGGCCCCCGGTTCTCAAAGATAGGCCAGTTTCCGGGCGAACTGAAAGCCGTCTTCGGGTTCGTGATCGGATTGAATGGAACATTCAAATGGTTTTGTTCGGTAGTCGCCGCACCTGCGGCGAGGTTCTCTTCCCATGTCTGCGCAATTGCTATTGATGGTGAGACAAGTGCCGCCAATACAGCTACGATTATGTTACGCATTTGCCATCCCCTTGTATTGATATCTGAGTTTCTTTTACAATCAAGACGAGATGAAATATTCTACACGGCGCTATATTAACAATCATCTTGGAAAGATGATCATATGCGGGCTTATATTAATAACTATATTTGAATTTTTAAAACACTGAGCAAGTTCACATTTACAGAGAGTTACGTTGCTTACGAAATTACTTTCCATAGAAGTGACATCTTTCGTCTCATCAGATCAATGAGAGCGCGTACTCTTGATGTTGCCAGCGGCGTTCAGAGCTTCCACTTTGGTACCGGGAAGAAAAATCTACAGAAAACGCCTTAGCAAGCCTACGCACACACGATGCGGCAAGGTCAGGCTCAACTGGATCTCACTATTTGATGGCATGAGAATACTCTAATACCAGAGCGGAGTCAGGAACTCGGCAAATGGCCCATCTAGCGCAGCTCAAGTACCAGCCGCACTGCCCCGCACAACGCCAATGATCTGAGGTTTTCCTACAGATCGGAAACAATCAAGACAGTGTTCATGCCGCGACACGGCTATGGGAACTCGACTTCTCGGGCTCAGCTTCCGCCCGTTTGCCGTTACCCCAGCGAATGATTTCGAAGGTTCCGTCAAAGTTTTCCGCAACCGCGGTACAGCTCTCCACCCAATCACCTGTATTGATATAGTGGATGCCCTGGGCCTCATGGTCTGCCGCATGGTGGATATGACCACAGATCACCCCATCCACGTTTTGACGTTGAGCCTCGGAAACCAGTGTATCCTCAAATTTGCCGATAAAGTTGACCGCGTTCTTGACCTTCAGCTTCGCCCATGCGGACATGCTCCAGTAGGTCAGTCCCAGCTTGCGGCGACAGTAGTTCACCACCGTATTCATGTTGAGCGCCGCAGCGTAAGCCCAGTCTCCAAGGAAGGCCAGCCACTTGGCATGGCGCACCACCACGTCAAACTGGTCGCCATGAATAACCAGATACTTCTTACCGTTGGCACCCTCATGGATGATCTGGTTAACAACCTCCACACCACCGAAATGAATGCCTAAAAAGTCCCGCAGGAACTCATCATGGTTGCCGGGAATGTAGATCACCCGCGCGCCGTTCCGCGCTTTGCCCAACAGCTTTTGCACCACATCGTTATGGAGTTGCGGCCAATACCAGGACCGTTTCAGCCGCCAGCCATCAATGATATCTCCAACGAGATAAATCGTGTCAGCATCGCTTTGCTCCAGAAAGTCCAGCAACAGATCTGCCTGACACCCGCGTATGCCCAGATGCACGTCAGAAATGAATAAGCTTCTGTACTTCTTTCCAGTAGAATCCCCGGTCACCACTTAGCCTCCGGAATAAGAAATTCTCTTTCCTTTAATTGGTTCACAAGAAACAATCATGACAGGTTACAGATACTCAACCCTTGCAGTTTCTTGCATGAACCACAAGCAACAATACTCCCCGTTTGTTAGGGGACCAAAAAACAACTACATGCAATTCAAGTGATTATTCGATCAAGTTGCTAAGCTTGATCCCCACTAGCTCAAAGCCCTCACAGCCGTTAAGCTGCCGCTCGAAAGCACACATGAGTCTTGCTCCAAAGTGCCCCCACTTTGGGCGAAACCCATAAGAAACAATCGACTAGAGCATCTGGTATGCTCAAGCTCTACAGGATATCGACATGCATTTGGGACTTGAGGGCCGTAAAGCCATTATCTGCGCGTCCAGCCGCGGACTGGGCTTTGGAACAGCAAAAGCACTGGCAGAAGCTGGTTGCAATCTGGTGATAAATGGCCGCAACGAGCAACTTCTCGATCAGGTCGCCAAAGAGTTGGCGGCACAGCACAACATCACCGTCACACCGGTTGCCGCTGATATTTCCACTCCGGAAGGTCAACAGGCCGTGCTCAAAGCCTGCCCAAATCCCGATATCCTCGTCAACAACAACGGAGGCCCGCCACGCAGGGACTTCAAGGAGCTAGACCGCCAGTCCATTCAGGAAGGCGTAGTCCAAAACATGATCACGCCCATTGAGCTGATCAAAGCAGTCATCGATGGCATGGCAGAGCGCCGTTTCGGACGCATCGTCAACATCACCTCCTCCTCCGTTAAGATGCCAATTGAGGGACTGGACCTGTCCAGCGGCGCCCGCGCTGGCCTCACCGCCTTTCTTGCCGGTGTTTGCCGCCAGTACGCCCAGTACAACGTGACCATCAACAACGTCTTGCCCGGCAGGTTCGACACTGATCGCCTTAAAGGCGGCTTCGAACGTGAGGCACAGCAATCCGGCATCTCCATAGAAGAAGCAAAGCGGTTATCCTCACAACAGATCCCCGCAAAACGTCTCGGTAATCCGGAAGAGTTCGGCAAAGCCTGCGCTTTTCTCTGCTCAGCCCATGCCGGATACATCACCGGCCAGAACCTGCTTCTCGACGGAGGCCTGTACCCAAGCGCGTTTTAAGCTCCACAGTCCATTGGTCCTAAAACAGATTTGGCCTTCCCGTATCCACGCTACGCGAAGGCCAAACAAAGATGATCTAGAATTTCAGACGGCCACCCACGCTGATGATATCGGCATGGGTATTCTTCACTGGTCCTTGAATCGTAATACCTGCATAGGCTGGATGTGCCGGATTGATGTTGATATTCGAGCTCTCAGGGAACAAGTGCGAATAGCCCACATCCACCTCAAGCCAATCATTATGGAAATAGCTCAGGCCAGCACTGAGCCAGAACCGGTTTGAATCCGGCAAACGCGGTGTCCGGTTGTGCTCATCAATAGGCGACCACTCATAGGCCAACCCGAACCGGCCGGTGAAGCGCTCGTGAAAATCGTATTCGGTACCCAGTGAGAGGAAATAGCCATCATTGTATTGAAACGGTAAATCAGCCACCTGCTGGCCCTGCACATTAACAATCGGGAAGGTTCCAAACCTCGACCAGTGTGTCCATTCAAACGTCCCCATCCCACGCCATTGCTCAGTCAGGACTTGCTGGAAGGAGACAGTCACTGTCTCCGGCATAGTGACGGTTGCACGTATGGACGTCAGCTTAGTGCCACCAAGAACAAGACGCCCCTTCAGGTTATGTTCAATGGGAGAGCGGTATCCAATGCCAAATTGAATACCTTCCCACGGTTTGAAGAGCGCCCCAAGTGTCGCCCCAAAACCCAGATTGTTGTCTTCTCCGCGTAATTCCACAGTTGGCGCATTCGGAACAAAAGGCGGCACGCCAGCAGCAGACTTCAGCCGCACTTGCAGATATTCAACTTGCACCCCCGCCCCAACAGAAAACTTCTCGGTCAACTTAACAGAAGCCATCGGCGTCACGTTGACAGAAAGCACACGCGAGGAGCGCGCATAAGTCTGCCCCGCCCACTCGATCCTCGGCTTGGTTTCAAAACCAAACGGAGCATTCGTGCTAATACCCAGCGTCACCCGATCATTGGCCGCCCACGTGCTGTAACTCGCAGGCACCCACGCATCTACCCCGATATTACCGGAGGAATAGGGAACACCAATTATCGGAATCCCTGGAATGCCCGGGATGTCAATCGTCGCCTCGTCCAAACTGATCGACGCACTGGGAAACACAACCGTTTGCGATGTTTCCCCCTGCCACCCCTCATGACCTGTCATGGTCGCCGGGTTCCAGTACATACTGGAAAGGCTCTTGGAGTGCGTCGCATTGCCTGCAAAGGAAAGCCCCTGATACCAGGAGGACTGCTCGCGAACAGCAAAGGCGCCAGCAAAAGCGTCAGACGCAATCAGCAAGGAAGAAAGACCAGCAATGGTAATAGGCAGATATCTGGGCATGCACTGTACTTTCTGTTCTCAAGAAACAAACAAGCAGCGCCATGATCAAACTAAGATATACGTATTGATTCGGCTCCTCACCACAGAATTAAAAATATTGAAGAGTAGTTGCACTAGCAGTTTTAAGGGTAGATCGCCGGAACAACATAAAACAACAACATAAAACCAATATTCGACTGCGCCCTCATTCGTATTTCAGGTAAGTCTGCGACACATTTTCTGTGACAAAAAATACGCAAAATAAAAGCCCGTCCAAATGGAGGGGCCTTCAAACAAAATTTGGTCCGTAAATCAATCTCTCGCGGAGATGTTTCTGGCCAGTGAAAGCGTGCTCCACCCAGCTAAAATCTCTTGCGCCTCTATATAGCTCTCATAGATTTTGCGGGCAGCTTTGTCGTCCTGCGTGTACACATCCAGCACATCAGCACTGGTCGCCCGTAAAGCGGACAGAACCTCCGGCGGGAACTCACCCACCACAACACCATGTTCTTCTTGCAGCAGTTTCAAACTTGCTGCGTTTTGAGCATTGGCCTCGGCAAGCGCCACATCAGCTTCCACGCGGCAAGCTTCTGCAACAATCGCCTGCAAATCCTTGGAAAGCCCTTCCAGAGCAACGGCATTCACAATCGCTTCGCCAGTGCCGTTTGGCTTGTTAAAGCCCGGGCCATAATAGTGCTTCACCAGTTTTTGGAAGCCCAGCGAACTGTCACTCCATGGACCAAGGAACTCAACACCATCAACCACACCAGTCTGCAGGCTGGTGTACATTTCCGAGCTTGGAATACTGACCGGAGTAACGCCATGCTTACGCATGATTTCACCACCCAGACCAGCAATGCGTAACTTGCGGCCATTCAGGTCATCCAGCGTCTCCACAGGCTCGCGGTACCAACCAGCCATGGTCGGACCGGAGTTACCACCCATGAACGGCTTCACCCCAAACGGAGCATAAAGCTCGTCCCAAAGCTCCTGACCGCCGAGTTGATCCACCCAGGCGGTGTGTTCTTGCGGTAGAAGTCCAAATGGAACGGTCGTAAAGAACACCGAGCCCGGCATTTTTCCGGCCCAGTACATGGCAGCAGAATGCCCCATCTGCGCCGTACCGCTTGAAACCGTATCAAACACTTCAAAGGCTGGCACCAGCTCACCTGCAGCAAACAAGCGGACGCGCATTGCACCACCACTCATGGTATTAATGCGGTCACAAATCCGTTGCGCAGACATGCCCGGCCCCGGCAGATTCTTTGGCCAGCTGGTCACCATGCGCCACTCGATCACCGTCGCAGCTTTTTCAGCCAGAGCAGGTGCAGCAAGCGCAGCACTTCCGGCAACCGCCCCTGCAGTAAGCCCGAGCGCCTGACGGCGGGTCAGCATCTGTTCTTTCTTCTTGGTCATTACATCCGCCCTTTAATCAGACCAGAACTCGTGAAAATGGTGCACAGGCCCATGTCCCTTGCCAATATCAAGCATATCCGCAGCTTTGATCGCCTGACTAATATACTCTTTTGCTTCAAAAATAGCTGCTTCCAACTCCAGCCCTTTGGCTAGACCGGCAGCAATCGCAGAGGACAGGGAACACCCGGTACCGTGCGTATTCTTGGTTTTATATCTTGGAGCTGTATACCACCTCTCCACACTCCGGGAGAGGTATAGATCGTCACAGGTCTCGCTTGAACCGTGCCCGCCCTTCAGCAGAACCCCACATGCGCCCTCAGCTGCCATCATACCCAACAGCAGCAACGCCTGTCTGTGCATGTCTTCGCGAGATCCGGCCACAGCCTCATCAAGCAGAAAAGCCGCTTCCTGCATGTTCGGCGTAATCAGCGTCGCCATTGGAAACAGCTTCTGCTTCAATACGGAAACCGCGGAGTTTTGCAGCAAAACATCGCCGGATGTAGCCACCATCACCGGATCAAGAATGACGCGGCTAACACCATATTCCGTCAACTTTGTGGCAATAACCTCTATAATTTTAGGCTGTGACAACATGCCGATTTTCACAGCATCCACCTTCAGATCCGAAAATACAGCGTCCATCTGTGCAGCCACAAACTCCGGTGGCACATCATGAATACCTGTGACGCCCATCGTGTTTTGCGCCGTCAGGGCAGTGATCACACTGGCTCCGTAAACGCCGCGGGCTGAAAACGTCTTCAGGTCTGCCTGAATTCCCGCACCGCCACCAGAATCTGACCCTGCAATCGTAACTGCAATCGCGCTCATACGGCAAAAACCCCGTCTTTTTTATTGATGGTCTCAAGCTTGAGGCGCTTGTTGAATTGCTCAGCGGTCAAGCCATAAAGCGTATCGATGAAAGCTGGCGTGAAGCTTCCCGGCCCCTTAGCCTGCCCTGCGGCCAGTTCCCCGCACACACCGTAAAACGCAAGCGCAGCAAGCACGGCCAGCTCCCGATCAGGTTCCAGTGCCGCAAACCCGGCAACCACACCGCCCAGCGCACAGCCGATCCCGGTCACCTTGTCCATGTAAACATGCCCGTTGCCCACCTTGTGCTGCACCTCTCGGCCCAGCACCAGATCATCCTGTCCGGTCCGAGCAACCAATGTGCTAGCAGTGACAGCCTCCTCCAGCCCCGCATATTCGCTGTTATTGGCTTTCAGGATCGAAACGTATTCCTTGAGAATGTCACGCGCAAACTCCATGCGGATCTGCGACCGATCCACTTTAACCGGATCCAGCACCACGGGGATAGATTTCTTGGCAGCCCCTTCCAGCCCCAGCCGGATTCCATGCCGCCTCTTACCATCCAGCGTTCCAAGGTTGACGAGCAATCCCTCAACACTCTCGATGAATGCAGGAATTTCATCATGTGAGGATGTCATAGACGGGACAATATTACAGGCCAGCATCACATTCGCAGTAATGTTCTGCGCAACAGAGTTGGTCAGGCAATGAACACGCACACCGCGCTCACGCACTCTCTCCACGACCTGCCAGAGATCTTCAGCTGTGTAGGACATGTATTGTCGCTCCCCTATTGATTACGGCGGGAACGATTACGCGAGTACTCATCCCAATTCCCTCCGCCGGCACAATCCGGATCAGGTTCTAGGAGTTGGCATCCTGCCTCTCAGCCCATCATTCATTTCAAGGCACCCCCATTGGTTCATTTTTTTGCTATCAAACCACTGACAGAACTGCAAGCACAAACAGGAGAGAGCGCACGCAAGGCAACTGGGGGTAGATCTCGCTTAAAAAACGCAAACTCTTGCAAAAAAACGCAGCTTCAACGCAAAATGCTCACAAAATAACGCAAGTTCTAAATTGAGCTTACGGGACAGAAGGATAGCAGATTTATGATTCCGTTCTTTGTACAGATCAAATGCCAGCTCGGAAAAACCTATCAGGTGGCCAACGCCATTGCGGACGCAGAAATTGCCTCCGAAATTTACTCCACATCCGGGGATTACGATCTGCTGGCCAAATTCTACATCAACGACAATGACGACATCGGCCATTTCGTTGCCGACAAAGTACAGGTATTCGAAGGCATTCAGGACACCAAAACCATCATCACCTTCAAAGCCTTCTGATCACAACAAAAAACAGGCGGGACACCAGCCCGCCTGCGCAATCAGTCCAAACCGGCATCCGTAAGATGCCCGTCATTCAAGTCAGCTTTTTGCCTGCTGGATCGCACTCCAAACCGCAAGCGGGGTCGCGGGCATATCTATATGCTCAATACCAGCATTCTTACGCAAAGCATGCTGCACAGCATTCATCACCGCAGGCGCCGCCCCAATAGATCCAGCCTCCCCAGCCCCCTTAATGCCCATCGCATTTGTCGTTGATGGAACATTGTGGGTTGAGAAGTCGAAGCTTGGCAAATCATCAGCGCGTGCAATGTGATAGTCCATGAAAGATGCAGAGAGCAACTGTCCGGTTTCATCATAAACCGTATGCTCACACAGCGCCTGCGAGATCGCCTGCCCCGCTCCGCCATGCACCTGACCTGCCAAAAGCAGCGGATTCACCGTCACGCCAAAGTCGTCCACGATCACAAAGTTGACCACTTCCGTCTTGCCGGTTTCCGGATCAATCTCCACCTCACACACATGGGTGCCATTGGGATAAGTACATTCATCCTGCTTGACTTCTTCGGTTGCGCTCAATGTCTCGGGCTGAGATCCAGCCACATCAGCAAGGCTGATCTGCTGATCCGTCCCAACCACACGCACCTGCCCATCTTCTAGCGTCAGGTCACCAACACCAACCTCCAGCTTCTCACCAGCGATCTGTTTGATTTTGGTCACAAGCGTTTCCGAAGCAGCATTCACAGATGGCAACCCAATCGGGATCGAGCGCGACCCACCGGTCCCGCCACCTTTAGCCACACGGTCCGTATCACCCTGCACCATCTCGACCTGATCAAGCTGCAAACCCAGCTGTTCTGCGATAATCTGGCCATAAGCCGTCGCATGACCCTGCCCGTTACTCTGCGTTCCAATCAGCAACGTCACAGTGCCGTTTTTGTTCAGCTCAATCTTGGCTTCTTCTCCACCAGCAAAGGCACAGGCCTCCACATAGGTAGCGAACCCGATACCACGGTACAGCCCTTTTTTGCGGCTCTCTGCCTCACGCTCGGCAAACGTGGAGTACTGGATTTTCTCCAGCGCCTTGGTCATGTGAGCCCCGAAGGAACCAGTATCATACATGCGCCCCGTCGCTGTTGTATAAGGTAAAGCATCTTCGGGGATAAAGCTCTTGCGGCGGAATTCCGCCGGATCCATACCCATCTCATGCGCCGCCTTATCCGCCAGCCGCTCCATCAGATAGAGCGCTTCAGGACGTCCCGCCCCGCGGAAGGCATCCACCGGCACAGTATTGGTATAAACGCCCGTGGCTTCCGCCCATGTTCCGGGGATATCGTAGAGACCGGAGCTCATGGTGATACCGATCTGCGGAATGCCAGGGCCGAACTCATGCAGATAAGCGCCCATGTTTGCAATCACATGGATCTTTAGGCCAATCATCTTGCCGCTCTCATCAAGAGCAAGCTCTGCCGTGGATACATTGTCACGGCCCTGAGCGTCAGACATGAAGTGCTCGGTCCGTTCCTGTACCCAGCGTACCGGACGTCCAACCCGCTTCGCCGCAATCAGGCACAGCGGGTACTCAAGATAGGTGAACATCTTGGTCCCAAAACCACCACCTACATCAGGCGTCACAACGCGCAAATCTTTTTCGTCAATGCCGAGTATGTTCTTGGCGACCTGCGCACGCATGTGATGGCCACCCTGCGTTCCGGTGGTCAGCGTGTAACGGCCACTCTTACTGTCAAACTCGCCAATACAGGCACGAGGCTCCATCGCATTGGCGACAAGACGGTTATTGATCACTTTGATCTTGGTAACATGGTGAGCCTTTTTGAAGGCCTCCTCCATCGCCTGCTTATTGCCAACACCAACCTCAAAGGCCTTGTTCGTCCCATGCTCCGGCCACACCAGCGGCGCGCCATCTTCCAAGGCGGCCTCCGTTCCGGTCACAGCCTCAAAATCCTCGTAGTCGACCTCGATCGCCTCAAGAGCAGCTCGCGCTTGTTCCACCGTATCAGCAACAACAAAGGCAAGCGCATCACCAGCAAAGCGAGCAGTATCCGAGCACAGAACCTCATAGCGAGGCACCCAGTGCCGACTACCATCAAGCTGCGTAAGAACCATCTGACACGGAATATTGTTGGTCTCTTTAATATCCGCAGCAGTCAGAACCAGCTGCACACCCTCCATCGCGCGCGCATCATCCAATCCGCCGAGAGTAAATTTTGCAAACGCCAGAGAAGACCGCAAAACCACAGCGTGCGCCGCACCGGCCACCTTCAGGTCATCCGTGTAATGCCCCTTTCCGGAAACAAAGGCGACATCTTCTTTTCGGCGCACAGGAGCGCCAACTCCAAACTTCGGTGTAACAACCTGATTCATGGGAACCTCAAAAACCGGGAGGGCGACCCAACATCGCACCCCAATACAGAGTTTTACGTATCAGCAGAGAAACCTACAGAGTTTCATTCAACCTGCAAGTGTTTTCTAATTCATCACAGAGATCCAGATCCCAGAATGACTTAACGTCACTACCGTATCATCTGGCGCAAAATGTGGACACCTACTTGTAGCTATAAGTTGTTGTAGGCTTGGTTCTTCTTGTCGAAACTCTCAAGATAAAATTTATTTTAAGATTTGACCAAACCCTAATTATCACGCTATTTAAGTAATACACCCATCTGATCCTTGTTACCTTGTCCGTCTCCCGGCGCACGATTTTGCATCAGACATCGGGTCTGATCCTTTTGCACGTAACAAGGCAGCTTCGAAAGCAGTTATATGCCTGCCCATTCAGCAGAGCCTGAAGGCAGCCCGTCATCTGCTGCGTTGAAAACTAGGCTTTCCGTCAAATGGGATAGCCTCTCAAACAACACACGCGGCATCTGCTGGGCTCTTCTGGCAACATTCCTCATGGCCGTCATGAGCACAATCATCAAGCTGCTCGGCGACCACCTACACGTTACTCAAATTCTTATGATCCGCCAGTTCTTCATGCTGGTGATCTCAGCTCCGATCATCATCAAAGGGTTTCCCGGCTCGCTCAAAACACAAGCACCATTGCTGCACGTTGGTCGCGTCCTGCTCGCCTCCTCGGCAATGTACTTCGGCTTCACCGCAGTCATTAACCTGCCGCTCGCAGAAAGCACGGTGATTGGGTTTGCGCGCACATTTTTCATTACGATCTTCGCAGTCTTCTTCCTCAAAGAGGTGATCGGCATTCACCGTATCACCGCTACACTGATCGGCCTGCTCGGGGTGTTGATCATCGTCCAGCCGGGTAACGGCTCCGAGATGAGCATCTACAGCCTCATGGCTATTCTGGGATCAGCCTGTGCTGCAATGGTCGGCATCATTTTGCGCAAAGTTTCTCAGATTGACCAACCCATCACCATCCTGAGTTTTCAAGCGACCTTTGTTGGTCTGATCATGGCACCATTCGGCATCTACAACTGGGTGGCACTTGACCTGACAGACACGATCTTGCTGCTATGCTTGGCGGGCGTCAGCTGGGGCGCACAAATGAGCAACATCCAGGCACTCAAGTTTGGCGAGGCCTCTGCAATTGCACCGTTTGATTACATTCGCCTGATATACGCGGCACTCATTTCTGTCGTGATCTTTGGCGTCTGGCCGCTCTGGACCACCTATCTGGGCGGCGGGGTCATCGTTGCGGCAGCTCTTTACACCCTGCACCGCGAAACCGTGCTGGGCAGGAAAGTGGCAACCGGAACAGCGCCCTCCAAAACCCACTAGGCCAGCAAACTCACATGAAACAAAAAAGCCCCCGCTATCTGCGAGGGCTTTTCTTTTAGCAACAAACTAATCAGCTGACTTTTTCAGCGCTGCGCGTCTTGGCAGCTTCTTCTTCAACCAGTTCTTTCTTGGAGAGTTTACCCACCATTGTCTTTGGCAGCTCATCCCGGAACTCAACCGCCTTGGGCATCTCGATCTTGGAGATGTGATCCTTCAGGAAGGTCTTGATATCATCTTCCGTTGCGCTGGCACCGTCTTTCAGCTTCACAAACGCTTTTGGTGCCTGACCACGATACCCATCCGGAATCGCAATCACGATAACCTCGGCAACTGCCGGATGCAGGTACATCGCTTCCTCAATGACACGCGGATAGACGTTGTAACCCGAGCAAATGATGAGGTCCTTGATACGGTCAACGAGGAAGACATACCCGTCCTCATCCATGTAGCCCACATCGCCGGTGTGCAGCACGCGCCCATCTTCCAGCGTCTTGGCTGTCTCATCCGGACGGTTCCAATAGCCCTTCATCACGTGTGGGCCAATGATGCAAACTTCGCCTTTTTCGCCGCGCTCAACAACCTTTTCAGGGTCATCCAGATCACGAAACTCAAGCTTCGCCCCTTTCAGGACACGCCCGATAGATCCGTCTTTGCCAGATCCATCCATTGGATTAGCGGAAGTCACCGGAGAGCTCTCGGTCAAGCCATATCCTTCCACCAGAACACAGCCGGTCAGAGCCTCAAACTTCTGCTTCACCTCAACAGGCAAAGGAGCACCGCCAGAAATACAAGAGTTGATCGAACTCAGATCGTAGTTCTTGGTCAGCTCACTGTTGTTGATCGCGGTGTAAAGCGTTGGCACAGCAGCAAACAAGGTCGGTTTCTTTTTCCCTGCCAGCTCCAGCAGCTCTTTCAGATCGAACCGCGGCATGAGCAGCATCTCTGCTCCAGCAAGAACGGAAACGTTCTGCAATACCGTCATCGCAAACACATGGAAGAATGGCAGCACACAAAGCGTTTTTTCTTCGCCGCGCTTCAACCCACCGTAATGGGTATCCAGCATTTCCATGTTCGAGGTGATGTTGTGATGCGTCAGCATCGCGCCCTTCGGCACACCCGTTGTACCACCGGTGTACTGCAAGAGCGCCACGTCTTCTATCGGGTCAATCTCCACCGGAGTGACAGGCTTGGCCCTTGCAAGCAAATCCTTGAAGCGGGTGTGAGCGCTGTCCGCAGGGATGTTCGCAACCTCTTTGCGCTTAAACATCTTGAACAACAGCTTTTTAGGCTGAGGCAGAATATCCGCCATAGGACACACAATAATGTTGTCCAGCGCACCTTCCTGACGAACCGCCTCCACACGATCATAGATCAGGGAAAGATCCATGGTGACCATGATGCGAGCACCAGAATCCCGCGCCTGGAACGCGATTTCGCGCTCAACATAAAGCGGGTTGAAGTTGACGACGACACCACCAACTTTCATGATCGCAAAATAGAAGATGGGGTAGTAGGGCGTGTTCGGCAGACAAAGACCGATCTTGTCGCCTTTCTTCACACCCATCGCCTGCAGGGCACCTGCAGTGCGTTCGACGAGATCTCCCAATTCGCCGTAGCTTGTAGATTTGCCCATGAAGTAGATAGCGGGACGATGCGCATAATTCTTTACGGTGTCATCCAGATAACTATCGATGGTACGAATTGGAAATTCCACTTGTCCCTCATGACCTGTCGCCATGCGCAGATCTCCTCCCCGAATTATTCTTGTTCTTCAGACGAAGTTCACAGGGAACCGCAGCCATGTGGCAGGGTTCATGTGCGCAACATACCAGAAAAACCTTATATCATCATGCTTTGCGTGGAATTTGGTGCAGGGTGACCAATGCGTCAACCCAGACATACGTTTGACCTTTTGTGCACTGCATTCCATGCGCTGACACGGTTTTTCCTGAGAAACTCAGAGATATCAAAGCCCTGTTCTACTGAATAAGCTGAAAGCTCGACACATCAAACAAGCCAAAATCAGTGATTTTAAGGTGGGGAATAACCGGTAGAGGCAGGAATGCAACCTGCAAAAACGGCTCTGGCAGAACACAATTGAGCGATTTTGCTGCACCGCGCAGCACCTCAAGGCGCTCTTTAACCACCTCAAAACGCTCCAGACTCATGAGGCCAGCAAGTGGTAATTCCAACTCGGCCAGCACGTCATTCCCGTCGGCAACCACAAAACCACCTCGCAGTGCAATACAGCGGTTCACAGCAATAGCCATAGCCTCCTCATCCGCCCCAACCACGCAGATGTTGTGACTGTCATGCCCAACGGAAGAGGCAATCGCACCGAACGTCATCCCAAAGCCGTTGACGAACCCCGTTGCAATGTTGCCGGTCTTGCCGTGACGTTCCACAACCGCGACCTTGATTGCATCCTGTGCAAGGTCAATCTGGGAATAGTGATCCTCAACCGGCAGATCCATTTTCAAATGCTCGGTGATGATCAACCCCGGCTTCACACCAATAACGGATGTCTCGCGCTGCGCAGGCACCCGAAAGCTCTGCGCAGATACAGGTTCAGCGTGACAGGTATCCAGCAAGCCTTCCGGCTCAACCAGCTTGCGACTGGCAAACAGTTCATCTGAAACCACACGCCCCGCACTGATCACCTGATCCACATCGCAGCTTTCCAGATCGTTCAGCAGCACGATATCGGCGCGCCAACCCGGTGCAAGCAGCCCGCGGTCTCGCAGCCCAAACGCAGTGGCCGCAGACCAGCTTGACGCACGATAAACATCCCGAGGCGCACTTCCATGAGCAATCAGACGTCTGATGAGACAATCAAGATGCCCTTCCTCGGCAATATCAAGCGGATTCCGATCATCCGTGCACAGCGCAACAAAACTCGCGCGTTCAGGCGTCAAGACTGGGGCCAATGCATCCAGATCCTTCGAAACTGATCCCTCCCGGATTAGGATCGTCATCCCCTTCGAGATTTTCTCGAGCGCTTCTTTCGCAGTTGTCGCTTCGTGATCCGTTCGAATTCCGGCTGCAAGATAGCCGTTCAGCGCTTTACCGCGCACCAACGGCGCATGCCCATCAATGTGCTCGCCTTCAAACTCCGCAATCTTGGCCAGCGCATCAGGGTCACCTGCCAGCACCCCAGGAAAGTTCATGAACTCCGCTAAACCAATCACGCTGGGATGATCCTTGAATGGCAAAAGGTCATCAATCTCCAACCGTGCACCAGAGGTTTCAAACTCCGTCGCAGGCACACAGGAAGACAGATTCACACGCAAGTCCATGATGGTTTCAAGGGAACTGTCGAGGAAATACTTAATCCCTGCTGCACCAGTCACATTGGCAATCTCATGGGGATCACAAATCGCCGTGGTCACACCATGGGGCAGCACACACCGATCAAACTCAAACGGCGTCACCAGCGAAGATTCCACATGCAGATGGGTATCGATAAACCCCGGCACTGCAATTTTGCCAGTACAGTCGATCTCATTAACACCGCTATAGGTGTCATATGTACCAACAATCTTTTCACCCGAGATCGCAATATCGGTTTTGATCAAACTGCCATCGATTACGTTGAAAAGCCCGACATTTTTCAACACAAGATCAGCAGGTGCATTGCCCTGCCCTTGATCGATGAGTGTTTTCAAACCGGCTATCTTCTGCTGGCGAGATTGCATGCATTTCCTCCCGAGAGCACATACAAAGCGCTCCTCAACGTTTCCCCGAACGGCAACTCTAGCAAAAGATCATGAACGGCCCAATGCCTCATTCAAATTGCTTGTTGGAATTACAAAAATCATGTCAGCAACAAAACAAAACTCACAAAAAACACGCTTCTTTTCCATATCAACTCCAGCTTGGCTACGCCGAAATGCCCACTTTCTAGGCACATTCGTATTTTTGCTTGCAATTTGGAAAAACCCGCAGCAAACAGAGGGGCAATTTCATAGATGCAACCTTTGTATGAGTTTTGACGCAGATAAGAGCAGCCAAACTGCCAAGCTTGCGGCCCGGTTCCGCGCCTCTCAAAGCTCTACAGTCAAATTATAGTCAGCTGGCCCGCGGGCATATTCTCGCAACCACTCCAGCTGAAAGCACAAGCCAAGCAAATGAAGCCGGACAGACACCGGCTCATAACTAAGGGAACTCCATGGCGAACCGTCCAGCTCAATCTGACCCATTTGATCTCGTCGTATTTGGAGGCACCGGCGACCTTGCACACCGCAAACTGCTCCCCGCTCTCTACCACCGCGAACCTGTCGGTCATCTGGGTGAAGATTCCCGCATCATCGCCGTCTCTCGCCGCGAGCTGACCGACACCGAGTACCGCGACTGGGCACGCACCGCTATCTGCGAACACGTTGCAAAGGTTGATCCGGAAGCGCTGGAACGCTTTCTGGCCCGCATCCAGTACGTATCCGTTGATGTTGCCCAGAACACCGGCTGGGAAGCGCTGGAGCAGACGCTCGCAGGCCGTGAAGACGTTATCCGTGCCTTTTACCTCTCCGTTTCACCGGACTTCTTCGGCCCAATCTGCTCCGCCCTTGGCGAGCATGATCTGGTGACAGAAAAGTCCCGCGTAACCATTGAAAAACCGATCGGCAAGAACGGAAAGTCCGCCCATGAAGTGAATGAGACCATCGGGTCCGTCTTCAAGGAACACCAGATCTTCCGTATCGACCACTATCTGGGCAAAGAAACCGTACAGAACCTCATGGCTCTGCGCTTCGCCAACGTCCTGTTCGAGCCGCTCTGGAATGCAGCGCATGTGGACCACGTTCAGATCACCGTGGCCGAAACACTGGGTGTTGAAAGCCGTGCAGGCTACTACGACACTGCGGGTGCCTTGCGTGACATGGTGCAAAACCACCTGCTCCAGCTGCTCTGTCTCGTGGCGATGGAACCACCAGAGTCCATGGCACCTGACAGTGTGCGCGATGAAAAACTGAAGGTGCTCAAAGCGCTCCGCCCAATGAGCCCTGAAATGGTCGAGCGTAACACCGTTCGTGGCCAGTACCGCGCTGGTGCCTCCGCCGGTGGTGCCGTCAAAGGTTATCTGGAAGAGCTGGGTCGCAACGATTCCTGTACCGAAACCTTCGTGGCTGCAAAAGTTGATATCGAAAACTGGCGGTGGGCCAACGTGCCTTTCTACCTGCGCACCGGCAAACGCCTTGCCACCCGCGTCTCCGAAATCACCATCCAGTTCAAAGATCTGCCGCACTCCATTTTCCTACCGGATGCCGGTCGAATTTCTGCAAACAGACTGGTCATTCGCTTGCAACCTGACGAAGGCGTAAAAATGCAGGTAATGATTAAGGACCCAGGCCCCGGCTCCATGCGCCTGCGTGAAGTGCCGTTGGACATGACCTTTGCAGAAGCCTTCAACTCCCGTCACCCGGATGCCTACGAGCGTCTCCTTATGGACATGATCCGAGGCAACCAGACCCTATTCATGCGCCGCGATGAGGTGGAAGCTGCCTGGAACTGGATCGACCCGATCCTTGAACACTGGGCACGCATCAAAGACGCACCAAAGGGCTACACATCAGGCACATGGGGCCCATCTGCCGCTATCGCCCTCATCGAGCGCGACGGTCGTACCTGGCACGATGAAACTTACTGATTGATCAAAAAGGTGCCGGTTCGCCGGCACCTCCTTACCCAAGGCAAGTATTTCCCCCACTTGCATCGGTCCCCAAAACAATAAAAGTTGCCCCTAGGCAAAGTTGCAGACTAAAATTAGGCTTAGAATTTAAATCGATTGAAACGGCTAAAAACAGGGAATAACTTCTCCTTATCCCAATCTGGCCGTTAGGTTTGGCTGATGTTAAGCCAAAGAACAAAAGGCAGAGCACAAAGCATGGTTCATCCTCGCCTCAAAGAGATTACAGATCGCATTATCGAACGCAGCGCCACGAGCAGACAAGATTATCTCCACCGCATGAAGGCGCAGCACACAAAAGCACCACAACGCACAAACTTGGGCTGCACCAACCTCGCCCACGGCTTCGCAGCCTGCCCCGCAGCAGACAAACAGCACCTTGCCACGGACCAGCAGCCAAACCTCGGCATCATCACCGCCTACAATGACATGCTCTCAGCCCACCAACCTTACGAGAGCTATCCCGAAATCATCCGCGAAACAGTCCGTAAAATTCAGGCAACCGCTCAGGTCGCTGGCGGGGTCCCTGCCATGTGTGATGGCGTCACCCAAGGTCTGCCAGCCATGGACCTGTCCCTGTTCTCCCGCGACCTGATCGCCATGTCCACCGCAGTCGGCCTGTCCCACGGCATGTTTGACGCCGCAGTGTTCCTTGGTGTGTGCGACAAGATCGTCCCCGGACTGCTCATCGGCGCGCTCTCTTTCGGCCATCTGCCGGCAATCTTCCTGCCAGCCGGTCCAATGACCTCAGGCATCACCAACGACGAGAAAGCCCGTATCCGTCAGCTGTTTGCAGAAGGCAAGGCAACCCGCGAGGAGCTTCTGGCCTCCGAAAGCGCATCCTACCACTCTCCGGGCACCTGCACGTTCTATGGCACCGCAAACTCCAACCAGATGCTCATGGAGATCATGGGCCTGCACATGCCGGGCAGCTCGTTCATCAATCCACTCACTCCCCTGCGCAAAGCCTTGCTGGAAGAAGCGGTAACCCAAGTAGTTGAGCTCACCGCACAGCGCAGCACCCCAACCCCGCTCTTCGAGATCATCGATGAACGCGCCATTGTGAACGGCGTTGTTGGCCTGCACGCAACAGGCGGCTCCACCAACCACACCATGCATCTGGTTGCTATTGCTGCCGCCGCTGGCATCCAGCTCACATGGCAGGATATCTCTGATCTATCGCAGATCGTCCCACTGCTCGCCCGCGTCTATCCAAACGGCAAAAGCGACGTAAACCACTTTGAAGCAGCTGGCGGAATGGGCTTCCTCATTCGCGAACTTCTCAGTGCTGGCCTGCTGCACAAAGATGTCAAAACAGTCAATGGCACAGGACTGGACGGCTACACTGTCAACGTCTTCCTTGATGACAACGGCACCGTACTTCGCAAACCAGCCCCAGTAATCGCACTGGATGAAACCGTCCTTGCCCCAATGAGCGCTCCCTTCAGCAAAGACAGCGGTCTCAAAGTTCTTAAAGGCAACCTCGGCTCTGCCATCATAAAAAGCTCCGCTGTTGCACCAGACCGGCATATTATTGAGGCTCCCGCTCAGGTCTTCCACACGCAGGAAGATGTAGAAGCAGCCTTCAAAGCCGGTCAGCTCAACAAAGACGTTATTGTGGTTCTGCGTTATGTCGGACCAAAGGCTTGCGGCATGCCGGAAGCCCATAAGCTGACGCCACCCCTCAGCATTGTGCAGAACCGGGGCTATAAAGTCGCACTTGTAACAGATGGCCGGATGTCCGGGGCCAGCGGCAAGATTCCAGCAGCAATTCATGTTACGCCTGAGGCCATGGATAATGGACCGATTGCAAGGGTAAAGGACGGAGACATGTTGCGCCTTGATGCCATAAGCGGCACGCTGGAACTACTTGTATCCGCACAGGAGTTTGCACAAAGACCGTGCGCCCCTGCTGACCTAGAAGGCTACCAGAACGGAACCGGAAGAGAATTATTTGCAAGCTTCAGAGCAAACGTGAGTTCAGCGGATACTGGCGCTCGCGTCTTCAATCTGGAGCACACAGATCAATCCCAACCGAATGCTGAGGTATTCAGCGCAATGGAGACAGTGTAATGGCTCAAAACATCGAGCGCGTAGAAGCAATCATGACTGCCGCCCCAGTGATCGCGGTTCTCATTGTGAACGACCCTGCAAAAGCAGTTCCCATGGCACAGGCACTCGTACGTGGTGGCATTCCGGGCATCGAAATCACCCTGCGTACACCTAATGCTCTGGACTGCATCAAAGCAGTAGCCGACAACGTACAAGGCGCTATGGTTGGCGCAGGCACTGTCCTCAACCATCAGCAGTACGAAGCCGCCGTCAAAGCGGGCTCCACCTTTGTCGTCTCTCCCGGTGTCACCGACAACCTGCTCGCCGCCGCTGAAGAGTTCCAACAGACCCCACTGCTACCGGGAACTGGCACCCCTTCAGAAGTGATGAAACTTCTGGACGCTGGCTATGAACGCCTCAAGTTCTTTCCGGCCGTTCCAGCAGGCGGCACACCAATGCTCAAGGGCCTGTCCTCCCCACTGGCTGCAGCTAAATTCTGCCCGACCGGTGGCATCAATCTTGGTAACGCACGGGACTTCCTTGCCCTGCCAAACGTTCTTTGCGTGGGCGGCTCCTGGATTGCCGATCCGGATGCCATTGAATCCGAAGATTGGGCTGGCATTGAAAAGCGTGCCCGCGAAGCAGCCGCATTGACTGTTTAATCGCAAGCCATCACGATTGATCGCATTGAATATTTTACCCGCGGTCCCACATCAAACACCGCGGGTAAACTGGCAAGGCGCGATGTTCGCAGCCAGCCAGATACGAATATAAGAATAAACGGAGACCCAGATGTCGAAAGCTGATGTAAAAGAAATCTTCCAACGCCTTGATGAACACGCCAAAGCTATTCACTCCACCAAAATTACAGACCTTTTTGCTGCAGATCCCGCACGCTTCGATAAACTCTCCCGCTCAGCCGACGACCTGCTCTACGACTTTTCTAAGAACAAACTGACCGAAGAAACCCTCGATCTCCTGCTCGAACTTGCCCGCGCTGCCAATGTGGAAGCAAAACGCGATGCCATGTTCGCAGGCGAGCACATCAACACCACGGAAGATCGCGCTGTTCTGCACACCGCTCTGCGCAATCAGTCAGAAAACCCGGTACTCGTCGATGGCAAGGACGTCATGCCGGACATCAACGAAGTGCTCGTCAACATGGGCGACTTTGCCGAGGGCATCCGGTCCGGTGAAATCACAGGCCATTCCGGTGAGAAAATCACAGATGTAGTCAACATCGGTATCGGTGGGTCCGACCTTGGTCCAGTGATGACCACTCTGGCTCTTGCTCCCTATCATGATGGCCCGAAGCTGCATTACGTTTCCAACGTGGACGGCGCCCACATTGCCGATACGCTCGCAGAGCTGACGCCGGAAACAACGCTCTTCATCATCGCAAGCAAGACCTTCACCACCATCGAGACAATGACCAACGCCGCCACAGCCCGCCGTTGGATTGCCGAGCATTGCGGTGAAGATGCTGTTGGTGCCCATTTTGCAGCCGTTTCCACCGCGCTGGACAAAGTCGCGGCCTTCGGCATCTCCCAGGAGCGTGTCTTCGGGTTTTGGGACTGGGTTGGCGGTCGCTACTCCATCTGGTCCGCCATCGGCCTGCCGTTGATGATCGCCATCGGCCCGGATGCATTCTCTGATTTCCTTGGCGGTGCCCACGCCATGGACAACCACTTCCGCACCACACCTATTCAAGACAACATCCCGTTCCTCATGGGCCTGATCGGCGTATGGCACCGCAATGTGCTTGGTTACGACACCCGTGCCGTTCTGCCGTACGATCAGCGTCTTTCCCGCTTCCCTGCCTACCTGCAACAGCTGGATATGGAATCCAACGGCAAAAGCGTCACCAAGGATGGTCTTGCAGTAGAAACACAAACCGGCCCGATCGTCTGGGGCGAGCCCGGCACCAATGGCCAACATGCATTTTATCAGCTCATCCACCAAGGTACGAGCATCATCCCATGCGAATTCCTAGTTGCTGCCAACAGCCATGAAGAAAACCTGCAAACCCACCACAACCTCCTTTTGGCAAACTGCCTTGCCCAAAGTGAAGCCCTGCTCCGCGGTCGCTCTCTGGCAGAGGTCGAAGCCAGGTTCCGTGCAGACGGCAAATCTGAAGAAGAGATTGCCAAATTAGCTCCACAAAAGGTGTTCCTGGGTAACAGGCCTTCAACCACCCTAATCTATGATCGTCTCGACCCATTCACACTGGGTAGGTTGATTGCGTCATATGAGCATCGCGTCTTCATCGAAGGAGCGATCTGGAACATCAACTCCTATGATCAATGGGGAGTTGAACTCGGAAAAGAACTCGCAACTCAACTTCTGCCGATGGTTGAAGGCAGCCAACCCGCAACGCACAAAGACAGTTCGACCCAAGGTTTGTTGAGATATCTAAAGAAGGCACGAAGCCTCTAATTTCTAACAAACTCTAACCATCTTCGTTTGCTAGCTCACACTCAGAAAACACGAGCTGCCAAGAGGTCTTGGGGTCCGGTCAAATTGGGATTGGCAGCAAAAGGAGACTGGAAAAATGAAGAAACTTGCTCTCATGGGCGTAACAGTAGGTCTACTGGCACTAGCTGGCTGTAATTCCTCCTCACAGACCGATCGTACTCTCGTAGGCAGTGGCCTTGGTGCCGCTACAGGTGCAGCGATCGGAGCTTCCACAGGCGGTGGCGTCCGCGACACGCTCACGGGTGCTGCCGTCGGCGGTGTTGCTGGCGGCGTCATTGGTAACGTCACCACCCCGAAGAACTGTACAGCCTACGACCAATATGGCCGCCCATACGCCGTTGCATGCCCGTAAGCCATACAAAAAGAACTGGTTTCACCATTCCAAAGGCCCTGCCCCCCGCAGGGCCTTTTTTTTAGCATCTACCTACAAGTTTCAAGAGGTAAACAGCCCCTATTTAACCACCTTGCCACCTCACCTAGCAAATTCACTCATCTGCAACCGATTAAGACCTACCCTAGGTTTCAAAGAAACAAACCATGGGTACAACCGTGAGAAAAGCAATCATAATTACTATCGCCCTGCTCACACTTGGTGCTTGCAGCGAGTACAACAGAAGAGACCGTGCCCTTGTTGGGGGTGGTCTTGGTGCAGCCACAGGCGCTGTTATTGGCGCAGCTACTGGGGGCGGAGCCGGCGCTGCTGTTGCAGGCGCAGGGATCGGCGCAGTGGCAGGTGGATTAGTCGGCGTAGCCACCACACCGCGCCGCTGCGTTGGCTATGACCGCTGGGGACGCGCCTACTATTACCGCTGCTGACCGCAGGCACCTCAATAAATGCAGAGCAGGCAGCCCTACAACTCTGCCATAAAGTCCGGCGCAGCCATATCCAGCTTGAAGCTGCGCAGGCTCTTTGCATTTGTGCCTGAACCTACGATCCTCTTGTAAAGCATCTTGTGAGCGGCCGCCAAAGCCATCTTGGCATATTTTCTTGCCCCGTAGCTATGTCGGCTGCCTGAAATCCCCGCAGCGCGCAGCAATCCATTGGCATAGATGATCGCATAAAAGCTCCGCACCTCAGGGGTAAAGTGCTCGGTCGTCACCGAGATGTTCACTTCATCATGGTTCTCAACACGGTGCGGATTGTTTAAAGGCCAATGCGCCATCTCACCGGGGCTCAGCGTCACCTTGGTCGCAAACTCGTCATACCAGGGCTCAAACCGGATCTCCTCCTCGGTCGTGCCTAGAAAGATCCCTTCCAGCTGCTTGTCAGAGAGGAACGGCTCTGTATTCTCATAGATATAAACGTCCTTATGGCCCTTCACTTGCCACAAGGATTGCCCCGGAACATCTGCATGGTAATACACCTGAGCACCGGGGGAAGAAATCAGCATCCCGGTTTTATGCTTGAAGCTGGTAAAGCCCGGAACCTTGCCCTCAAATTCCTCAAAGATCTTCGCAGTAACCTGCGCAAAGCCATCATCCCAGTCCTGCAAGGCCCGCAAGGAAAGCCAGAATCGCCCTTCTTCCACAGCCCGAAGCACATCCTCGCCCCGCGCACCGGCAAGACTGCCCTGCTGCCATTGCGACTTCCTGCTGCCAATGGCACCGGGACGCACAAAATCGTAGTGCTCAGAAGGTGTGGTCTCAATCAGGCGAGCCAGATTATCAGGCTGGAAAACCGGAAGCTCAGGCAGGCGGTTTCTCAAAAGAAGGGTGTGCTTACCAAACACCTCTTTGTAGTGCTCTTTCCAATCAACAATCAAATCATGCTGAAGAACCAATTCCAATTCATGAGACATGACGCCGCCCAACCCAATAAATACTAGTAAATTTTTACCATTATAACGACGTCGATCCTGCAAACTAATTAACGCAGCGGCAAACATGCAATTGGGTACTCAAACCGCTTACGAACAAAAACGGGAGCCCAATGGCCCCCGCTTTCAAATGTGTCATATCCGTTCAGGACGTCTTTCAGGCAACTTCCGTTTCCTGAGCCAGAGCAACTTCCGGAGCCACATAAGTGTAGCCCAGATTTTCAGCCACTTCAGCAACAGTCACCTGACCTTTGTAAACGTTCAGACCCGGCAGGAAGCCAGGAACTTCGCGCAGAGCAGCCTCATAACCTTTGTCAGCAAGCGCCAGCACGTAAGGCAGCGTTGCGTTGTTCAGCGCGTAAGTTGAGGTGCGAGCCACAGCGCCCGGCATGTTTGCCACGCAGTAGTGAACCACATCATCCACGATGTAGGTTGGATCCTGATGGGTCGTTGCATGAGCAGTTTCAAAACAACCGCCCTGATCGATAGCAACGTCAACCACAACAGAACCCGGCTTCATCGCCTTGATGTGTTCTTTAGTCACCAGCTTCGGCGCAGCAGCACCAGCCACCAGCACAGCGCCAACAACCAGATCAGCAGCCAGAACTTCTTTCTCAAGCGCAGCGCGGCTGGAGAAAACAGTCTTCAAACGCGAACCGAAGCGTGCGGAAAGCGCGTCGAGAACCTCAACGTTTCTGTCCAGAACAGTTACGTCAGCTCCCAGACCAATCGCCATTTCAATCGCGTGGGCACCAACAACACCGCCGCCGATAACAACGGTTTTCGCAGGCGCTACACCCGGTACGCCGCCAAGAAGCACACCAGCACCGCCATTTGCTTTCTGCAAAGCAGTTGCACCAGCCTGAATGGAAAGACGACCAGCAACCTGAGACATAGGAGCCAGAAGCGGCAAACGGCCTTTTCTGTCGGTCACGGTTTCATAAGCAATGCAGACCGCGCCGGAGGCAACAAGATCAGCTGTCTGTTCTGGGTCCGGAGCCAGGTGCAGGTAGGTGAACAGCAGATGATCAGGACGGAGCATCTTACGCTCAACAGCCTGAGGCTCTTTCACCTTCACAATCATTTCTGCCTTTGCAAAAACGTCAGCAGCAGTCGGCAGAATGGTTGCACCAGCAGCTTCATAGTCTGCGTCACTTGCGCCAATACCAACACCAGCAAGGGTCTCAACAACCACTTCGTGACCATGAGCAACAACCTCATGCACGCTATCAGGCGTCAACCCAACGCGGTATTCATGGTTCTTAATTTCCTTAGGAACACCTACAAGCATGTTTTTCTCCCAATCAGCTTCGGGCCTTTGTCTGAGCATAACTTATTGAAATATCAATTGCAGATGCTTGCGATTTGCGCTTCAATTGCTATATTTTAGCAAGCTTCTGCGAATGATCGTCACTTTGGCACAATAATCTGCGAAAACGGCAAAGCCATGAAACTCGACAAACTTGATAAAAAGATCCTTCGTGCCCTGCAGGACGATGGCCGTATCTCTAATACTGACCTTGCAGAACTCGTCGGTCTGTCCGCTTCCGCCTGCCTGCGCCGCGTCCGCACATTGGAGTCCGAAGGCGTAATCCAGAAATATGTCGCCCTGCTCAATCCAAAGAAGCTGGGCAAGCGTATGAATGTCTTTGTCGAAATATCGCTCGGCTCACAGACCGAAGAAGCTCTTGCCACTTTTGAGAAGGCCGTTGACCGTTCCGCCGAGATTATCGAATGTCACCTCATGGGCGGTGATGCCGACTATATCCTGCGTGTTATGGCCAACGATCCTGTCGATTTTGAACGCATCCACCGGGATCATCTCACGCGGCTACCCGGTGTTGTCCGCATGCGCTCTTCCTTCGCCATCCGCTCCACAAAACAAGGCAGCGCCCTGCCAATTTCGGATAGCTGATCAATCGCGGCAAACCGTACGTGTATCTTACATCAATACTCGACGCTTTTGCCAATTCTCTCTATAACAACCCTTAACCAAGGCCTACTCCGACAATGAGGAATCAATCCCTCCAACAGGAAAAGGCCCAGAGTAAAGTGCTTGCAGTTTCCCCAAGCTGCATAAGTTTGGAGCATGACGTTGACACCCACTATTACCTGTTTGCTGGACGGTCGGTATGAACTGGCCGAAGGTCTCCTCTGGGACGACCTGACAAAACACCTGTTCTTCTGTGACATTCTGGGAAAACAGATCCACGCAATGAACTGGGACACCAAAGAAGTCACCACATGGGACTTCCCCAAGGTGGTCGGCTCCTTTGGCCTTTGTAAAGATGGCCGCCTGATCGTCGCCATGAAGGACGAGATCATCCTGTTCGACACAGCCACCAAGATGTACGAGGCTATCGCACAGATTGAATCGGACAACCCACGCACCCGCTTGAATGATGGCAAGGTCGGCCCCGACGGAGCCTTCTGGGTGGGCACCATGGACGATATCAGCCCAAGGACGCCAATCGCCAGCCTCTATCGCGTCTCACCGCAGGGCGGCGTTACGCACATCACTCAGGATCTGAGAACCTCCAACGGCTTGGCATGGTCCCCGGACAACAAGACCATGTACCACTCTGACACCGGTTCCGGCGAAGTCTTCACCTATGACTTTGACCAGAACGCAGGCACAGCCACCAATAAGCGGAAGTTGCTGCAACTGGACGACACAGTAGGCCGACCAGACGGCGCAACAACAGACACCGCTGGCAACTACTGGTCCGCAGGCGTCTCAGCAGGCAACGTCAACTGCTTCGCACCGGATGGGCAACTACTGCATTCCATCGCCCTGCCCGTTCCGCGCCCGACCATCCCATGCTTTGCAGGTCCGGACCTGAACACACTGGTCGTGGCCAGCCTGCGTCCCCATGGCGATGATGCGCTCCTGAAAGAGTTTCCAAAATCCGGAAGCCTCTTTGCAATGGATGTGAAGCAAAAAGGCCTGCCAGCCTGCCGCTTTGGCTAATATGCGCTTTTGGTAGGAAACTTTGATGTCTCATCAAGGCTCATAGAAACAAACAGATTTAGCACCGCTGGCTCTTTAGTCCGGCGGTGTTATCGTTTTGCCCGAGATACGGGATGAGCAAGGCGAGCAGGCAACGCCTGCGCATGGTAGATAAATAAGTTTCTTCGGCATCGGCTGCTCGCCTTACCCGGGCGTTTTTGTATGAAACAAGATCTCCACCGAAAGGCATTGGGAGCAGGCCCTGCCAACGACACCACACCTGCCAAAGACAGACAGAATATCGGTGACAGGTAAACGCCTGCCAGTGTAGACGCCCATCGGGTGACCAGCTTCCGCTTGGTCCCTGCACTAAAGACTTTCAAGGGGTGTTTCAACGGACCCGCCGGAGGATGCGTTACTTCTCCCGGTAGCCCCGCCCAGTCCACGCCGAACTGATGGTCGGTCCATCAGCTGCCCGTTTACGTGAACATGAAATCAAGACTACATCATGTGATGCCAGCGGGGATAAGATTTTCCCTCACCAAAAAGGCGAGTGGCCCAAAATAACCGGCCCAAAATAAGAAGGGGCGGTCAAACCGCCCCTCAATCAATTCCGCTTCAGCTTTCGCCAGATTCAGAAGGCTTGTCGTCAATCTGATAGGGGGCCAAAACTCTCTTGGTCTTCTCCGGCAGGTTCTTGCCCCAGCCAGCCTCAAGTTTGTGATCTACGGACACGCGGTCATCAAACACAAAGCACTCGCCTTTCCAGAGGCTCTTGTCCTCTGGCACCTTTTCCAGATAATTCAGAATACCGCCCTCAAGGTGGTAAACCTCATCAAAGCCCTGCTCCAGCATCAGACCTGTCGCCCGCTCACAGCGGATACCGCCCGTGCAGAACATGGCAACCTTCTTTTTGGCGCGCAGAGAGTTATCGTTGCGTTTGACCCATTCAGGAAACTCATTGAAGGTTTCCGTATCAGGATCAACAGCCCCTTCAAACGTGCCCAGCGCAAACTCGTAGTCATTGCGCGTATCAATCACAACCGTATCCGGGTCAGAGATCAGAGTGTTCCAGTCTTCCGGCTTTACATAGGTGCCCACAAGGTCATTGGGATCGATATGGTTCACGCCCATATTCACAATTGCCTGCTTCAACCGCACCTTCATACGCTTGAACGGCACTGTCTTCGCCCAGCTTTCCTTAACATTGATATCGCTGAAACGCGGGTCGTTACGCAGGTACGCAATCACGTCCCGCATCTGTGCCTCTTCACCGGCAATCGTTCCGTTAATGCCCTCGCGAGCAATAAGAAGACTACCGCGAATACCACGGTCTTTACAGTAGGTAAGCAGCGGTTCGCGCATATCTTCAAAGTCCGCGAACTCAACAAATTTATAGAGCGCACAGACCAAAATGGGGGTCAGTGTAGATGTCATTTTCAGCCTTTGGGCATTATTAGTGGAGACACCTATACCCATTTAGACCGTCTCTGTCAGCAAAAGACACCATGCCAAAACGACAAACCTCCCCTGCCGGAGCAGGGAAGGTTGAAATCTAACGCACACAAGAGGTGCCAAAAAGTCATTTATCGGCCCGGACGGAATGCTTCCAAGATGGTAAGCAGTGTCTGAAGCTGATCTGTTGTACCAGTCTGAGCAATCTTCTCTGTAGCACCAGCTGCTGCCATTGTGTCCATGGAGTAGATCTGCATGACCCCTTGGTTGGCAGCAGCCTGCGCAAGCGTATTCTGCTGTTGCGAGGCCGCCACGTTATTCTCAAACAGAATACCGGTGGAATGCGCCATAGTCTGATACAGCGACCCCATCGCCATGGCAGGTGCTTCAGCAACCACCTTCACATTCGACTGGGTCACGGCATCTGTGATCATTGGACTAACCGAATCTGGCATAGTCATCATCCTTCAAGATAAAGCGTATCTCCGATTGGTGGAAACCGGCTTTCGGAGACTGATACGCTAGAAAACAAGGACTAAAGCAGTTCGACAATCTCAACCCGAAGACGAACCGCTTTAAATGAGAGAACTGGCATCCGGTGGCTTCGCAGAAGACCACCAAGGGCACGCCTACAGGCAACCATCCGGATACCATTGACTGCAGTTTGAGCCGACGCCACCAGAAGGCGGCGCCAAGTCCTGTTAGGTTGGATTGAAAACACGCAGGATCGTCATCAGCGTGTTCAACTGGTCTGGAGTACCGCTCTGAGCAACTTTTTCGGTAGCACCAGCACCAGCCATCGTATCCATGGAGTAGATTTGCATAACTCCCTGGTTCGCCGCTGCCTGAGAAAGAATGTTTTGCTGCTGAGAGGCAGAGACATAGTTCTCAAAGAGAATTCCAGTGGAGTGAGCCATAGTCTGATAGACACTGCCCATTGCCATCGCAGGGGCTTCACCAACGACCTTTACGTTGGACTGGGTAACAGCGTCAGTGATCATTGGGCTAACAGTAGTTGGCATTCTAATAGTCCTCTTTCATACAGTTCTGGTCAAAATCCGGTTCTGCATTTCCTTGAACTGGCTCCAAAGGAGTACGCGCTACTACAACATTAAGGATGCATCAGAACCATTCACATCGCTCTGGTGCATGCACCAGAGAGCGAAGCTCGAAAGTTCCGGTTATTGATTGAGACTACGCAAGGTAGTCAGCAGCGTGTTCAGCTGATCAGGCGTCCCGTCCTGAGCCAGCTTTTCTGTGGCCGAAGCACTGGCCATGGTATTCGTGGAATAAATTTGCATAACGCCCTGATTGGTCGTCGCCTGGGCAAGAGTAGAAAACTGGGCAGCGGACGAAACTGAGTTCTGAAACAAAATGCCCGTCGAATGCGCAAGGGACGCATAAAGGTTCCCCATAGCAATTGCCGATGCATCCCCGAGCACCATCACATTGGTTTGCGTCACAGCATCCGTCACCGTGCTTTCTTCCCGTATTACGGGGCCAATCCCTGGAATATCTGCCATATAGTCACTCCCACCTGAACAACCGAACCCAAAAGCAATTCGGTAATAACGCAGCCCTGCTTTACCCCTGGTCAGGCGTAGTCGTGCACTGACCAGAGGCAAACTCGCAAATATTTAGAAAACTCAATGGCCGTTGCAGTCCGGCCAAATCACGCAACTTAACGCGAAAAATAGTGACGCAATGCATCGAGCAAACTGTCATTCATGGGCTCGACTTCTTTAGGGTCCATATGCGCAATGCTGTTTGCAGCAGCCATGGAACCAACAGAATAGGTATGCAAAATGCCCTCGTTCAGCGCGGATTGCGCGATGATGTTCTGGCGCTGTGCATTTGCGACAGCATTTTCAAAAAGCACACCCGTTGATTGCGCCGCTGTCAGATACGTCAGCGCCAGCGCAAATCCGGGCGCCACCCCAAGAAGCGCAATCACATTCGCCTCAACAGCCGTGCCATTGGAAGGCGCAACTGCGTTGCATTGTCCCTCAATAGTCTTTGGCATTTTTTCTCCAATATGCTTGTTATTATTGCCATTTACAGACTATTGACGCCGCTCCATTCCATTTGTGAACTTTTTCCTAAGAGCCAGTGCCCCTCGTAAGGATTGATTCAGAATTCACTTACCGGTCCCGTGATCTATCTTGCAGATAGGTGATCAGGATCTCCGACAGCTTTTCATTAACCGGACCAATCTGCTTGGAGATCTCCGAGTTGATCTCCTTTCTCAGATAATCCCGCAGCGCCTCTGCAACCTGCACCGCCATCACCTGCTGATTGGCCGCACCACCCTGCACAGGCTGCCCGGAGAGAGGATACTGCGCCGTGCCCGCGCCCTGTTGCGGAGCTGCTTGTCCCGGCCCCGACTGCGGCGGCGGCTGAACCGGAGGAACCTGCGGTGAAGGCGTCTCCGCCTGCTCACTACCGGTTCCAATCACTCTTTTGATCGTCTCAATCTCTTCATCAATCGAGGTGCAAAGCTTGGCCGCAGCCTGTTCCACCTCAGAAACAATGGTCTGGGCCGATGTTGTTGCATCCTCACAGGCCCGATTGATCTGCGCCTGCTGCTGCCGGATCCCCGCAACCGCCTCGTTGTAATTGGGAATACCCTGTCGCAGCTGCGCAAATTCACTGGCCGCCTGATCCACATTCTGCTTCACCTTGGTAAGCTGCAACACTGCATCATCCAGTGCAGAGTTGAGTTCCGGACCCGGTGTCGCCGTAACTTTTTGCGGACCATCAGCTGCTGCACCCTGCTTTCCGTTCGCGGCTGTGCTCATCGCTCACTCCTCACATCCAGTCTCACCAGTTATAATCCGGGTTCCGTTCCTCACTGCGCTCTTCTCCGCGCGCCTCGAACTCGATTTCACCGGTGGAGGTAAACCGGGCAAGAAGCTCCTCTTCCACGCCATCCTGCAAGAGCTGTTCTTCCTCGCGGTCATCGTATCGATCAACCTCATCCTGAAGCCGGTCATCTCGAAAGCCGAGCACCACATCAGCTGCGGTAACACTCGCTTCCTGACCAAGCAGGCCTTCTGCCTTTACCAGCGCATCCCGCGCCAGACTCAGATGGCACAGCATCCCCGGCAACCCCTCAGCGCCGGACCGCGACAGCGTCAGGGTCTCCTCTTGTTCAATAACCCCTTCCCAGCGGCGCAACTGATTGAGGATTACTTCCTCCAATTCCTCTCGAATGTATGTAACGTCCCGTTCCATATCTCACCTTTTACAGCTGTCGGGAGATCTGCCTATCGCGTCAGAGCCCGAAGAAAAGTCGCAAGCAAAATGTAATCCCGTTGGCATAACCGGGTTATCTCCTGAACCAGTGTCGGCAGCTGATCCACCTCCTGCGGTTCGCAGGGTTCAGGCCGGGCCTCACCAGAACGCTCAAAGCCATAACGAGGTCGTTCAACACGCAAGCTCGTCCCTCCTCCGTCTGGTGGATCACTCACTCACCTTCTGAAAGGCGGAGATCGCGTTGGTCACCATGGTGTTCAGTTCTGTCAGCGCCGGTGTCGCCGCCAACGCCGGATTCTCCGCAATCTTGGCAGCAACAATCGCCTGCGCTGCCATAGAGATCTGCATGACGCCGTTCATGTAGGTCTCCCCGTCTTGCGAAGCATGCCCGTTGGACTGCTTGGTCATCACATCGTCAGGAATGGAGATCATCGTCTCCAATCCCTGATAGTTCTGGAAATTGGTAAATTCCACGGCTTGAGTAATCTGGTCGTTCAAAGCTGGTGTGGAGGGCGCAGATGTTGGTAAGGACGGATATGTCGGACCTGAAGCCTGCTCCTGCGCACGCGCTGAAGGCGCTCCCGCAGACCCACCCGCAGATCCTGCAAAGTTAGGGGCATTCTCTCGGCCTGCACCGCCAGCAGATCCCTTTTCACTATCCATCACCATGGTTTGCTGCGCTCCGGATTGACTGTTGCTCTCACTTGCTGTGTTGACGGTTTCCCTATCCGCCTGTGAGGACATTTTGATCGCTGGAGATGATTGCTGTGCACCCTGTAATCGGGATGCCTCAGCAGCGGACTGAGTTGAGGAACGCAAACTCTTATCACTCAAAGGTCCGTGGAGCAGAGAGATCAAACGTCGCCGACGCGCAATCGCTGTCTCGTACTCTTGAGAAGCTGAACTCTCACCTCTCTCCATCACCATCAAATTCCCTCAAACTAGCCACCTGAAGGTTTAGACTCCGCTCCAGAGGTCGGGCCAATTTCCATAATCAGCTGAACCCCCTTGGAGACCACAGCCGTCGAGATCTGGTTCATGGATTGCTGTGCATGGGTCGCATTCTGGACCGACAACCCCGTTGCATTGCTAACCACCTGATAAAGATTGGCAATTGCCTGTGAAGGCGCTTCACCCACCACCTTCACATTTGTCTGGGTAACGGCATCCGTCACCTGAGCATTTACAGTATCTTCCGCCATTCTTTCGCCCTCGCAGTCTGTAAATCGTTAACTATTCCGAAAGACGCACTCCCGGCCTTCCTGTGAACGCACAATCTGTTCAATTGAGCCGCCCGCGTTTTCTGGAACGCGCTTTTCGCAGTTTCTCACGCAAGAACTGTACGCGTTTGCGGGCCAGAGCCTGAGAAATGTTCAACTCCTCCGAGATCTCGCTGTAACTGCGATCCTCGGCAAATTTCTTGTAAAAGATCTGCTGGTAGATCAACGGAAGCCGCTCCAATGTCTTGCTGATCAGCGCCAACTCTTCCTTTTGCGCCAATAAAACTTCCTGCGGTGCAGATTCCACTTCATTGTTGGCAAGTTGCTCGTCATAAACATCTTTTTCGCCATCACGGAACTGATACTCATATCGCTTTTTCCGGTACTGACTGATAAACTCGTTCTTGAGCGCATACATAAAAAACGCGATTGGCTCCCGCATATTCAGGGGTCGCATCTCGAAGTGAGAGGCAACTTTGATGATCGTTGCGGACATCAACTCTTCCGCCGCATCCATGTCACCACCTGTAAGGTGAAGCGCTCTCCCAAATATCCTTTTTCTGTGCTCGTTCCAGTATTCCCAAACAGGCGCCAAATCCTGACGCCCATCAAGATGCTCAATTCGTGTATTCTTATAATACATCCGCCACACCTCAATGTATTACGGACAAACCCTCAGATATTCACAAGTTGAAAACAGATCACACACACCGACACTGGCGCAGAACACTGACATCAACTTTATTTTCAAAGAAATTGTCCGTTTCGATTGAGTTGACGCTACGGATATTCTTGACTTTGGGAAACCAACACAATTTTATGGGTTGTATAAATTATGTCGCACAACCTTTAATTACAAACTAGAACAGACTTGGAAAATTTGAAAGGCACCAGCGACTTACGGATCTTCGGGTAATCGATTTTGCAGATTTACAACACAACCAGAAACAAGAGGAACGCCTGTTAACAACCTATAGGGTGTATACGTATTGCTGAAACAACCCGAAAAACGCATAGGCCTAATCTCATAGAACAGGATCTGCCCTGCTCTTAATAGACAGTCCGCCCCGCATTTTGTGACGAAGCGATTCTACGAAATTATGGAGACGATCATGCTCGGTCACGAACCGCGCCCGACCCTCAACACAGACCTGCAGTACGTCCAACAACAGATGATCCAAGAGAACTTTGAGAATGAGCGCGCAAGGGAACATAGATACAGCGCGCTACAAACAGCTGCGCGAAAACATCACCAGAACTGAAAAGTCCTTGTGAAACAGTCACCGATTTTCTGGGAGAAAATGGTGAGCCCGCACGGGTTCGAACCGTGGACCTACTGATTAAAAGTCAGTTGCTCTACCAGCTGAGCTACGGGCTCACTAATTGCGAGATGCTTGGTGGGTGCACAGGGATTCGAACCCGGGACCGTCTGATTAAGAGTCAGATGCTCTACCAACTGAGCTATACACCCAAACTTCCCGCCGAAGCGATGGCGGGTGTATATAAAGCCTTTTGCTAGAGCGCAAGGCCCTATGCGCAAGTTTTCAAAAATGTCTTGTGAAAAGTAAACTTATCCCAGACTAACCTAGGTAAATATACGAGATTCACCCGCAAATTCACAATCAGAGCGTGCTCATTCTCAAAAAACACCGGACTTTTTATCAGATTGCGTTCCTTTTAAATTACCCAAAACAGGAGCCAAGCAGAATGCTCTGACCAGCCAACTGTCAAAGCCTCTCGTCAAAAACACGCGTGCACTGCAACCAAAACCAAACCACCTCCACCGCACTGCAAAATCGCGTATTCCTGCGGTTTCGATCCATTGCACTACATTCATCCTTAGAAGCTGATACAACCAGAGCATGTACAGCCTTGCCGTGAGTATTTTTTGCAAAGCCAGACGACACTTGCAGATAACTCAAGTAAATAAGAGGTCATTGCGGCGCAACATTACGAATAAGCCCCTTGACGCTATGAGTTATCTAAGCCTAATCTCTCCCCGAATTTTAGAGGTTACCTATGCGATTCAATGGTGAAGCGCGGTAATCTTTTACACGGTTGGAATAATGTTAAGGGAGAGCGGGGCCATAAGGCTCCCAATACCAAAATGCAAACTTCAATTCTCCTTATCGTGGTGGGAAGCGCGTCGCCGGAGTGAGTAGGCTCACTCGGAACGGTTAGACGCGCACAGGGAGCCAAACGGCTCCTTTTTTTATGGCCACTTCGCAGTGATGTTTAAACAAGCACTCTGCAAAACAAACAGTCCGATTGATCTAAAAAACCTTCAATCAGACAAAACGAGCAGATACAGGCAACAAGGACTTGATGATGCAACGGGAGATGACAGGCGCTGAAATGGTTCTCCAGGCGCTGAAGGACAACGGGGTAGAACATGTATTTGGATACCCTGGCGGTGCAGTCCTTCCCATTTATGATGAGCTGATCCAGCAGGACGCGATCCAGCACATCCTCGTCCGTCACGAGCAAGGCGCTGGCCATGCAGCTGAAGGCTATGCACGCTCCACCGGAAAAGCCGGTGTTGCGCTGGTGACATCCGGTCCCGGCGCAACCAACATGGTAACGGCTCTGACAGACGCCATGCTCGACTCCATTCCTATGGTTTGCATCACCGGTCAGGTACCAACCAACCTCGTCGGGTCCGATGCGTTTCAGGAATGTGATACCGTCGGCATCACGCGCCCCTGCACCAAGCACAACTGGCTGGTGAAGGACGTGAATGACTTGCCACGCATCCTGCACGAAGCCTTCTACGTTGCACAATCCGGCCGTCCGGGTCCTGTTGTTGTCGACATTCCAAAGGATATTCAGTTTGCCACCGGCACCTACGAAATTGCACAGGCAAACCCAACCAACCACAAGAGCTATCGCCCGCAGCTGAAAGGCGACATGACCGCCATTCGCGCAGCGGTTGAACTCATGTCCAAAGCCAAGCGTCCGGTATTTTATACTGGCGGCGGCGTCGTTAACTCCGGCGCAGCAGCAAGCCAGCTGTTGCGTGAGCTGATCGACCTGACTGGCTTTCCGATCACCTCCACACTGATGGGTCTGGGCTCCTACCCCGCTTCCGGCGAACAATGGCTCGGCATGTTGGGCATGCACGGCACCTATGAAGCCAACATGGCCATGCATGATTGTGATCTCATGATCTGCATCGGCGCACGCTTCGACGACCGCATCACGGGCCGTCTGGACGCGTTCTCGCCGCATTCCACCAAGATCCACGTGGACATCGACCCATCCTCCATCAACAAGATCGTGCATGTTGACCTGCCAATCGTTGGCGATGTGGCGCACGTTCTGGAAGACATGGTTCGCATCTGGCGCGCCTCCAGCTTCCGTGCCCGTCCAGAGCTGAAGGATTGGCAGAGCCAGATCACCAAGTGGCGCAGCCGCAATTGCCTGTCCTACCGCCAAAGCGACGATGTCATCATGCCTCAGTACGCCTTGCAGCGTTTGAACGAAGCCATCAAGGGCCGCAAGGATGTGTACATCTCAACCGAGGTTGGACAGCACCAGATGTGGGCAGCCCAGTACCTTGGCTTTGAATCGCCAAACCATTGGCTGACCTCAGGCGGCTTCGGCACCATGGGCTACGGCCTGCCGGCGGCCATCGGCGCTCAGGTTGCCCACCCCGGCGCCCTGTGCATCAACGTGGCAGGCGATGCCTCGATCCTGATGAACATTCAGGAAATGTCGACAGCCGTTCAGCATGGTCTGGCACCAAAAACATTCATCCTGAACAACTCCTACATGGGAATGGTCCGTCAATGGCAGCAGCTGCTGCATGGCAACCGCCTGTCCCACTCCTACACCGATAGCCTGCCTGACTTCGTAAAACTGGCAGAAGCTTACGGCGGAAAGGGCATCCGTGTAACCAAGCCGGGAGAGTTGGATGATGCAATTCAGGAGATGATTGCATCTCCCGAACCAGTGCTCTTCGATTGCCGCGTTGCTCAATTGGCAAACTGCTTCCCGATGATCCCGTCAGGCAAAGCCCACAACGAAATGTTGTTGCCGGACGAAGCGACTGACGAAGCTGTTGCAAACGCCATCGACGCCGCTGGCAAGTCATTGGTATAGCTTAAGCTGGGAGATTCATTATGAACGCACCTAAATCCGACGCTCTATCAGCTTATTTCCTAGCTGAAACCAGCGATGTTTTGGAAACACATACACTATCAGCCATTGTCGACAACGAACCGGGTGTACTCGCCCGTGTGATCGGCCTGTTTTCTGGCCGTGGCTACAACATTGACAGTCTCAGCGTGTCTGAAACGGAACACGAAAAGCACGTGTCCCGCATCACCATCGTCACCACAGGGACCCCGCAGATCATCGAACAGATCCGTCACCAGCTTGACCGTCTTGTTCCGGTCCACATTGTGCGTGATCTGACTGTTGCCGCCAAGGTCTCCAATCAGGAAAAGCCGCTGGAACGGGAACTGGCGCTGATCAAAGTGCGCGGCGAAGGCGACAAGCGTCTGGAAGCCCTGCGCCTGTCGGAAGCGTTCAAGGCAACCGTCATTGACGCAACCATTGATCACTTTGTTTTCGAGATCACTGGCCGGACCAACAAGATCGATCAGTTCATCGAAATTATGAAGCCACTCGGTCTTGTGGAGGTTTCCCGTACAGGTGTTGCCGCACTTGCGCGCGGTGCACATGGCCTGAAAGACGTGCACGACGACATTTAACAGTTGGAAGTCATTTCTGACCTATTGATATTGAGCGGCGTCTTTTGCAAATCTGTGAAGACGCCGTTTTATTTTCTAAATCTCGAGCGTATCCCCGAAATATAGGACCCGGTTTTCGGATAAGGCTACGCGTAGACCAAAAAGTCAGGGCATAACGCATCAAGACGCCTGCTCTGACCCATCAAAGAGTATTTCCCCATGAAGACGCCGAGCCGCTTATCCGTCAACGTAAACGCCGTTGCAGTTTTGAGAAACCGACGCGACCTTCCGTGGCCGAGCGTTACGCAGCTGTCAGCGCTCGCCCTCAAAGCAGGAGCCAAAGGCATCACCGTGCACCCTCGCCCGGACGAGCGCCACATCCGCCGCTCGGATGTTTACGACCTCGCCAAAATGATGCGTGAGGAGCTGCACGGTAAAGAGCTGTGTCTGGAAGGCTACCCCGATGAGCGCTTCCTGCAACTGGTGGAAGAAACACGCCCAACGCAAGTATTGTTCGTACCCGATGATCCATCCCAGCAAACCTCGGACCATGGCTGGGACTTCTCCAAAAACATGGATCTCCTTAAAGACGTGATTGCCAAAGCCAAGTCCTGGGGCGTGCGCACCTCCCTCTTCGTGGATCCGGACCCAAGCCAGCCTGCCCTCGCTGCCGAAGCCGGTGCTGAGCGGATCGAAATCTACACCGGCCCGTACGGTGCCTGCCATTCTGATAAGGAAGCAGAAAAGGTCGAACTCGACAAAGTGGTCGCAACTGCTGAAGCTGCAAAAGCTGCTGGCCTTCTGGTCAACGCAGGACACGACCTTACCGTTGAAAACCTGCCAGCCCTGATCGAACGCGCACCGTACATCTCCGAGGTCTCTATCGGCCACGGTTTCACCGCCGACGCTCTGGTCCACGGCTTCACCGAAAGCGTCCACCGCTTCCGCCATGCCCTTGGTGAAGTATAAGTCCAACCGCGCTCTAACGCCCTTGTTAGAGCAAGTCCTATCCTTGAAAGGGAACGTCTCCCCTTGAAACGTTCCCTTGTGATCGACAATTTGCTGTCGTCCACAATTGCAAAACAACTCCCCCTTTAGGAAAGAACACAATCTCCTCACGAAGTCTCCGTAGATAGAGGTGCCTACGAACCGTCTGGATAAAAAAGAGGCCATATGCCCCTCAAATCGATCCCCTCAGACAATACGTTTTCCCTGCCCAAAACACCGACCTTCGACGCATTTTTGACGCAATATCGAATGGATCAAACCAGCCTCACCGCAACCGGGCTAAATTTCTTTCAGCGACTCTGCATTTCCACTCATTTTCCTGTTGCATCCTTTTCGATTCTACGGCATAAGCGAACCGTACCGTACGGTACATAAAGTTTTACAGACCAAACAGTCGGAATAAAAAACATCATGCCAACCGAGCAAGAACAAACAGGCTTTACAGACCGCCAGCGCGCGGTTCTGGACAAAGCATTGGAGCTGCTCGTGGAAGGCGGCGAAAAGGCGCTGACAACAGCAGCCATTGCTCGCGCTGCAGGGTGCTCCAAGGAGAGCCTTTACAAGTGGTTCGGTGATCGTGATGGACTGTTGGCGGCAATCGTAAGCCGGCAGGCTTCCAAGGTTATTCCGGGTGCTGACCCGGCAACCAACATGAGCGCAGAGCAGCTGCGCACAGCCTTGGAAGAGTTTGCCAAGAGCCTGCTGGAAACCATCTCCGGAGATGTTTCTCTGGCCTTGAACAGACTTGCCATTGGGCAAGCCAGCAAATCAGAAACCGGTCTTGGCGCCATCCTCGAAAAGAGTGGCCGCGCCCGCATTGGCAGACAGACCACAGCACTGCTCGAAAAAGGCAGCGCACTGGGTTACCTGCGCTGCGAAGACCCGCAGGAAGCCTACAGCACCCTTTACGGTCTGGTCGTCCGCGACCAACACATCCGCATGCTTCTGGGCGGCACCGCGCAGACATCAGCAAAAGACTTGGAACTGGCCGCTAAAACAGCGGTCAAACAGTTCATACAGCTCTACGGAGCAGAAAATTAGAGCGTATCCCTGAAAAGGGAGAACCAGTTTTCAAGGATACGCAAGACAACAGCTAAACCAAACGTGCGTTGAGAAAAGCACTAAGGAAAAAAGAGGTAAGACCATGCGTGTATATTACGATCGCGATACAGACCTGAACCTGATCAAAAACAAGAAAGTCACCATCATTGGTTACGGTTCTCAGGGCCGTGCACACGCAATGAACCTGAAAGATAGTGGTCTGACAGACATCACCGTCGCTCTGCGCGAAGGTTCCACCACCCGCCTGAAAGCAGAAGCAGACGGCTTCACCTGTAAGACCGTTGCAGAAGCTGCAAAAGACGCAGACCTGATGATGATGGCAACTCCTGATGAACTGCAGGCAGACATCTGGAAAGACGAAATCGCCGACAACATCCGTGACGGCGCTGCAGTTGCATTCGCCCACGGCCTGAACGTCCACTTCGGTCTGATCGAGCCAAAAGCATCCATCGATGTTCTCATGGTTGCTCCAAAAGGCCCAGGCCACACCGTACGCGGTGAATACCAGAAGGGCGGCGGCGTGCCTTGCCTGATCGCTGTTCACCAGGACGCAACCGGTAACGCAAAAGACCTCGGTCTGGCCTACGCATCCGGCGTTGGCGGCGGTCGTTCCGGCATCATCGAAACCACTTTCCGCGAAGAGTGTGAAACCGATCTGTTCGGTGAGCAGGCAGTTCTCTGTGGTGGTCTGGTTGAGCTGATCCGCGCTGGCTTTGAGACCCTGACCGAAGCTGGTTACGCACCAGAAATGGCATACTTCGAATGTCTGCACGAAGTGAAGCTCATCGTAGACCTGATCTACGAAGGCGGCATCGCAAACATGAACTACTCCATCTCCAACACCGCTGAGTGGGGTGAGTACAAGACCGGTCCACGCATCGTAACTTCTGAGACCAAAGCAGAAATGAAGCGCGTACTGGACGAGATCCAGAACGGCACCTTCACCTCTGAGTGGATTCAGGAATACAAGGCTGGCGCTGCCAAGTTCAAAGCAACCCGCCGCCTGAACGACGAGCACCCAATTGAAGAAGTTGGCGCAAAGCTCCGCGAAATGATGCCTTGGATCTCCGCTGGCAAGCTGGTCGACAAAGCGAAGAACTAAGCCGTCCCTCTAAAACTGCCCAGCAGTTTTGCTAAAGGTACGTTAGAACAGAAAAACGGAGCGCGGCGGGAATACAAATATCCCCGCCGCGCTCCGTTTTTTTCTTCTGCGGAAACACTTCGGGAAGGCAAGTCAGAGAAACAGTCGCCACTCGCCCTGTCATCTCCCTGACCGGATCACTTTTTTCAGCTCATCTGCACAACAGGAGACGTTTTCTGCCAGTGCCTCCGGCAAGGATTATTGCTGAACTCTCTGCTCAATGTTGAACTGAATTTTTCCTGCATCAACCGCATCAGGCTGCAAACTGAGCATGTTCTGAAGGAAGCTCTTTTCTTTAATCTGGATCGATCTCACGTTTTGCCCGCTGTCAGAAACTTCGCCAGTGGAAGGACCAACAGCAAACTCTTTGGCAAGCCCCTCAGGCAGCTCAACCAAGTATTCGCCGCTATCCAGATTATATGCTCGGAAAAACCCCTGCTCATCTGTGAAAACAGTAATCGCCTTGTCACTGTCTTTGTTCTTCAACAGCAGCGGTGCATTCGCGATCGGCTCATTTTGATCGTCAACGGCCTGACCACACATCGAAACCGCAGGCGCACCTTTCTTCCCATCACTCACCGTGCACTCCCCCATCGAAAAAACAGGAGCGCTGCCAACAACCAAAACGCAGAACACCACCAAACGGGCAAAATGCCGTATCATCGCTTGCTTTCCTCTTCAGCGGTTTTTGCTCAAGACAACAGTGGGGTTGAATTGCTCGCCAGCATTAAAGAATCTCGGAGCAACATCCGGGTCCCCTAATGGAACCAGATAGCCATTATATGAATTCCAGTTACTGGGAACCTTCAGCTTGATCTCAAGCTCGTCTTCGTTGCCCCAGCTCTCCACCGAATCCCATTCGTCACTGACGACCGCCAGAGCAACCATATTCACCGAGTGGGGCTGTTCAATTTTGACCGTAGCAACCAGCTCGGTCAGATTAGGTGCATTACCGAATTGCTGCAGGCAAAAGACAATCAATCCCCCTCCGATAAACGTCAGGGCAATCGGCGCGGCGTTTGTTTTCAGCTTGCCAAAAAACGGAAGTTCAAGCTCAACAACCCGCCCTTCATCATCCACAAACCGCTTTTCTTTCATCAGCGCATAAACCGACAAGATCGCGATAACGCCACCGAATAACGTGCCAGTAAGAGCAAGAATAAAGGCAAAGAGCATCCAGTCCTCCCACCAAGTGCTCCAAAGCTATCGCAGCCGCTTCGAAAAAACCAACCGTCAATATTCGAGCATCACATCACCGGCAAAGTTCAGCCAGAATAAAGAGAGCTCACCTTTTTCAGATAACCAATAATCAATAATTTTCCAAAGGTTTAGAGTTATGCGGCTTTCAGAAATACGCGCCGTCGTATTCTGCCTTTCTGAGCTTAGAATTGTTCACTTTACATGCCCAGCGCCTAAGGTAATTTATCTAGTATTAGAGCAGTTGGCCCGAGATCATTATTTTCAAGCTCGGGGCGTGGAGTTATTTTTGAACCCGATTAGCAGCGATTTACAAAGACTTGATAAGTACCCGATTTTATTTTTTGCAGTGATGTTCTTTGGCGCATTTTCCATTGCCTTCGTCATACCGCTATTGAGTACCTACATCATTGAGGAATTACAGAAACCTGCGTTTAATCTTGCGCTGGTCATCGGCGGCTTTTCCCTCGTGTCCCTTATCACCAACCGGATTTTCGGTGGCCTCATCGATAACGGCCATCGCGTCAAGCCATTGCTGGTCATCAACATCAGCGCCTTTACCATCCATGCGCTCATCCAGCTGACAGCTCCTTCCTACATGTCTCTTGTGGTTCTTGGAATTCCATTGATTGGCATTGCAGCCGGAGCGCTCTCCACCATGTATTCCACTGGCCGCTTGTTTGCAGAACAGACAGGGCGCAATCCGGGCACTTTCAACCTTCACATGCGCATCTGCATGTCTCTTGGTTGGGTGTTCGGTCCTCCTGCTGCCTTCCTGCTTTACGGCGCATTCGGCTTCACGCAGATCCACCTTGCAGCGACCATATCTGCCTTGATCTGGTTGGCCCTCTGCCTGCTCTTCATTCCCGGATCTCTGAAGACACACATCAAGAAGCAAATTCAGGGAAGCAGCAGTGCAGACTCAGTTCCCATGCTGCTGCTCATCGCCTGCGTACCCGTATTTGCCCTTTCAGCGGCAAACAGCATCTTCTTCTCGGCAAGTCCTGTATACTTCATCAAAGAGATGGGGCTATCGACATCAGTCCCCGGCTGGGCCGTGGCAACCAAAAGCCTGTTTGAAGTCCTCATCATCTATTTTGCGATTAAGCCGACAGAACGTATTGGCGAACGCAATATGATGGCTCTCTCTAGCATCGGCGCATTGCTCTTCTTTGCAACAATCACAAGCGCGACCTCCGTTCAGCAAGTGCTTATGCTCTGCATTATTGAAGGCATGTACTATGGCATCTGCGCCAGCGTGGGCATCACCTTCATCCAGAATTATGCCCGCCATAAACCCGGCGTCGCCACCTCATACTTCGTTAACGCCATCTTCGTGGGCGGGTTGGCTGGCAACATCCTCACCGGAATTATTGCCTCCTACACCACGTTCCAAAACACGATCCTAAGCAGCGTCGTGCTCGCAAGTCTCGCAACGCTGGTCCTTCTGGTCATCAAGCCACCCCAAAGCCACGAGGTGGCCCAACCAACCTGAGCTGCCGCGCCTACCATCTAAGGGTGCATGTAGTATTCAAGCATCTCCTGCTTGCAATTGAATTCAGGAGATGTATCAATGTGTCCGTTCCCATGTGACTCCATAAGCCTTTTCCCATCACCTTTGGATTTCCTATGCGCTCTGTTCCCGCAGCTCTGGCAATGCTGGATCGTTACCCCGTACTGATTCACTCCTACATGCTCATCGGCTCACTAGCCATTGCCTGCCTCATTCCGCTCTACAGCTCCTATGTTGTCACAGAGCTTGGCGAGCCTGCATGGAAGCTTGCGGTCTTTATTGCCTTCTCTACGATCATCACGTTGTTTTCAAACCGCTACTTCGGCGCTCGGATTGATGCGGGTGCACGGCTAAAGCCCATCTTGATATTCTGCTCCACGCTCTACGTAATCAACATGGGCCTACAATCTGCCGTGCCAACCTATTGGATGTTGCTACTGGGTATCCCGCTTATGGGCGTTTCCGGCAGTGTTCTCTCCACCATGTTCTCGTTTGGCCGCCTGTTTGCTGAGCAAACCAATCGAGACACGGCCAAATTCAACTCACACCTGCGCATTGCCATGTCTTTGGGCTGGATGGTCGGCACGCCGCTGGCCTTCACTCTCTATGGCATATTTGGAATGAGCTCTATCTTCCCAACATCCGGCATCATCAGCGTGCTCTGGCTGGTCATGGGCGTTGTAATCATACCTAGAAGCTTCACCACCCATCACCAGATCACAACCAACACCAATACTCGGATTGAGCCAGTACCCTTTGCCCTCATCCTTGCCTGCCTTCCCATCTTTGCGCTCACCTCGGCAAACGTCATTTTTGTGTCCGCAGGGCCGGTCTTCTTCATCAAAGAAATGGGCTTTCCAACAGCAACACCGGGACTGGCATTCTCGGTAAAGTGCTTTGTGGAAGTCATTGCTATCTTCTTTGTCGTAAAGCCCGCGCAAAAACTGGGGCACAAGAATGCAATGCTGCTTTCAGCCCTGCTTGGAACCCTCTTCTTCCTGTTCATTGTCAGGGTAACAGATCCAAGTCAGATTTATCTGCTTTGCGCGCTAGAGGGCCTCTACTATGGCATTAACGTTGGGATTGGCCTGACCTTCATCCAGTCTTATGCCTTGCACAGACCAGGGATCGCCACGGCCTATTATACGAACGCCCTGTTTGCCGGAAGCCTGGTTGGAAACATGATGACCGGCACAGTGGCAAGCATCACCACCTTTGGAAACACCATCCAATTCTCCGCGCTGCTCACCCTGCTTTCTTTCGCAATCCTGCTCATCGTACGTGCACCCAAGCCAGAGGCGAGCCTCCAAACGCCATAATCAAGAAGACCGGGCACTCTTAGAAAATGACACAAACATCAGAACTCGAAATCTCAACAGACAAATCCAAACTGCAATGCGACATGCTCTACCGGTTCCTCTCACAAGAAGCCTATTGGAGCAAAGGCCTGCCGCGAGACGTCTTCGACAGGTCTATCGAAAACTCCATATGCTTTGGTGCCTATCTGGAAAATGGAGAGCAAGTCGCATTCGCCCGTGTCATCACGGACAAAGCAACCTTCGCGTATCTGGGGGATGTTTTCGTCACGCCGACACACCGTGGCAAGGGCCTCTCCAAGCAGCTCATGAGAGCGATCAACAGCCACCCAGACTTACAGGGCCTGCGCCGCTTTATGTTGGCAACAGCCGACGCTCATGACCTATACAAGCAGTTCAGCTTCACTCCCCTTGGAGCTCCGGACCGAATGATGGAACGCCACAACAAGACAGCCTACCAGAACACATAGGCCTCCCCGTTTTCCTGTGCAGGCACCGTGCCAGAGCAACGCTCCCCGCCTACGAGGAAGCCGTGTTCAATTGCTTCTGCCGGCGAACCCACCGCGTATGCTCATAGCCGTTCGGCGCTTGCTTTGCCCAGTAACTAACAAGCACCTCGACGGCCATAGCATTTTGCATTTCAGCCGCTTCGCTCAAAATCTCCAGAGCGTCCTCACCATGGTTCGGCTTGACTTTTCCTTCCAGAATGAGCCGCGCCACATGCACTTTCACAGAAGATACTTTGGAGCCTGCAATACGATACCACAAAGCTGCTTTGCGATAATCCTGCTCAACATAGCGCCCCTGCTCATACAGCCCCGCCAGTTTCCTTTGCCCGCTCACATAGCCACTATTTGCCGTGATCGTCAGCGCCTGCAACGCTTCCTCCACCTCGTCTGCACTTGGGTTTTCCTTCGCAAAAATAAGAGTAGCGAGCGTATAGCGTGCTTCAGGTGAAAACTCCCACCTGTCTGGCGCAGAGCGAATGAGCTGCTCGGCAATCTCCGGGTTCTTGGGAACCGTAATGCCGTGAAACAGGTTGATTGCCGTCAGAACCTTTCGGTCCCAGTCCCGGCCATAACCATCTTCCTGCTTAAGCATCTCATGAAGTGGAACACCACCAGACAGCGACGTGGTTATTCGATACGCTTGTGTACCCCCATGCAGGCGAACCGCCTCACGCAACAAGGCCACGCCGCGCTCATAGTCACCGGGATATTCCGAGCCGAAAATATACTTCTTTGCCAGTGTCAACTGGGCTACCAGCTTCCCCTCATTGGCCGCAATCGTATAAAGCTGCTCCTGCAACTTCATATCCTGCTCTATACGGCTGTACTCCAGATCATATGCAGCATCCAGTGCCGCATCAGCCTCCCCATTGAGGCCGAGAATCTGACGCCAGTAAACAAACTTTTCGTTGCTGGCCTCGACCTGATCCCCTTGTTCATACTTGATCGCAAGCCTGCCTGCGGCAAAGATGTTGCCGTTGTGCGCTGCCTTGCTCAGCCATTTAACCGCTTCATCAGGTGTACCCGCGCGGTCGACGATCATCTCGTCGTACAAGATACCCAGATAAACATAGGCATCCGCATATTCACCCGCAGCAAGCTCAAGCAAAAGCTTCTCCGCCCGCTCAAGATCCTGCGCCCGCTCACCGCCATACATGTAATGATGAATGGCTCTCAGCTGCGCCGCCTTGCTCCCTTTTTGTGCAGCCTCCTCAAAGGCCCTCAAATGATCTCGGGTTGGATCTTGGTCCGCTTCAAGACGCGCAAGTTCAAACAGTGCATCAGGGTCTTTAGAAATGCTCTCGCGGTAAAGCTGCTTTGCTCTGCTCAGGTTACGTGGGCCACCTAGTCCATCCTCCTCAAGAAAAGCAAGGTTCATTTTTACGCTCTCAATCCCGATGCTGAGCGCCTGCTCATACCAATATCGCGCTTCAAACGGATCTGCAGCAACACCCTGCCCGTAATGATAATGGTAGCCAAGATAAACGGTGGCGCTTTCGTTTCCGCGCCGTGCCGCCTTGTGAAACTGCTTGAGGGATTGGGAGTAGTCTTGCTCCGCCCCATCACCGTAATAGAAGATCAAACCGAGCCGATAAGCACCAAAGCCGCTTCCCGCTTCACTGCCCTTTTCATAAAATTCCCGAGCCTTCGCCTGATCTTTTTCAGTACCATAGCCCTGCTCGTAGAGAAAACCCAGATCGGCATTGGCCTGCCCGTCTCCAGCATCAACGGCTTTTTGATAAAGCTGCAGTGCCTTAGCATAATCAACCTCGACACCCAGCCCTTCATCATAGGCATTGCCAAGCCTGACAAGCGCAAAGGTAGACCCGGCCTCAACCGCCATCTGGTAATAGGCGTTGGCTTTAAGGTCATCCACCTCCACGCCGTAGCCATCGCGGTAGCAGTCACCCAGCGCAATCATGCCAGCAAATGCCCCACGCGCGGCGCTCTCCTCAAGAAGCGCAATCACCTCACTGGGGTCCACCTCCTCTGAAGTCAGAAACCGTTTCTGATAGGCAAGGTAGGCCGCGCCATTGCCATCGCCTCTTTCACGGGCCAGCTGGTAGTAGTCCTCGGCCCGCTTGTAGTTAACCTCGCCAAGCGCACCCTCCTCATAAAGCACACCAATTTCCAGCAGCGCGTAGGAGGAGCCCCAGTCAGCAGCAAGTTCAAAATACTCAAGCGCCTTCTTCGCATCTTTCGGGACCTGAACCCCATCCAGATAGATCTGTGCCAAACTCAACGCCGCATTGAACGAGCCATAACTCAGCTCATCTTCCAGCAGAGCAAACACCCGCTCCATATCCACATCACCCAGCCGCCCCGCATAGATCAGGTCAGCAAGGCGTGAGGATGCAATCTCGCTCCCCGCTGCCAGTGCGCGCTCAAAATAGTCAGCAGCTTTCTGGTAGTCAGGAGCTTCCCCTTCCAGCCCTTCCTCAGCATAGTCGCCCAAAGAAACCAGAGCAGCGTAGTGCTCCATAGCAGCCAACTGATGCAGCAGCTTCAGCCCATAGCTCACATCCTGCCTGATGCCCTCGCCGGCAATGTATAGACGCGCCAGCTGGGCCAGCGCCCAGTCATCGCCCTGCTGGGAAGCCTCAAAATAAAGTTCAGCTGCCCGCTTGGGGTCTGCAATGCCAGACTGCCCGCGCTCATACATAACCGCCAGTGGCACAAGCGCATCCACATGCTGCTGCGCCGCAGCTTTGCTCAGCCAGTAATGGGCACGCTCATAGTTGATCCCAACCCCAAACCCGCGCCAGAACGCTTCACCCAGTTTAAACTGCGCGTTTGCATCTCCTTGCTCTGCCTGCAGTCTCAACGCATCAAAGTCGATGCTTTCCACATTACTGCGGTATTGATCCAGCGCCGATCGCTGAAACCCGAGCTCCTCAACAGCCTCGCGAAAGCCTGTTACACGCCCTTGCCCTGACATGGAAGCCGCGCTCGCCCCTGAAACCAAACCAAGGCATACACCGGTTAGCAAAAAGCCAGAGAGCACACGTGAAACCATCAAAACAGCACCTCAAGATAGGAGTAAGCAATCATTCACGCCCTCCTCAGCCCAAGTCAATCAAAAATACACAAACCATCAAAGCAATAACCCAAAATTGCAGGAACCGGTTAGTCCTTCAGCAACCAGAAACCTCATTTCAAACACTGGTAGAGCCAGCCCTTTAACCGCCCTCCTATAGGGAAAGTGGCAACTCTACATCGGAGGTCGGGAATGCCGCTTAACAAAACCAAGAAGTCCCTTAGCCGCCAGATCCTTTGCACAACCGTAATGGCGAGCATCGCGTGCTCCATGTCCTTTGCGACCACCACCGCAAACACAATCACCAAACCTGCCACACGCTCCACTGGTAAGCTTTACGAAGATATCCTGAAGCAACTGCCATTTGCCGATAATGAAGCCTTCGAGCAGGCACAGGCAGGCTTCATCGCGCCTCTGCCAGACGGCGGTGTGGTGAAGAACGCAAACGGCGAGATCGTCTACGACCTCTCAAAGTTCAACTTCATCATGCAAGGCTCTATTGCGCCAGAAACCGTCAACCCGAGCCTCTGGCGTCAATCCCAGCTCATTTTGCTGAGCGGCTTTTTCCAGGTATCAGAACGCATCTATCAGGTGCGCGCTGCGGACCTGTCCAACATCACCTTTATTGAAGGCGATGAAGGGATCATCGTCGTCGACCCGCTCATATCAGAAGAAACTGCCCGCTACGCTCTAGAGCTGTACTACGCCCAGCGCGGCGAAAAGCCGGTCACCGCAGTCATCTATACCCATAGTCACGTGGACCATTTCGGCGGCGTGCGCGGTGTGGTGGATGAAGAGGACGTGAAAAGCGGCAAGGTCAAGATATACGCGCCGGAAGGCTTCATGGAACATGCCGTCTCGGAAAACGTAATGGCTGGTAACGCCATGAGCAGGCGCGCCTCCTACATGTACGGCAACCTGCTGCCCCACTCACCGGAAGGACAGGTTGGCGCAGGGCTCGGCCCCACCACCTCCACCGGCACAGTCACGCTGATCCCGCCAACCGACATCATCAAAGACAACGGTGAAACCCACACAATTGACGGTCTCACCTTCGATTTCTGGATGGCGCTGGATTCCGAGGCACCTTCCGAGTTTTTCTTCTACATTCGGGAACTCAAAGCCCTGTGCACCGCCGAGGATGCCACGCATACAATGCACAACACATACTCATTACGCGGAGCAAGGCTGAGAGACCCTCTGGGCTGGTCCAAATACATCAACGAAGCCATTTACAAATTTGGCGAGGATGTTCAGGTCCTGTTCGCCCCGCACCACTGGCACCTGTCCGGCAATGGCAACATTCTGGGACACTTGCGCAACCAGCGAGATCTGTATCGTTACATCAACGATCAGCCACTGCGTCTGGCCAACCATGGCTTCCACATGACAGAGATCGCCGAAATGCTGGACGTGCCGGAAACACTGCAGCATGACTGGAGTGCCCGCGGATACTACGGCACGTTCAATCACAACGTAAAATCCACATACGTGCGCTATCTCGGCTGGTTCAACGGCAACCCCGCTACCCTGCATGAATATCCCGAGCGCGTCTCCGGCCCCAAATACGTGGAGTTTATGGGAGGTCCGGACGTACTTCTCCAAAAAGCGCAGGAGTCCTTTGAAAAGGGCGACTATCGCTGGGTGGCGGAAGTGCTCAACCATCTGGTCTATGCCCAGCCGGACAATGAAGATGCCGCTCAATTGCAGGCTGATGCATTGGAACAACTTGGCTATCAGGCAGAATCCGGCCCATGGCGCAACTTCTACCTCTCCGGCGCGCAGGAACTGCGGACCGGCATTGCAGAACTGCCCGCACCTGACACCGCAAGCCCTGACATCATCCGCTCCATGGATGTCAACCTGTTGTTTGACTTCGCAGCCATGCGTCTCAACAACACAAAGGCGGGAGATCAGCAGATCAAGCTGAACTGGGTCTTCTCAGATACAGACGAGAAATATGCGATGGAGCTGCAAAACGCCGCCCTCAGCCATATTGAAGGCTACCAGATCCAGAATGCGGATGCGACAGTGACGCTCGAAAGAAGCACACTCGACAGCATCATGCTTGGTGAGCAAACCTTTGAGGATGCGATCAACTCCGGCGCAGTCACCGTAGATGGTGAAGCCTCCAAGCTGACCGACCTGTTGGGGATGCTGGACACCTTCGACTTCTGGTTCAACATCGTACGCCCTGTTCCACTCAATAAGGCCAACCCAGCCCCGCCGAACAGGTAATGATGAACAAACAACCCCACCCGCACACACGACAAAAGAGCCGGATCGAATCCGGCTCTTTTGCTAAAACCTAGTTATTGGGCTGGGTTTTCAGCTGCCATTCCAGTTTGCGAAGCGCCTTCTCGGCCCCCCGATACCCTTGCTCAACAGCCATCTTGTAAAAATCTCGTGCTTTGACCAGATTGCGGGCCATGCACCGGCCACTTTCATGGCAGTACCCCAATAGGTAAAACGCCTCCGGCACCCCTTTCGCAGCTGCTTGCAAAAACATGCGGGCCGCTTCACCGGGTTTCGGCTCTTCGTTGAAGCCCTGCAGATAGACCTTGCCTAACAACACATCACCCACCGGCTCCCCTCGTTCAGAGGCCTGTTGAAACAGCTTCTTTGCCAGATCAACATCTTGCGGCACACCGCGCCCACTCAGGTAAAGCAGACCGGCATTGGTAAGCGCAAACGGAAACCGGGCAGAAGACGCCGTATAGAACTCCATTGCCAGCTCATAGGACTGCGGCACCCCGCGGCCATTCTCGTAAAGCACGCCCAAATCATTCAACGCCTGCGCATTGCCCTGCTTGGCAGCCGCTTTATACAGATCAACCGCTTTCCTCAGGTCGGGTCGAGTCCCCTGCCCAAGCAGGTAGAACCGGCCCAGCGCAAACTGAGACCGAGCCAACCCCTGCCTCGCAGCTCTTTCATAGTGATAAAAAGCCAGTTCCAGATCCTGCTCAACGCCAACGCCATCCTCATAAATCGTGCCAAGGTAATGGTTCCCCAGCCGATGTCCGGCATCCGCAGCAGTGCGATAGTGCTGAATGGCTCCAGCAAGGTCGGCCTTGCCGCCATCCCCATCTTCCAAAAGTTCCCCAAGTGGCACATGCGCATCAATAGACCCAAGAGAAATCGCCTTGCGGTAAAGCGCGCGGGAGCGCATCGCATCCCGCTCAACCCCGATCCCGTCACGGTAAAGGCCAGCGAGGTTTTCAACCCCCTGCATCAGGCCCGCCGTGGCCGCCCCCTTCACCCAGTAATAAGCCAGCTTCGGATCCATCTCCACGCCGATACCGTGCAGATACAACAGGCCCAGATTGTTCTGCGCCCACGCATCTCCCCACTCCGCAGCAAGCTGGTAAAGCTCCATTGCTTTGTTCGGGTCGGCCTCGACGTGTTTGCCCTTCCTGTAAATCTCACCAAGATTGTTGTAGGCCGCTGCAAGCCCCATCTCTCCCGCTTTTTCGTAAAGCTCCATGGCCACCGGCAGGTTTTTGGGAACCCCATGGCCCATCTCATGCGCCACCGCCAAACCAAAGACCGCCCCCGCATCCCCGGCCTGTGCTTCCGAATTCAATGAAAATATCAGTGCACTCTTGGACATCTCAGTGCGTGTTGCACGATGGATCTTGCCCGCGCGGTTGCGGAGTAGCACCAGCCCGCCAACCCCTTTGCTCAACAGCAACTCCTTCTCACTCCCGCTCGGCTGCCATCTCACTGCATGGGCCGGTATTGCGAGCGCAACCGCAAGCAAGCAAAGGAGTAAAACCAGAATGCGCATGAGTACCTTCTCAACTGTGATAGTCACGGGTCACAAAGAGCGTCATTCCAGCGGGCCAAACAGGTCAGTTGCCCGGTAAGCTCTTGTCTGCCAACAAACCTCATGCAATTAGTTAACCGTTAATCTTTTCGGATTGGGTATCCTTCAATTCGCGTTGGTCACTTGAAACCATTTCTTCTTTTGGGCAGCTATTGGCTGGCTATTTCGGCTGGACTCAATAGCTTTTGGCCACGGCTTGAACGGGCCCGAACAAACTTTCTTCTCCTTATACATCTGAAAAAACACGAAGAACGCACAGCCAGATGCGGGCCACGACCAAATACCAACCCTTTGCTCTCACAAACAGAATACAGGCAACTAAAGCTCATTCGGGATAAACGGAAGTCTCCCATCAACATTGGAAGATCAACCCTGAAATGATCGAGGCAGACGCTCATATAGTTATCTCTATTGAAACCCGGCCAGTCAGTTATATCCCTGTCCTTATGGAGCCCACCAAAACTCCTCTGGTTGTTTATCTGTTTGTGTTGCCACAAGCACACGGCGGCAGCTGAGCCATCTGATTGCCGGGAAACGCAGAAGAGATTACCCTTGCAATGCTCAGTGATACGCCTTGTGTCAGATGCCGATGTAGCCCCTTCAATGCCTCCGCCATGTAGGAGTTCACCGCACATCACTATGCAAACTGGTGGATCGTGGAGGGTAGTCTGTTAGGTTTGACTGGGCAGACATTTGTCTCTCACCAGCATAAACTAAAGAGCCGACCTTACTTATTCAGCAAGTTTTGCTTGTGCGGAGCGAAAGCGCATAAAATCGATCGGAATAACGTCAACTTCCATTGTAATAGGCTCACCAATTTCCTCGGAAATAACCCTGCGGAAATCATCAAGGCGCGTTTGTGCGCCCTCCAAATGGTCGTGGGTCAAGAACATCACGATATTTACGTTCAACACACCATCTAGGTAATTAACGTTCACGCTCTCGATTTTTTGGACCAGGTCCTCCGCTCCCTTCTTTGTAAAAGTGTGCGAACGTTTCACAGCTAAGCGAATAACGCGATTTTTCACGTAAATCTCATGCAGCGTCTCCTGCAAGGACGGCACAAATAGAAAAGATAACATGGAAATAATTGCAACGGCCGTCAAAGCTTTACGCCAATTACCGTAACGCTGAGCCACAAACACCAATGTGCCAATGATTATGATGCCAATGAGGTTTGTAAGAAATAGAAGAAATGCGCCCGCCGCAATGTCATAGCCTCCGGATTTTAGACCAAATTCACCCAGAGAAAGTCCCGTTTCACTGGTCGCTTTTGCCCCTAAGGATAATCCTATTCCAGAGGCCGCAAGCGGCGGAACAAGTGCTACGGCAATTGCGACACCGGCAATCGAATTGGTTATGCTGGGCCTTGTCTGGGCGAAAGCCGCAGCGCATCCCGCTGCAAGAGCAACCCCTAGGTCCAGCATGGAAGGTGAAGCACGTGAGAGAACCTCCGTGCCAACAATCCGCATTCCAATCACCTCAATCCCCGTATAGGCGATAAGAATAACCAGTAATGTGCCTGCAAAAACGGAAAATATAGAAATCAGGATCAAACGAAGATCCATCAAGGCAAGTCCAAAAGCAACACTGACAATAGGAGCCATAAGCGGGGCAATAATCATCGCGCCTATTATTGTTGGGGCGCTGTTTGCGATCATTCCCAATGTTGCAATTATTCCGCTTAGTCCAAGCATCAAGAAAAAACCCGGAGAAGGAACAGCATTTCTTTTCATAGAAATGTGTAGGTCCTCTGTAGAGACGGGCGTCTCTCGCACATTCCCCCAAAGTTCACTTAATCTTCTGGAGAAGATATTGAGATGGCTAGCTATTTTCTGTTTCAGAAGATTAAGTTTATTCAAGCTCCCTTTCCTCGTAATTTTATATACTAAAATATTGATATTTAAACTAATTATATGGCCCGAAAAGCACAAACAGAGGTGGTCCCGTTTATTTGGACAGTTGAGCGTGGTTTATAAGTGGATCCGCTCCAATTACGCAGCAGCTTGAGTT